>CAZCBE010000016.1:0-78745 GCA_964496695.1 uncultured Klebsiella sp.
GCAACCTTACCTTCGACCGGACCTTGCGACAACTTAAACAGAAAGCGCTCTAACTCTTGGACCCTGAACTTGAAGTCTTCCGGTTAAACGCCACCGCATCCTCATACCGCACACCCGTGCCACCAAAGATATCCAGCGCCGAGCCGATGGTCAGATGCACCCGCCCGCGCCCGGCCCAGGTGACTTCCTCCAGATCCGTCATCGCCCGCGCCCCGCCCGCATATGTCACCGGGATCGGCGACCAATGGGCCAGTTTCTCCACCAGCCTCAGGTCCACGCCCTGGCACAGGCCCTCCACATCCACGGCGTGCACGAGGAACTCCGCGCAATGCACCGCCAGCCGCGTCAGCGCGTCCTCGCTGACCGTGAACTCGGTGAACTTCTGCCAGCGGTCCGTCACCACCCAATACTCGCCATCGCGCTGGCGGCAGCTCAAATCGAGCACCAGCCGCTCCTTGCCAATCGCCTTCACCAGCGCGCGGACGCGGTCGAAATCGAGCTGCCCATCCCGAAAGACCCAGGACGTGACGATGACGTGCGATGCCCCCGCATCCAACCAGCCGCGCGCGTTGTCGAGGTTCACGCCCCCGCCAAGGTGAAGTCCGCCGGGGAACGCCGCGAGCGCCTCACGGGCCGCCGTCTCATTGCCCGCGCCAAGCTGAATGACATGCCCGCCCATCAGCCCATCGCGCCGATACAGTTCGGCGAACCATGACGCGGGCCGTTCGCTCACGAAGTTGGTGCGCAGCCCGGCCCCGCTGTCTTGCAGCGAGCCGCCGACGATTTGCTTCACCTTGCCTTCGTGCAGGTCAATGCAGGGACGGAACACGCGGGAAGTTTTCAGCGGGGCAGGGCGGGTGTCGAGTGTGCAATCGCGGGGGGAAAATCCAAATTCCAAGCTCCAAAATCCAAAGAAGCTCCAAGTTTCAAATTCCAATCTGCCAGGCGTCCGGGAAGCTCACCTACCTGATCGAACGGCAAGCCACTTGAAGCTTGGAGTTTGGAACTTCTTTGGAATTTGGGATTTGAAACTTGGAATTTAACCACCCCTTGACGCTTTCACCGCGCGAATGCCAGCCTGCGGTTGAAACGGGCTTCGGCCCGCATGTTCGACCATCTGTTCACGCGGCTCCGCCAAGCTCCCGCCGCGCAGGCCCTGCTGCGGCGTGTGGAGTCGGGCGGCGCATTGACGTGTGAGGGGATCACCGGCTCCGCCCACGCCTTTCTCGCCGCGTGGCTGCATCAGGAACTTCCCTCCCGCCCAGTGGTCCTTGTGGCGGAGAATCTCAAGGCACAGGAAGTCCTCCAGCAAGACCTGGAAACCTGGCTCGGCCACAGCGGACCCCGGCATTCATCCAGCATCCGGCATCCAGCATCCAGCATCCAGTCCCGCCCCCTCTTCTTCCCCGCGTGGGAAATCCTCCCGCACCAAGACAAGCTCCCTCACGCGGACGTCATCAGCGAGCGCCTCGAAACGCTGGTGGCGTTGGCTGGCCATCAATCGGCAATCGGCAATCGGCAATCGGCAATCCTCACCACAAGCATCACCGCCCTCCTCCAGCGCACCTTCCCGCCCGCCATGCTGGCCGCCCGCATGCGCACTCTGCGGCGTGGCGACCGCATCGAGCCGCTGGACCTCATCGAGTGGCTGGAAGACAACGGCTACGACTCCGAGGCGCAGGTCTCGGCGAAGGGTGACATCGCCCTGCGCGGCGGGATCGTGGACGTCTTCCCGCTCACCAGCCCGTGGCCCGTGCGGCTGGAATTCTTCGGTGATGAACTGGAGTCCCTGCGCACCTTCGATCCCGTCACGCAAATCTCGCGCGATGGCGGGGAACTCGACCAGATCACCCTTCCGCCCGCCGGCGAACTGGGCGTCCTGAAGCGCGAGGTAGGCTCAGTGGACCGCGGCCTTCAGGCCGCTTCACCGGACGGAGTCCAGTCGGCTCCAGCAGCCTCGGAAACGCCCGAAGCCACCACGTCGAAGCGGCCTGAAGGCCACGCGCCACTGGCGACGCTGCTCGATTATCTCCCCGACGACGCCATCGTCCTCCTCTGCGACCCCGCCGCCATCGAGCGTCACGCCGAGGATTACGGCGAGATGGTGCCCGAGAACGATCCGTTCTTCGCAACGTGGGCAGAGCTGCGCGAGGAACTGCTCCGCCGCAAGCTGACCGTGCTGGCCATGCTGGAGGATGAAGGTTTGGAGGTGGAGAGTGAGTCGGAGGATTTGGATAATCCTGACGACCTTCTTGCTGACGCCCGCCCCCTCACCCCCACCCTCCGCAGTAATGCTACGGAGGACGGGCCAGCCCTCTCCCCCGATGGGGGCGAGGGAGAAGGCAGGGCGCTGTCGCAGTCCGCGCATCTGTCGCCCCGTGGCCCCCATTCTTCACTAATTACTAATCACTCCTCCCTCTCCCTCTCCTCCCTCGAAGCCTTCCGCCCCATCGCCGACCGCCCCTCCGCCCCCGAAGTCGCCGAGGCCCAGCGCCGGGAATTCTTCCTCCAGCTCCAGCGCTGGCTGCGCACGGGCTTCGCAGTCCATGTGTTGTGCAACAACGATGGCGAGGCCCAGCGGTTCGGCGAACTGTGGCAGGAAATGGGCTTGGGAACCCTCCCCGGTTCGGAGTCCCGCCTTCAGGCGGCGAGCGCTCCGACCGCCAGCACCGCTGCGCACGCAGCGACTGGGAGCGCAAGCAACGTTCCACCGGCTGAAGCCGGGACTCCAAACGAGACGCAGAGCAAACGGCCACGAACCCGCAAACCCGCCCCTACCGCCCCCCCAGACCCCAAACGCCAGGCCCCATCCCCGCTCCCATTCCCCACCGTCCACCTCGGCACGCTCGCCCGCGGTTTCCTGTGCGAGGCCGCGAAGTTCGTCGTCGTGACCGACGCCGAGATTTTCGGCCGTTACAAAGTCCAGCGCCCCCGACGCATGAAGTCGGCGCACGCCATCGCGGCGCGTTCAGCCTTGGACATTGATTTCAGCGAGCTGGAGGAAGGCGATTACGTGGTCCACCTCCAGCACGGCATCGGACGTTTCCGTGGACTGAAGGTGCTGCCCGTGGGCGGTCGCAAGGACCGCACGCTGCTCGAACCGGACCAGCCGGCCGCGCCCGAGTCCGGCCAGGAATGCCTCGTCATCGAATACGCTCCCTCCGACACCGACCGCGAGCCGCCCAAGCTCTACGTTCCCATCACTGAGGCGCATCTGGTCGGCAAATACGTCGGCGCAGGCAAGGCGCGTCCGCCGCTGAACACCCTGGGTGGCAAGCGCTGGGAGAAGACCAAGCAGCAGGCCGAACGCGCCGTGCGCGACCTCGCCTCCGAGCTGCTCGCCATCCAGGCCAAGCGCGCCACGCAGCCGGGCTACGCCTTCGGCCCCGACACGCCGTGGCAGCGCGAGTTCGAGGCGTCCTTCCTCTTCGAGGAGACGCCCGACCAGCACCGTGCCATCGAGGACGCCAAGCACGACCTCGAAATCCCCAAGCCCATGGACCGCCTCATCTGCGGCGACGTGGGCTTCGGCAAGACCGAGGTGGCCATCCGCGCCGCGTTCAAGGCCGTGATGGGCGGCAAGCAGGTGGCCATCCTCGTGCCCACCACCGTGCTGGCGCAGCAGCATTACAACACCTTCCGCGACCGCATGGCGGACTACCCGGTGCGCGTCGAACTGCTCTCGCGCTTCCGCACGCGCAAGGAGCAGCTCAAGGTTGTGGAACAGCTCGCGGCCGGCGCGGTGGACATCGTGATCGGCACGCACCGGCTCGTGCAGAGTGACGTGACGTTCAAGGACCTTGGCCTCGTGGTCATTGACGAGGAGCAGCGCTTCGGCGTGATGCACAAGGAGAAGTTTAAGCTCATGCGCACGCATGTGGACGTGCTTACCCTCAGTGCCACGCCCATCCCGCGCACCCTGTATCTCGCGCTCACCGGCGCGCGGGACATGAGCACCATCCAGACGCCGCCGCAGGACCGGCTGCCGGTCGAGACCATTGTGGAGCACTACGATGAGCGGCTCATCCGCGACGCCATCCGCCGCGAACTGGAGCGGGGCGGCCAGGTGTTCTTCCTGCACAACCGCGTGACGACCATCGAGGTGATGCGGTCGCGCGTGCAGCTCCTGGTGCCGAACGCCCGCATCCTCGTCGGCCACGGGCAGATGAGCGGCGACGAGCTGGAGGAAGTGATGACCAAGTTCGTGAACGGCGAGGCGGACGTGCTGATCTCCACGACCATTATCGAGAGCGGCCTGGACATTCCGAATGCGAACACGCTGATCATTGACCGTGCCGACCGCTTTGGGCTGAGCCAGTTGTATCAGTTGCGCGGGCGCGTGGGCCGCTACAAGCACCAGGCCTTCGCCTACCTGCTGCTGCCCCGCCACGCCCGCATGCTCACCGACGTGCGCAAGCGCATGAGCGCCATCAAGCAATACGCGCAGCTCGGCAGCGGCTTCAAGATCGCCATGCGCGACCTCGAAATCCGCGGCGCGGGCAACCTGCTCGGATCGCAGCAGAGCGGCCACATTACGGCCGTGGGCTTCGAGCTTTACTGCAACTTGCTCAAGCAAAGCGTCGCCGCGCTCAAAGGCGAGAAGCTGGCGAAACGGACGGATGTCGTGCTGCGCCTGGACTTCCTGGCCATGAACCCGGTGGAGGAGAAGCCGGACGTGTCGCGTGTTCCGTGTTCCGTGCCCGACGCCAAAGGACAGCGAACGCTCTCACGCAACACGCAACATGCAGCACGCCCCACGCCTTCGATCTCCGTCCCCCGCGACACCGACGTGTGGGTGCAACCCGACCGTCCCGACCGCTCCGAACTCGAAACTCATAACTCGAAACTCAAAACTCCCCTCGCTGGTGCCTTCCTGCCCCCCGCCTACGTGCCCGAGCCGCAGCATCGCATCGAGGCTTACCGGAAGCTCGCGCAGGCTGCGACCAAGGCGGACGTGGATGCGCTTGGCCGGGAACTCCGGGACCGCTACGGCAAATGGCCCAAGCCAGTCGAGTTGCTGCTGCAAGCGACCGAGTTGAAGCTGCTCGCGGGCGAGCGCGGTCTGGATGCGGTGGAGACGAAGGGCGACAAGCTCATGCTCCACCGCCGCGGCGACTTCATTCAGCTCGGCGGCAAGTTCCCCCGCCTGATGAAGACCGAGCCACTGGCGATCCTGAAGGAGATCAAGAAACTGCTGCTGTCGCTCTGACTCCGTGGCGCGCGGCCTTCAGGCCGCTTCACCGTTCGAATGCCGAAGCACTTCCGATCACACCGGAACGCGCCAGCCTGAAGCGGCGTGAACGCCGCGCGCCGTTCACGCCAACGGCAAGGCGGGCGGCCTTGCCCGTGCGCCCGACTTCAACTGTCCCTCGTTTTGGGTGTAATGACGGAGGGCCTGTTCCACGGTGACCTGCGGGGTGTAGAGCAGCCAGGGGGTGAGCTGTTCCGGGTTGGCCATCAGAAACTCGAAGGCCTTCGGCGCATACGGCAGCAGCCACGGTTCCGCCATCCGCGCGGCGAGCTGGCGGTGCTCCTCGATGGCGTGCAGGCAGACCACCACCGCCGCCGGCCCATGCCAGACCGCGCCCGCATCACTGACGACCGTCAGTTCGCGTGGGTGAAGATATGGCCGAATCTCCGGGAAGCGTGTCGCCACTTCCGGCGATTGCTGCGCAAGCGGGACGAACTGCACCAAAGCCCCCTGCGTGGCCAGCCAGTCGCGGCTCCGACGGCAGAAGGCGCACTCAGCGTCGTAAAGGATATGGAGAGTCTTCATGGCAGGAGGCCCGGCGCGGTCAGCCCGCGCCGGGCGGCAGGAGGTTCAAGGATTGAGCGCGTGCAGGTGGCCCGCGGGCGGGACCGGCGGCGGAACCTTGTGCAGCAGCGCCCGGCGGCGCATCCGCGTGAAGACGAGCAGGTTGAAGAAGTGCATCACGCCCAGGACCATGAGCACCATGCCGATCTTGGTGCTGAAGGTCTCGATGGCTTCACGCGCGTTGGCGATCTCCACGCCGTATTTCAGGGCGAGGGTCACGTAGCCGATGTTCATCAGGTAGAAGCCCACGACGAGCAGGTGGTTCACCGAGTCGGCCAGCGGCTCGTTTCCGCCAAAGCTGTCCACCAGGAAGATGCGGCCGTTCTTGTGCAGGGTCTTCGCCACCCACACGGTGAGCGCCACGCTCGCCAGCAGGTAAACGATGCAGGTCCAGACGATGAGGTTCATGGCAGCCGGGGTTGGGTCAGCGGGGTTCATAGGAGGCCTTTCTCAATTTCAGTATCTGTAATTTCTGTTACTACTGAAATAGCAGTAACTCAGGATTCGGTGGTTAGCAACCGGAATCTTGAGGGGGGAAACCGCCGGCCTAAAGCGTTGCCAGAGTTGGAAGCTCTCTCGGCCGATAGCCTTGTCCAACCTGCACGCGCGCGGCTTGGAGCCGTCCCCGGTTCGGAGTCCCGCCTTCAGGCGGCGGGGCGTCGAATTTCCAATGGGCTATCCGCGCAGCGTTTTGGTGCTGCCCACGGTCCGCCGCCTAAAGGCGGGACTCCAAACTTGGGGCAAGCCGCCCGAGCTTGCGCAGCCCCACGGGCCGTGCCGGCGGCTTGCAGCCGCCGACCGTTGGCCACAGCAAGACGAGCCAGCTCGGACCAGTCCACGCGCAACCCGGCGCCTCCCAGCCGCCAGCACGGGGTTACTTGATCCCCACGCTGCTCGCGCGTTTGGCGATCTTCCGGCTGGTCAGCACCTTCGTCACCGTGCCTCGCGCCAGGTAGAGCGAGCGGACCTTGTCGAGGATCGCATCGCGATGGTCATAGAGGCGCTTGAGCTTGCGCGGCTTCACGCGGGTGAGCACGTAGGCGCTCAGGAGCGGCAGGGCGATGGTCGAGTCCGTGTAGCAGACTACGGAGTCGGGGAGCTTGTCCGGGTCCACTTTACCCCAGCTCACGGCCTCGGCGGGAGTGGCACCGGAGAGACCGCCGGTGTCCGGCCGGGCATCGGTGACCTGCAGGAAGTAGTCGTGACCCTTTTCCTGGATGCCCATGACCTCCTGGATTTGCGGCTCGGTCTGGAGCATGAAGTTCTTCGGGCTGCCGCCGCCGAGAATCCACACGCTGCTCGTGTGCCCGGTGGACTTCGCGTGATAGACGATGGCCGCAGTCTGGTTCACGTCGCGGTTCACGTCCGGGAGCAGCTTCGAGTCGCGCAAGGCCATCGCGGCCACGTTCATGCCGATGCTGGAATCGCCCGGGCTGCTGGTGAAGATCGGGATGCCGCACTCGTAGGCGGTGGCCAGGACGGAAGAATCCTTCAGCCCCAGCTTCTTGCCGCGCGCGGCGACGTATTTGCCCAGAAGGTAATGGAATTCATCCGTGCCCATGGGCCGCTGAAACTCGGGCCCCTGGATGACCTCGCGCACGAAGGCATCGGTATCCAGCAGCACGTTGTAGTCAAAGAGCACGTCATAGATGCGGATGACACCCTCCTGGTGCAGCTCGACGTCGTCGAGGAACGGCGAGCCGCTGTGCAGCTTCATGTCCAGGCCGAAATGCAGGTCGTGATAGAGGTTCGCGCCGGTGGAGACGATCCAGTCCACGAAGCCGGCCTTCATCAGTGGGATGAGGCAGGACTTGCCCAGGCCGGCGGGGGTGAGCGCGCCGGTGAGGCTCATGCCGATGAACCCGTCCGCCGGCAGCATCTTCTTCGCGAGGAGCTGGCTGGCCTCGCGCAGCCGCCCGCCGTTGTAGGCGAGCATGACCTGGTCAATCAGGTCGGCGGCGGAGATGTCCTTGCCCACGCCGAGGGGATTGAGGCGCGGATAGTTGGCGAACTTCTTGGATACTTTGGGCCCGGATTTTTTGCTCATAACGCGCGGCGAGTGTTGCGGAAGGAACCGCAAAGGCAAGTGGAGTTTGTGCAACATCCTTCCGTGGAGCGCGGCTGTGTCCCGCTTGGCGCGGGGCCAGCCGCAGCAATGCCCGAGTGGCATAGGAACTTCGCAACACATTGGGCCTGGCGCAGCGGCTGCGGCTGGTCTCCGCGACACAGGCGCGCTCCGGCGCGTGTTCGCAGGCGCTTCCTTCGCCGCTTGCCCCGGCGGGCGGCGGTTGCCTATGGTTGCCGCATGAAACGGATTCTGTTCGTTGCGGTCATGGCGGTGTGGCTCTCTTCGCCGGCGATTGCGCCTGCCCAAAACCAGATCGGCGACGCGGTGCGGCAGGAACTGGAAGACCGCCTCCGCCGCGTCGAGCGCGATCTTGAATCCGTCAAGGAAACCAACGAGGTGCTCCGCAAGAAGCTCGCCGACCTGCAACGGAACGCCGCCCTGGTCGAAGAGGCCGCCGCCAAGGCGGCCGTTTCGGCCAATAACGTTCTCCAAACTGCGGCAAGCAAAGTCGAGTTAGGCCAACTCCGAGACGCGCTCAAGGAAAGCGAACGCCGGCGCATCGAGGACCAGAAGAAACTGACGGAGATGCTGGAGCGCTTGCAGAAGGAACTGGCCGCCACGCCGCCTTCGATCATCGTGCCCGCTTCAGCCCATCCGCCCAGGTCCAAGTCCGATTCCTCCGGCAGCAAGACCGCGCCAGTGCCGTCCGGCGTGCCGGACACTGGCGTTTATCACGTCGTGGAGAAGAACCAGACCGCGCTCGAAATTCTCAAGGCCTACAACGACGACCTGAAGGCGAAGGGCAAGCCCGGCAAGATCACGCTCAAGCAGCTCGAAGCCGCCAACCCGACTGCGAACATGGACAAGCTGCGCACCGGCCAGAAGCTGTTCATCCCGATCCCTGAGAAATAGCCGCACCGCCCACCCCGCCCCCGCATGAAGTTCATCCGCCGCGCCCACCTGTTTCTGGGCTGCTTCTTCACCCCGCTGCTGCTGTTTTTCATCCTCACCGGGTGGTATCAGACGGTGAACCACAACCGTCTCAAGCATCCCAGCGAGGCCGAGACGCTGTTGCAGAAGTTCCGCGTAGTGCATTCCGATCACATCTATCCGTCGGAAGACGAATTCGGCAAGCCGTCCTCGCCCAAGTTTTTCCAGGCATTTGTAGTCGTGATGTCCATCGCTGCGACGCTGACCATCGTGCTGGGCCTGGTGCTGTCCTTCAAGTTGTTCCGGCCCGTCTGGCCCGTCTGGCTCTGCCTCGCACTGGGCGTCCTGCTGCCCATGCTCATGCTGTGGCTCGGGCAGAAGCGGTGAGGTGATGGCCAGCGAAACACGCGAATCAGGCGAAAGGGACATGCTCCGACGGACGGCCTGACCCCAATGCGGAATCACGTTCGATGAAATGGCTGGGGATCGAGATGCATTCTGGCTCCCTCTCCCTTCCTCAGAGAAGGGGAGAGGGTTGGGGTGAGGGGTGACGTGCGCCGGCGTGGGTGGCCCCACCCCTCATCCCCTCCTCCGAAGAAGGGAGAAGGCGTGCCTCGTGGCGTCTGGCTGTAGTTCCACCGACGGCCTTCGGAAATTGGTTGGAGGGAGTGTAAAGCTCTCCCATTTTCGCGTCATTTCGCGTGTTTAGCGGGCACTGCTTCGGGTTTCCGCCTCAATCCACAAACGCAAACTCGTTCAAGTTGAACAGCACGCGGCAGGCATTCGCCAGGCCATGCTGCTGCGCAAAGGCGGCGAGGTTCGCCTTCTCCTCCGGTGACGGCGCGCGGGCCAGTGCCTCACGAAAGGCCCGGTCCACCTTGGCGTTCAGGTCGCCACCGCCTGCCTCCAGCTTGGCAGCGAAGTGCTTGGCCATCGTGACCATCAGGCCGTTGTTCAGCAGCGCGAGGGCCTGCAGGGCGGAGACACTTTCGTTCCGCTTGCCCACCTGCATCGAGGGGTCCGCGCAGTCGAGCGTGGTCATGAACGGCTGCGTCTGCGAACGCACCAGGAAGCGATAGACCGAGCGTCGGTGCGACTTCGGATCCTCGGGGTCGTGCAGGTGATACTCGTAATGCGGCGAGTGCTCCGGCTTCTCGACGATGAAGTCCTGAAACGCCGGCCCGCCCATCTTCGGGTCCAGCTTGCCCGCGACGTAAAGCGTGGCGTCGCGGATGGCCTCGGCGTCGAGCTTGCGGCGGTTTTGGTGGGAGAGGAGGCGATTCTCGGCGTCGAGGGTTGAAGAGTTGAAGGGTTGAAGGGTTGAAGGGGAGGGAAGGCCGCTGACACTCGCCTCTTTAACTTTTCCACTCTTCATCCCTTCAACTTGGCTGGCCTGGCGATACGTCGCGCTCATCACGATCAGCTTGTGCAGTTTCTTCAGCGATCCGCCGCCATCGCGGAATTCAACGGCCAGCCAGTCCAGCAGCTCCGGGTGCGTCGGCAGCGCGCCCATGCGGCCGAAGTCGTTCGGTGTCTCCACGAGGCCGCGCCCGAAATGATGCTGCCAGACGCGGTTGACCAGGCTGCGCCAGGTGAGCGGATTGTCTGGTGACGAGAGCCACCTCGCCAATGCGGCGCGCCGCTCACTCTCGGCGTGCTCTGGCGGGATCACAAACTCACCGGACAGGCCGGTGAGGTAACCCGGCGCTCCGGCGGCGACTTCGTCCTTCGGCTGCTTCACATCACCCCGGTTGAGAACCTTGATGACGCGCGGCTTGCCGCCGGTCGGACCCGTGCCGGAGAACGAGCCGCTGCCGTAATGCACCGTGCCGGCATAGACCACGTCGGGCTTTGGAAACTGCTTCAACTCGGCTGCCACCCGCTCCAAGTCCTTCGCCAGCACGGCCAGGTCAGTCCGGTTCTTGTCGGTCATCGCCTTGGCCAGCAGCGCCTCTCGTTTCGCGCGCAGTTCGGCGAGTTCGCCGGAGTTGTCAGCCGCCGGGGCGACGTCGTCGGTGAGATTGGTTTTGCGCCAGCGGGGTGGGGCCTCGATGGAGTCGAGCGCGGTCACGGTTGCCTTGAGCGCGACGTTGCTGCCCGTAGTGTCGAGAACCTGCAGCTCGGCGAGCGCGAGGATGTAGTCGTTTTGGCGTGGCGCGAGCTTGGTGGCCGTGACGCGCACGAAGCGTGCGGTCGCTCCGGTGCTCTTGAAGGTCTGTGGTGCAATGCCGGGATTGGCGAAGTCCACGGCCGTCTTGTCCACCACGCTCACCACGCCTGACTTGAACTGTGCGTCATCGCTGGCCTCCACCTTGAACCGCGCGGGGAAGCCAAAGCCCGCGCCGATCTTGTTGAAGTCATCGTAGCACGGGCGCAGCACAACGCGGTCAATCACCACGCTGCGGCCCAGGTCCACCTGCACCCACTTCGTTGCTTCCTGCGCGGGGGAAATGCCGCTGTGGTAGCCATACTCGGGCCGCAGGCCGCCCTTCGCCTTGCTCACGGCCTCGATACGCTTGTCGAGTTCTGTCAGCTCCTTGCCGGCGGCGTTCTTGGCATGAAACTCGATGGCGTTCTTCTTGTCCGTGAGCAAGCGCTGCTGGTGCTCCAGCTCCGCGAAGCGCTGCGTCAGCTTCGCGTCGGCGAAATACTTTTTATCCGCCCGGTCCAGCGCGGCGAAGACGGCGTGGAGCCGGTAGTAATCGCGCTGCGGAATGGGGTCGAACTTGTGGTCATGGCACTGGGCGCAGCCGACGGTGAGGCTGTTGAAGGTCTGCATCGTGTTCGCGACCATGTCATCGCGGTCGAGATGCCGGGCGATCTTGCCGTCAATCTTGCTCTCCGGCACCTCCGCGTGGCCGATGAAGTCCCACGGTCCCGCCGCGATGAAGCCCAGCGCCTCGATGCCGTCGCGCGTGCCGGGGAAGAGCACGTCGCCAGCGAGCTGCTCCTGGATGAAGTGCGCATAAGACCGGTCTTCGTTGAACGCGCGGATCACATAGTCACGGTAAGGCCAGGCGTTCGGGCGCGGCTTGTCCTTGTCATAGCCATGCGTGTCGCCGTAGTGGACCACGTCGAGCCAGTGGCGCGCCCAGCGCTCGCCGTAGTGCGGCGAGGCGAGGAGCCGGTCCACAAGATTGCCGATTGCCGATTGCCGATCGCCGAGGGAGCAGGCGCGCTCGAACTCTGCCACTTCCTCCGGCTTCGGCGGCAGTCCGAGCAGGTCAAAGTAAAGCCGCCGAATCAGCACGCGCGGTTCCGCTTCCGGCGACTGCGACAGATTGTTCCCGGATAACTTCGCCACGATGAACGCATCCACCGGACTTTGAACCTTGAACTTTGAACCTTGAACTGGCGGCACGAGCGGTCGCATCAGTGGTTTAAGCGACCACCAGTCGGTGGAACTGGCCTTGGTGGGCTGCTCCGCCGCGCCGCAGGTGACCGCCAGCGCCAGGCAGGCGACAAGTAGAGTCGGGGTTTTCATCTCAAAGTGCGGGTGCGCTATTTGACCAAGTCTCCGACCAGCAGAATCGCCCCGGGGAAAAAGGCCGTCCCATCGTAGCGCTCGGGTTTGTCCATCTTGTTGTCGCGGGTCGCGAGGATCTTCGCCTTGTCGGGCTGCTGGGGGTGAATCTCGATCTTCACCGTGTGAACTTTGTCCGGCAGCTCGGTGCCCAGGCCCAGCGTCGCGAGCCGGTGATAGGTGCAGTAGCTGTCGAAGCGCGGCACCGTGCGCGGCGGCTGGTCATCCACCGTGACGATCACCTGGCCGCAGTCTGGCCCGATGATGTCGTAGATGGAGCAGCGGGTGCCCTTGAACTTGAAGGTGAGCGTTGCGCCCGGCTGCGTCGCCTTGTGCAGTGTGGTCATACGGCTGGCCCAGCGCTTGCCGAAGGGGTCGGTCTTCGCGTCGAGCAGGTTGAAGTCCTTGGAGAGCACCGCCTCGTTGATCGGGATCAGTTTGGCGTGCTCGTAGTTGGTGGCGATGAAGGGGGCGGCCAGCGCATGCGCACCGGTGGCTTTCGATGCCTCCCGAATCGCCGGGAGCGAGCGCGCCACGGCCTGCAAGTATAGCTCGTGCCCGGTCTCGACGTGCGGATGCACGCCATCCGGTGCGAAGACAAATTTGTCCCCGGCCTTCGCCTTCTCTTCGGGCGTCTTGGGCAGCGGCGCCTTCCACACCAGCTTGCCCTCCTTCGCCAGCCGCGCGACTTCCATGCACAGATGGATGGTGGGAATGCCGTAATGGTCCGCGACCTTCTCCATCGCGCTGGCGGCACGCGGGAACTTGCCCTCGAGCATCACGGGCGCGAGCTGCTCCGTGATGGTATAGACGAAGCAGATGTCGCACTGCGGCAGCGTGCGCCACGTCTGCCGCACGATGCCCTCCATGCAGCGGAAGATCTGCTCAGGCGACGCCAGTCCGTCGTTCACCGCGAACTCAACAAAGAGCAGGTCGGGCTTCGCGTCGAGCACGTCCTGTTTGAGGCGGAAGACGCCGAGGTCCGAGCCGGTGCCGCCGATGGCCGCGTTGATCTCCGAGAACTTCGCCGTGGGGAAGGTCTTCTGAAAGTGCGCCAGCGTCTTGGGTCGCCAGCCGGGCTGCGCGGTGATGGAGCCGCCGAGGTAGGCTACCTTCACCTCGGCACCCGCCGTGTTGGCCTTCGCGAAGAAGTTCGGCAGACCGGCGCGCGGGCGGCATTCCTGCGCGGGTGCGAGGGGAAGTTCCTGGGCGTAGGCGGTGATGGTGGACCACCCTAGTGCAAGGAAGAGGAACTGGAGGATGAGTGTTTGGGTGCAGATGGACCGCGCTCTTGGATGCACGACCTCTTCCCCCTCACCCCGGCCCTCTCCCTCCGGGAGTGGGAGAACGGCAGCCAGCCCATCCGGCAACCGCAAGCGTTCAGCACGCAGCGTGCGCGGACTGCGTCTCCCTTTCTCCCGGAGGGAGAGGGCCGGGGTGAGGGGGAAGGCGACGTTCAACCAGTGGAGCGTGCGAGTCGTTGGAGCGCTTGTCTTCATGCCAGCAGTTCCTTGATGACTTCGCCATGCACGTCGGTGAGGCGGCGGTCGATGCCGTTGTGGCGGAAGGTGAGCTGCTCGTGCCGAATGCCGAGCAGATGCAGCATCGTGGCGTGGATGTCGTAGCAGGTGGTGGGTGACTTGCGGTCCAGCGGCTTGTAGCCCCACTCGTCGCTCTCGCCGTGCGTGACGCCGCCCTTGATGCCGCCGCCACACAGCCAGTTGGTGAAGACGAAGGGGTTGTGGTCGCGCCCCTTGCCACCCTGCGTGCTGGGCATGCGGCCAAACTCCGTGGTCCAGAGGATGATCGTGTCCTCCAGCAGGCCGCGCTGTTTGAGATCCTGAATCAGCGCCGAAGCGCCGCGCGCCATGCCGCGCGCGAGCGGGCCGTGGTCGCGTTCGATGTCCTCGTGGGAATCCCAGTTGCGGCGCGGGAAGCCGTTGTCGTTTCCACTCCAGATCTGCACAAAGCGCACCCCGCGCTCCAGCAGCCGGCGCGCGACCAGGCACTTGCGCCCGAAGATGTCCGCCTCTTCCTCGGCGTTGATTTCCTTGGGCCACTCCTTGCGCGAATTATTGATGCCGTAGGCGCGCAGCAGATAGTCCGGTTCCTTCGAGATGTCGAGGGCCTCGGGTGCGGCGAGCTGCATCCGCGCGGCCAGTTCGTAGCTGCGGATGCGCGATTCCAGCCGGCCATCGCCCTCGCGCGATGCGGCGTGGGTCTGGTTCAGCTTCGCCATCACCAGTTGCGCGGCCGCCTCGCTGTCCCGCGTGACGAAGTCACCTTTCTTGTGCGGGAACAGATCGGCGATGGGCGTCTCCGTGCCGGGATAGATCACCGTGCCGCTGTGCTGCTGCGGGAGGAAGGCGGCGTCCCAGTTCTTGGTGCCGTTGCTCGCCAGACCGCGGTGGTCTGGCAGCACGACGAAGGTGGGCAGGTTCTCGTTCTCAGTGCCCAGGCCGTAGCTCACCCAACTGCCCATGCCGGGGAAGCCGGGGAGGTTGAAGCCGGTCGCCTGCAGGAGCGTGGCCTGCGAGTGGACACCGGTCTTCCCCACGAGGTTGTGGATGAAGGTCATTTCGTCCGCGACGTGCCCGAGGTCCGCGACCGCATCGCTCAACATCTTGCCGGACTGGCCATAGGGCTTGAAGTCCCACACGGGCTTCTTCCAGGGGCCAAGGCCATTTTGAAACGCCTCGACCGACTCGCCGAAGTCGCTGGGCTGGCCGTCACGCTTGATCAGCTCGGGCTTGAAGTCGAAGAGGTCAACGTGGCTCGCGGCTCCGGCCATGAAGAGCTGGACGACGCGTTTGGCCTTTGGCGGGTGATGGGGTCTGGCGTCTGGAGTCTGGGGTGAGGCGGCCAGCAACCCGGCCCGGCCCAGCAGGCTGGCCAGCGCGATGCCGCCCAGGCCGCCGCCGCTCTGCCAGAGGAACTCACGACGCGAGCGCGGGCGCTGCGGCGCGACGCGGTGGAAGGGCGAGTCGTTTTTCATGCGCGTTTCAACGGGCAGGTTTGACGGCGGACTGTTTAAGCTGACGGGCGAGGTCCTCCGTTGCCTCAAGGATATGGAAGCGCATCGCCGCGCTCGCGCGAGGCGCGTCGCCGGCTTCGAGGGCCGCGATGATCGCCTCGTGCTGCTCATGGGCGCGGGCCGCCCCGGTGGTGGAGATGGTCACGGAACGGCTCGTGCGGCCCAGATCGCCGAGCGACTCCAGCAGCAGCACAAGCACTTCGTTGCCCGAGACGCGGGCAAGCTGACGGTGAAACTCCAGGTCGCACTCCACCGCCTCATTCACATCGGTCGTGACCGCGAGCGTTGCCTGGACCTTCTTGAGCGCGCGGAGCGAAGCCGGCCTGGCGCGCTCGGCGGCGAGTCGGGCCACCTCCGGCTCCACCAGCAGGCGCACCTCGGCGAACTGGCGCAGCCGCTCCGCCATGTCGGGCAGCAACAGGGCGAGCGAGCCGTTGAGCGGCTTGTGCAGCTTGTCCACGACCTTGATGCCGATGCCGTGCTGGACCTCGATGAGCCCCTGCAGCTCCAGGCGCTTGGTGGCCTCGCGCACGACGGTGCGGCTCACGCCGAGCTGCTCGGCGAGCTGACGTTCCGGAGGCAGCCAGCCGTCGCTGCCATGGCGCTCTGAGCGGATCTCCGTGGCCAGCCGCTGGCAGACATCGGCCACCAGGGAGGCGGGGCGGTCTATGGTCGAAAGGGTAATTGGTAGGAGGTCATACCACTAGGGTTTCCGCCCGTCAAGCAGGTTGTGAAGGCCTGCATTCCCTTGGGCGCATCCGTGCACTGCCCCCGGGCGCGGCCTTGGGCCGCAGCGGCTGGCAGCAGGGAACGACATAGGAATGGCCGGAGCCTTTTTAGCAAGGTGGCCGCTGCGGCCCGGAGGGCCGCGCTCCGGGGCAAGCGAGGACGCTTGCGGCACGGCCGGCCGGAGGCCGGCGCTACGGAGCGCCCGCGTCCCGCAGGCCGTATCGCCGGCGTCCGTGCCGGCCCGGCTTCCGGGGGCAGTGTCCGGCTGCGCCCCCGGCTCCGCTCGCTGGTGCGATGGCGTTGTCAAACCAGTCGGGCCGCGCTAGCCTTCCCGCCGGTTGCGCGACTGACACCGATTTCACTCCATGAAGAACTTTCTCCTGCATCCCCACTCCCACAGCCACGGTCCCGGCGGCCACACGCATGAGCCCATGGAGCATCCCGGCCATTTCCACGAGCGGGACAAGCCGTTGCACCGCGACTACACCCGGCGCGCGTTCACCGTCGGCGTGGGCGGGCCGGTGGGCAGCGGGAAGACCGCGCTGATGCTGCAGCTCTGCCGCAAGCTGCGCGAGACGATGAACATCGCCGCCGTGACCAATGACATCTTCACCAAGGAGGACGGCGAGTTCCTCGTGCGCAACGACGCGCTCTCCGCCGATCGTATCAAGGCCGTCGAGACCGGCGGCTGCCCGCACGCCGCCATCCGCGAGGACATCACGGCGAACCTCCTTGCCCTCGAAGACCTGCACCGGAAGTTCCACCCGCAACTGCTGCTGATCGAGTCCGGCGGCGACAACCTCGCGGCCTGCTACAGCCGCGAACTGGCCGACTACACCATCCAGGTGATTGACGCGGCCGGCGGCGACAAGATTCCGCGCAAGGGCGGTCCGGGCATCACGCAGAGCGACCTGCTGGTCATCAACAAGACCGACCTCGCTTCGCTCATCGGCGCGGACCTGAGCGTGATGGAACGTGACTCGAAGAAGATGCGGGGCACCGGCCCCTTCGTCTTCGCACAGGTGAAGAACGGCGTGGGCGTGCCCGCGATCATTGACCACATCCTCCATGCCTGGCAGCACGCAACCGGGGTGGAGCATGGACACTGACAGGTGGCGGTGGCCCCATGGGCTCCGGAAGGCAACCGCAGTTTTCCATCTTTGGGAGGGCCGCTTGTTTGCAGGCGAAATCCCTTACGCCTGCGTCTCGACCCAGCGGACGGCGTAATGCACCAGATCGGTGCCTTCCTTGAGCTTGAGCTTGGCCTTCAGGTTGGCGCGGTGGGCCTCGACGGTCTTGATGCTTACATGCAGCGTTTCGGCGATCTTGCGGCTGCTCCGGCCGTCGCCGATCAACTGAAAGACTTCAAACTCCCGGTCCGTCAGCAGTTCCAGCGGGGAGACCGTTTTGCCGGGGCGCTTGCCCGCGAGGTTCTGAAGGAGCTTCGAGGACATCTGGTCGCTTAGATAGACCCGGCCCTCCAGCACTTCACGGATGGCCCGCAGCAACGCCTTGCCGCCGGCCTTCTTGGTGATGTAGCCCTGCGCCCCGGCCCGCAGCACGCGCTCCGCATAGAGTGATTCGTCGTGCATCGAGAGCACCAGCACCGGGAGATCCTCGTGCTGAATCTTGAGATCCTTGATCAGTTCCAGGCCGCTCCGGCCGCCCAGCGAAATGTCCACCAAGGCCAGGTCCGGCCGCAGCGACTTGATGACCTGCAGGGCTTCGGCCGCGTTCGGGGCCTCGCCGCAGACGTGCAGGTCCGGCTCCCGGTCAATCAGCCCGGCCACGCCCTGGCGCAGGAGCGGGTGATCATCCACGATCAGGATGCGGCGTTTCTCGGGGGCGGGTGACTTTTTGTTGGGCGTCATGGCGGAGCAGTCAGGGGTTTCTGGTTGGGGAGCGGGCCGGCAGCGTGGGCACGGAACAGACCACCACCGGCTGCCGGTCGGGTCCGTGCTGCAGTTCGATCACGCCTCCGATCATGGAGGCGCGAAAATTCATGATCCGGCCGCCCAGGCCGGCCCCGCGGGGCCGGTGCTCCGGCAGTTCGGCCCCGTCGTTCTTGATGGAGAGGACGGTCCAATGCCGGTCCCGGACGAGGCTGATGACGATGCGGCGGGCCTGCCCGTGCTTGATCGCGTTGCTCACCGCCTCCTGCGCGATGCGATACAGGTGGGTCGCCACGCCATTGTCATGGATGAGCACCGTTGCATCGGCGCGCAGCTCGCACTGGACGCTGAAGAGCCGTTCCGTGGTGGCCGCCAGTTCCTGCAGCGCGGACCGCAGTCCGGCCGCCTCCAGCGGCACCGGCGAGAGGCCGCGCGCCAGATCGTGCGCATGGCCGCTGGCCTGGCCGATCAAGGTGGCGATCTCGGCAGCCTGGTCGGCCTCCGCCTGGCCCTTGTCCGCGAGGCTGGCCTTGAGCGACTGGGTCAGATACTCGAGGCCCGCGAGGTGCTGGCACAGCCCGTCATGCAGATCCTGGCCGAAACGGCACTGCTCACGGTCGCTGATCTCCAGCAGCTCCTTCTCAATCAGCTTGCGTTCCGTGATGTCGTCCGCGATGCCGGCAATGCGATACACCTCGCCCGCTGCATCCCGCACCGGGAACGCCCGCTCGTGAATCCACCGGATGGAGCCGTCGGGCCGGCGAATGCGATAGACCAAGTCGTATTCTCCCGTTCGCTGCTTCGTCTGGGCCGCCTCCCAGACCCGTTCCCGATCCTCCGGCACGACATGCGCCAGCCAGTCCTTGGGCGACTGGTAGAAGCTCGTCCGCCCCCAGAGTTTTTGATAACCGGGGCTCAGGTAAATCATCCGGCCGGTCTTGAGATCGGTCAGCCAGAACACTTCGCGGATGTTTTCGGCGAACTGGCGGAAGCGGCTCTGCTGTTCGTCGGCCAGCGCCTCCAGCTCCCGGCGTTCCGTGATGTCCTCTGCCAGCCGTGCGAGGCGATGGACCCGGCCCCGCGCGTTCTTCAGCGGAAACACGCATTCCCGGACCCACCTCGTGGTGCCATCCGGCCGCACGATCCGATACTCCGCGTCAAACTCCCCGGCCGGCAGCTTCGCAGCGGCCTGGACCACGATCCGGGCGCGGTCTTCCGGGTGGATGGTTTCCCGCCATTGGGCAGGCGAGGCGCAGAGGCTGGCGGGCGACCGCCCCCAGATCGTCTCGTAAGCCGGGCTTACATAGAACACTTGTCGAAGTCCTGGATCCGTCAGCCAGAAGGCGGACGGGAGGTGCTCGAACAACTGCCGGAACCGCTCCTCGGCCTCCCTCAGTTCCGCTGCTGTCACCCGTTGCGCCGTGACATCCAGCAGCACCGTCTCGAAGACTAGGCTGCGCGCTCCAGCCAGGTGGACTGGCTGGCTGGTGACCTGCACCTGACGCGAACTGCCGGCCGTGTCTTCGGCGAGGGGGAAAACACCGGTGGCCGCCGCTTGTTTCCGCCGGCTGGAGAGCATCTGTCGGAGGAAACGTTCACCTGCTCCGCGCGCCAGCAGCGAGCTGAACGGCCGTCCGATCAAGCTGGCGGGCTCCGTGCCCAGCAACTGCGCGCCCGCCCGGTTGATCCGCTGGATCAGGCCGCGCTGGCTGAGCGTGACACAGGCCGCCGGCGTGTGGTCATACAGGGCGAGGGCATCCGAGCTGGACTCGCTTCCGGAACGGGTGGTGGCGGCTCCGTTCGCCACCTTCGGTTCCGCGTGATCGCGGTGCGGCACACCCGGGTCCGCCGCCGGGCTGTCGGGCGAGGCCCGGCGCTCGGCGGCCTGCAACGCCTTGACCAGTTCGGCCCGGGTCATTGTCTTGTAGTGCTTCATCCGCAGCCAGGCTCCGATTCAGGAGTGAACCATGGGAAAATAAGCCGAACCGGTGGCCGGCACAATGTTCCTGTTGCACCTTTCGTCCGCACTGAACCCGCGCATCACGCCGTGCGGGTTTCAGTCGCCCGCCCCTTGACACTGCGGCAACCGCAAATAGGTTGGATTGCAGCTTCACAACAGCGGGCTTCGGCCAGCGAGTTCAGCACTTGCCCACCGCTTTCTGCTTCCATCGTCCCATGAATATCATTGAATTCTTCCTCTCCCCGGAGGCCATTGCGCGTCGCCGTATCGCCCAGGCGGCCCGCACCGGCGCCGTGTCGTTGAATCTGAGCTGCATGAACCTCAAGCGCCTGCCGCCCGAGATCGGCACGCTCGTCAAGCTGCATGTCCTCCACCTGTGGCACAATCAACTGACCGCACTTCCGCTTCAGATTGGCCGCTGTGTGCAGTTGCAGGAGCTATACCTTTCCGACAACCGGCTCACCACCCTGCCCGATTCCCTGCAGCACCTCACGCAGTTGAAACGCCTCTACCTGCACGGCAATCCCAAGCTGCAGATTCCCGTCAACCTGCTCGGCCCCATGTGGGAGTCCGTGCTGAGTTCGGGACGTGCCACTGTGCCCGCCCAGGCCATCCTGGATCACTACTTCCACCGGCACGCGCTCTGAGTTCCGGCCTGCCTCCCTGCATCCGGAAGCAGCAGCCGGGTGCTGCCGAGCAAGGGCACCCACAAGCACAAAGGGAACAAGCTCTACGGATCCTCGGATGGCCTCGCCGTGGCCGCCGGCTTCGGCGACGGAGCCGGGCTTGGTTCATGGCGTGAGCTGGTGGCTTTCCGGTTTCGCGGTGCTAAAGGTGAAGGCATACGTGGTGCCTTCGGCCCGGGTGACCTCCAGGTTCGTGCGCAACTGGTTCACGAGCGTGCTCACCAGTTGCAGGCCCAGGGTCTCAGCCTTGTGCGGATCGAGACCGGGCGGCAGGCCGATGCCGTTGTCACCCACCGCCAGGCTGATGCGGCCATCCGGGTCGCGGCGCATGCGCAGCCAGATTTCTCCCTGGCGTCCGTTGGGAAACGCATATTTCAACGCGTTGGAAACCAGCTCGTTCAGGATCAAGGCGCAGGGAATGGCATGGTTGATGTCCAGATGCACCTGCTCCATGGCCAGCCGCAGGCGGATGCGCGCGGGGTCGGTGCCGTAGGAACGCAGCAGGCTGACGGTCAGGCTCTCGGCATACGCGGCGAAGTCCAGTTCCGAGAGGCTGCTGGACTGGTAGAGCTTTTCGTGGACCAGCGCCATGGACTGGACGCGGCTCCCGCTCTCCTCGAAGGCGGAGACGGTCTCCGGGTTCTTCAACCCGCGCGCCTGCAGGCGCAGCAGGCTGGAGACGATCTGGAGGTTGTTTTTCACCCGGTGGTGGATCTCCTTGAGCATGACCTCCTTCTCGCGCAGGGAGGCGTGGACCTGTTCCTCAGCCTGCTTGCGCGCGGTGATGTCCCGCAGGAAGGCCGTGAAGATCGGCGGCGAGACCGCGCCCACGCGCACGATGGCAAGTTCGAGCGGGAATTCAGTGCCGTTGCGCCGGAGCGCGGGCAGTTCCAGCCGGCGGTTGAGGACCTTGGCCTCGCCGGTGCGCAGGTAGCGCTCAAAACCCCGGTTGTGCTGGTCCCGGAACGCCGGGGGGATGATCAGCTCGGCCAGACGCTGGCCCACCGCCTCCGCGCGGGTGAAGCCAAAGGTTTGTTCCGCCGCCGGATTGAACTCCAGGATCCGCCCTTCGTGATCAATCGTGATGATGCAGTCGAGCGCGGTGTTGAGGATGGCCGACTTGCGTTCCTCGCTCTCCCGCACGGCCCGGTCCCGCTGCTCGATCTGGCCCAGCATGTGGTTGAACGCCTCGGTCAACTGGCCCAGTTCATCCTGGCCGGACTTGGTGGCGCGAACGGAATAGTCACGCCGCTCGGAAATGGCCCGGGCCGTGCCCACCAGATCCATGATCGGCTGGGAAATCTGCCCTTGGAGCGCCGCCGAAAGGACATAGGCCACCAGCAGGGACGCCGTCAGCACCAGGGCGGCGATGCCCGCATAGCGCCGGAACCGCTCGTCCATGGCCTCCAGATCGGACTTGAGATACAGCGTCCCCAGACGCTTGCTGTCCCGCTGCACCACCGGCTGAAACCCGGCGAGATGGGCATCCTCGAAGCGGTAGCCGTCCGGTTCCGGAGCGCGCGGGAACGCGTTGGCAGGGAGGTTCGCGGGATACTTGGAGAACAGCCGGCCTTCCTTGTCGTAGAGCCCGGCGGCGACGACATGCGCCTCGGCCCGGAGCGCGGCCAGGATTTCCTCGGCATCCTTCTGGTTGTCGAAGGCCAGCGCGGCGGTGCTGTTGGCCGCGATCACTTCGCCCAGGGTGGAGAGCTGCTGCAGGGTCGTCTGCCGGAAGGCCGACACCTCGTAAGCGAGGAACGCCGCGCCCGTCAGCAACAGCACGGCCCCGCTGGTCAGCAGCAGGAGCAGCTTGACCTTCCGCTGGATGGGCATGTCGCGCAGTGGCATGAGCTATTCCTTTCCGGCTGGGATAATTTCCGCCGACCGCAGCAGCTTGGAGCTGATCGTCAACTCGGCCGCCTTGGCCGCTTCGAGATTGATCCGCAGCCGGGTCTTCCCCCGGTCGGTGAGGAACCGGATCATCCCGCCGTTCCGCGAGAACGCATCAGTGTCCCCCACCGTAAGCAGGGCGCGGCCTTTCAAGGCGGTGAAAACCGACCCCAGCCGCTCCGTCTCGGACCGGCTGATGAACAGCACATGACAGGCGGTGATCTCCTCCACCCGATGAAAGCGTTGGATGACCAGCGGGCGGTGGTTCACCTGCTCGCCCCGGACCGTTTCGTCGAGGTAGCCGCCGAAGGGGTCCTCGCCCAGCACCCCAATGATGAGCGGGCTTTGCGGGGTGGCGAAGGCCTGCGGCGGCCAGTCCACAAACTGCGCGAAGTTGAAGAGGAACACCGCGCGCACCGCCGACTCCTTGGAAACCACGGGCTGGGCCGCCAGTGGCAGGCCGGTGACGACCAGCAGCAGGGCCGCGAGCAGCCTGGCCCCCAAGCCCGCGCGCAGGGTTTTTGCATGGCCCGTGGATGTGCTCAAAACCGCCATGTCAATTTGCCAAAGACCCTGCCCAACCTTCCGTCTGGACAGCCTGTAGAACGTGTCTGCACGCTAATGAAATCGCCTCCAAACGCAAGCGGCGCTTTGTGGCAGCGCCCGATGGCCAGGTCACTCAAATCATGCCAGCTACACGGTGGCAGGCAGGCATCCTGCCTGCCGTAGAGCCGGGCGTCCCGCCCGGCGGAGAAAGAGCCACCTTGCAAAATAGCCGCCTCAATATTTCCAGCCCCCCTCAGCAGTGCTATCTCCCAACTTCGTCACTGTCTGAGAAGTTATTTCCAACGCAAAGGACGCAGAGACCGAAGGAAAATATCCGCCTCCGCGTCTCTCTGCGGTCTCTGCGCCCTTTGCGTTAAAGCGAGTCATCCAGCCACTTTGGTTGCGGCTCTGCCGCGCTGCGTATTAGCGTTATGCCCGGACGGCGGGACGCCGACCTCTACGGCAGGCAGGATGCCTGCCGCCACCTCCGCCTTGCATGGAGTGCGCTTGGGACTGACGCATTCCGCCTCACGGCTGCTTCGCTTCCGCGTTGCTGTCTCTGGTGCGAAAGAGAAACCGATGGATCACCCACCACAGCACCGGCGGCAGCCCCATGCTGACCAGCAACGCCAGCGTCGGATGCTCTCCGCCCGCGTGCCCGATGGCCGCATAGGTAAACCCGAGGGGCACTGATCCGCACGACAGCGCGAGCAGGAAGACCGTCGGCGGCATCCGGGTCAGCCCGGCCATGCACGCGATGACTTCGGGAAAGAGCGGCAGCCACCGTGACAGCACGACGAGCCACGCGCCCCAGCGCTGGAAGAGCGCCTCGCCCTTGGCCAGATCGGCCTCGCTCACCATCCGTGCCGCCGCCCGCCGCCCGAGCGCGCGACACAATCCATAGGCCACCACCCCCGAGAGAAACGAGCCGCCCGCACCCACCAGTCCGCCCACGACCGGTCCGTAGGTGAACCCCAGCGCCGCCATGATGGCCGTGCCCGGCACTGGCAGGACCAGATCGGCCACGAGCAGCAGCATCCCCGCGAGCCAGGCCCATTCCCCATAGTTCCGCAGCCACGCCACCGCGCCCTCGGGCGTGAAGACCCGCGCGTCCCCCCACAGCAGGAACGGCACCGCCAGCACCAAGGCCAGCGCGACAAACATCCAGACGAGCCTCATTCCAGAAAGACCAACGGGCACCCGCAACGCCGGGGCCTTCGTGAGCCGCGACCGCTGCGTCCGATTGCAAACCAACGCGGACTGCGTGCCTCCCTCTCCCAGCGGGAGAGGGCCGGGGTGAGGGAGAACGGCCGCCCATTCACCGAGTTCGAATCGCATCCGCGAAATCTCCTCGCGTTCCTCGCTTCAGACCCAGCGGCAGACCGGAGTGTCCGCCTCACTGGTTCCGCAGCGAGTCCAGCAACCGACCGCGCAACGACCACGTCGTCGCCAGC
The DNA here is from genome assembly GCA_964496695.1 of uncultured Klebsiella sp. GTDB lineage: Bacteria > Verrucomicrobiota > Verrucomicrobiia > Limisphaerales > SXTU01 > SXTU01. The sequence goes on from CAZCBE010000016.1 coordinate 24,528, forward strand.
AACGTGAAGACCAGCCCGCTCACCAGCACGCCCGCGAGCGTGAGCCCGAGCGTGCCCAGCGGCAGCCCCTCGCCGCCCGACCGCAAGGCCGGCAGCACCGCCACCGCCGCCGCAACCACGCCCGCCCCCAGGCCCAGCAGCAGCAAACCCGCGTGCTCGCTCAGCACCAGCCACCGCAGCGCCTTCGCCCGGAAACCCACCGCCAGCAGCAAGGCCAGTTCTCCCCGCCGATCCAGCACATTGCGCAGCACCACCACGCCCAGCCCCGCGCTGCCCAGCAGCAGCCCCAGCCCGCCGAGCACCTGGAACGTGCCGAGGTAGGTGTTCTGCACCGCGTTGAACTGCGCCAGCCGGCGCGTCGTGGGCACCAGTTCCAGCCCGGAGTCGCGCAGCCCTTTGGTGAGCGCGGCGGAAACGTCGGCAGCGCGGTCAGGCGGCGCATCCAGGAGGAAGAAACGATAGCCTGCCTCACCCGGATAACGCGCGGTGAACTCGTCCTCGGAGATGATGAGGTTGCCTTGCAGGACGGATCCGGCGAGCGACGCGACCAGCCGCACTTTGAACGGCTTCCCGCGCTCGTCTGTGAAATCCAGCGTGTCGCCGAGCTTCTTGCCGAGCGCCCAGAGGATCGAAGCTTCATCGGCGATGGCGGGGATCACCGTAGCTGAGCCTGATCGGGGAAGAGATCCATGAAGTTGAGAAGGCCTGTATTCCTCATTCGCACGTCTGCGCGCGTCTTCTTTCGATCGCTGCATCCACTCGTCACTGACATCTCCAAATCTGAACCACTCCCAGCCCATCTTTTCGCCCTTCCACTCCCCAGCGAATCGAAACGCATTACGCTGATGCAGAGACCGCCAATTCACTCCCAGCAACCTCGGCTTCTGCGCGCGGTTCAAGTTCAAGCAGCTCGCATCATCGCCATCGCGCACACGGAAGGGCACGACGCTCACGTTCGTCATCGCTTTCGCGTCGAGGTTGAAGAACTCGCGGCCCGCCTGACTGTTCAAGTCCTGCACCACCGGCAGCGTGCTCTCCCCCAGCTGCGCGAAGCCGCCCGTGCCGGACGCACGCTTTGTCGCATCCGCATTTTCATCCAGCCGGAACGCGCCGATGCTCACGATCAGGAAGCTCCCGCACGCCAGCATCGCCACCGTGGCCATTGAGCGCCGGCGACGACGCGTCGCATTGCGGATGCCCAGGCCCGTGAGCGTGAGATTCGCTGCTGCCTCGGACCGCTCCAGCCGCGAAAGAAACGCCGAAGTGAACGCCATCGCCGCCCCCAGCAGCAGCGCCCCCGCCCCAAAGAAAATCCCCGCCGCCGCCGAATCCTGCTTCGCCCAAGCCCACCCGCTCAAGCCCAGCGCCCCGAGCAGACACACGACACCGATGACGAACGCGCGCCGCTTTTGGACTGCGCCGGCAGGGCGCAGCGGCGACGGTGCTTTTCCGTCCGGCGGAGCCGCCGCCGATTCCGCTCCGCGGGAACCCAAAGCGGCGTCGCGCTCCGCTTGCCGCCGCAGTCCAAGACGCGCATCGTTCCCCAGACCCAAAACCCCAGACGCCAGACCCGCTTCCTCCCCCTCCCCTCCCCCCGCCAGCAGCTCCCGCGCCGGCCGCCGCGCCTGTTTCCGCAGCGCCAGCCACAGCGTGAACACCGCCACCAGCACGCTCCCCACGATGCCTCCCGCGAGCGTGGCCGGTCCCGCGTGGAAGTTCAGATCACTCGTGCCCACGGCATCGCGCCAGACAGTCGAGAGCGCATGCAGCATCGCCTGCGCATACCAGACGCCGCCCGCCGCTCCGAGGAGCGACCCCATCAACGACAGCCCCGCGCCCTCCAGCAGAAACAGCCGCCGCACCTGCTTCGGCGTGAAGCCCAGCGCCAGCAGCGTGCCCACCTCCGTCGCCCGCTGCTCGATGCCGAACTGAAACAACAGCGACACCAGCACGCACGCCGCGATGATGAGGAAGAAGCTGAACCCGATGAACAACCCGCCGAAATCCTGTCCCTCGCCGCTCGCCTTGAGCGCCTGCTCCCGCACGGGCTGGAAGACCAGGCCGAAGTCCGCGGGCTTGAGTTGAGCGAGGAGAGCTTTTTCAATTGCCGATTGCCGATTGCCGATTGCCGATTGGGCGGCGGCGGCATCCGGCGTGAGGGTGGCCGGGGTTGAAGCAGGGACGCGCCGTGCCCCCTCACCCTGGCCCTCTCCCCCGATGGGAGAGAGGGGATTCGCAGCCGGTGCTTTGGCGGCGGCAGCCGTGCTGGACACATTCGATTTGCCAGCATCAATCGAGCGCACCGCACCTGTCTTCTCCCTCTCCCCCACCGGGGGAGAGGGCCGGGGTGAGGGGGCCGGGGCGGACGGACTAACCTGCCCCGCCGCGACGGAGCGATTTGATTCCGCATTCCGCATTCCGAACTCCGCATTCATCGGGAAGCGCACCGCCGTCGTGTCGCCAAACCGGTTCGCCCACATCTTCCTGCCCGCGCTCAGGCTCACGAACGCCTTCGGCGTGCCACGCCATTGCTTCCAGTAGGGATCATCCACGAGCTTGGTGTGCTTCAGCGGGAAGCCGGCATCCCAATCGCCGATGCGCTCGGCCTTCGCGATGCCAGGGAAGTCCGGCATCAACGTGCCATCCGCCCACGGCAGTTCCATCGCCACGATGGACCGGACGCGGAACCGGTTCGTGGCCTCGGTGAGCGCCGCGCCGGAGTCGGGCAGGAAATAGGACATCTCCAACTCCCCGCCGGGCGCAAGCTTCAACTGATCCGCCAGCCACCGGTTGATTACCACCTCGTCGTCGCGCAAATCCGCCGGCACCAGCGGCGCACCGGCCGCCGTGACCATCGGATAAGCCGTGGCGTTGGTGCCCGCGCGCAAGAGCGTGGCGAGATAGGTGAGGATGGGCTGCGCATTCGTATCCACCGCCAGCGCAGCGCGGACGGCAGGAGCGTCGAGGAAGATGCGTTCAGTGCGGAGTTCGAGGGCGGGGGAATTAGTGAGCGTGCGCAGTTCGAGTTGGGCGTCCGTCGTGTTCCAAGCTTGACGCAAGGCGACGTCGGCCAGCTTTCGTTTGATGTCCAGGCCATGGTTGGGGCTGCTGACGCTCCACCAGTCCGTGCCCAAAAGTCCGACGCGGTGTGGCGAGCCAACCAGCAGGAGGTTAGCCTTGCCCGCAACGTCTAGCGCTTGAGCCAGCGAGTCATAGCGGACAAATGCGTTAAGGGGAGAAACTTGGTTGGCTTGCAGCCCGAACTTCCCAAGCGTGGTCGTGGGAAGAACCGCATGAACCGTCAAACGGAGTGCAAGCGTAGAGCCATCCCTTGGAGTCAGAGAAATGTCCTGTGAAAGCTGAGCAAGCTTCGCGACGCGGAGCAGGATGGTTTGGCCGACTCGTGCGCGGAGTTGTTGGGCCAACGGCTCGTTCAGCACGACAGCGTTCTGTGGGATGTCTTTGAATTCAGGTGGAATGGCTGCCAGCTTCCAAAAGCCACTCTCAACGCCGTGCAGGATGACTTTGTTCGCTCGAGCTGAATCATCTGTGGTTGTAGCAGTCGCTTGGAGCTGGAGCATTGGCGCCAGGATGCGATGAATCTCGATTCCATTCGCTGCGGCTTCACCGGCTTCCTTGGCCTCAACGCCATATGCGTTGAGGAGGCGCCGGACGATAGACACTTGAAAAAGTCTGTCGCCAGTTGCCATTGAAAGCTCTGTATGTCCCAGCCGCGCCAGCGCCATCTCCCGCAAGCTCCCGCGCACGGAGTCCCCGACCAGCAGCGCGCCGATGAGCACCGCCGCGCCCACCGTCGCGCCCAGCAGCACGCCCAGATGCGCCCGCGCGTGAAATCGCAGGCTGCGTAAAGCAAGGGTCCAGAAGGTCATGGCGCGATTATGGAGTGCGGTGACTTGTCACCGCTTTTCGCAGGCGACTTGTCGCCGTCGGAGGAGACCCGCCTCCGCATACACGAAGGCGCAACCGCTCGCGCCAGCGGCAAGACGCCGTGCGATACCTCACCACTTTCACATCTGACGGCGACCAGTCGCCTGCGGAAAGCGGCGAGAACTCGCCGCACTCCATAAAGCGCGCCGCTAACCGGTTGCCCGTGGAGCAGGCGTGCGCTGCTTTGGCCGACTCAAAAATCATCTTCCACCTCCAGGCTATCCGTCTTGAAATTGTAGATGGTCTGCACCATCGCGGTCGTGGCGACGCGCTCGAACCATGCGGCAGAACACCAGCGATACTGATTCGCCACCAGCACCAGCCCGTGCTTCACGGCATTCTGATGCACGTAGTTCAGCCGTGCCAGATACGAGCGTTCGTAGGTGAGCTTCGTTTCCCGAAAGTTGTGCCATACCTTTCGCTTCGGCTGACCGTCCAGGCGGTTCAACTCGCGGGCGGTGTCGGAATGCAGGTGCTTGAGGAACTTCCCCAAGTTCGCCGACTCAGGGCAGCCCCGCGCGACGAAGTGGTAGTGATTGGCAAAGACGGCCCACGCCTCGATCTGCCAGTGGTAAAGGTTGGCCTTGGCCAGCAGGTGATTTTCGAGGAGAGCCAGCCGCGCGTCGCCTGCGAAGAGGCGCGCCTTGCCAAGCGTTCCGGCGGTGGCGAAATAGACGCCGTGCTCGGTGAGTTTGTGAACGGGTGCATGGGGCCAGGGCTTGATCGGCTGGCGCACTGCGGGCGACAAAGTCGTAGTTGGAGCCGTATCGGACTTCGACGGCGACAAGTCGCCTGCGGAAAGCGGTGACAAGTCACCGCACTCCATAGCGCGCTCGGGTTCAGCGCTTAATGTTTGAGCTTCCAGCGTCATTCGGCAGTTAGCACGCCATCCCTCAACTCCAGCACCCTCCCCATCCGTTTCGCCAGCTCAGGCGCGTGGGTCACGACGATGAGCGCGGTGCCTTGCTCGCGGTTCAGGTCAAGCAGCAGCGCGGCGAGCGCGTCGGCGGTGGCGCGGTCGAGCGCGCCGGTGGGCTCGTCGGCGAGGAGGAGCTTGGGCTGGTTGATGAGCGCGCGCACGACCGCGCAACGCTGGCGCTCGCCCCCGGAGAGCTGGCCGGGCCGGTAGTTCATGCGCTCGCCAAGGCCCACACGGGTGAGGAGCTGCTTCGCGCGCTCACCGGCGGCGCTGCGACTGACGGCATCGCCCGAGGCCAGTGTGGGCACGAGCACGTTCTCCAGCACGGTGCATTGCGGCAGCAGGTGGTGTGACTGGAAGATGAAGCCGATCTGCTGGTTGCGCGTGGCGGCGAGGGCCAACTCGTCCAGCGTATCGAGGCGCTGGCCGTCCAGGATGAGTTCGCCGGAGTCCGGCAGGTCGAGCGTGCCGATGAGGTTGAGCAGCGTGCTCTTGCCGCAGCCGCTCGGCCCGACGATGGCCACGGTCTCGCCGCGCGCGACTTCAAGGGAGAGGCCGCGCAGCACGGGCAGGTCACCCGCCGCCGCGCCAGGGTAGCGCTTGGAGACGTTCGCGAGTCGGAGCAAAGGAGCAGGCGCGGACATGGGGGTAGGATGGAGCGATTTGGTGGGGATGACAACCTCGTGGTGCGTGGTGCGTGATCCATCGGCAGCGGCCCGGTTCAGAAGAAGCGCCCGCAGATTACGCAGATGACGCGGATGAAAACCTAACCCCGTGCCGGCGGCAAGCCGCCGGCACGGATTCAAGGCATTCCCATCCGTGTCATCCGCGTTATCCGCGGGCAAACCTCTCTTCTGCAAAACAAAAACCCCGCCGGCTTGCGCGGGCGGGGTCTTTCGAAAACAGCCTGGGCGATTAACGCTTGCTGAACTGGAAGCGCTTGCGGGCGCCGGGCTGGCCATACTTCTTGCGCTCGCGCATGCGCGGGTCGCGGGTCAGGAGGCCCTCGGCCTTCAGCGGGGGACGGAGCGCGACATCCACGGTGAGCAGCGCGCGGGCGATGCCGTGGCGGACGGCACCAGCCTGGCCGTTCGGTCCGCCACCCTGCACGTTGACGCGCACGTCAAACTTGGTGATGGAGTCCGTGACCTTCAGCGGCTGCACCACGGCAGCACGTTGGGATTCGGTGAGAAAGTATTTCTCCATCGGGCGACCGTTGATGACGATCTTGCCCGAACCGGAGGCGAGGCGAACGCGGGCGACCGCCGTTTTGCGGCGTCCCGTTCCGAGATGTTCCTGAGTGGCGGCCATGAGTGGGTGCGGTTAGAAAACTACTTCTTCTTGATGACGAGCGGCGCGGGAAGCTGGGCGGCGTGCGGGTGCTTGTCGCCGGCGTAAATCTTGAGCTTGGTGTTCAAGCTGCGACCGAGGCGGCCCTTGGGCAGCATGCCCTTGACGGCGTGCTCGATGAGCAGCTCAGGCTTGCGCGCGCGGCGGTGCTCGACGGACTCGAACTTCTCGCCACCTTTCCAGCCAGAGTAGGTCATGAACTCCTTGTCGGTCTCCTTCTTGCCCGTGAGGACGACCTTCTCAGCGTTGATGACCACGACGAAGTCGCCGGTGTCCAGGTGGGGGGTGAAAGTGGGGCGGTGCTTGCCGCGGATGATGGTGGCCACGCGCGTGGCGAGGCGGCCAAGGACCACGCCGCTGGCGTCAACGACGTGCCACTTGCGGTTGTCCAAAGATGCTTGGGCGTTCGGCAAAAATGTTTTCATTACAGTTTCCCCGTGAAGGGAGCGCAGAAAGTAGCAAACGACCGCTTGCCGTCAATAGCTCATTTCACCAAGCGCTGCGCCAGGGTGTAAATCAGGCTTGGCGTGACAGGGCGTGTTGGAGCATTGCGGCAGCTTCGGTGCCCTATTGCGGTTGCTTTTACAGCTAAAATGGGCACCATGCGTCAGCCAGTCCAAATCCAGCCATCATGAACGACGGAGAAGAGAGCCACACGCTATTCATGCTCCGCGGCGGTGGCACGGTGCCCACGGACAAGGCCCTGGAGGCCGTGCAGGCGTCGGTCCAAGGCCCTGCGCAGTCCGCTTCCGTGCTCATCGTGGATGACAGCCGCACGCTCCGCCGGCTGCTGATCCGTGCCCTCGCAGAGATCGGCATCAGCGACGTAACGGAGGCGGCGGATGGCCGGGAGGCGCTGGAACTAGTCACCTCGAAGGAATTTGACCTCGTGCTGCTGGACATGGAGATGCCGGAGCTGGACGGCCTGCAGGTGCTTTACGCGATCAAGACCGATCCGCTCATCCGCTCGCTGCCAGTCATCGTGATCTCCGGCGCGGAGCAGTTCGACAACGCGGTGAAGTGCATCGAGATGGGTGCGGAGGACTACCTGCCCAAGCCCTTCAACCCCGTGCTGCTGCGCGCGCGGGTGATGTCCTCGCTCGAAAAAAAGCGCCTGCGCGACCTCGACCGTGTGCGCCTCGTGGAACTGCAATACGAGAAGGAACTCCTGCAACTGGAGAAGGAGAAGTCCGAGCACCTGCTGCTCAACATCCTGCCGCGCCCCATCGCCGAACGCCTCAAAGGCGGCGAGCGCACCATCGCCGACAGCCACCCCCAGGTGACGGTGCTCTTCGCGGACCTGGTCGGCTTCACGCAGCTCTCCACCAAGACCGCCCCGCAGGAGATGGTGAACCTGCTCAACGAGGTTTTTTCCCACTTCGACCGGCTCGCCGAGCGGCACGGCCTGGAGAAGATCAAGACCATTGGCGACAACTACATGCTCGTGGGCGGCCTGCCCATGGCGCGGGACGACCACGCCATCGCCGTGGCGGAGATGGCCCTGGACATGATCGAGGACGTGGCGCGCATCAACGAGATGAACCAGCGGCAGATCAGCATCCGCATCGGCATCAACACCGGGCCGGTGGTAGCGGGCGTGATCGGGAAGAAGAAATTCACCTACGACCTCTGGGGCGACACGGTGAACCTCGCCAGCCGGATGGAATCGGCCGGTCTGCCCAACAGCATCCATGTCTCGCCCAGCACGCACGCGGCGCTGCACGGCAAATTTGCGCTGGCGGAACGCGGGCTGGTGTTGTGCAAGGGCGTGGGTGAAATCACCACCTACTTCCTGACCGGTCGGAAGTGAAGCCGGCGGCGCCCGGGCTGCTCCCGGAAACCCCGTAGTTTTCAAATCCACCCCGGCCTGTTAGCGTTTCTGCACATGACGCACGCGCAAATTTATCTTGATCAGGTCCGGCAGATTGCCGCCGCGCTGGATGCGGCCCAGATTGACCAGTTGGCGCTGGAACTCGCGGCCTTGCGCGAGCGCGGCGGCCGGCTCTTTCTCCTCGGCGTCGGCGGCAGCGCGGCGAACTGCAGCCATGCGGTGAATGACTTCCGCAAGCTCGCGGGCATCGAGACCTACAGCCCGTGCGACAACGTCGCCGAGCTGACCGCGCGCACGAACGACGAGGGCTGGCCCACGGTCTTCGAAGGCTGGCTCAAGGTGAGCCGTGCGAATGAGCGCGACGCGATCATGATCTTCTCGGTCGGCGGCGGGGACGCGGTGCGCAACGTCAGCCCGAACCTGGTCCGCGCAGTGGACGAGGCGAAGAAGCGCGGGCTGAAGGTGTTCGGCATCGTGGGCCGCGACGGCGGCTACACCAAGAAGGCGGGCGATGTGGTGGTGGTGGTGCCGACGGTGGACGCGAACGCGATCACGCCGCACGCGGAGGCTTTCCAGGCGGTGATCTGGCATTGCCTGGTCACGCATCCGGCGGTGCTCATGCAGGCCAACAAGTGGGAAGGCCTCGAGGTCAAGAAGGCCTGAGCCGGCTGTTTAACCACGAATGGACACGAAGAGACACGAATGGGAAGGGAGCCGGTCCGCGCACTTCCCCGGAGCGCGGCCCTCTGGGCCGCAGCGGCTGGGAGCAGAGAAAGACTTTCGGAAATCCGGAGCACGTTCTGCAAGGTTGCCGCTGCGGCCCGGAGTGCCACGCTCCGGGGCAGCAATGGTAGGGCGGGGTGTCCTCACCCCGCCGCCGATCACCCGAATGCCGCAAGACTTCGGCGGCGCGCTGAGGACAGCGCGCCCTACCACCGCTGGGTTACGGGCAGCCTCCTTGCCCTCCAGTATTTTCTGGATTCGTGTTCCTTCGTGTCCATTCGTGGTTTCCGCTCTTTTCCCCGCTGAGTGATGCGTGCCGTGTTCCTTGACCGTGACGGCGTGTTGACGCGGTCGGAGACGCGTGAGGGCAAGCCTTACGCACCGCGGCGGCTGGAGGATTTGGAGCTGCTTCCGGGCGTGGTTGAGGCGACACGCGAACTCAAGGCCGCCGGCTGGCGGCTGGTGGTGGTGACGAACCAGCCGGACATCGCCACCGGCAAGCTCGCGCCCGCCGTGCTTGAAGCGATGCACGACTACCTGCGCCGCGAGCTGCCGCTGGATGACATCAAGGTCTGCACCCATGTGGATGCCGATGCCTGCGCGTGCCGCAAGCCCAAGCCGGGTCTGCTCACCGACGCGGCGCGCGAACTGGACCTGTCACTCGCGGAGTCGTTCATGGTCGGCGACCGCTGGCGGGATGTCTCGGCGGGCAAGGCGGCGGGGTGCCGCACGTTCTTCATTGATTACGGCTATGCCGAGGCGCTGCGCGACGCGCCGGATTTCACCGTCAGGTCTTTACCCGAGGCAGTCAGGATTATCCTCGGCCGGTGATTTGCGCTATCTTCCGCCCAACAACTCCTATGAAGCAAACCAGCGACCTCAAAGTAAAAGTCTTCGCCGACGGCGCGGACCTCAAAGGCATTGCCACCCTGGCGGCGAACCCGCTGATCAAGGGCTTCACCACCAACCCGACGCTGATGCGCAAGGCCGGCGTGACGGATTACAAGGCCTTCTCGCATGAGGTGCTCAAGATCATCGGCCACGCGCCGGTGTCCTTCGAGGTGTTCTCCGATGACTTCGCCGAGATGGAGAAGCAGGCGCGCGAGATCGCGTCGTGGGGCACGAATGTCTATGTGAAGATCCCGGTGACGAACACGAAGCGCGAGTTCGCCGGGCCGCTGATCCAGCGCCTCGCGCAGGCTGGCGTGCAGCTCAACGTGACCGCGTTGATGACCAATGACCAGGTGCGCGACGTGGTGGCGTGCCTCTCGCCGAACGTGGCCAGCTATGTGTCGGTCTTCGCGGGCCGTGTGGCGGACACGGGCTGCGATCCGGTGCCGCTGATGGCGGAAGCGGTGCGGCTGCTCGCGCCGAATCCCAAGGCCGAGCTCATCTGGGCCAGCCCGCGCGAGCTGCTCAACATCTTCCACGCGGACAGCATCGGCTGCCACGTCATCACGGTGACCCACGACATCCTCGCCAAGCTGAGCCTGGTGGGGAAGAACCTGGACGAATACTCGCTCGACACGGTGAAGATGTTTTACAACGACGCGCAGGCGGCCGGCTTCCGCATCGCGACGGCGTGATGAACCCACTCCCCCGTAGCCGCCGACGTGAGGAGGCGGATTCGACCGGCAAGGGTGTCCGCCTCCTCACGTCGGCGGCTACGGCCTGATTTTCGCTCGACAGTCCCAACTTCATTCCTACCCTCTGCCCACTTGTGAAAAGAGTCCTCGTCACCGGCGGTGCCGGCTATAAAGGTTGTGTGCTCGTGCCCAAGCTGCTTGCAGCCGGCTGCGAGGTCGTCGTCTATGACTTGATGCTGTTCGGCTCCGCCGGACTCACGCCGCACCCCCGGCTCACGGTGGTGGAGGGCGACATCCGCGACACGGCGAAATACGCCGCCGCGCTCCGGGGCTGCGACTCCGTCATCCACATGGCGTGCATCTCGAACGACCCGAGCTTCGACCTCGACCCGTCGCTGAGCCGCACGATGAACTACGAGTGCTTCGAGCCGCTGATGCAGGCCACGGTCGCGGCGGGCACGGTCGAGCGCTTCATCAACGTCTCCTCCAGCTCCGTCTATGGCGTGAGCGACTCGCCGGAAGTCACCGAGGAGCACCCCCTGGTCCCGCTCACGGACTACAACAAATACAAGGGCCTCTGCGAACCCATCGCCTTCAAGTATCAGTCGCCGAAGCTGACGGTGGTCACCTTCCGCCCGGCGACGGTGTGCGGCTACTCGCCGCGCATGCGCTTCGACCTCACGGTGAACATCCTCACCAACCACGCCTACCACAAGGGCGTCATCACGGTCTTCGGCGGCGACCAGCAGCGGCCGAACATCCACATCGAGGATGTGACCGATCTCTACGCCGAGGCGCTCACGATGCCCAAGGAGAAGCTCGCCGGGCAGACGTTTAACGCCGGTTACCAGAACCAGACCGTCAACGAGCTGGCCGAGATCACGAAGAAGATCGTCGGCGAGGAGTTCCCGGACCGGCCGCCCATCCGCATCGAGCGCACCACCACGAACGACCCGCGCTCCTATCGCATCACGTCGCGCAAGATCGAGCAGGTGCTCGGCTGGCGGCCCAAGCGCACGATCGAGGACGCCGTGCGCGACCTCTGCCGCGCGTTCAAGGCCGGCAAGTTCCCCGGCAACACGCTCACGGACGAATCGTTCGTGAATGTGAAGAGCGTGAAGAAGCTCGGACTGAAATGAAGGCAGCGGAGTGATGGAGTAATGGAGTGTTGGAGTGATGCTCCAAGTCTCCGCAGCCATCACTCCATCACTCCAATACTCCACCACTCCGTTCCCCTCCCATGCCTTCCAAACCCATCGCCGTCGTCACGGGTGGAGCCGGTTTCATCGGCAGCCACATGGTGGATCTGCTCCTCGCCGAGGGGCACCGCGTCCATGTCATTGATAGCCTCGTCGGGGGGCGGCTGGAGAACCTCCAGCACCACAAGGGCAACCCGGACCTGGTCGTCGAGGTGCGGGACATCCGTGATCTCACAGCGGGTGATCCGCTTTTCGCGGGCGCGAGTTACGTCATCCACTTCGGCGGCATCGGGGACATCGTGCCGTCCATCGAGCGGCCGGTGGATTACCTGAGCACGAACGTGATGGGCACCGTGAAGGTGCTCGAATGTGCCCGGCACGCGCAGGTGCGCAAGCTCGTCTATGCCGCGTCCTCCTCCTGCTACGGCCTCGCCGCCGTGCCGACCCGCGAGGACGCGCCCATCGCGTGCGAGTATCCCTACGCGCTGAGCAAATACATGGGCGAGGAAGCCGTGCTGCACTGGGGCAAGGCCTACAAGCTGCCGGTCAATTCCATCCGCATCTTCAACGCCTACGGCACGCGGTCGAAGACCTCCGGCGCTTATGGCGCGGTCTTCGGTGTGTTCCTCGCGCAGAAGCTCGCGGGCAAGCCCTTCACGGTCGTCGGCGATGGCACGCAGCGGCGCGACTTCCTCTATGTGACGGACGTGGCGCGAGCCTTCTACCTCGCGGCCAAGACCGATTTGGTGAACCAGATCTGGAACCTCGGCGCGGGCAACCCGCAGCCGGTGAACCGCCTCGTGGAGCTGCTCGGCGGCCCGGTGATCCATCTGCCCAAGCGCCCCGGCGAACCCGACTGCACCTGGGCGGACATCACGAAGCTCCAGCGCGACCTCGGCTGGCAGCAGCTCGTGCCCTTCGAGCAGGGCGTGGCGAACCTGCTGGCGAACATCGAGTATTGGCGGCAGGCCCCCGTGTGGGACCAGGCGTCCATCGCGCAGGCGACGAAGACGTGGTTTGCATTTTTGGGCGGGGAGAAGAAGTAGGCGGGGGACTGGGTGCATCTGTAGGTTGGAGCGATGGCGCGGGCCATCTCGCTCTCCTCATAAGCTGGTTTGCGGCCTTGGGATTTCCTATACGCCGCGCTCCCTTGCAATGAAACCTCTCCGGCCTTCGTCTCTCCCTCTGCATGCACCGTTCTGAAACAGCCGCGGCCACGACTTTCCGTCGTTGGACGTGGCTGATCGGGCTGGTCGTTGTGTCGGGCTCACTGTCGGCGGCACCCGCCGATGGCCATGCCGGCAGCCAGTATCTGGCAAAGATCCGTCCGTTTCTCGAACAGCATTGCCAGGAATGCCACAGCGGTGCGAAGCCCAAGGGCGACTGGCGGCTGGACCAGCTCACGACCGATTTCACAGGCAAGTCCGCGCGCGGTCGCTGGGAGAAGGTGCTGGAGCAGCTCCAGACCAGCGAAATGCCGCCGAAGAAGCAGTCGCGTCCGCCCGAGGCCGAGGCGCGCTTGGTGATGGAGTGGATCTCGGGCCAGGTCTCGCGCGCCGTCATCGCGCAGCGCGCGGCCGAGGGCCGCGCGGTCATGCGCCGCCTCAACCGCGCGGAGTATGAGAACACGGTGCGCGACCTCCTCGGCGTCGAGACGCCACTGAAGGATCTCCTGCCGCTCGATGGCTCCGCCGACGGCTTCGACAACATCGGCGATGCGCTCCACACCTCGTCCTTCCTGCTCGACCGCTATCTCGAAGCGGCGGACACCGCGCTGAACCAGGCCATCGCGAACCGTCCGCAGCCCAAGTCCACCAAGACCCGTTACCTGCTCACCGAGTCGCACCAGGTCCGCTCGACGACCGAGAAAGTGTTCCGCACGAACGACACCGGCCAGATCGTGGCGTTCACCTCATCCGCGTGGCAGCAGGTCGGGCCTACGAAGTTTTATCCGCAGGAGCGCGGTTACTATCGCTTCCAAATCTCCGCGTCGGCCGTGCAAAGCTCGAACCAGCCCGTCGTCTTCCGCGTGTGGTCCGGCTCCGGCGGCATGGGCGGCGCGAAGGGGCACCTGGTCAATTACTTCGACGCGCCGCCGGGCAAGCCGAAGGTCATCGAGTTCGTGGACTACATGGAGCCGCGCACCTCGATCTCGATCCTGCCCTACGGCCTGGCCTCCTCGCAGACGGTGAACAAGGTCGGCGCGGACGCGTGGGAAGGCCCCGGCCTCGTGGTGGACTGGGTGGACGTGGAAGGGCCGCTGAACGAGTCGTGGCCGCCGGCGAGCCATCGCCGCCTCTTCGGCGACCTGAAGCAAGGCCCCGCGCCCATTTACAACTACCGTGACCGCGTGGAAGTCGTCTCCAGCGAGCCGCTCGCGGATGCCGACCGCATCCTGCGGCAGTTCGCGCGGCGGGCCTTCCGCCGCAGCGTGACCGATGCGGACGTGAAGCCATTCGTCGCGCTGGTCGAGGCGAAGCTGGCAGAGCAGCGCACTTTCGAGCAGGCGATCCGCGCCGGGCTGGGGGCCATTTTAGTTTCACCCGAATTCCTGTTCCTCCGCGAGCGGCCCGGCACGCTGGACGACTTCGCGCTCGCCACCCGCCTGTCCTATTTCCTATGGAGCACGATGCCGGACGAGGAACTGCTCTCGCTCGCCGAGCAGAAGAAACTTTCGCAGCCTGCGACCCTGCGCGCACAGGTCGAACGGCTGCTAAACCACCCGAAGGCGGCGGCCTTCACCGAGAACTTCACCGGCCAGTGGCTCGGGCTGCGGGACATTGATTTCACCGTGCCCAGCCACATTCATTACCCGGAGTTCGACGACATGCTAAAGGTCTCGATGGTGCGCGAGACGGAGCTGTTCTTCACCGAACTCCTGCGGCAGGACCTGAGCCTCACAAACTTCGTCGCGTCGGACTTCACGTTCCTGAACGGCCGGCTCGCGAAGCACTACGGCATCCCCGGCGTGAGCGGATTTGCGTTTCAGAAAGTGACGCTGCCGCCGGACAGCCATCGCGGCGGCGTGCTCACGATGGCCAGCGTGCTCAAGGTCACGGCCAACGGCACCACCACCTCGCCCGTGCTGCGCGGGGCGTGGGTGCTCGACCGCATCCTCGGCACGCCGCCGCCCAAGCCGCCCGAGAACGTCGGCACGCTCGAGCCCGACACGCGCGGCACCAAGAACATCCGCGAGCAGCTCGCCAAGCACCGGCAACTGGAGTCCTGCGCGAGCTGCCATGTGCGGATGGACCCGCCGGGCTTCGCGCTGGAGAGCTTCGATGTGATCGGCGGCTGGCGTGAGTTCTACCGCACGAGCGGCAACGGCAAGGCCGTGACCGTTGACGGCCGTCGCATGCCCTACTTGCATGGCTCCAAAGTGGATCCCTCGGACGTGCTGCCCGACGGCCGCGCCTTCCGGGACATTGACGAGCTGAAGCGGCTCCTGCTCACGGACCAGGACCAGATCGCGCGCGCCCTCACCACGAAGCTCCTCACCTACGCCACCGGCCACGGCCTCGAACCCGCCGACAAGCCGGCGGCCGACGCCATCGTGCAGCGGGTGAAGGGGAAGAACTACGGGTTCCGCTCCCTCGTCCACGAGGTCGTGGCGAGCGACGTGTTTCGGACCAAGTGAACCAGCGTGTCGTAGCAGGCTTTAGCCTGGGCGTCGCGCTGTCCGGTGGCTGGACGCGCAACCTGAAGATTGCGACTACCGCGCACTCAGGACCAGATCGCCTGCGCGCTCGCCACGCAGCTTCTCACCTACGCCACCCGCCATGGCCTGAACCCGCCGAAGCGCGCGGATAGCATTTCAATTCAGATGTTTCGTTCACGCTTCAAACGACCTCCATCCGCAGGTGGCGGTGACATTCAGGCCGGGTTTTACTACTCCCCGCGGAGACCGTTCCACTGGTCCGTTTGGAAGCTTCTGAACCGGCTGGAGCCGTGGGGTTGGCTGGAACGGCTCAAATCGGCCTTCAACAACTGCGGGCCTACGGCAGCCGCCGCAGCTTCTCCACCCCTTTGCCCAATTGCACCGCCTCCCCCGCAAAGGCTCCCGGTTCGGTGACCCGATTATTCTCCAACGTGATGTCCTCCGAGGCCGCCAACCAGATCACCGCATTGTTCGCGATTTGAAAGCTGGCTCCCGTGTTCGGTGGCGCATCCTGCAGCGGGCGGAGGAAACGATTGCCCCGCACCGTCACCCCCCGCGCCGAGGAAATGACCAGGTTCGCCCCCGCGCATTCCTCGAAGATGTTGTCCTCGATCACCAGCCCGGCAAAAACGCCTGCCGCCCGCAGGTTCTGAGCCGTCCCCGCAGCCGTGATGGACAACGCCCCGGCGGACGCCGACCAGGGAGCCGGACAAAACCATCCCGCCCGCCGGATCGTGTTGCGCCGGATCACCAATCCCTCGATGCCGGCGGCGGCGTTGCCCGGCAGTTCGGGACACACGGTGAGCGCGTGCGGCGTGTCGAGCAGGTTGCCCTCGATGCGCCCGCCCGCCTTGATCAGCACCCGGCCCGCGCTATGGATGCGGTTGTCGAGAAACGCAAAGCCGTTCCCCATGCGGTCCGGCGAGAACACGGAGTCGCCCACCTTCACCGGCAGTTCGCGGTCCAGCGTCACCTCCAGGCAGCGCGGCGAAACCTGCCATTCCGACCACGGCTGGGCAGCCGTCAGCTTCGCCAGCACCGCCGGATCGAGCTGCGCCTCCGCACGCGAGCGGCTGCGGCGCGTGCGGATGGTCGCCACCGGTGCCCCGAGCCGGGCCATCAGGCGGTCACCCACGTCCACTCCCAGGGTGAACTCATCGCGGCTGGCCAGCACCAGGTTCGTGCCCGACTGCTTCAAGACCATGAAATCTGCAGACTGCACGCTCCATGAGTCGTCCCCCGCATCACGGATTTCGCAGCCCTCCACCCGGGGGCCGACGCGGACGGTCTTGGTCTGCATGGCGTCCCACGATGTGCTGAGCAGCCGCGACTCGCTGGCCCCGATCGGCGGGGGCCCCGGCACCACCCGGCAGCCGAGATACTCCGTCTTCCCGCCCCCATCGGCCTCAAGGATGCCCATGCCCGGCGCGCTGTGGATGGTCACGCTGCGCAGCGTCACCGACGTGCAACGCTCGATGGCAAAGGCGTGCGGAATCCCCTCGCGCCCCTGACCCGTGCTGAGTGAGACCAGATCACCAGGCCTCGCCGTGCGACCAATCTCCTTGAGCGAAACGCGGACGACGTCCGGCCCTTGCATCACCGCCTTGGTCCCCCACAGAAAAGGCATTCCCTTCTTCCGGTAGCGCGTGACCGGGTCCACGACATCAATGCGCGCATACGGCTCGCGCGGGTAGCCGGCGTGCAGCTTCACATCAATCCAGCCACGGTCCTCGGCCACCGCGGTCACCGTGCCTTGCGTGAACGGCAGCGGGTCGTAGTCCACCGTCAGTCCGCGGATTGTCACGCGCTCGCAATCCTCCAGTGCCACCGCGCGCGTCAGCGTCGTGGCCACCAGCGTCACCCCGTCCGCCACGATCTCGACCCAGCGCAGGCCATGCAGCCACCAGACCACCTTTTGCCCCGCCGCCGGTGCGAGGCGATAGCTGCCCGGCGGGATGACCACCCTGGTTTCGCCCCGCTTCAACGCCGCTGCGACCACCGGGCGGAAGTCAGGCAGCTCGGCCGCGGAAGCCAGGTGTCCGGCCAGGGCCAGCAAAAGCGCGACAATCCAGCGGCGGAAGCAATATCTGGCCGGGTCAATTCTCATGCGTAGGACTGGCCAGCTTCAGGGCCAGCAGTTGACGATCAGTTTCTGTGAAACCAGCGCGGCGATACACGGCGTGCGCGGCACCATTCTCGCCTCCCGTTTCCACATGGATGGCCCGGATGCCCCGCCCGGCGCAAACGGCTTTCACCTCGGCCAACGCCGCTGCCGCCAGCCCGGCATTCCGAAACGACGGCCGGACAAACAGGTCATCCACGAAGGCGCTGCGTCCGCCGTATTCCATGCTGTAGCACAGCGTCAGCACCACGTAGCCGATCGCCTGATCGCCGCTCTGGATGAGCCACACCTGGCCCAGCCGGTCGTCGGCCAGCAGGTTCGCAAAAGCTTCGGTCGCGCGCTGACGGTTGAGTGGAAAGCTGCTTTCGGCATAGGACTCCTCCATCAGCGCGACGAGCTGCGGCACGTCATTGGGCGTGGCTGGTTTCACTGGTTCAGGCGTCGGGGATGTTCTGCGGCACGCGCTTGCCCATGCTCACGCGCGGCTCCACGGCATAGCCCAGCGCGGCGTAAAACGCCGTCACGCGCTCGTTCCCGGCCAGGATCTGGAGGTTGATCTTCACACAGCCCTTCGCAGCCAGGGCCTGCTCTGCATGGGCCACCAGGCGGGTGCCCAGCCCCTGACGACGGTGGTCGGCCGCCACCGCCACCGAGTAAATCCAGCCCCGGTGCCCGTCGTATCCGGCCATGACGGTGCCGACGACCGCGCCCTCGGCAAGCGCGACGAAGAAGAGCCCGTCATCCACCGCAAGCTTCTGGTCAATCACGAGGCCCGGCCGGTTGTGCGCCGCCTCGTAGCCGAACACCGCCTCCCACAGCGCGATCACCTGGCTGCGATGCTCCGTGTTCACGAACGGAGTGAGGACGATGGAGTTCATGCGCGAGCGCGTGGCCGTCACGGCCAAGTCAGTGCTGCCATGAAACCCAAAGCGTCGGCAGAACGCCAGCGCCGCCTCGCGGAGCGCGGCTGGGTCCCGCTCAGGGTGGGATAAGCCGCAGCAAGCCCAGCGTGTCGGGCGATCTGGCAACGCCTCGCCGCCGCCGGCCCACCGCCGCCCCTTTCCCTGCTTTCCACAGTTTCGATTCATCCCGCGCATCCGCTCTCGCCAATCCTTTCACGCCGATTTTTCCGATTTGCCATTGATTTAGCTGCGCCGTCCCTCTAGCAGTCTGGACTGGAGCGTAGCTCATTCGCTCCGTTGACATCACCACCATGATCGCCACCCAAATCCGCCAGAAGGACGCCCTCTTCTATTTCGCCTCCTATTCCCCGGAGCAGCTCCTCCAGAAGGTCCGTTTCATCAGCCGTTTCTACGGGGACGAGGCGGGCACCATTCCCGCCGAGCCGCCGCCGGAGGAGCCGGATGACGTCGCGCAGTTCATCGCCCGCGTCGAGCGCAGCGACGCCGCCTTTCAGCGCGACCTGTCCCACGCGAAGGTCAAGGCCATCCGCAACTTCTACGAAACCGCCGTCACGCAGCCGCTCATTCCCGGCACCGTGCTGCTCTTCACCCCGCAGTCGCTCCGTTTCGACGCCTGGTCGGACGGCAGCGGTGTGGGGCAACTGCGCGAGCCGGACGAGAAGTATCTGATCATTGACGGCCAGCACCGGCTCGCCGCGCTGGAGTTTTACGCGCGCACCCACCCGGAGGAGGCGAAGAACATCCGCGTGCCCTGCATCATCTTCGATGGCCGCAGCGAGGACTTCGCCACCGAGATGTTCGTCATCATCAACTCCACGCCCACGCGCATCAACAAGAGCCACCTCGTGGACCTCTACGAAAAGGTCTCGTGGGCCGATCCCGACCGCCGTTTCGCCGCCGACATCACCGAGCAGCTCTATCGCGCCGAGGACAGCCCGCTGCGCTACCGCATCAACCGTCTCGGCGGCCGCAGCCGGCAGGAGAAGTGGATCTTGCAGGCCGAGCTGTTCAACGAGGTTCACCGCTGGATTCGCCAGGAATGGCCGGGCATCCAGAAGGCCGGGGCCACCAAGCACCATGCGCACTGCTACTACCTTGCCCTGCGCGATCTCCTCAAGGCCGCCGCCCAGGTCTGGAGCGCCCAGTGGGGCCAGCCCGACTGGATGGTCACCAAGCCCGTGACGCTCAAGGCCCTCGTCCGCGTGGCCATGGATCTCACCGCGCAGGACCCCCTGCCGGTCGAGGACCGCACGGCGCGCTGGACACAACGGCTCGCTCCGTGGGCCGAACTCGCCGAAGCCTTCCGCGCCGAGGGCTTCTACGCCCGCTTTCCGGCGAAGGGCCAGACCGAGCGCGTCGCCAGCATCCACCGCGAACTGGCGAGCGCCATCGGGCTGCGCAAGCGGGCGCGGGCGGCAGAGTAGGGTGTGCCGACGTGTAATCCCGGTTGTGCTCACGGCCAAAGGTTAAAGGGTTAAAGGGTTGAAGAGCTGAAGGGTTGAAGAGGCGTCCAGTGCCGCCTCAGCCCTCTTTAACTCTTCAACCCTTTAACTCTTCAACTCGTCAAAATAATACGGGTGCGTAACAAAACCCTTGTCCGCCCTCCCCGCGTCGTGTCCAATTGCGCACCATGAGTTCTCCGCAGACGCCCGCGCCGAAGCTTAACGTGACCCAGTGGCTGATCCTCACCGTCGCCAGCATCGGCTTCCTCTTTGACACCTACGAGCTGCTGATGACGCCGCTCGTCGCCGTGCCGGCCATCGCGGAGCTGCTCCAGGTGCCGCCGAACAACCCGATCGTCACCGAGTGGACGGGCCGGCTGCTCTGGCTCACCGCGCTCTGCGGCGGCACGTTCGGCCTGCTGGGCGGCTGGCTCATTGACCGCTTCGGGCGCAAGACCATCATGGCGGCGAGCATCTTCCTCTACGCCTTCTCACCGTGCGCGGCGGCCTTTGCAACGAGCCTGCCGGTCTTCATCTTCTTCCGCTGCACCACCTTCATCGGCGTGTGCGTCGAGTTCATCGCCGCTATCACCTGGCTGGCGGAATTGTTCCCCGACAAGCGCATGAAGGAAATGGCGCTGGGCTATACGCAGGCGTTTGCCTCCGTCGGCGGCCTGCTGGTGACCGGCATCAACGTCTGGATCATCGGCCACGCGAACGAGCTGCCCGCGCTGCCCGTGCCGGAAATCTTCAACACCCACGCGACGTGGCGCTACACGCTCCTCACCGGCTTCCTGCCGGCCATCCCCATCGCGCTGCTGCTGCCGTTTGTGCCGGAATCGAAGGTCTGGCTGGAGCGTCGCGCCTCCGGCTCGCTCAAGCGCCCGAGCTTCGGCGAGCTCTTCTCGCCCGAGCTGCGCCGCATCACGCTCGTCACCGCCGCCCTCTCCGCCTGCGCTTACGGCGCGGCGTTCGGCGCGCTGCAGATGACCCCGCTCCGCATCGCGCCCGGCCTCCCCGACATGGCCGAGCACCGCACGTCGCTCAAGCCGCTCCAAGATGAGGCGAAGGAACTGAACAAGCAGCTCGACGCCGTGATGGTCCCGTTCCGTCAGGCTACCGCCGAGGTGCCGGGCCTGCTGGAAGTTGCGGCCAACCGCGCGAAAATCCGCATCGCCCAGCGCGGAATGCGGAACGCCATGGATAATCCCGCCACGCCCGAGGCGAAGAAGGAGGAGTTGAAAGCCCAGTTCGCCGCCTCGACCAACAAGTTCGCCGAGCTGGACGCCAGCCTGACCAAGCTCACCGAGGGCAAGCCCGACGCGAAGAAGGCCGTCATCGAGCGCGAGAAGATGCTGAAGCTCCTCGGCGACAACCGCGCCAAGCAGGAGCCGTTCGACCTCGCCATAAAGGCGCGCGGCAACACCGTGCAGCTCTGGCAGGAGCTGGGCGGACTCGGCGGGCGCATCGCGCTGGCCGCGCTGCTCGTGGTCGCCATCAGCCGCGGCACGCTGCTGCGGCTCTTCCAAATCCCCGGCCTGCTCGTCATCCCGCTGACCTACGTCTGGCTCTTCCGCGACCAGCCCGGCCTGTTCCAGTTTGGCGTGGCGGCGGCGGGTTTCCTGACCGTGGCGCAGTTCAGCTACTTCGGCGAATACCTGCCCAAGATTTTCCCGCTCCACCTGCGCGGCACCGGCGGCAGCTTCGCCACCAACGTGGGCGGACGCATGATCGGCACCTCGGCGGCGTTCCTCACCGCGAACATCATCGCGCCGAACCTGCCCGGCAACACCTTCGAGCAGGTCGCCCTCGCGGCGGCCATCACCGGCACCGGCGTCTATGCCATCGGCTTGGGCTTGAGCTTCCTGCTCCCCGAGCCGCCCGCTGAGGACAAGCACTGACCTAGCAGCCGCCGACGTGAGGCGGCGGATGCTTCATGAACGCACCGACACCTCCCGCGACCCGCGCCGACTGGCACGCGCGCCTCTTCCCGCGCGGCATCCCGCCGCTCTGGTGTCCGCTGCTCACGCACTACCGCGCCGACGGCTCGCTCGACCACGCCCGCATCACCGCCCACCTGCGCCACCTCGCGCCGCACGTGAAGGGCTTTCTCATCCCTGGCTCGACGGGGGATGGGTGGGAGATGACGGATGCGGAGATACGTGAGTTGCTTGGCCTCGCGCGGGAGCAGACGGCGAAGCTGGAACTGCATCTGCTGATTGGGGTGTTGAAGACAGACGAAGGTGCTGCGTGTTCCGTGTTGCGTGAACAAGGCCGGACGCTCACGGACGTAGCCACGCAACACGCAACACGCAGCACGCCTGGCTTCACTGTTTGTCCTCCCAAGGGCGCAGACCTGCCCCAAGAAACCATCCACGATGCCCTGGCCGACATTCTCGAACTCGGCTTCCCCACCGCGCTCTACCAGCTCCCGCAGGTCACGCAGAACGAGATGTCGCCCGAGACCTTGGCCGATCTCGCCGCACGCTTCCCTAACTTCATCCTCTTCAAGGACACCAGCGGCGCGGACAAGGTCGCGAACTCAGGCTTGGACTTCGGAGGTGTCTTCCTCGTGCGCGGCGCAGAGGGTGGTTACGCAACCTGGCTCAAGGCCGGCGGCGGGCCTTACGACGGCTTCCTCCTCAGCACGGCGAACTGCTTCGGGCGCGAACTGCATCAGGTGATCGAGTTGCTCAAGACCGGCCAACGTGACGAGGCCCAACGCCTCTCCGACCGGCTCGCCGCCGTGGTGAAAGAAGTCTTCGCCCTCGTCGTCGGCCTGCCGGACGGCAACGCTTTTGCCAACGCGAACAAGGCGATGGACCACTTCTTCGCGCATGGCCCGCAGGCGGCCAGCGTGACCCCGCCACGCCTGCACGCCGGCAGCCGGTTGCCTGTCGAGGTGATCCGGCAGGCGGGCGCGGCCCTGGAGCGGAGTGGATTCCTGCCGAAGCGTGGGTATTTGGAGTGAAGCCCCAGAGGTTCTGGTAGAAATCGCGGCGCTAGTTTTCGCTGCCGTCCTCCCTCCACCGGGACTCCTCCGAGGTTCACTTGACCCACTCAAAGAACCCCAGCTTCTCCAAGTCCGCCCGCAGCGTGGCCTGCTGTTCCGCGCTCAGGCTCCCGTTCGGCAGCCTTGCCGGCCCGACGTCCACGCCGAGCATCTTCATCGTGGCCTTGGCCGCGCCCATGTAGCCGCGTGAGGCGAGCAGGGCGATGAGCTGCACGGAGCGGAACTGCTCGTCACGCGCCGCCGGGAGATCCCCGCGCTCGAAGGCCGCGATGACACGGTTGTAAACGGGCGCGGCGAAGTTGTAGCTGCTGCCCACCGCGCCGGTCGCGCCGAGCGCGAGCGCGGCCAGCAGGTATTCGTCACAGCCCCACGGCACGCTGAACGCACCGCCGTCGAAGCGCAGGCACTGCTGGAACATCATGAGATCGGGGTTGGTGAACTTGATGCCGGCCAGGTTCGGAATGCGGTCGCGCGCCTGCGTGAGGAACTCCGGCATCGGCAGGGTGAAGCCGGTCAGCACCGGGATGTCGTAGTAGAAGAACGGCAGTTCCGGGCAGCCGCCGGCAATCTCCGCACAGCAGTCCACGAGCGACGCCACGGAGCGGGGCTTGAAGTAGCTGGGTGCCAGCGCGGCCACGGCCACGGCCCCGAGTTCTTGCGCCTGCGCCGCCAGCGTGCGGGCGTCCGTGAGGCAGTTCGTGCCCACATGCACCACGACCTTCAGCTTCGAGCCGCGGGTCACTTCCATCCACCGCACCGCGAGCGCGCGCCGTTCCTCAAGCGTCAGCGAATGGCTCTCGCCGGTGCTGCCGCAGATGAAGGCGAAGCTCACCCCGCTGGCGGTCAGATGCGCCGCCTGTTTCTCAACCACGGCGAGGTTCAGCGAGCCGTCCGCGTGAAAGGGGGAGTGGGTGGCGGCGACAAGGCCGGTGAGGGGATAGGCTTTCATCAATGATTCAAGGGCTGATAATCGGGCCGTTCAGTCGCGCGAGTTTGCGGATGCCTCCCCGTGCCGCAAGCCGATTCGTGGACGGACGACAGAACAGGTGGGAAAGCGCTCGCCCTGCCTCGAAGAGCGCGGCCTTGAGCCGCTTCACCGTTCAAACATCCGCAGGGCCTGAATTCACCCAGCGTGATGCGTGCTGAAGAGGCTTTTTGCGCCGCGACTCGACAGCTCTGCTGTCCGACTGCATCAATGCCCAACTCAAATGCTTCGGCACATGACGGCTCTCCCGTTGCTGCCCCTGGTCGCCAGCTATCGCCGCAGACGAGCTACCGGACTTGGCCCCGCGCAGTTCCGCCACGCCAAGGAGCTGCTCGCCACTAAAGGCGGGGTTCCATGTCGGCAGCACGCGAAGTCCAGGCTGATCCTACTTCGGCGTCTCCTTCTTCTTGAACATGTCGCCGAGGCCCTTGGTGACACCCTTGGCGGCATCAACCGCGGTCCCGCCCACGCCCTTGGCCCCATCCAGCAGGGCTTTGCCGCCGCCGCTGATGAAGCCCGTGACGGCGGTGGTGGTCTTGGTCATCACCTCGGCCATCACGACTTTGATGACTTCGGCGGGCGTGATGCCGTCCGCGCCCTGGCCGAGGTTGCTCAGCTTGATGTCGGGCAGCGGGATGGTGGCGGACTGACCGCCGAGGAGCGTCAGGCTGAGGTTGATTTTCGCGTTGGAGATCACGATCTCGTCCACCTGCAGCTTCTTGCCGGCGCTCTTCTTGTCTTTGCTGGCGGGTCCGAGCAGGCTGGCCACGTAGGCGTCCACGTTTTCCTGAATCTTGCCCAGGTTGCTGCTGCCCAGGCTGCCCTCGAAGGTGATTTCCGCGGCGTCGGCCTTGACCGATTGCACGACGACCTTGTCGCCGAGCAGGGACATGGGCTTCACCTGCAGGCTGGCGACGCCGAGCTTCACCGCGTTCGGGGTCTTGAAGCCTTCCGGGTTGCCGATGACTAGGCCCTTGATCTCGCCGCCGCCGGAGAAGGCGGAAATGCTCACACCATCAAGCTGGATGGGCGCCTTGATCACTTCCGGGCCAAAAGCGACAACACCGCTTTTGACGATGGAGTTGAGTGACAGGAAGAGGGCAATGAGGCCGAGAAGGGCCACCACGGCGAGGCCGACAACGATTTTGATTAGGTTGCTTTTCATAGGTTTCAAGCTGGGAACGGGAAGTTCCTGTCCCCGAACGCGGAAAATCCTACCGAGGAAACGGGCGGGTGCAACCGCAGACTCTATGGGGAACACCAATTCGGGCGCACCACGGCTACAGCCGGGCGTCGGAACGACCGTTCCGCAGCGGGGGGTGCGGCGGAAGGAACGGGTGATACGGGGCGGAAAACTCGGCGGGGGCGCAGTCGGCGCAGAGGATTTCCTTGCCCACCAGCTCGACCAGACGCAGGGAAAACGTCCGGCGGCAGCCATCGCACTGCTCCGTCTGTTCTTTCGCCATGCCGGGAGTCACGAGCCGCGTCAGGGCAGAACGGAGCGGGGACGGGCTGCTAAGGGCGCTCATGCTGAGAGCGTGGTTAACAAGCGGTGGCAGACGTGTCAACGCTCCGTTTCACGACCGTAACCTCACCCACCGACCCGCCGCACCAGTTCAGGGAACCGGCAATGGTCACAGAGGGCGTTTGAATGCTCGCAGAAATCCCGGACGATCTGGAGGAGGCCCTGCTGTGAAGCGGCCCGCTGGAGCAGGCCGCGCGGCGGAGCCCCGGCGAAGAGGCGTTCGCGGGCGAGCCGCAGGGAGGCGTTGTCCTCCCCGGCGGGCCACGCAAGGAAACGGGTTTCGGCCGCCGTGCGGAGCGCGGCGTTGCGACCGGCGGCAGCCCGCGCCCAGAGCCAGGGGAGGACGACGTTCACCGCAAGATCTGTGAGCCGCGCCTCGCCCAGCAGGGGCTGCGGGGCCTTCAGGCGCGGGGATTTCAGCGTCCAGTGCCAGGCCCAGAAGCCGTCGTCGGGCGGCTGGAGCTGTTCGAGGAGGGAGGCGGGCAGGTGGTCATCGGCCACCTCGCTAGTAAACCACTGTTCCAGCCGGGCGGGGAGACCGCTGCCGCCCAGCCAATGGGCGGCGAGGGCAAGGCGACGGAGCGGCTGGTTCGCCGGCCGCAGTCCGCTCATGCGCCAGGCAGCCCGGGGCAGGATGACCTCGCTGAAGCGTTCCCGCTCCCGCCACCAGGCATCCCATAGCCGGCGCAGATACTCCGCGTCCGCCCCGCGCCCCCGCGGCAGCTCGGCGGGTAGCAGGCCGCTCCAGCCGAAGAGGCGCGCCTGCCAGAGTTCGGCGCTGAGCGGATCGGTGGTGGAGCCGGCCAGTTCAGCGAGGCGGCGCATGGGCCAGACGTTGTGCTTGTAGCCCAGCGCGGCAAAGAGGCCTTCCCAAAGGGACTGCTTCCAGCCGCACTGACGGGCCCGGGCGGCGAGCTGCCCGGCCTTCAACTGGAGGCGGACCAGCGCGGCCTGCCGGAGGATGGCATCAAGCTGTTCGCGCGGCAGCGCGTGGAGCGGACCACTGCACTGGCCGGCCAGCCCGCCGGCCCGGAGCGCATCCGCACCGCCAAACCATTCGCTCAGCTCGCCGAGTGGCGCATCCAGCCGGGACTTGAGCGCCAGCGTCGGCAGGCCGCCGGGGTCGCTGCCTTCCCAGACGACATGCAGCACCACCGCGCGGAAGCCGGGGTTCACATCGTGCCGGTGCGCGCGCCAGCCGCTCACGGCCAGGTCAATCTCCACGTCACCCCGCTGCGGCGTGTCGCCGCCGAACTGCACAATGGCATCCCGAAAGTCCGGGCCGGGCTCGCGATTGTGGAAGCCGGGGTGCAGCACGCGCACGGTGCGGCCATCGGCCAGGGCGAGCGAATCACGCAGCAGGCGCTGATGCTGCCAGACGGCCTGGAGGAGGCGCTCCGGCGGCGGCCCTTCCTCACGACAGGCCGCCGCACCGGGACGCTGCGTGCGCCAAGTGGCGTAAAAATTGGCCGGGAGTGGCATGGCTTCGTTTGGAAAAAAGACCCCGCTTCTGTCCCCCACCCTCAAGCCGTCCCTGCTCCTCAGGGCGCTCGGACACCCTTGAGCTTGCCGCCGTCGGTAAACTCAAACGTCGCCGACATGCAACGATGCTGGGAAGCCCGCCCTTCCTCCGCTTCCGCGTGAATCGGGCGCAGGCCGGTCTTGCTGCAATAGATGTTGTCCAGCCGCAGCCAGGCCGGAACCTGGGTGTCCCCGGGGAAGGTCGCGCCCACACCCTGCCCGCGCTCATTGAACGCCTCGATCCAGCTTTCGCGATAGCGCTTGTAGGTCCGTCCGTGGGTCGGGACGTTGAAATCTCCGCAGACGATGAATGGCACCTTGGCGGCGCGGGTGGCGTCGGTCAGGAGCTGCGCCAGCTTCAGTTGATTGGAGAAGAACCGCTCGTTGTCCTCCCGCACCTTGCTGCCGTGGCCGCCCTCGCGCCCGAACATCGTGGAAAGCGCCCCCAGGCCCTTCATGGCGTTGAGCTGGTCCCGCGGCGTGGGCATGTGGACCACGAAAATGAGGAGCCGGGCCCCATAGGCCTCGATCTCAAACCACGCCGCCACCCGCTGCTTCTGCGCATGGTCATCGGCGATGTCCTCCCAAGGCAGCACGTCGGCGGCCAGCACCGGGAACTTGCTGATGAGGGTGAACTGGTCCTTCACCACCACATAGCGGTCGGGATACATCTTGACGAACTCCGGCCCCCGGCTCGTGCTGGTGTCCTGCAGGGCGATGACATCCGCCTTCTGCAGGTCCGCAAAGTCCTTGAAGCTGGTCTTGTGGCTCTGGCCGATGTTGTTGGTGACGATCCGGATGGAGGGATTGACAGGGGTCACATGGCTGTGCCAGCGCAGGTCCATGAAGGCGAAGATCATCACCGGCACGCACAGGGCGAGGGGGATCAGCAGGCGGGCGTAGATGAAGATCGCCAGCCCGCTCAGCGGGATGATGGGCAGCAGCCACGCCCACGGCGGGGCATACATCATCGTGCTCAGGAGCTGATGGTCCTCCGCCTCAAACTCCAGCCCATACAGCAGGACCAGATAGCCCGCGCAGTAAATCGCCGTCGCTCCCGTCAGGATGATCCGCGCCCATTTCAAGAGCTTGGGCAGCAGCCCGGCGTCCTCGAAGTGGGCGCGTCCATACTCACGCGGGCGCGCTCCGCCGGGAGCGGACTGGGGTTCGCCTGGGTCTTCCGGTGGATAATCGCGCGCAGCCATAACTGTCGTGTCCGATGAACGGCGGGCCTGCCGTGCCGTCCTGCTTGCTGACGGAAAGGAGTATTCCGCAGCGCGGCGGATTGCACGGAAAAAGAAGCGGCAGTGTCTTCGCTGGCCGCGGCTGCACAGGGCTCCCACGGACGTCCAAACCGGGCAAGCGAGGACGCTTGCGGCACGGCCGGCCGGAGGCCGGCGCTACGTTGCGCCGGCGTCCGCGCCGGCCCGGCAGTGTTGCGCGGGCCATGTGGGTCACCAACCGGCTTGCATTGTGCGCCTCGCCGCGCAGAATTGCTCCACGTCCAGCTTTCGCCGTGAACACTGTCACCGCCCACTCCCGTCGCCGCTTCGCGGCCCTCACCGCCACCGCCGCGCTCGCCGCGTGCGCCCGTCCGTTACTGGCTGCCGCGCCGGCCGCGCGCTGGCCCATCATCGGCTTCAGCAAGCCCTTTCAAAGCCTCACCCCGGAGCAGACCGCCGACACCGTCGCGGAGATCGGCTGGGACGGCATTGAGTGCCCCGTGCGGGCGAAAGGCCAGGTGCTGCCGGAGCGGGTCGAGGAAGACCTGCCCAAGCTCGTCGAGGCCCTGCGCCAGCGCGGGAAGGTGGTCGGCCTCATCACCACGGACGTGCTGAACCCCGCCCAGCCGCTGACGCGCAGGGTGCTCCAGACCGCCGCCAAGCTCGGCATCAAGCGCTATCGGATGGCGTATTGGAAATACGCCAAGGACCAGCCCATCCCCCCGCAGCTCGACAAGTTCCGGGGCGAACTGCGCGACCTCGCCGCTCTGAACCGGGAACTGGGCCTCCAGTCCGGCTACCAGAATCACTCCGGCGCGGACTATGTCGGCGCGCCGATCTGGGACATCTGGTCGCTCGTCCGCGACCTTGATCCGAGGCACGCCGGCCTCTGCTTTGACATCGGCCATGCCACGCTGGAAGGCGGCCACTCCTGGCCCACCGAGGCGCGCCTGGCCCAGCCGCACCTGACGGCGGTCTTCGTGAAGGACTTCTTCTGGAAGAAGGGCGAGAAAGGGTGGAAGGCCGAGTGGTGCCCGCTCGGTGAAGGCATGGTGAACAAGAGCTTTTTCGCCTGGCTGAAGCAAACTTCGTTCAACGGCCCGCTCTCGCAGCACCACGAATACGACCACGGCGCGGGCAGGCCGATGATCGCGAAGATGCAGCAGGATCTCAAAGTGCTGCGCGAGTGGCTGGCGTGATCCTTGAAGCATGACCAATGTTCAATCCCCAATGCCCAGAGAATGCCCAATGACGAACGCCCGAAATCCCAGCCGCACTGTCGGCGGGTCAAGTCGAGTGAAGCACTGCGGTCATTGGTCATTGGCCATTGATTGGTCATTGCGTCATTGGCCATTGGCCATTGCTCGCTTCGCTTCTCCCGCTTTTGCATGAACTCCGAGCATCCTCCCATTGCCACCTACTCCATCGTCGCCTTCGATCCCGCCACGGGCGACCTCGGCGTGGCGGTGCAGAGCAAGTTCTTCGGCGTCGGCACCGTGGTGCCGTGGGCGCGGGCGGGGGTCGGCGCCGTGGCCACGCAGTCTTCGGCCAACATCACTTATGGGCCGCGCGGGCTGGACCTGCTCGCAAACGGCAGCAGCCCGGAGCAGGCCGTCCGGCTCCTCACGGAAACCGACGATGGCCGCGACCACCGGCAGCTTGGCATCGTGGACGCCAAGGGCCGCGCGGCCAGCCACACGGGCGAGAAGTGCAACGCCTGGGCCGGCCACATCGTGCGCCCGAACTTCGCCGTGCAGGGCAACATCCTCGCCGGCGAGGCCGTGGTGAAGGCGATGGCGGCGGCCTACGAGAAGGGCCTGGCGGCGGAGGGCAGCGAACTGGCCGACTGGCTGGTGGCCGCGCTCCACGCGGGCGAGGGCGAGGGCGGGGACACCCGGGGCCGGCAGTCTTCCGCGCTGCTCGTGGTGCGCGAGAAGGGTGGCTACGGCCGCGCCACTGACCGCTACATTGACCTGCGCGTGGACGACCATCCCGACCCGAACGTCGAGCTGTCCCGCCTGCTGGAGATTCACAAGCGCTTTTATCCGAGCCTCCACCGCAACCGCCCGGTGCGCTGATGCCCGCAGCCGTTGATCCAGTCCGATGGCGACGTCTGCTGCTCCGCACGGTCCGGACGCTGCTGGTGGCGTTGGGCGTGCTCGTGTTGCTGGCCATGATTGATCCTCCGCCCAAGCACCTCGGCCTCACCGGCGGCAAGCTGGCCCCCTGTCCCGGTTCCCCGAACTCTGTCAGCAGCGCCGCGACCGATCCGCGCCATGCCATCGCGCCATTCATCTTGGAGCGCTCGGCGGGTGCGGCGAAGGAGGAACTAAAGCAGGCGGCCGTCAAAATGCCGCGCGCAAAGCTCATCTCGGAGGCGGACCATTATCTGCACTTTGAGTTTCGCAGCCTGATCTTTCGCTTCGTGGACGACGTGGAGTTCCAGCTCGACGAAGGAACGAAGACCATTCAGCTCCGCTCGGCCTCGCGCGTCGGCTACTGGGACCTGGGCGTGAACCGCCGCCGGGTCGAGAGGTTCCGAGCGCTGCTGCCGAAGGACATGCAGGGCCGGCCGCCCGAACCGGCACCGTAGCGCGCCCCTGGCATGGGTAGGGTGCGGTGTCCTCACCGCGCCGCCGAGGTCGAGTGGCCCCGGGTGTTCGGCGGCGGGCTGAGGACAGCCCGCCCTACCCGCCGCAGAGCGTTCCATGGCCCACGGGGATTCCCGTAATGGGTATCACTTCCCACCCGCCAGCGCACTCGCCATCCGCGCAATGATCCCGTCCCCCGCACTCGTAAGCGGCTGCCAAGTGGTCGGCGGAACCGTCCCGGCTGACTGCTCCATCGCCAGGCACAACCACTCCACTTCCACTGGAGACTTCGCCTGTGCAGCGGCCTTGAGGAAGGCAGCGCGCTGCTGCTCCGGCACCGGACCGGCCTCCGCGCGCAGTTTCTCCTGCATCAGCGCAAGCCGTTGCCGGCCTTCGTGCAGCCGCTTGAGAATGCCGATGCCCTGCAGGTCCGTTTCCGCGACGCGTCGCTTCACGGCGTTCTCGAAGATGCGGTTCAGCAGGTGAACGCGCGCATACACCTCCAGCAGGCGCGGAACGGCCTCGGGTTCGCCCAGCCGGTAGAGGGCAATCGCCGCCTCCACAATCGTGCTGCCATGCTGATGCGCGAAGGCTCCCGGCGCGGCCCCGTCCTCCGCCGCCTGCGCTTTGCACGCGGACTCGGCGCGGGCCAGGATGCCTTGGATGAGTGCAATCGCCTCCGGTTTATTGAGCCGGCCCAGACCGTCCATCGCCGCTTCCTTCGTTTCGTCCTTGAGCAGCGCCTCGGTGAGCACCGCATAAGCCCCCGCGTCCTTTGACGCGCCCAGCAGGATCAGCGCGGCCTGACGGCCTTTGAGATCAGGGCTGAACTGCGCGAGCGATTCCTTCAGCTTCGCGCCCCACTCCGCCCGCGCAAACGGCAGCAACGCCGGATACACCGAGCCGAGGTCCACCTTGCCGCCGCCCTCGGGCCGCATCACCTGCTGAAACAGCGTGTCGGCCAGTTCCGCATTCGGGCGCTCTGCGATCCGTCGGACCATGTCCGGCGTGAGACCGCCACCGAGTGTGAGACTGTTTCGCTCGTCCTCGGTCAGCACCGGCTTCGTCGAGGCGACCGCGCGCGGCACGACGGGTCGCGCCCCGGCCGCCCAGTCCATCGCCTGGCCCAGCACCTTCGGCCACTCCGGCCAGTCCCAGAAGGCCATGCACCCGGCGGGTGCTTCACCATTCGCCGTCAGGGCGCACGCCACCACGCGGCCCTTGCCGAAGCTTCCCGAGATCAGCGCCGGCTTGTCCCCCGCGAGCCACTGCACCGTGGCGTCCGCCTTGGGCACCAGCGTCTGCACGTAGAAGGCGAGCGGCTTGCCCTGAAAGTCCGCGAGCAGTTTCCAAGTCGCTTTCGGCCCAGGCAGGAGCGGCAGTCCCTCGGGGCTGGCCGGGATGCGGTTCTCCGGCGCGAACGTGACCGGTAGCATCTCCTCCAGCGGCGTGCCTGCGTAAGCACCCCGGCTGTAAGCCCAGTAGCCGCCCAGCACCACGAGCCCGCCGCCCTGCGCGACAAACTCACGATACGCCTTGAGCCGCTCGGCGTTCAGCGAGGGCGCATCCAGATTCGCAATGACAATCACCGACAAACTCGGCAGCACCTCCACCGGCGGCAGATGATAGAACCGCGTGTAGCCGCCGAAATACGGACTCCGCGACACGTAGGCCGTCTGATAACGAACGCCCGCCGCGTGCAAGGCCGGCGTCACGCGGAAGTAATCTGTCCACAGTCCCTCGATGACCAACGCCTTCGGCACGAGCGACGGCTTCCACTCCCACGCTTCCGCCGCATTTGCTGTCAACGCGCCGAGCAGCATCAGCGACGCGCAAAGGCAGGCCACCTTCCCCGGCGCGCGGTGTTCACGCCGCTTCACCGTGAGATCGAATGCGGTGGCCTCTTGCCGCGTGGCATTCGGACGTTGAAGCGGCATGAATGCCGCGCTCCACCGAGTTAGTGTGCTTCGCTTCATCATGGTCAGCCCTCGGTGCTACTTGCCCTCCGTCCACACCAGCACGCTCCACAGCCGATGCTCCGGCACCGTCACGGCGAAACCGTTTCCTTCCGCACGCGCCACGAGCTGTTCCGCTCGCGTCCTTGGTTCCGCGCTGAGCAGCCACACCACTGGCTTGCTCGCGCCGGACTTCTTCACCACCACGTCCTTCTGCCACGGCAGGAAATTCCCGCTCTGCCCAGTGGGACTCACCGCATCCACCGGCGGCGGTGAGATGAGATGCACCACCGTCTGCGTCGCCCCATCTGGCAGCACGCGCTGGCGCACGTAGTCCTGCCACAGCAGACGCGCCTCGCCCTGCACGGCCACGCCGGCCTTCTCCGCCGTCACCGGCGCAAGCGCCAGGTCCCAGCAATACTCGCCGTAACGCGTCATGAACTGGCTGTAGGCCCCGGCCATCCGGGGACCCCAGCCATAGTTCAGATACGGGTGCGAGCCGGAGGCGAAGGTGAAGATCGCCGCGAAGTTGCGGCCCCAGTCCGCCCCGCGATCTGGCGAGAACACCGTGTGAAACCCGCCGCTCTGCCGCGCGACCTCGGCCTGCTGCAGCGCTGTCTTGCGATAGCCCTCCCAGCTTCCCGCCTGCCGAATCGCCTCGTGCATCACCTGGCCGCCATCCCGGCAGCACTCGCGGAAAAAGTCCGGCGGCCGGCCCTTCGCTCCGCTCACATCCACGTCCACGCCGTAGTTGTAGGAAATGGCAAAGGGCTTCCCGATCTCCGTCTGGAACCGCTGCCGCAGCCAGCGCACGTTGCGCGTGGAGATGGCCAGTTCATCCCAGTTCCCGGTCTTCACGCCGTAAAACTCCGGCACCAGCGCGGCCATTTTCTCCGTGACCTTCATGCGCTGGAACTCCTCATGCACGCCCTCCGCGCCCATCGCACTCCAGCCCGGCGGGCTGTCAAAGCGCACGCCGTCCCAGCCGAACGTGCGCGCGGACTTGATGATTTCCTCCGCGCCCATGTCAATGGTCTTGAGATAGCCACGGTTGATGCCGAAGCCATGCCAGACGCCGTATTGGAACGACTTGTAGGCCAAGTTCGTGTGCAGCAGATCATAGAGGCGCAAGTCCTCGACATCGTGAAACTCGCTCGCGAGACCGATGTTCACGTGCGTGACCAGATCAGGATGCCGCCGGCCCCACTCGATGCCCGCCGGCCCGCTCGCGCTCGGCCATGAGTAGGTGATCAGCTTGATGCCGTGGCCGTGGCTCAGGTCCATCCACTGGCGCAGACCGGCGCGGCTGTTGTGCGCGTTGCCCTGGCCGGTCCACCAGTCCTCGCCCGTGGGATTCAGGTCGGTCCAACTGCTCGGCTGCCAGCTAAACGCCTCCTCGACATTCACATAGGCGCGGCGGTTCGACTCGACGTGATCGGGAAACTGAAACTCGCGCCCAAACCAGGTGAGAAAGCCGCTGCCTTGAATCGCCGTCTTCCAAATCGGCGCGCCCACCGTGAAATACTCCGCCGCCTCATGCACCGGCTTTCCGGCGGCAATGACCGTGGCCCGCGCTTCGTGCCCAAACTCGCGCGGCCCCGACTTCCAGGCAAACCGATGCTGCGCCGTCCCGCCCGCCGGCACCTCCACCTGCGCCTCCATCGTCGGCGACGCCTCGCCCAAGCCCGTGCGAATTTCGAGCCGCACCACGGCGGTCTCCGGGCGCGACTGGAAATTGCGCACCGTCACCTCGATGGGATTGGCCTCGCCCGGGTAAACATGAACCTTCGCGGGCCAGACTTTCTCGACGGCGAGGGTCGAGGTCTCGGCGGCAATCGTGAACTGGTCCGCGATCACCGCCGGGTAGCTGATGCTCGCGAGCGCCACCGGCAGGTCCGCCTGCAGCTCGCCGACCAAGTCGCCCAGCTCGGCATCCTTGGCTTTGCCCTGGCCCTTCTTGTTCGCGTCGTCAATGGACGGTCCTTTGGCCGGGCGCACGAACCGGGGCTTCTCACCGGGAGGCAGCGGCGCGACCGACCACGCGAGTTCGAGCGATGGCACTGCAGGCCTGGCGAACAAAACTTCCTGCGCGAACTCGGTGAACGCGCCCTTGCGCGCGTCGAAGTGCGGCCACAGCAGCGGTGCCTGCGCAATGGGCTTCCCATCCACGACCCACGCGAGCGTCAGCCGTAGCCGCGCCTGATCGTAATCCGACGGCAGGTGCAGCCGCAGCCGCGCGGCCAGCCGATACAGCCCCGGAGCCAGCGGTTTCTTGAGCGTGGCCAGCACGACCTTGCCGCTGTCCGTCTCCACGTCCACCGCCACCGCGCGCTTCTGCGAAGCCGCCGGATCAGCCACCGTCGCCAGGCCCTTGCGCCCCGTTTCGAACTTGAGCACCTCCCCTGCACGGACCGGGCCAGTCGCCAGCAAAACGGTCAGCGCCAGCATCCCGATCCTGCGCCAGCAGACTTCCCCTGCACCGGAGCGCCGGTCTCCGACCCGGCGTGCTGGGCGGCAGCATGACCACGCCGGGTCGGAGACCGGCGTTCCGCCCGCGTTCACGGCGGGCAGGCGAGCTGGCGTGAGCCACGGAGACACCCATCCTGCGAAACGGGGACGTCGAGTGAAACGATCAGGGCCGGCTTGCACGGTCGCGAGCCTAGAAACCCGCCGTCGCCAGTTCAAGCCCGCCGGAGATTTGACAGCGCAAACAGGGAATGTTTGACGCGAATTACGCGAATTGCCGCGAATGGGACAACTGCCTTTTCCCATTCGCGAAAATTAGCGTAATTCGCGTCAAAACTCCCTTCCCGAGCTGACGGATCAAAAGGAAGCCAGGACTGGCGGATGGGGGACTGACGAATGAGCCCGGGAGCCGAACTTCTTTCCAGCCTCGTTTTCATTCGTCAGTCCCCATTCGTCAGTCAAATAGTTGTCCCACCCGCCGAGTCTTCATCGGCTTCCTCCCGGAATTTCCTGACCCAGTTGATGAGTCAGCCCTTTCCATTCGCGCCCAGTAGCATAATTCGCGTCAAAACTCGCCTCCCATCAGTCGAACACTTCACCCCCGCCCGCCGTCAGAATTCAACTCAATCTATGGACCAGAAACTCGAAGGCAAACCCTCGGCCTCTCTCCGGCTCGACGGGCGCAAGGTCACCCGCAGCGAAATCACCAACCATTGGGGCACGCGCCTCCAGTGGAAAGTCAGCCGCGACGGCAAGGAAATCGCCACCGCCACCGCCGGTCCCGAGCCGGCCTTCGAGCACCCGGACGCCGCGCCCGGCAAATACGAAATCGTCCTCCAGCAGTTCCATTACGTGGGCTACGCCAAGGACAAGGACGGCAAGTTCACCACCAGCAAATACGTGGACATCTCCGAGCCGGTCACCTACACGGTTTGAATCGCCCCCCTCCCCCCTTCCACGTCATGGCCACGCCCTTCTTATTAGCACCCGGCTTCAGCCGGGTGTCGGCGGCCGTGCACCGGGAAAACCGTTTCAACGGTTTTCCCCACTGCCTCGCCGAAACCGTTGAAATGGCTGTGCTCTGCTCCGCCCTGAACACTCGGCTGAAGCCGGGTGCTAATGAGATGGCGCTGAAGGAAGTTACCATACGCTTTTCCAACCCGCTCTAACCCCCACCCCGCCATGCTGCACATCGGCAACGAATACATCCCCCTCTGCTCCGGCACCAACCGCCGCAGCTTCCTCCAGCTCGGCGCCGCCGCCATGACCGGCATGACGCTGGCCAATTTCTACAAGCTCAACGCCGCCGGCGCGGTGGACGAGAAGAAGGCCAAGATCCGCAACTGCATCACCCTCTTCCTCGTCGGCTCGCCCGGCCAGCACGACACCTGGGATATGAAGCCCGACGCTCCAGAGGACGTGCGCGGCAAGTTCCGGCCCATCTCCACCAGCGTCCCCGGCGTGCAGATTTGCGAGCACTTCCCGCGCATGGCCAAGGTCATGGACAAGGTCGCGCTCATCCGCAGCCTCCATTACAACACCGGCTCCTCCCACGAGAACGGCCAGCGCTGGATGATGACCGGCCACGACTTCAACGCCGCGAACAAGCAGCCCTTCATGGGTTCGGTCATCTCGCGCGTCTTCGGTCCCAAGGGCGACCTCCCCGCCTCCATCGTCCTGCCCGTGGGCATCGGCAACACCGGCACCTCCACGCCGCACGGCCAGGAGAGCGCCTTCCTCGGCAGCGCGCACGCGCCCTTCTTCCTCGGCAGCGACCCCGCGCGCGCGGACTTCAAGGTGGCCGACCTCGAACCGCCCAAGGGCCAGACCGAATTCCGCGTCGAGGCCCGCCGCAAGCTGCTCACGGAAATTGACGAGGTGCAGCGCCAGGTCGAGACCAGCAGCACGCTGGAGCGCGACACCGCCTACGCCCGCGCCTTCAACCTCCTCACCAACCCGACCACGAAGAAGGCCTTCGACCTCAACGAAGAGCCGGCCAAGCTCCGTGACCGCTACGGGCGGAACACCTTCGGTCAGAGCTGCCTCATGGCCCGCCGCCTCATCGAGCGCGGCTCGCGCTTCGTCACCGTGAACCAGTTCGACACCGTCTTCGGCATTTCCTGCTGGGACATGCACGCCGACGGCGGCAGCCTCAACAACACCTACGCCGACTACGAGCACGTCCTCTGCCCGCAGTTCGACCTCGCCTTCACCGCGCTCCTCGAAGACCTCCAGCAGCGCGGTCTGCTTGAGGAAACCGTCATCGCCGTCATCAGCGAATTCGGCCGCACGCCCAAGCTCAACGCCCGCGGCGGTCGCGACCACTATCCCTCCGTCTGGACGAACTTCCTCGCCGGTGGCCCGATCCGCGGCGGCCGCGTCATCGGCTCCTCGGACAAAATTGGGGCCGCCCCGCACGACCGCCCCGTCACCCCCCCGCAAGTCGTCGCCTCCATCTACCAGGCCATGGGCATTGATCTGGAAACCACGATGCTGCCGGGACCAGGCGGAAGGCCGATTCGCTTCATCGAGGCGGAGCCGATTAGGGAACTGTTCGCTTGAGTCGGTGGAAACAGCCTCGTGAGCGGCACTGACTCGGTAGCTAGCGCTCATTCTATGCGTGCCCGATGACACCAAGCTTGGAACAACAGGCTAGAGACTACGAACGAGGCATCCTCAACGATTCCGAGTTGTTGTTCGGGCTCTACGCTGGATACCGAGATGTTCCCCCCGCTGCCGCTGTAGCCGAACTTCAGCAAAGCCTTACTGGTGCCACGCGTCTGACGGTCAAGCGGGCGGCAGCATCAGTTTCCGAACG
Organism: uncultured Klebsiella sp.; assembly: GCA_964496695.1. Taxonomy (GTDB): domain Bacteria; phylum Verrucomicrobiota; class Verrucomicrobiia; order Limisphaerales; family SXTU01; genus SXTU01. The sequence goes on from CAZCBE010000016.1 coordinate 62,326, forward strand.
CACACCGCTCGACATTCAATCCTTTGCCATTGGCTGGATAACCGTGGAGGCCCCCGCGCATTTCAGTGAGGCTGTGCCGATGCAGTTTGTTCGCCAGTTGGCGTCCTCCCTATGATTCTGTGCTCCATGATTCTGCCTCCCTCCCCTCCCCTCCGGAGTGTTCACAGAATCATGGCGCAGCCGGCCGACGCTGGCCTTGCAGGGCCGGCATCGGCAAACGGACGCTCTCTCCCTCACCCCAGCCCTCTCCCACTGGGAGAGGGAGCCAGCTCGCCCGCTTCTCGACCACCTAAACGGCCTGGTTTCATGACCCACGGCCTGCGTTTCCCCCTCTTCCAGCGGGAGAGGGCCGGGGTGAGGGAGAACGGCCCCGCACTTCCCACCGCGTTGCCCGTGTCGCAATGCCTGGCCTGCTTCGCCCCGGAGGGGCCTCGAAACTTAGCCGGGGGCAAGGCCGCAGGGCCGCCGCCCCCGGTTCCGGCCCGCTTATTCTTCGCACCCCGGAGGGGTGCCGGAAGCGCCGCACCCGCGCCCACCTTCCCGCACCCCTCTGGGGTGCAATTCGCCGGGCGACCCATGACCGGGGGCGACGGCTCGCCTGCGCTCCCCTTGCCCCCGGCTAAGTTCCGAGGCCCCTCCGGGGCGACCTCCGCCGCTCCCCAATCTCTACTCGCTAATTTCGGATCCGTCGTATCCTGAACCCAATGAATCTGCCCCGCATCCTCTTCACTTTCCTGGCAGCCACCCCCGCTCTCTTCGCGGCCGAGCCGGTCAAGTCCGTCAGCCCGGACGCCGCCCTGGCCATCCTTCAGGCCGGCAACCAGCGCTTCGTCACCAGCAAGACCCCCGAAGGCAAATCCGAAGCCGTCCGGCGGGCCGAGACGGCCCAGACCCAGCACCCCTTTGCCATCGTCGTCGGTTGCGCGGACTCGCGCACCGCGCCGGAACTGGTCTTCGACCAGCATGTCGGCGATTTGTTTGTCGTCCGCGTCGCCGGCAATCTCGCGGGCGAGCACGTCTTGGGCAGCATCGAATACGCCGTCGAGCATCTGGGCACCCGCCTGATTGTCGTGCTCGGCCACGAGCGTTGCGGGGCGGTCCAGGCAGCCCTGACCACCGCCACCGCGTCCGGCAACGTCAACTCCCTCGTGCGCGACATCCAGCCCGCCGTCAAAGCCACCAAGGGCAAGCCGGGCGACCTCCTCGCCCTCACCGTCAAGGAGAACGCCCAGCAGGTCGCCGCCAAAATCCGTCGCGAAGCCAAGCTCGGCGAACTCGCCAAGCACGTCCGCGTCGTGGTCGGCATCTACGACCTCGACACCGGCAAAGTCACCTGGGCCAAGGAATGATTCACCGTCCCCGCTTCATGATTCTGTGCCCAATGATTTTGTCTCCCGCTGCCCTCCGCCGGAGTGCCCACAGAATCATGCCGCACAAAATCATGGGGAAGCAGGGCGATGGAAACGCTTGGCTGGCACGGAACGATGTAGTTCAAACTGGCGCTCCCTTCAACGCAAAGGCGCAGAGCACGCAGAGGAACGCAGAGCGGGACCGCTCCAATCATGTTCACCAGTTTTCGGCTTTCAGTGCTTTCTGCTCCGCGTTTCTCTGCGCTCTCTGCGTCTCTGCGTTGAAAAAGAGCGCGCTGGCTTCACCCGCTGGATTCTCTTTAGTGCGTCTCCCCTTCGCTCTCTTGGTCGCCTTGCTGGTTCTGTCCGTCTCCCTCCGCGCCGCCCCGCCCGCCGTCACCACCATTGACGTCCGTGGCCTCCAGATCGCCCACTCCACCACCCTCACCCTCACCGGCACCGATCTCCTGCCGAACCCGCGCCTCCTCACCACCGCCCGCATCGCCAGGCAGTCGCTCAAGGACGGCGCAAAGCCCGACCGCATCACCCTCGACATCGAGCTCGCGCCCGGCACCTCGCCCGGCCTGCACAACTGGTGGCTCGTCACCGACCACGGCGTCTCCGCCAAAGGCGTGCTCGCCACCGACCACCTCCCGCAAAAGCCCTTCGCCGACAAGGTGGATTCGCTCCCCATCGCCCTGCACGGCACCATCTCCGGCAGCCAGGTGCGCGAAGTCACCTTCCCCGGCAAGGCCGGCCAGGAACTTATCTGCGAAATCGAAGCCCAGCGCCTCGATGGCAAGCTTCGCCCCGTGCTCAAGCTGCACGGCCCCGGCAACACGCTCCTCAAATGGACCCAGCCGATGCTCGCCCTGCGCGGCGACACCCGCCTCGAACTCAAACTCCCCGCCGACGGCGAGTATCGCCTGCAACTCCACGACCTCCAGTTCGCCGCGCCCGGCAACTCGAATTACTTCCGCCTCAAGCTCGGCCAGTGGTCCTACGCCGACCTCGCGTTCCCCGCCACCGTCCAGCGCGGCGCGTCCGCCGAGGTGCAACTGGTCGGGCGCACCGGCGAGTCGCGCACCGTGAGCCTCCCCGCGCTCGGCAACGCCGCCGCCGTCCCCGCTCCGTGGGCCGATGCCAAATCCGCCAGCGGCCCGCAGGCCGTCGTGTGGTTGAGCGATCTGCCCGAGCTGGTTGAGAGCCGCACCGGCTCCGCGCCGCAGGCCTTGCCCGCGCTGCCCGTCGCCGTGAACGGCCGTCTCAGCCAGGCTGGCGAGGCGGACGCCTACACCCTCACCGTCACCCCCGAGTCCGAGGTGGATGTCGCCGTCTTCGCCGATTCCCTCGGCTCGCCGATTGATGCCGAACTGGAACTGCGCGACCTCAAGGGCGCGCGCCTTGCGCTCAACGACGATTTCACCAACCGCCCCGACCCGCGCCTCACCTACAAGGTGCCCAAGGACGTGACCAACATTGTCGCCGTCGTGCGCGACGTGAACGCCAACGGCGGCCCGCGCTGCCTTTACCGCCTGCAGGCCACGCTGAAGTCCACGAACACCGCCGGCTTCACCCTCCTCGCGCTCGAAGACAGCCACACGCTGGCCGCCGGTCGCGCGGGCGTCTTCAAGGTCGAAGCCAAACGCGAAGGCTACGACGGCCCCATCGAACTCGCCTTCGACGCGTTGCCTCCCGGCCTGAAACTCTCTGGCCAGACCATCCCTGCGAAGGCCACCGCCAGGCTCCTCACGCTCCTGTCCGGCGACCAGCCGCTGCCCCCGCTCATCACCACCCTGCACGGCAAGGCGAAAAACCACGATGTGCTGGCACGCAGCGAGAGCGCGAGCCTCGGCAAGTTCCAGCCATGGCTGGAAAATGACCTTGCGCTCGCTGGCTCGGCGAAATCCGAAATCGAGTTCTCCGTCGCGTGGGGCAAGGACGCCGCCACCAACGCCATCCCGCTCGGCGGCAAGCTGACCCTGCCCGTGACCTGCGCCCGCCCCCTCGGCCACGACGGCCCCGTGCGCCTCACGCTGCTCACCAGCCAAGCGCGCCTCTTCCTGAACAACGCGGTGGACCCCGCCCGCGTGCTGCGCGAGGAGAAGGCCGTGCTCATCGAGGAGGACAAGAAAGCGCAGGCCGCCTTCGACGCCATTGCCCCGGCTACGAACGCCCTCGCCGCCGCGCAGAAGGAACTCGCCGCCGCCAAAGACGACGCAGCCAAAGCCGCCGCCGCTAAAAAAGTCCAAACCGCCGAAACCGCGCTCGCCACCGCGAAGCAGGCCGCGACCGAGGCATCGCAGAAGGCGACGAACAGTGTCGAGTTCGCGCTGGTCGTGCCCGCCGAACTGGCGGACCTGCCGCACCAGCTCGCCTTCAAGGCCGAGCTGCTCAAGCGCGACCGCCGCACCGTGACCGCCGTGGCCTATACCCCCGTGCGCGAGTTCCCCGTGTTGAACCCGCTCGCGCTGAAACTCGCCGCACTCGCCCCGGTAAAACTCGACGCCAAAACCGGTGCGACGCTGGATGTGATCGGCCAGGTCGAACGCCTCAACGGGGCAAAGGGTGACGTGACCGTGACTCTCGCAGGCTTGCCGACTGGCGTGACCGCCCCCGCGACCGCCGTGGTCAAAGACGGCGCGACCGAGTTCAAGTTCGCGCTGAAATTCCCCGTGGGCTTCAAGGCGGGTGATTTCACCGGCCTGAAATTGTCCGCCAGCGCCAAGCCCTTCAACGCCGCCACCGTGAAAAGCCGCGACCTGGACTTCGCCGTGACCGTCCTCGCGCCCGAACCGCCGCCGGTGAAGCAGGCGGAGGCGAAGAAGTGATATGAACCCGATTTCGGACCACAGAGACGTGATGAACACAGAGAGAGGAATTCTCCCTGCGGTTGGTCTCTGTGTTCATCGTGTCTCTGTGGTCAAATCTCTCCCCAGCCGAATGAAACCCTTCCTCGCTTTCGCCTGTGCCCTGTTCGCTGCATTCCATCTCTCCGCCGCACCCGCGCCGGCCCCCGACCCCATCGTCGGCGACCTCACCGTCACGCCACCGTCCCTCACGCTAGTCAACGCCCAGCGCCCCCACTCCCTGGTCGTGATGGCGCGGACCAAGGGCGGTTACGATGTGGACTTCACCGGCTCGGCCACCTTCCGCAGCAGCAATGAGAAGATCGCGCGCGTCAGCCCGGCCGGCTGGGTGCAGCCCGTCGCCAACGGCACGGCCACTCTCACCGTGCAGGCGTCCGGCAAGACCTCGAAAGTCACCGTGAACGTCCAACTCCCCGCCGAACCGACGCCCGCGAGCTTCCGCCAGGACGTGATGCCGGTGCTGTCCAAGGGCGGCTGCAATGCGGGCGCGTGCCACGGCTATTCGCTCGGCAAGAACGGCTTCAAGCTCACGTTGCGCGGCGCGGACGCGGACAAGGACTACCCCGCGCTCACCGATGAGTTCATGGAGCGCCGCATCAACCGCCACAATCCCGCCGCCAGCCTGGTGCTCCTCAAGGCGCTTGGCGATTTGCCGCACGAGGGCGGCGTGCGCTTCGACCACGGCGGGCTGCTCCACGAGACCGTGCGCCGCTGGATCGCCGAGGGCGCGCGGGACGACGCGCCGACGCTGCCCACGCTCGTGTCCGTCACCATCTACCCCGAGAAGGTCGTCGCCATGCCGCGCGCGCGGCAGCAGTTCCAGCTCGTCGCCAAATACAGCGACGGCTCCCTGCGCGACGTGTCCCGCACCGGCATCTTCACCGTGAACACCGAGCGCGTCGCCCGCGTGGACGAGGCCGGGCTGGTGGTCGCGACCGACCTGGGCGAGACCGCCATCGTCGCGCGCTACGAAGGCATTTTCGCCGTGGCCAACTTCATCGTGCTGCCGCCGAACAAAGGCTTCCAGCCCACGCCCGTCCCCACGGACAACCTCGTGGACCGCCACATCATCACGAAACTCAACGACCTCCGCATCCGCCCGTCGGAACTCACAGACGACGAGCGCTTCCTGCGTCGCGCATCGGTGGACCTCATCGGCGTGCAGCCCAAGCCCGAGGAAGTGCTGGCCTTCGTCGCGGACACGAGCACGGACAAGCGCGAGAAGGCCATCGCCGCGCTGATGAAGCGGAACGAGTTCGTGGACTGGTGGTCGCTCAAGTGGGGCGACCTGCTGCAGAACTCGCGCAACACGCTGAGCGATCCCGCCGTCTATGCCTTCCGCGAGTGGATTCGCGCCGCCGTGGCCCGCAACGTGCCGATGGATGAATTCGCCCGCGAACTGCTCACCGCGCGCGGCAGTTTCAACGACCATCCGGCCGCCGCCTACTTCGCCGTGAGCAAGGACACGGACGACACGTTGCAGCGCTCCACGCAGGTCTTCGCCGGCGTGCGGATGCTCTGCGCGAAGTGCCACCCGCACCCGTTCGAGCAGTGGACGCAGGCGGACTACTACGGCGTCCACAGCTTCTTCAACCAGGTCGCCACGAAGCCCGACCCGCGCCAGACCGGCGTGGCGAACGCCAAAACGGTGCTGGTGAATCTCACCACCGGCTCCTCGACCAACCCGCGCACCAACAAGCCCCAGCCGCCGCGCTATCTCGGCGGCAGCGAGCCGAAGCTCGAAACGGGCGTGGACAAGCGCGAGGATTACGCGCGCTGGCTCACCTCGCCAGACAACCCGCACTTCGCCCGCAGCCTCGTGAACCGCGTGTGGAGCTACTTCTTCCATCGCGGCATCATGGACCCGGTGGACGACCTGCGCTCGACCAGCCCGCCGATCAACGCGCCGTTGCTGGAGGCGCTGACGAAGGATTTCGTGGAGCACAAGTTCGACCTCCGCCACCTCATGCAGGTCATCGTCTCGTCGCGCGCCTACCAGCGCAGTTCGGTGCCGAACGACACCAACGGCCACGACGACGCAAACTTCTCCCACGCCATCCCACGCCGCCTCCCCGCCGAGGCGATGCTCGACTCACTCGTGCAGGCGACCGGGGTGAAGGAAAACTTCGGCGGCGCTCCGGCGGGCTTCAACGCCGCGCAGTTGCCGGACGGCAACGTGCAGAGCGACTTCCTCACGCTCTTCGGCAAGCCGCAGCGCATGGAGGCGTGCGAGTGCGAGCGCGACCTCGGTGCGAACATGTTGCAGGCGCTCCACTTCATCAACGGCAAGTCCATCCTCGACCGCGTCACCAGCGGCAGCGGCCGGCCCGCGCTGCTCATTCAGCAGAAGCTCGACGACGACAAGCTCATCGAGCAGCTCTACCTCTGGTCCCTCGCGCGGAAGCCCGCCGCGAAGGAAGTGACGCTGGCTAAGAAGTTCATGGCCGCCTACGGCGACAAGCGCGCCGAAGCCGCGCAGGACTTCATGTGGGGCCTCCTCAACAGCCGCGACTTCACGCTGCTGCACTGAAACCACGAATGGACACGAACAGACACGAATGGGGAGGGCGCAAGCGCCTGCAGAATGGCGCCGACTTTGTTGGTCATTGGTGTGGCGTGAAAGCACGGGCGTGTTGTTCGTATGCGCGCTTTCCCCTCACCCCGGCCCTCTCCCTTGGGGTGAGGGAGAAACGCAGTCCGCGTCATTTGGATCCGCGCGTGTGCGTTGCTCCATGGCTGGCTGACGGACTCCCTCTCCCGGAGGGAGAGGGTCGGGGTGAGGGGGAAAGGACCAAGCGTAGCACAAACCGCCTTCCACTGGTCATCTGCCGCTCCCAGGACAAGCTCCCCATTCGTGTGCATTCGTGTCCATTCGTGGTTCTCCTCTTCCTCGTTTTGCTGGGCACCTCACCAGCCCACGCCGCGGATGTGAGCTATCAGCGCGAGGTCTGGCCCATCTTCAAACGGCACTGCCTTGGTTGCCACACGGAGGGCAAGGCCAAGGGCGGCCTGCGGCTGGATGACATCGCCGCGCTCAAGAAGGGCGGCAAACACGGCGCGCTGTTCGTCGCGGGCAAGCCGGACAAGAGCCTGCTGATGCAGCAGGTCACCGGCGACCCGCCCGAGATGCCGGAGAACGAGCCGCCGCTCACGGCGGAAAAGATCAAGATCCTGCGCGACTGGATCGCGCAGGGCGCGAAGATTGACGCCGCGCCCAAGGTCGAGCGTCCGCCCGTGGTCATCCCAGCGACCTACGCGTTCGCCCCTTCCGTCACCAGCGTGAGCCTCAGCCCGGACGGCAAGCTCGCCGCCGTGGCCGTCCGCAGCGAAGTGGTGCTGTTCAACGTGGACGACGATGCGCCGCCCCGCCGGCTCGCGACGGACTTCGACCTCATCACCCACGTCGAGTTCAGCCCCGACGGCAAACGCCTCGCCGCCGCCGGTGGTTCGCCGCAGCAGTTCGGCGGCGTGATTTTCTTCGATCCCGCTGATGGCAAACGTCAGTCGTCGCGCCGCGTGGGCAACGACACGTTGTTCAAGGGCGGCTTCTCACCCGACGGCCAGACCATCGCGCTCGGCGGCTCCGGCGGCGCGATCCATCTCATCCCGGTGGATGCGAAGGCCGAGGTGAAGGCCATTGACCTGCACAGCGATTGGGTGATGGCCGTGGCCTACACGCCCGATGGCAAGCAGCTCGTCAGCGGCAGCCGCGACAAAACCACGAAGATCAGCAGTGTGGAGACCCTCAAACTGCTCCGCTCGATTGACCAGTCCGCCGACACCATCAACGCCGTGGCCGCCGACGCGCTCACGGCGATCTCCGCCGGCAACGCGCGCACGCTGAACGGTTTTGACTTCAAGCTCGCGCTCGCCGGCGTGGAAGTCACCGGCTCCGGCAACGGCGCACGGCCCGCGAACAACCGCGACCAATACGTCCGCGCCTACGAGACCCAGCCCGAGGCCGTGATGGCGCTCGCCATGAGCGGTGACCGCAAACTCCTCGCCGTCGCCACCCGCGCCGCCGAGGTGCGCGTCTATCAGGCCGACAACCGCACGCGCAAGGCGAGCATCGCCAAAGCCCCCGCCCCCGTCTTCGCCATCGCGTTGAACCAGGACGGCTCCCGCCTGCTCCTCGGCAGCAAGAGCGGCGAAGTGCAGGTGTATGAAGTCGCCACGGCCAAGCTGCTCAAGTCGTTGGTCCCCGTGCCCGTGGCCGCCAGCAAATCAGCGGCCCGATGACCACGTGGCGGCAGGCGTCCCGCCTGCCGTAGAGCCGGGCGTCCCGCCCGGCGGACTGGTCGCGCGAAGTTTAGACGGCCTCAAAATGGCCCGTCGCGCCACTCCCCTGGAGCGCGGCGTTCACGCCGCAGAGAGGTGGAGGGGAAAAAGTGCGTTCGAACCATCTGCTACCTGCTCCCGTTTCTGCGGCCTGAAGGCCGCGCTCCTTCGCGTCGGCCCTCACCTGCTTCGGAATTCTAGTTCGAGCGGAAGTTGCTGCGGCTGGTCTCCGCGACACAGCCGCGCTCCGGAACCATCGTCTCCGATCTCGGACCTTCGTCGCCCAGGTCCGGGTGGCGAGACGCCCGCCCTCTACGGCAGGCGGGACGCCTGCCGCCACAGGTTGCATGAAGGCGGACCCCGTGCGGCCAGTCTGAACCCCGCTGTGCCGACCCACACAACTGCTATGCCCTTGCTCCGACTCCTGAACCGTCCTGCCCTCCTCGTCAGCCTGACCCTCTTCGCCACTGCCTTCGCCACCCGCGCGGCGGACGCCCCGGCGCTGGCGAACGTCAAAAACAAAGCGGACCTCGACACCGCCATCGCCGCCACTAAGGATCCGGCGGCCAAGCGCGCCCTCCAGGCCCACGCCAGCGCCATCCTCGCCGCCGCCGCGAAGAAGCCGCATGTGGATCATGTCATCGCCACGCTCGACAAGGCCCCGGGCACCTATACCAAGACCAACACCACGCCAGCGGCGCTCAAGCAGGCGCTCGGCGGTGACGTCGCGCTCTTCGACACCGTGACCACGGTGAACCTCGCCAGCTCCACGCTGGGCATCAAGGCCAAGCGAGAGACCGACCCGTTTGATCAGGCGTTCTACGAGCATCTCGGCAGCATCCCCGACGTCGCGCTCCTGAGCATTCTGCACACCACCGCCGAGAACGCCTGGCTCGCCCATGTCGCGAATCTCAAGGGCCTTACCAACCTCTCCATCGTCAACCAGTCGAAGCTCAACGACACCGGCGCAGCGCATCTCGCCGGGCTCACCCAGCTCGAGCGCTTCGCCTACGTCGGCACGTCGCTGACCGGCAAGCCCTTCAAGGACTTCAAGGGCTGGACGAAGCTCAAGAGTTCCAGCTTTCGCGGCAGCCAGATTGATGACGAGGGCCTGATGTATCTCTGCGACAACTTCTCCGGCTATGAGAGCCTCAGCCTCGCCCACGCGAAGTTCACCGACGCGGGCGCGGTGCATCTCGCCAAGCTGAAGCAGCTCAAGGGCCTCGAGCTCGGCTCCACCAAGGCCACGTCGGCGGCGCTGCGGAACCTGCTCGGCCTGCCGCTCGAATACTTCCAGCTCGGCGAGGGCGTGGATCTGCCGGACGGCATCGGCATCATCAAGGACTTCAAATCGCTCAAGCGCCTGACGCTGACCAACTGCAAGAAGATGACGGACGCGGAACTGCAGGTCGTCGCCGGGATGAAGCAACTGGAACATCTGGAACTGGGCAGCCTGCCGCTGACCCCGGAGCGCGTGCCGGTGCTGAAGAGCTTCGCCTTCCTCAAGTCCATGCGCCTCGTCCCGCCCTATCCGCCGGAACTGCAAACAAGCATCAAGGCGGTGCTGCCGAACGTGGCGATCAAGTTTGAGTGAGCAGGCGGGCGTAGCGCAGGCCTCTGGCCTGCCGTGCCGCCGGCGTCCTCGCCGGCCTTTTTTGGCAAACGCAGCACCGTCGCCATTCGAGCGCGCGGGCCGGCGGGGACGCCGGCGATACGGCAAGCCGGAGGCTTGCGCTACGGGCGTTCGAGCTGCTGCTTCAGGAACTCAAACGCCTTGCGGTGGGCTTCATCAATCGCTGCGCGGTCGCCACCATTGAGACCATGCTCACCGTTGGCGATCTCATGAAACTGAAACGGGACGCCGTGCTTTTGAAACTCACGCGCCATCCTCTGTGACTGCTCAAAGGGCACGTCCGTGTCCGCCGTGCCGTGGATCATGACCGCTGGCGGATAATCGGCGCGGACATGCTTCACCGGCATGAAGGGGAAGAACTTCTCGGGCTCGCGGTGCGGGTCCCAAGTCGAGACGGACTTGGGCCAGGTGCCGGTCTGGCGGCAGTAGTTGTAGAACATGCCGCCATCGCCCTTCCGGTCGCGCGAGTCGGCGACAGGCGGACCGCTCACCTGCGGCCAAGCCTCCTCGGCGGTGAACTTTTTTTGGTTGTGGCGCGCGTGCGGGCTGGGCGTGGAATACCAGTCGCCGACCAGATCTCCGTAACCCCAGAATGCGAGCAGCACGCGCGGCCGGGGCTGCACGCGATGGCCGGTGACAAGGGTCAGATAACCGCCCGCCGAACCGCCCGTCACTGCGATACGATTCGGATCAATGTGAAACCGCGCCGGTCCTTCGCGGCGCAGCCACTTGAAGGCGTCCTCCACGTCCTCGATGATGAGCGGCAGCTTGGTTTCCGGCGCAAGGCGGTAGTCGAAAGAGACGAGCACGTAGCCGTTGGTGGCCGCGAAGTTTCGCACCGGGGTGCTCAGGCCTTCACGATGCCCGTTGATGAGCGCGCCACCATGCAGCCAGACCACCACCGGCCGCACCTTCTCGTCGCCATACGCGAAGACATCCGCCTTAATGCCCAGCGCGCCCGCCTGTTTGTAAACGACGGTTTGCCGGGCGAGGGGTTCATCCGCAGCGCGCACGGACAGGAGGCTGGCGGCGAAGAGGAGCGTGAGAAAGCACGGAGTTTTCATGCGGAGAGTGCCCGCGAAACACGCGAAACATGCGAAAGGGAAAAACAAAAGCCCGCCATTTCCCGGCCTTTCGCGTGTTTGGCGGGCAACAACGAAAGCATCAGGCAAGAATCTCCGTGAGGACGCGCCCATGCACGTCCGTGAGCCGCATGTCGCGGCCGCCGAAGCGGAAGGTGAGGCGTTCGTGGTTCAGGCCGAGCTGGTGCAGCAGCGTGGCGTGCAGGTCGTGGATCATCACGCGGTTCTCAACCGCGCTCATGCCCATCTCGTCCGTGGTGCCGTAGGTCATCCCGCCGCGCACGCCGCCGCCGGCCATGAAGATCGTGTAGCCGCTGACGTGGTGGTCGCGGCCGTCGGTGCCGGAGGAGTGCGGGGTGCGGCCCATCTCGCCGGCCCAGAGGATGAGCGTGTCGTCGAGCAGGCCGCGCGCCTTCAGATCCTTGATGAGCGCGGCGACGGGCTGGTCGGTGATGCGGGCGTTCTCCTCGTGGCGCTTGCGCAGTTCGCCGTGCTGGTCCCACGGCGCGTTGTTGTTGTGCGTGAGCGGGCAGGTGACTTCGATAAAGCGCACGCCGGCCTCGACCATGCGCCGCGCCCGCAGGCACTGGAGCGAGTAGAACCGGTCGAAGTCATTCGGGCGGTCCACGCCGTAAAGCTTGAGCGTCGCGGCGCTTTCCCCGCTCACGTCGCAGAGCGAGGGCACGAGCGACTGCATCTGCGCGGCGGTCTCGTAGTTCTTGATGGCGGACTCGATGGCGTCCGAGCCGCCGAGGGCCTTGGCGGTGGCGGAGTCCTGGTCGCGGAGGAAGTCCAGCTTCGCGCGCTGCAGGGCGGCGGCGTCCGCGGGCACGATGTTGTCCACCGGCGTGCCCTTGGCGCGCACAGTCGTGGCCTGATGCGTCGCGGGGAGAAATGAGCTGGCGAAGTTCTGGGAGCCGCCGTTGGGCACCCAGTCATTGTTGAGCAGCACGTAGCCGGGGAGCTGCTCGTTTTCCGTGCCGAGGCCATAGGAGACCCACGAGCCGAGGCTCGGGGCCGCGCCGATGCTGCGGCCCGTGTGCAGCAGGAGGTTCTGCGCGCCGTGCAGCGGGGTTTCGCCGACCATCGAGCGCACCACGCAAAGTTCATCCGCCGCGCTCGCGATGTGCGGCAGCAGATCGCTCACCCACAGGCCGGACTGCCCGCGCTGCTTGAACTCCCACTGGTGCTTCAGCCACTTGCGGCTCGGGTTGATGCTCTGCGAAAGCTCGTCCGCCCGCCACTGCGCGGACTGGCCGGTGCGCTTGGTCAGCTCGGGCTTGGGGTCGAAGGTGTCCACATGCGAGACGCCGCCGTCCATGAAGAGGAAGATGACGTGCTTGGCGCGCGCGGCGAAGTGCGAGAGCGGGCGGCGGGCCTCGGCGCTGGCGAGGCGGTTCGCCAAGCCGGCGAAGGCGAGCCAGCCGAAGCCCAGGCTGGATTGCTGGAGGAAGCTTCGGCGGGTGGCGACGGGAGAAAGGCGGCCCGGGCAGAGCAGGTTGCGCGTCACGGCTACGGGTAACGTGGTGGTGCGTTCGCTGCCGCTCTCCCTCACCCCGGCCCTCTCCCGCTGGGAGAGGGAGGGCGTTCGACCGCTGGTCGAACATCCGGATGGCTCCTGTTCTCCGTGCGCGGCCGAGGATTCTCCCTCTCCCAGCGGGAGAGGGCCGGGGTGAGGGAGGGTCGTCCTTTGGACAACGGCAGCCGTGCTAGCACGGGATGTCTTAGTGGACATAGATGAACTCCTTCACGTTGAACAGCGCGTGGGCCACGTCCTGCCAGACCGGCGCGCAGGCCATCAGCACGCCGGGTGCGACGCCGTGCAACTCGGCCGAACGGCCCGCCAGCTTCACGAGCCGGGACAATTCTTCCGCGCGCGGTGGCCGGCCCAGCGCGGTGGTGAACATCGCTTTCGCGCGAACTTCCGGCGTTGCCGCGCCGTCCTTCAGCGCGCGGTCGCCCCAGTGCTTCGCCATCGCGAGGACGAATGGGTCGTTGAGCAGCGCGAGCGCCTGGTCGGGGACGTTGGTCACGTCGCGCTTGCCGGTGGTGAGCTTGGGAATCGGCTGGTTAAAGAGCGCGAGGAACTTGGGCGGCTCCATCATGGTCATCTTCAAGTAGAGGCTGCGGCGACCCAACCCATCCAGCGGCCCGCTGAAGAGGCGTTTCGCCGCATCCTGCGCCGTGCGATATGGGTCAATCGGCTCGCCGCCGAGTTTGGCATCCAGCCGGCCGGACACCGCGAGCATCGCATCGCGGACCGACTCGGCATCGAGGCGTTGCTGCGGCAGGTGGTGCCAGAGGCGGTTCTCGGCGTCCTTGGTGCGCGCGGCTTCACTGGTCGTGCCGGCCTGCCGCCACGTCGCGGACGTGACCATCAGTTTCACCAGTTTCTTCAGCGACCAACCGTCGGCCACGAAACGGGCCGCGAGGTAATCGAGCAACTCGGGATGCACCGGCTTCTCGCCCAGATGGCCAAAGTCATCCGGTGTGCGGACGAGGCCTTCGCCGAAGAGGTGCAGCCACACGCGGTTGACGAAGACGCGCGCGGTCAGGGGATTTGCTTCACTGGCGATGCTGCGCGCGAGTTCGAGCCGGCCGCTGGAATCGAGCACCTCCCGCGTGGCCGCGCCGCCGAGGAGGCGGATGTTGCCGCGCGGCACTTCGTCGGCGAAATCCGTGTAGGAGCCGCGCACGTTGAGGCGTTCGTTGCGGCCCTCGTTCCAGTCGTCGGTCGAGCCGATGGTGCGGTCGGGCTGGAGACGCTTCTCAGTCGTGCGGTAGGCGGCCACGAGCGGGGCAAGGGTGGTGTTGGTGGCTTCGTTCGGCAGCCACTTTGCGGCGAGCGCTTCGTTGAGCAGGCGCACATCCTCGCTGTCGCAGCGATCTTCCGCCCAGCGGGTGACCGCGCCCAGCAACGCATCTGTGAAGCGGGCGGCGAGCTGTTCCTTGGACTCCGGCGTGCTGTCACCGACAAAGAGCGAGGCGAACCGCCCTAGTTCGTCCTGCGGCGGCTTGCCGGCGGCGTGCTGATAGACGCGCGTGATGCCGAGCCAGGAACGTTCGTCCGCCACGTCGCTTTCCTTCAGTCCACCGTAAGCGGTGCGCGGGGGGAAGTAGTTGTTCAGCGCCTTCGTCACGAGCTCGATATAGACGCGACGCTGGGTATTGGTGTCCCGGCTGCCCGCGAGCCGGTCGAAGTTGCCGGCGGTCAGCGTGAGCCACGCAGGCTGGGGCTGATTCAGGAAGGCGAGGCGCTCGGAGTGAAAGCACTGGTCCACGATGAAGGCCCGGGCGGCGTGCTTGCCGGCCGCGTAACCAGCGGAGAACGTATCCGCCGAGCCGGGCGCGAAGAGCGGGCTGCGCACCGCGCCCGCGAGGCGCATGGACCACGCGTGTGACCACCGGCCGGCCGGCAGCAGTTGCCCGAGCGCGTCGCCACCCTCGTCGGTCACGACCGGCTCCCCATCGCGGACAAGGCCGTGCTTCATGCCGAAGCCATCCCAACGCCAGCCGCCTTGGCCGTCCGCGCGGGTGAAGTCGGCGAGCAGCTTCAGGTTCGTCTGGTTCGCGGCGACGCGCTTCGCGCGCTCGCGTTGGAAGTCTTCGCGCAACTTGGGCCAGGCGGCGGCGAGGGCGGTGGCGTTCGTTGACCGGAGCAGCGTTTGCCGCCAGAGCGCGGCGAGCGAATCCGGGAAAGCGGGCGCGGCCTTCTCATCGGCCGGCAGGGCAGCGAGCTTGGCGAGGATTGACTCGCGCGAGCCCAGCCAGAGTTTCGCCAGTTCGGTGCGGAGGGCCTGCTTGTGCTGACGCAGCTCGGTGATGACCGACTCGTTCGGGTCCACCGCATCGGCGCAGCGCACGCCCCAGCGCGTGCTCATGAAGATGCCGGCGAGCGCGTAGTAGTCGCGCTGGAAAACCGCGTCGAGCTTGTGGTCGTGGCATTGGGCGCAGGCGACGGTAGTGCCGAGAAAGCCCTTGCTGACCGTATCAATGATGTTGGCGATGGCCTCCTGCGTGACGCCGTCGGCAAAAGCGTTGTCACCGTGCCTCCGCTCGCCCATGCGCATGGCCATCGGGCCGAGGATGGCTTCATTCAAACCGCTGGCCGGGTCCACGCGCGGTGGCAGGAGGTCGCCCGCAAGCTGCTCGAGAATGAGCTGCTGAAATGGCAGGTCGGCGTTGAACGCGCGCACCAGGTAGTCGCGATACCGCCAGGCGTGCTTCGCGGGCGCGTCCCACTCGTAGCCGTGGGTGTCCGTGTAATGCACCACATCCATCCAGTGCCGCGCCCAGCGCTCGCCGAAGTGCGGGGAGGCGAGGAGGGTGTCCACGAGGCGCTCATAGGCTGCGTTCTCACCTTCTCGCCTGCCCGCTTTCTCACCTGCCTTCGCCGGAGCAGGTGGGAAAGTGGGAGAGTGAGAAAGTGAGCTGGCGTGAACGAACGCTTCGACATCCTCCGGCCTCGGTGGCAGGCCCGTGAGGGCGAAGCTCAGGCGGCGGGCCAGGGTGCGGGCGTCGGCTTCCGGGGCGGGCGGGAGCGAAGCCTTTTCGAGTCCGGCGAGGATGAACCGGTCGAGGTCTGTGCGGCACCAGGCGGGCTGCTTCACGACCGGTGGACTCGCTGGCTTGACGGGCTGGAGACTCCACCAGGTCAGGCGCTTCTGAAACACGGCTTCCGGCACGCCGTCAGCCGCCAGTGCGCGCGAACCCGCCAGCACCAGGGCGGCGAGGAGCAGGAGGATGGGCGCGGTGGGTTTCAAGGCGGTGAACCGGTGACTATGGTCTGATACTATGCTGCAACCGACCGCACCAGATGCCGGGGTGAGGCGGAGCCGGTGTGTTGGACGAGACCGGCCCCGGTTTCATTGCGGTGCGAGGGGAAAAGCACGTAGCGCAAGCCTCCGGCTTGCCGTATCGCCGGCGTCCGCGCCGGCCTTTGGCTCGAACTCCGAAGTAGCGGCGGCGCAGCCGCCAGGTAGCACAGGCTACCAGCCTGTGCCGAGCGGCTACCAGCCGCTCGGAATGACGACGGCGTGCGCACTGGTTTGGAGCCTCAAGTAGATGCGGGCCCCTTCGCCGTTCCGTCCGGCCAGTGGCCGGACGGCACAGGCTGGTAGCCTGTGCCACCCATTCTGACTTCGGAGTTCGGGTTTAGAGCACTTTCTGTTTAAGTTGTCGCAAGGTCCGGTCGAAGGTAAGGTTGCC
>CAZCBE010000017.1:0-77512 GCA_964496695.1 uncultured Klebsiella sp.
GGCCCTCTCCCCCGATGGGGGAGAGGGAGAAGCGCACAAGCCCCGTCTGCCCATTGGCCATTGGCCATTCTTTGGTCATTGGAAATTGGGCCTTGGTCATTTCCCCACCTCTCCTTTCGGCTGGCTCGCGAGCCACGCGAGCAGCAAGTCCGGCCACTTGGCAGGGGGAAATCCGTGCTGCACCCGCTGCGGGATCAAATTGCCCACGCCGTGCCCGCCTTCCTCGAACAGGTCCAGCCGCGCGGGCACGCCCAGTTTCTTCAGGTCCGCCACGATGTTCTGCGCTATCTCGATGGGCTTGTCCGTCGTGGCGTGGACGAGATAGACCGGCGGTGCGTTGGACGGGAACTTGAACGGGTTATCCGGCTTGCGCCAATGCCACGTTCCCAGCCCAACCGCGAAGTCCGGGCGACAGCTTAACCGCTCGACGGCGTCGGTGGCTTCCGGGTCTCCCGCGTCGAAGTTGGCCACGAGGTTCATCGTGAGATTCGCGCCCGCCGAGTAACCCGCCACACCGACTCGCTTCGGGTCAATGCCCCATTCCGCCGCGCGATGCCGCACCAGCCGCACGGCGCGCTGAGCGTCCAGCAGCGTGAGTGCCTGGATGCTCGCATTGTCTCCCAAGTGGGGCGGGCGCGTGCGATACTTCAGCCCGATGACTGCGACGCCCTTGGGAAGAAAAACTTCCGCCGCGTAGTGGACGTGCGTCCGCCAATCCAGCCCGCCGTAGCCGCCGCCCGCGCAGACCACGAGGGCCATTCCCGTGCGCTTCTCCTTCGGCGGCAGATACACGCTGAGCGTCGGCACCGAGACGTTCTTGATGCGCGCATGCTCGTCCACGGACTCAGGCGGGGCATTGGTGAGAAACCTCGGCGGCTGGCCGGGCCACAGCGGAATCGGCTCCGGCGTGCCTTGTCCCAGCACCTTGCGTAACGTTTCCTCGCCCGGCGTGAGCACGGCCCCAAACGCTGACGCAATCACTCCGAGCGAGAGCAGCGTTAGTAGAGTGAACCAAAGGCTGAACCCGGGTGGTGACCGAAGGCTGCACTCCGTTCCCTCTCCCCCATCGGGCGAGAGGGCTAGGGTGAGGGGGCGGGCGACGGAGCGAGAAAAAGCATCGGAGTCCCGGTTGCCCACGGCAGCGGTGAGGAGCGCGGCGGGCTTTAGCATGTCATTGGCCATTGGACATTCTTTGGTCATTGGGAATTGGGCATTGGTCATTCCCTTCACGGTGCTGCCAGTTGTTTCAGCACCGCATCCGTCCGTGTGTCAAAAATCTTCCGCCACTCGGGGGCCACGAGGCAGTCGCAGTCTTCTTGTCCGTAGCCGGTGTTCTTCCGCTGCGCCTCGGTGGGCAGGTAGTAGAGGTAGCCGTTGGTGTAGCCGGCGATGAAGGTGAACTTGCCCGCCGCGCGCTTCTTCACCGCGAGGCCCAGTTCCACCGTCAGCTCGCCGGGGAACGTGACCATCGTGAAGTCACCAAGGCGCACTCCACACAACTCGGCCTCCAGCGCGGCGTTCCCGACCGCGACGGCTTCGGCCTGATGCATCTTGAGCAGCGCAAGGTTCACCTGCAAATGCGTGAGCCGCTCCATCGCCTGGATGTTTTGCATGTAGGCTTCGAGATTCGTGCGGTTCTCGGCGTCGAGCTTCGCCAAGGCCTCGCGGCCCTGCGACTTCTCATGGAGGTAGCCGTAGTTGTGATACCCGGGAAAATCGGGCGAAAGCTTGTGCTGGAGGAATAGCGGGAGGAACGCCTTGAAGTTCAGGCTCGTGCCGCGAAACGACTTTAGCAGCCTTGCCTGCTCGCTCTCGATGGCCGCGATGCGCTGGGCATAGTCCGCCGCACGCGGCAGCGACACCGCCTCACGCACGACGCGCAACGGGCCAGCCTCGCCCGTCTTGATGCCCCTCGCCGCCCGCAGCGCGCTCAGGCCGAGCAGATTGCCGTAAGCCTCCGCGTCGTGCGGGTGGCTCGTGGCCTTGTAGAGCGACGGGTTGATGTCGCCCGCGCAGCCCTGCACGAAGAACGCCATCACGCCTTCACCGAAATTCTCCTCGATGACCTTCGAGGCGAAGCCCGGGAAATCCGCCGTGTTCCCGCCCGCCGGCACGCCGTGGATGGGATGGCAGGCGAAGTTGTAAACCAACGCGAAGGGCCGGCCATCCATGCGGTCAAGCCGCAGCAGGCCGATCTCCGCGTCCACGGGGCCGACGCTGGCCACGTCCTCGTCGCGGGGCGTCGCGTAGGCGCGGCGGAGATCCAGCTCGCTGCCGTCCTTCAGTTTGAGGCGGCGGTTCTCCATGATGCGGTCCTCGCGCCCCCGTCCGGCCCCGGCACGCACGGGCACCAGGTTCTTCACCGCCTCCTTCACGGCCTGCACGGTCAGCGCGTCGGTGTCGCGACTCACGATGCTGTGGCAATGGCTGGCGTTGACCAGCACGCTTGCAGGCGGAATCCCCAGCTCTCGCTGCAACTCCGCGCGCACCTTGCCGAGGTAGTCATTCCCAATGCGCCCGATGCCGCCAATGGCCACCGCATCCACCGTGACGAGCACGACGGTGGTGGAGCCATCCTTGAACACCAGCGCCTTCACGTAGGAAGGGTCGTTCACCGGTCCGGCGGCGCGGTCTGTGATGTCCACTTTCGCCACGCCGGCGAGAAGCTGGGCGGCGTGGGCCACTGTCGTCACCACGACCGACACGAGTAAGGCGAGCAGCAAGAATAGCGCGGTTTTCGCGCGGCGTTGCCCATGGTCGCTGAGGTCGATAAGCATTTTCCCGCAAGTAGTTAAACCAAAGAACTCTATTTTGGCTCTGTGCGGAGGTTGCCCGGCCCAGGGTTGCTGGAAATCAAAATCCTTCCCCGCCGCGTAGCATACCAGGTTGCACCTGAACTCTGGCCACGTTGATTTGCGAGTGCAGATTGCTTCAACCAACTGAGACAGCCTGTAACCTCTGGCTCAGTCAGCTTCGTCTCTTTCGCGAGGCCAGCAACAGTTCGAAACGTCCAGTGGTCTGAAATCAGCGCTTTCAGAACCTCGAAACACTTCGAGTCAACCTTCACGGCTGAGGTCGACGGTTCTGATTCAACCGATGCTTGCTCGATTTCTGTATCAGTGTTCTTAGCCGCGACGGCGTCTACCTCACTGCGAACGTCATCTACCTCAGCTTCAAGCTCTTTTGCCTTGTCGTTCGACTCCCTTGCTTCTTTCAAAGCCTTCTTCGCCATCGAGTCAAGAAACGGCTTTGAGCTGAACGCTGCCAGCAGACATAAACCACCAAATGTAAGCAACGCACTGTTCGATTGGGCAGACTTTAAAAGCAGTTCGCTTTGAATCGTTTGAAGGAAGAGGGGCACCACAAAAGCCGCAGCAACGCCAAGAACAAGGCATTTTGCTAAATGCTGGCTGTCGTCATCTGACAACTTCTTCGCCAAGTGCTGGGCGTCTGCTTCTGACTGCTTGTTTGAAGACGGACGATTTGGAGGAGAGTCGCATGGTCGTGTGACCAAAAAATTTGCAAAGCCGCCGAGGAGGCCGAAAGCCCCAATAACGAAAATAATTTGGAGCAGGTCAGTTGAGTCCGTGACATGTGGCATAGGGTGAAAAGGGCTATTTCTTCTGAATTAACTCCTCCAGCCGGCCCCACAGCACCTGCTCCAGATGATCGCGCACGGGCTCGACGGTGATGTAGTTCACGATTTCACTGACGAAGGCGTTCATCTCGCCATCTCGCGGGCGCAGTGGAAAATGGGCTCTCATGGCTTCAGACTGGCTTTCACCACGCGCATCGTCTCCGCCTGCTTGCCACGGACAAATTCCATCGCGGTCCGCACCTTCGCGAGGGCGGCGGGGTAATCCTTGTGAATCGCCAGCAGGGCCGCCGTGACATCGCTCGCCGGCTGCGCGTCGAGGTCGAGCAGCCATTCGCGCAGGCCGATGTCGGCGAACATTTCGCGCTTCGGCCCATGCACGAGCGAACTGGGATGCAGGATGGGCGTGCCCATTGCCAGCGCGATGATGCAACTGTGAGGCTCATGGCATACCACCACGCGGGCTTTGGCAAAGACCGACGCCGCCTCGTCCGGCAGCCAGAACGTGTCGCGCAAGATAACCTTTGCCTTCACCTCGTCGGGCAGCGGGTCGAGCAGCAGGCGCTTATTGTGCGTGATCTCCTTGTCCACCTCCGGCGCGATGACGATCTTCATCCCCGTGTCGCGCACCCATCGAATCATCACTTCACGGAGTTTCGCCGCTCGCGTCTCATCGTCGCGCTGCTGCTGCTCCGTCGGGCGCTGCGGATTCAGTGGCTCGTCGTTGGTCGGATGCTTCGGCGTGTTCGAGCGCAGCATGAGGGTGATGAACTCGCGTTCCTTCAGTCCTCGCGCCGCGAGCCATGCGTCCGCTTTCGCATCATCCCGCACATCAATGCCGAAACAGCCGTCCGGCCCGAAGGCGACATGCCCCGCCTTGATGCCCGCCCGCCGCACCGTGGCGAGCGTCTGTGTGTCACGGCAGAAGATGAACGCAGCGGGATTGAACAGTGGCACCAGCTCCGGGCGCTTTGTGAACGTGTCCGCCTCATACGAATGGCCGTAGGCACCCCACGGTTTGTGGTAACGGTTGGCGACCCGCAGCATCGCCGTGAACAAGCCTGGCTTGGAATTCGCGACCAGCAGCGACGCCCGCAGCACAGCCTCACGCAGCTCCGGCGTGCTCGGTTCACCCTGTTCATCCACGGTTCCCTGCACGATCCGCACCTTGGGAAAACGCCGTTCGTGCAGGCGGCGCACGTCCTCGTTCAGGCTCATCGCCCACCAGATCACGTCCGCTTCCGGCAGGTCGCGCTCCAGGATGCGCAGCGTTCCCAGCGTGTGGCCCATGTCGCCGATGTTGATTGTCTGCCACCCCGAGTAGAGCAGGATTTGCGGTCGCGCCTGTCCGGCTGCCCGAGGCATCGCCAGCGGCGTGAACAGCAGGAGGAAGGCGAGGAGGTGCTTCATGTGACGGAGGCGGGCAGATACCGCCTGGCACTCTCTCCGCTCCACGGTGAGGGACACGAGCACGGCGGCTGCGATGACGTGGCTCGGGGATTTCATTGGCGGTTACTTATTCTCAATGAGTTCCTCCAGCCGCCCCCACAGCACCTGCTCCAGATGCTCGCGCACCGGCTCGACGGTGATGCGGTTCACGATCTCGCTGGCGAAGGCGTGCGTGAGCAGACGGCGGGCGTTCACCTCGCTGATGCCCCGGGTGCGGCAGTAGAAAAGCGCCTCGTCGTTGAGCTGGCCCACGGTCGCGCCGTGCGTGCATTTCACGTCGTCGGCGAGGATTTCGAGCTGCGGCTTGGTGTCCACAATCGCGGTGTCGGTGAGCAGCAGGTTGCGGCTGGTCTGCTTCGCGTCGGTCTTCTGCGCATCCTTGCGGACGTAGATCTTCCCGTTGAACACGCCGCGCGAATGGCCGCCGAGAATGCCGTGGTAGAACTCATGGCTGCCGCAGTGCGGCACGGCGTGGTCCGCCACGGTGTGGTGGTCCACGAGTTGTTTGCCGCCGACGGCGTAGAGGCCGTTCATCACGCAGTCCACGCCCTGGCCGGTCATGACCAGATTGATGTTGTGCCGCGCGAGCCGTGCGCCCGTGCTGATGCTGTGCGAGAGGAACCGGCTGTCGCGCGCCAGCGTGGCCTGCACGGTGGCGATGTGGAACGCGTCCAAGTTTTCCTCCTGAAACTTCGCGTGCTCAAGGTTCGCCCCGTCGCCGACCACGATTTCCGTGACCGCATTGGTGAAGTGTGCCGCACCACCGAGGCTGACGTAGTGCTCCACGATCTTTGCGGCGCTGTTTGCACCCGCCACGATAAGGTTGCGCGGCTGTGCGGTGTTTGCCGTGCTTCCGGGGGCGCTGATGAACAGCAGGTGAACCGGCTCGGCAGCAACGGCGTTGGGCGCGAGCGCGATGAACGTGCCGTCCGCAATGAACGCGGTGTTCAACGCGGAGAAGCCGCTTGCGTCCACACTGGCGTGATGAGCGAGATGGGTTTCGACGAGCTTGTCACCACTCGCGAGGGCTGCGGCGAGATTTGTGACGGTGACGCCCGGCTGCGGTGCCGGCAGCGACGAGAGGGCAGGGGAGTAGTGCCCGTTTACAAAGACGAGCCGCGAGCCAGTCCAGCCGGGGAAGGTGAACGGCGCGATTTGTTCCGCCGTGACTGCGGCGTCCGCAGTGGGGGCGGGCTTGAACGCAAGCTTCGTGATGCCGGTGACAGGCGTGTAAATCCACTCCTCGAGCTTGGTGGTGGGGAAGCCGAGTTCCGTGAAGTGCGTCACCCCGTTGCGCCGCAAGGTGCGGAGCCATTCGGGCCCGGCGGCGGAAGCGGCGAAGGCCTCGCAGGCGGCGAGGTGGGTGGAGAGTTCGGACTTTGGTTTGATGGCGGTCATGGTCGGGCGATCAGTGGAAAATGTGAGCGGGGTTCTTGCAGTGCGCGCACTTTCCCCTCACCCCGGCCCTCTCCCTTGGGAGAGGGAGGGCGTGACGGTCGCGGCGGGGTGTTTGCGGGGCATCAGGCTTGAATCCAGCCGCAGGCCGAATCGAGAACCCTGAGGCGAGAACAAGGCGTGCGCATCGAGAGATGCGGACTGCGTTTCCCCCTCTCCCCCGGGGAGAGGGCTGGGGTGAGGGGAAAGGGCGCGTGCTGTCGCCAGCACGCTTGAGAATTCTAATAAAACCTTCAACCTGCACTTCGTGAAATCCCGGAACCAAATCCCCCGCCTGCTCCGCAAGCGGGACACTTGGGCGGAGAAGCTGCTGTGGGGCTGGCTGCGCAACCGAAGGTTTTCCAGTTACAAATTTCGACGGCAGCACCGTTTCGGGGAGCACGTCTTGGATTTCTTCTGCGTTGAGGCGCGGGTGAACATTGAACTGGACGGAGCGCAGCACGGATTCCCAGAACGACGGAAGTTGGATGCGGAGCGAGATGCTTGGCTGGAAAAGGCGGGCGTGAAAGTCCTGCGGTATTGGAATGGTGACCTGCGGCGCAACCAGGAGGGCATCCGCGACACGATTTGGCGGACGTTGCAGGAGCGCGCGCCGCATCCGCTGCCGGATTATTGCCGGCCGCTGATGGAGCGGGACGAAAGGGAGGCAGGACGCGGTGGCGAGTCCGGGAGCGGGGTGGATTGAGTGCGGTCCCTTCCCCCTCACCCCGGCCCTCTCCCCAGGGGAGAGGGAGCGACGCACCCGGCGCCGGTGTTGCACGAGGGCGCTCTGCCGTCCGGAACCTGACGATAGCTGTGCCCTCTCCTCCGGGGAGAGGGTTAGGGTGAGGGGGAAGGAGCCGAGCTTCACTCTATGGTGTTCGTTGGTTTGTTACATCCTGTCGCCGGGTCGGAGACCGGCGCTCCGGTTACTTGGTGGGCTTGCCGATGAGCCAGTCGTAGCCCTTTTCTTCCAGTTCCAGCGCGAGTTCCTTGCCGCCGGACTTGATCAGGCGGCCGTCGAAGAGCACATGCACGAAGTCGGGCACGATGTAGTTCAGCAGGCGCTGGTAGTGGGTGATGACGATGGCGGCGTTGTCCGGGCGCTTCAGCTTGTTCACGCCCTCGGCCACGATGCGCAGCGCGTCAATGTCCAGGCCGGAGTCGGTCTCGTCGAGGATGGCGAGCTTCGGGTCGAGCACGGCCATCTGGAAGATTTCGTTGCGCTTCTTTTCGCCGCCGGAGAAGCCCTCGTTGACCGCGCGCTTCATCATCGAGTCGGGCAGGTCGAGGAGCTTCATCTTTTCCTTCACGATGGCGAGGAAGTCCACGGCGTCCACTTCCTCCTGCTTCCGGTGCTTGCGCTGCTCGTTGTAGGCGGCGCGGAGGAAGTAGGTGTTGTTCACGCCGGGAATCTCGACGGGATACTGGAAGGCGAGGAACAGGCCCTCACGCGCGCGGTCCTCGGGCGAGAGCTCGATCAAGTCCTTGCCATCGTAGGTCACCGAGCCGCCGGTGACATCGTAGCCCTTGCGGCCGGCAAGCACGTAGCCAAGCGTGCTCTTGCCGGAGCCGTTCGGTCCCATGATGGCGTGGACTTCGCCTGGGCGCACGGTGAGGGTGATGCCCTTGAGGATTTGCTTGCCGTTGATGGCGGCGCTGAGGTCTTTGATTTCGATTAGGGGGCTGCTCATGGATTTTGGAAAATGACGGTCTAGTTGAGTTGATTCAGGCCTTGGTGGGTTTCTTCTTCACGAAGGAAACCAGTCGTTTGCCATGGCGTTTCTCCCGTTTACTGGCTTCAGCCAGCATGGCGCGCACGTCGAAGTTGAACTTGGCAGCAAGCACCTCCTTCACTTTGCGGACTTCTTCAACAATGGTGTCTTCGTAGGTTTTTGCTTTCATGGTCTTACCTTTCCAAGAGGATGGCCGGGGTGCAAATCACTGGAACGTCGAAGCCAAACGCGCCGCAAATCTGCGCAATGCGACGGGCCATGGAGGGGTTTGCGATATGGCGGCAATTCCATGTCAGGAGGAAATGCATGCCATGGACGGCAGAGTAGGCAATGTGGGCGGCATCGTCAGCAGCCTTGGCTGGCAGTGGTCCACCGTGAATCAGCGCGTCGGCCAATTCGCCTACCTCCGGCTCAACCGCCAGCACCGGGAACTGCTTGAGCAAGGCGAGCCGTTGTTTAGCCATCCCAGCGTCGCCAGTCCCGGCCTCGTTCAGCACGATTTCCGAAACGTAAATGTCGTAGCGTTGCCGTTGCGTTTCCCACCAGTCGCGCGTGACCTGCTGGTCAGCGGCCTGCACCAGATCACGACTGGGCCGGGCGACCAGGTAGCTCACGATGGTGGTTTCGAGGTAGAGGCGGGCTTTCATTCGAGTTGTTCCTCAACCGTCGCTCCAGCCAAACCCGTCAGTTTTGGCTTCGGACTTGGTCCCGTCGGAACTGCCGAATCTCCTCCTGAGTCTGGTCCCTCGAATGCGACGCGCCGCAATTCAACCGTCCGCTCACTAGCATCATAAACGACGTAGCTGGCCATGGGGCAGCCGTCCCGAGGCTGGCCGACACTGCCGGGGTTGATGAAATATTTCCTGCCCGTTTCCACTTTGAACTTGGAGTAGGTGCCGCCGCAGATGGCACCGGCGCGCACGAAGGCGATGGGAATGTGCGTGTGTCCGAAAAAACAGACCTCAGTCTTTTGGGCTTGAAAGCTTCGTGCCGCCGCCAGCTTGTCGAAAATGTATTCCCAACGATGCGGTTGTTCGAGGGTCGCATGCACGATGGTGAAGCCCCCAACTGACTCGACGAGCGGTAGTCCTGCAAGCCACCGTGCGTCGTCATCGGTCAATTGCTGTCTCGTCCAGTGAACGCCCTCCTCCGCCGTGGGGTTAAATCCGCTGGGTATGGCAGGGCCGGAGCAGTATTCGTCGTGGTTGCCCTTCACGCATGGAATGTTCATCTGCCGGATGATGTCCACGCACTCCTTGGGAGCGTTGTAATAGCCGACCAAATCTCCGAGGCACACAGTGGCGTCACAGCGCTGGATAGCAACGTCCTTCAACACCGCCTGCAAGGCAGGCAGGTTGGCGTGGATGTCGGCGATAACGGCGTATTTCACTGTGTTATTCCGCCCCTTCAGGGCTTGCACTCTTGCTTGGCACATAACCCAGGGCGTTGCCCTGGGCTGTCATATTTCGCGCTTTCAGCGCTTCGGCTCACAACGTCAACCCACGCTGCCATCCAAACTCACCCCCAGCAGCTTCTGCGCTTCCACGGCGAACTCCATCGGCAGCTCGCGGAAGACTTCCTTGCAGAAGCCGTTCACAATCATGTTCACGGCGTCCTGCGTCTCGATGCCGCGCTGGTTCAGGTAGAAAATCTGGTCCTCGCCGATCTTCGACGTGCTGGCCTCGTGCTCGACCTGCGCGGTCGGGTTCTGCACGTCAATGTAGGGGAAGGTGTGCGCGCCGCATTTGTCGCCGAGCAGCAGGGAGTCGCACTGGGAGAAGTTGCGGGCATTCGTCGCGCCCTTCATCACCTTCACCTGGCCGCGATAGCTGTTCTGGCCGCGCCCGGCGCTGATGCCCTTGCTCACGATGGTGCTGCGGGTGTTCTTGCCGATGTGGATCATCTTCGTGCCGGTGTCGGCCTGCTGGAGATTGTTCGTCAGCGCGACGGAGTAGAACTCACCCTGCGAATTGTCGCCCAGCAGGATGCAGCTCGGATACTTCCAGGTGATGGCGGACCCGGTCTCGACCTGCGTCCACGAAATCTTCGAGTTCGCGCCTTTGCAGAGGCCGCGCTTGGTCACGAAATTGTAGATGCCGCCCTTGCCCTCCTTGTCACCGGGATACCAGTTCTGGACGGTGCTGTATTTGATCTGCGCGCTCTCCATCGCGACGAGTTCCACCACGGCGGCGTGAAGCTGGTTTTCGTCGCGCATCGGGGCGGTGCAGCCTTCGAGGTAGCTCACGTAAGCGCCCTCGTCCGCGACGATCAGCGTGCGCTCGAACTGCCCCGTGTTCGCGGCCTCGATGCGGAAGTAGGTGGACAGTTCCATGGGGCAGCGAACGCCCTTCGGGATGTAGCAGAAGGAACCATCGGTGAAGACGGCGGAGTTCAGCGCGGCGTAGTAGTTGTCCGTGTGCGGCACGACGGAGCCGAGATACTTCTGCACGAGTTCCGGGTGATGGGCGACGGCCTCGGAGAAGGAGGAGAAGATGATGCCCTGCTTGGCCAGCTCGGTCTTGAAGGTGGTCGCCACGGACACGCTGTCCACGACGGCGTCCACGGCCACGCCGCTAAGGCGCTTCTGCTCGTTGAGCGAGATGCCGAGCTTGTCGAAGGTCTTGCGCAGCTCGGGGTCCACCTCGTCGAGTGAGTTCAGCGTCTTCTTCTGCTTGGGCGCGGAGTAGTAGCTGATGGCCTGGTAGTCGGGCTTGGTGTAGTGGACGTTGGACCAGGTGGGCTCGGTCATCGTGAGCCAGTGGCGGAAGGCCTTCAGCCGCCACTCGGTCAGCCAGGCCGGCTCGTTCTTCTTGGCCGAGATGAAGCGGATGGTGGCCTCGCTCAGGCCCGGCGGGACGGTGTCCGACTCGATGTTCGTGACGAATCCGTATTTGTAGTCGGATGCGACGAACTCTTCGATGGTGTTAAGGGATTCGCTCATGAGGAAAGGGGGCTAACCACGAATGGACACGAAGAAACACGAATGGGAAATTGCTCCTTCGCGCCTCTGGCTGGTCAGATGGGCTTCTGATTCGTGTCTATTCGTGTCCATTCGTGGTTGAAATTATTTGGCTTTGGCCGCGCAGTCGGGGCAGAGGCCGTGGAGGTTGGTTTCGATGTTCTTGAGGCGGAAACCAACGGGCAGTTCGATGCCCGCTTCTTCCATGGAGAGCGTCTGCAGGATGTCGTAAACGCTGCCGCACTCGTCGCAGTAAAAATGCGAATGGTCCTGCATGTTCGGGCAGTAACGCGTCGCGCCGCGGTCCAGCGTGACCTGCCGCACCATGCCGCACTGCACGAGGGCGTCGAGGCAGTTGTAAACCGTCGCCATCGAGATCTCCGGCATCTTGGACTTGGCCCGCATGAAGACCTGGTCGGCGGTCGGGTGATCCATCTTCTCGCGGAGCACCTCGTGGACCTGCTGCCGCTGGGGCGTCAGGCGCAGCCCGCTATGGGCCAGGCGTTCGTTCAGGTTGGTATCCGACGGGGATTTACTCGCAACCGCATTCATGGTTGAAATCTAGCCAGCACGCCCGGAACGTCAAGATTTAGAATTATTCTAAATCGAGCTTGCGGCAACAATGCTTCAGTTCTCGCTGGATGATTGCTTGATTTGGCAGTAGGAGTGCGGGACACATGAACCGAACAACCCTTTGCTTGATAAGCTGCGCCGTGGGAATTTTTTCCGCCTGCAAGAAGAAGGCGAGCCCTGCGGAGTCAGCCGAAAGTAAATATGCCCAGTCAGTTCAGGCAAACAAACCAGTTGATCCTCTGCGCGCAGCGGCGATAGCAGCATTTGAACGCGACTTGGCTGGCACGGACACCAGTGTTCATTTGCGTATCCTTAACGAACAGTTGAACGCCTGGATGATGGCAAACAACGCCGCTCCAAAAGACCTGAACGAATTCGTTCAGAAGGGGCTGCTGCCTCGGCTGCCAGCTCCCCCGCAGGGCAAAAAATTCGCCATTGATGCGGCTGCTGGCGTGATCCTCGTGGACCGGTGACGTTCAAAACTTGTCCCACAGCGCCCGAGGATCGCCTTGGAGAAGGGGAACACCGGTGACGGGATCTTGGAACCCCATCTTGCTTGCCGCCATCGCTTCCGCGCGTCCATCCACAAAGATCGCCGCCGCCCTACCGCTGTGCCGGTTGTAAACTCGCTCGCCGAAGTTGCCTCCGTATCCGTCATACCACGGGGTGGCGGCCGGATTATTGGTGGGCGTGCGAAACAAGTGAGTCCCTGACAATGCCACCCGTGGAGTCCAGTTGTCCGGATTCAACGTCGGTGAAGTCGGCTGAATCATCATGGCCGCGTCGGCCAAGACGAGCGTCTCGTCGGGCTTGGCGAGTTCGTGGATTTTGAAGGAGGTGTTGCCTGTGGGAATCCAGATGCCCAAGTCAGGATGGTTCATTCCAATGCCCAGGCCGTTACCAACCTTGACGCCAGGACATTTGAAGATTTCGGGGTTTCCTCCGACCATGCGCGCCAGCAAGTCTGGCCACCATTTGTGATTGCTAGTGTTAGGAAGAATTGGATTGGGAATCGGGTTTAGAGCCAAGTCGTTGTTGCGGGCCAGTTCCACAAGCTTGCCGTCTGCGTCATCGGTGTAAAACTTGTAGGTGAAAGCAAGCTGTCGCGAGTTGCTCGCGCAGCGGGTGCCCATCGCCTTCTCCTTGGCCTTCGACAAGGCTGGCAGAAGCATGCCCGCGAGAATCGCAATGATGGCGATGACCACCAGCAGTTCAATAAGCGTAAAGCCCGTTGGTGCAGAAGATTTGCCTGACTGCATAGGTGACTGGCGCATCGGATTCAATGTGCCCATCCGACGCCTTTGTCCAATGGCTCCTTCGGTTTATTTGGCTTTCGGCTGGCATCTTGGCCGCGCTTCGCCCCACTTTTCGCCGTGCCCAAGTGGCTTAAATTCATCCTCGGCTTCCTCCTGCTCCCGCTCTGTGCGGGGGCCGTGCCGACGCTGGTGCGGGTGGTGCGCGCCAGCGGGGGGGCGTCGGAGGTCTGGGTGCCGCTGGGGGCGGGGGCGGCGTGCTGGGTGGTGGTGTTTGTGCTGCTGCCCAAGCCCATGTGGATCTACGTGGTCGGCCATGAGCTGACGCACGTCGTCTGGTCGTGGCTCTTTGGCGGGAAGCTGAAGAAGTTCAAGGCCACGTCGCAGGGCGGTGAAGTGGTGATCACCAAGTCCAACTTTCTCGTCGCGCTGGCTCCCTACTTTTTCCCGCTCTACGCCGTGCTGGTCGTGTTGATTTTCCTCGTCGGTCACCTCATCTGGGGCTGGGCGCGGTGGACGCCCGGCTTCCACCTGCTGCTGGGCGCGGCCTATGCCTTCCACATCACGCTGACGTGGGAGATTCTCCAGACCCGGCAGTCGGACATCACGGGGCAGGGGTATCTCTTCTCCGGCGTCATCATCTTCCTCGGCAACATGCTGGTGCTCCTGGTGAGCATCCCGCTGCTGACGGGGCAGGGGCGTCTCCTCACGGTGCTCGGCTGGTGGCTGGAGGCGACCGGCGCGCTGCTGAAGCGGCTGAGTGGGCTGCTGTGAAATGGTAGCAGCCGACGTGAGGAGGCTCTGATCGTTTGGTTCGTCCAATGCCGTTGGGAACCCAATTGTGGTGAGCTTCCTCACGTCGGCTGCTAGGTGCAAGGGGTTGAAGAATCTCCTACCGCCGCCGCGTCCACTTTCCTAGACTCCACCCAGCCATGAAACGACTTTTGCGGACGCTGCTTCTTCTCGCCTTCGCCGCTGACTTGCTCCCGCGCGCCTCCGCTGCGCCCGCCGATATCTTCGCCCGCTCGAACCTCGTCGCCTGGTGCATCGTGCCGTTCGACTCGAAGAAGCGCAGCCCCGCCGAACGCGCTGAGATGGCCGCCAAGCTCGGTTTCCCGCGCATCGCCTACGACTGGCGGCAGGAGCACGTCGCGCAGTTCGAGACGGAGATTCTGGAATACCAGAAGCACAAGCTCGACTACTTCGCCTTCTGGGCCATGCACGAGGAGGCCTTCAAGCTCTTCGCCAAGCACAACCTCCACCCGCAGATTTGGATGACGGTGCCCAGTCCCGCCGGGGCGACGCCGGCCGAGCGCGTGGAGAAGGCGGCGGCGCAACTCCTCCCGGCGGTCGAGCGCGCGCGCAAGGCCGGCAGCCAGTTCGGCCTCTACAATCACGGCGGCTGGGGCGGCGAGCCGGAGAACATGGTGGCCATCTGCCAGCAGCTTCGCACGAAGCACGGCGCGACCAACATCGGCATCATCTACAACCTCCACCATGGCCATGACCACGTGGACCGCTTCGCCAAGGTGCTCGGCGAGATGAAGCCCTATCTGCTCTGCCTCAATCTCAACGGCATGACCCGCGACGGCGAGAAGCGCGGGCAGAAGATTCTCCCGCTCGGCTCCGGCGAACTCGATCTCGCGCTGCTCAAGATCATCCGTGACTCTGGCTACCGCGGTCCCATCGGCATCATCGGCCATACCAATGACGACGTGGAGCAGCGTCTGCGCGACAACCTCGACGGCCTCGACTGGCTCCTCCCGCAGCTCGAAGGCAAGCCGCCGGGGCCGAAACCGAAGTATCGCACCATCACCGTAGCCGCCGACGTGAGGAGGCGGACCGATGAGACGGCCAAGGCTCCGAATCCGCCTCCTCACGTCGGCGGCTACGGCGGGCAACCATCCCTCGCCAAGGACTATGGCAGCGCCCTCTCCGGCGGATTGGTTGTCGAAGGCAAGGAAGCCTACCGCGAGTTGCCCCTGACGGTTGAACTGCGTGCCAAGCTGAACACCAAGGGCGGTTTCAACATTCTCATCGCCAGTGACCCGAAGGCCTCCGCGCAGCACTGGGAACTCTACAGTTACTCCCAGAGCGGCGCGTTCAGCCTCTACCTGCCGGGCCGGGGCGGGGAGTTCAAATCCTCCGTCAACATCTGCGACGGCCAATGGCATGCGCTGGCAGCGGTCATTGAGGCCCGGCGGGTCCGACTCTATGTGGATGGCAAGCAAGTGCTCGATTCACCCGTCAAGCCGCTCGTTGGCAACGCCCAGCCCGGCGGGTTCGGCTTCGGACGACTCGTGGAGGGCGGCCACGGCTGTGATGGGTTGCTGGACGATATCCGCATCTCGAAAGGTGTGCGGGAAATCAGCGGCGTGGCGAAGGAGCCGCTGAAGTCGGATGCGCAGACGGTTGGGTTGTGGAGCTTTGATGATCTTAAAACGTCCTCTGTCCTCGCGCCGGCTGCCACCCAGCCTCCGTCGGTCCCGGCGGTCGCCAAACCCCAGCTCCTCTACACCAAGCAAGCCACCCGCGAAGCGACCGAGGCGGTCACCACCGCCGCGACGATGAAGCAGCTCCCCGCCGCCCGGCTCGCCTCGATTCATGCACTGACTGCCGCGCCCACGCTCAAGCCCGACGGCTCCACCGACGTGACCGGCGCGAAAGTCATCTCCCTGCCCAACGCCCAGTGGACTACGCTCGATGCCACGACGAAATGCCTCCTCTTCACCTTCCATGCGGATGCCGAGCGCGAAGTCACACTCCGCATCGGCTGCAAGCGCCCGGTGCAGACCAAGTTCAACAATGGTCCGATGCCCTCCGACCTCGGCCCGCCCGGCTGGCTCGCCGGCCAGATTGGCAACATCGCCGATCCCGTGCCCTTCCACGTCAAGCTGCGCGCGGGCGACAACTTCCTCGCGCTCACCTTTACCGAGACGGTGCCGTTCTATTTCGAGCTGGACCCGCTGGGCCGCGATCTGCGCGAGCAGCTCAACACGCGGCTCACCGCCGATTTCCCACCGACCGGCGAGGCGCGCTACTATAAGCTGGAGACCATCGCCATTCCCAGCGGCATCGCGCTGGAGGTGGGCGGCATGGCGTTTCAGACGGATGGCTCGCTGATGGTCTGCACGCGACGGGGGGAAATCTGGCGTTACGTGAATGCCGCGCTGCAGGCGGAATGCGCCAAGCCCGGACTCAACCGCGCGGCAATGCTCCGTAGTGGGGCAGGCGTCCCGCCTGCCTCACCGGGCGTCCCGCCCGCGAATCCCAACGCGGGCAAGATGCCCGCTGAGACAGGCAAGATGCCTGCCCCACTAGGCTTCGGCGACCGGTGGGAACTCTTCGCCACCGGCCTGCACGAGCCGCTCGGCCTGCTCACCGGCAAACCCGGCGAGGTCTTCGTCGTGCAGCGCTCCGAGCTGACGCGCATCGCGGACACCGACGGAGACGGCAAGGCCGACCTCTTCGAGACCCTCGACCAGAACTGCGGCGTCTCCGCCAGTCAGCACGCCTACATCTTCGGCCCTGTGCGCGACAAGGAGGGCAATCTCTGGGGTGCGATCTCCGGTATCGGTGTGAGCGGGCCGGGCAAGTATTTCGGCTGGAGCTTCAAGGTCACGCCCAGCGGCGAGTTCATCCCATGGAGCAAGGGCCTGCGCTCGCCCAACGGCCTGTGCATGACCCCGGACGGCGACCTCTTCATCACGGACAATCAGGGCGAGTGGATGGGCACCTCGCCGCTGCACCACGTCAGCCGGGACGCCTTTCACGGCCATCCGCAGGCGCTCAAGTGGGACCCGAACTTCAAGGGCAGCACCAGCAGCGCGGAGGATCTCGGGAAGATTCGCAAACTTCCCGCCATCCAGTTCCCCTACGGCACCATGGGCCAGTCGCTCGCCGAGCCGGTGATTGACACGACCGGCGGGAAGTTCGGCCCCTTCGCCGGGCAGATGTTTGTGTGCGACGAGAGCAAATGCCTCGTCGTGCGCGTGGCGCTGGAGAAGGTGGACGGCGAGTGGCAGGGCGCGTGCCTGCCCTTCCGCAGCGGCTTCCAGGGCGGCAACAATCGCGCCGCCTTCGCGCCCGACGGCAGCCTCTACGTCGGCCAGACCGACCGCGGTTGGGGCAGCACCGGCGGCAAATCCTTCGGCCTGCAACGCCTCGCCTGGAATGGCGAGGTGCCGTTCGAGATCGAAACGATGAAGCTCACCGCCGACGGCTTCGACGTGCGCTTCACGCGCCCCGTGGAC
Source organism: uncultured Klebsiella sp. (assembly GCA_964496695.1). Taxonomy (GTDB): domain Bacteria; phylum Verrucomicrobiota; class Verrucomicrobiia; order Limisphaerales; family SXTU01; genus SXTU01. The sequence goes on from CAZCBE010000017.1 coordinate 17,253, forward strand.
CGCTCCGCCGCCGCCACGCCCGCGAACTGGTCCCTCTCGCACTACCACTACCTCTACCGGCAGGCCTACGGCTCCCCGCAGCAGGACATCACGCCCGTGAAGGTCGCTGCCGCGAGTGTCTCCGCCGACGGGCGCACCGTGCGGCTGAAACTGCCGGAACTGCGGGCGGGAAAAATCTACGAACTCCACCACGCCAACCTCCGCGCCGCCGACGGCACCGCCCCGCTGCACACCTCGGCGTATTACACGCTGAATAGGGTGGGGAGGTAGTGAGCTCACAACCGGAATTCAGGTGCCTCTTCTGCGATGAACTGCTGACGGAGGCGAACGCTTCTAGGGAACACATCATCCCGAATGCGCTCGGCGGTCACCTTCTGACACGCAATGCAACTTGCATAAAGTGCAACTCGAACGCTGGGAGCACAGTTGATGGTCACCTGTCAAAGTGCTTGGGAACGCTTGCAAGTCTCCTAGACGTGCCACGTTCCCGAGGGGAGAACCCGACGGTTGTTCTCAGGGATGAATCAACGGGTAGCAAACACGTGTTACCTCTGTTCGGAAAGGCGTCCCTCGCAGACAATCTCGAAGTCCGCAAGGAGGGGAATAGGCTCATCGCCAGCCTGTATGCGCCTACCAAGGAGGAGGCACTTAGGATTCTTAAGAAGAAAGGCATCAAAAGCGTTCAGGATCTTCAAAGTGAAGAACGCGAAGGAGGCCAGTTTTCGCTCCCGTTGCCTTCTTTGTTCTACAAGGATGAAGAAGCCCTCCGGTCTGTTGCAAAGATCGCCCTTTGCTTTGCTCGCCATGCCGGCGTCAATGTCCGCAGTTCATCTCTGGCAGCGAAATTCATCCGGAGAGAGGATACGCAACTTATTCCTGTTGGCACACCGCTCGTGGACGCAGTGTCAATCTACCCACTGCCTGAGAATCCTCTTCACCATGCCGTCTGCGTGTTCAAATCGGCAGGTTCCAAATGGTTGCTCGCGTATGTCACGCTGTTCCATGCTTACGAATTTGCGGTCCTGCTGGATGACAACTCTGAGGAAGCTCAAGTCCATCAAGTTCATCTTTGGAATGCTGTGTTGGGCCGGACCGAGGTAGCCGAGTTCAAATGGAATGTGAGAGAAGCTCAACTTCAAGAGTGGCTCGTAGCACGGGAGTTTTCTGGTGAGCGGATGCTTCAGAGAGCCGCATCCTTGAAGCATTGGCTTCACGATCGTGAGGCGATTTGGGTTCAGAGAGCAGTAGCCAAGGCTGGCGATAGCTACTTCAAGCTGTGCGAAAAAGGCGCTTCGCATTCTGAAGCAATGGCAGCCGCGAAAGCGATCGCAGATGAAGCGCTTTCCAAGTATGGGCTAACCATTGACCGTTTGGATTTCTCCCCGACTTGAACGACTCGGGGGGGAGCGGACGGAACGCCGTCCGCGCTGGGCCGGAGCTGGTGCGCAAGGTGGGGCGGGGTGTCCTCACCCCGCCGTCGGCCATGCGGACGCCACCGTCGTTCGCGGCGCGCTGAGGACAGCGCTCCCTACCCGCCGCTTGTCGGAGCAGGCGCGGTGATGCAGCGCGATCCCCGTGGCTTTCCCCTCTCCCCCATCGGGGGAGAGGGACAGGGTGAGGGGGCGGGCCGCTTGTGCAGAAGAGCGTCCGGCTTTATCTGCACGCGCCGCCCCCTCATCCCGGCCTTCTCCCCCGATGGGGGAGAAGGAGAAGACGCGGCGGCCAGCCATCACCCCATCTGGCTGCCCGGCTCATTGGGTGGGAGAACGCCAGGAAGAGTTTCAAGTGAGCAGATTCACCCAGGGCGGGGTGTCCTCACCCCGCCGCCGGACGCACGCCTACCCTCCGTAGCTCGACATTGGAATGTCGAGCTATGCCGCCGTCGGCCACCCGCACGCCACCGTCGCTCGCGGCCCGCTGAGGGCGTCTTATGGAGTGCGGTGACTTGTCACCGCTTTCCGCAGGCGACTTGTCGCCGTCGGAGTTGCTGCGGGTCCGGTTGCAAAGCATCGCTCTGGCTCGCACGAGCAGGCTCACGGTTCGGCGAACGCCAGCCATCGGCCTTTGACGGCGCCAAGTCGCCTGCGGAAAGCGGCGAGAACTCGCCGCACTCCATAACGAACGGGTGCGAAACGCCTTAAGCTGAGTGATTTATTGGCGCACTCGGCAGGGCAGGGTGCCCTCACCCCGTCGCCGGACGCACTCGCGCCCTCCGTAGCTCGACATTCCAATGTCGAGAATCACCCATCCCCAGTTCGCTTCCGAACTCGACATTGGAATGTCGAGCTACGCCGCCGTCGGCCACCGCATGCCACCGTCGTTCGCGGCCCGCTGAGGACGGCACGCCCCACCTGCCGCTGGCCGCATTCACGGCTCCTTCTTCCAGGCGGTCGGCATTTTGGGCCGTCGGCTTGGCGCGAGCTTCAGGTGGCCCAGCAGACAGACGACGAGCTTGTCCAGGTTCAGCGGCTTTTCCAGGAAGTCCGCCGCCTCCAGCCGTCGGGCTTCCTTCCGGTTCGCCGGGTTCATGTCGCCCGTCATGAAGACGACCGGCACGCGGCGGAGCGCCGGATTGGCCCGCACTTCGGTGACCAGGTCCAGCCCGCTCATCCCGGGCAGGCGGATGTCCAGCAGCAGCAGGTCGTAATCTCTGGAGTTCAGGATGGCCAGCGCCTCCTCGCCGGTGCCGCACAGTTCGGCTTCGATGCACCGCCAGCTCAGCGCCACCAGGATGCTTTCGGCCAGGAGCGGCTCATCTTCCACCACGAGCACACGGGCGAGGGGTTTGATCATGCGAGGGAGTGGAGGGGCGTTTGGCGTTGCCGATGGGCGGCAAACTCAGCGCACACTGCGAACGGCATGGTGATGTGTCCGACAGAACATGCCGACAATTACGACCACGAGCCGCTGAAATTGGTAGCTTTTTCAGGAGGTTACGGAGGCGATCCTATTCGTGCGCTTGGCCAGCAGCAGGAATGCGAATCAACGGACGGATGCCCTCGCGGTGCGCTTTGAGAACGCCGTGCAACCGGACGAACTAAAGCGATTTCGGCACTTCAACCTCCGATGCCATGAGGGCAACGGCCACTCCTCAAGGCACCCACGCCTTCACTTTTTCCAAATCGGCCATGTCTGAGGCTGTCATCAGGGTGGTATCCGCGCCCGAACCGTAGTGAGCTGCGCCCGGGAGGGAGGCCGCCTTCTCCTGCTCCTGTAGAAAAGTGCCCTGCCATCGGTCCACACTGACATGGCCGTCGGCGAAGCTGAACAGCCCCGCGTTGCCGTGCCGGGCGGCAGGGTATTTGGGCCAGAAGGAATCTCCATAGGCACCCGCAATCGGAGTGTTTGTCAGGGTGAAGATGATCTGGCAATGAGAGGCCAGTTTCATGTCCACGAAGACGAAGGCGTTCGCTGGATTCTGGACGGCTGAGATATGCGAAAAGGCTCCCGAAGCCGCTCCCCCGAGTTTGGCGTTCATGCATACGCTGTAGGTGCCGTGCGAGAACACGGTTGAAGCTTCCCGTGGCTGGGCGGGGCAGCGGAAAAGCGCCGGATTGGGAGCGTAGGTGTAGAGGGTGCCGTTGGTGACGGGATAGTCGGCACTGGGATAAGCCGGGCTGGGAGTGGAAGAACCGTATTCGCTGGCCCCCATCCAGGAAGTCGAGTCGGCGTAAGACGGATTTAGGGGATTCATATTTCTCGGCACCTTGTCCGCGTAGTCCCCGGTGTAGAGAGTGAACCCCAGTTGGAGCTGCTTGAAGTTGGAGGTGCAGGCACTGCCCTTGGCCTTCGACTTGGCCTTCGCCAAGGCTGGCAGCAGCATGCCTGCGAGGATAGCGATGATGGCGATGACGACCAGCAATTCGATCAGGGTGAACGCCGCACCACCGACGTTCAACTTGGACTGGCGCTCGGGAGTTTTCATGGCAGACGACCGAACCAACTCAGGAAACGACGCACCCATGCCCGTGGTATTCAACGCGTATCGCGCCGACGGCTACTTCTTCCGTAAATCCGCCGCCACGAGCTTGCCCTTGTCGCGCGCGAGGAGCAGGCCGTTGGCGAGGGCGGGCTGGGCACGGCCTTCGCGGCCGAGGATCTGCGCCCGGCCTTTCTCCACAAAGGCCTTCGGGTCGGCGGCCACGCGCACGAGTTCGCCGCTGTCCGAGGTGATGAGGAGATCGCCGCCCGTGAGGATGATGCCGCCATGGACCACGCGGTCGGTGGTCCAGCGGACCTTGCCGGTGGCGAGTTCCACACAGCGCAGCTCGGGCTTCGGACCGGTGTCCACGCGGCCCTCGAAGCCGTAGAGGAGGCCATCACGCAGGACAGGGGTGACATATTGCGCGGTGAGCTGATCCTCCCCGGACCAAAGAGTTTCCACGCCACTGGCCTTCACGCGCAGGGCCGCCGCGCCCGCGCCATAGCCTGCCGAGATGAACACGAGGTCGCCAGACACCACGGGCACCGCCGCGCTGACGGACGCCTGCATCTTGGGCCCCCACGGAAAGGCGAAGCGCACCTTCCCGTTCGCGGGATCGAGGGAGACGAGCTTGTGCCGCGCGAAGAAGAACGCGTGGCGCTGGCCGCCAATCGTGGCCGCAATGGGTGAGGAGTAACTGGCCTCTTCGTCGTGCGCCTTCCAAAGTGGTTTGCCCGTCGCCGTGTCGAACGCGACGATGCCCGCGCCGTTCTTCCCGCCGATGTTCACAAGCAACGCCTTGCCCTCGACGAGCGGCGAACACGCAAAGCCGAAGAAACCCGGGTCCGAGCCGTAGTCCGTCTGCGCGTCCACGCTCCAGAGCGGCTTGCCGGTGGCGAAGTCGAGCGCGTGGAGGTTGCCGTTCGCACCAAAGACGAAGACGCGTCCTTCCGCAATGCAGGGCGTGGCGCGCGGGCCGTTGTCGAAGTTGAAGCGGTCCGTATAGCGCGTGGGGAAGGGGTGCTGCCACACCTCCTTACCGGTCTTCGCGTCAAGACACTCAACGACTTCCTGGTCGCCGAGGCGGTGGAAGAAAATGACTTTGCCGCCGGAGGCAACGGGGCCGGCCCAGCCGGAGCCGGCTTTCTTCTGCCAGAGGACGGCGGGGCCTTCCTTGGGCCACGTCTCGGCGAGGTCGGTGCCGGCGTAGGTGGCGTTGCGCGTGGGGCCGAGGAACTGCGGCCAGTCGGCGGCGCGGCCGGAGGTGGCGGCGAGGAGGAGCGTCAGGGCGGCAAGCGGTGCGCGCAGGTGCATGGGGGTCTGCATACGGCACGCGGGGGAACTAGGCGAGGAAAAGTGGTTCTTCGCTGTTTCCAGTGGAACAGGGAGGCGGGCCGGAAAATTCCAAGCTCCAAGTCCCAAGCTCCAAAGAAACTCCAAAGCCCAAATTCCAATCGTTTCTTGTGCCCCCCGGCCGGCTCGCTCGCCCTGGTTCGGCCCTTGGCCCAAGGGCTGACCCGGCCAGTGCCGGGCGACGCCTCCAGTTGAAATTTGGTGTTTGGAGTTTCTTTGGAATTTGGAACTTGGGATTTGGAGCTTCTTCCACCCCAGGCCCCGAAAACAGCGGAGAACCGGAAAAGTCGGCTGGTAGGGCAAGACTCCGCCGAGCCCAGCTCGAGCGAAGCGAGGGGAACGCAGTGAGCATCTTGGAAGCGATGGCTGCCGGAGTGTAATCCTTCCCCTCCCATTCATCAGTTATGCCGCGGTTAAGTCAGGCCCGCTGGAGAAGGCAGCTTGCAAAACCACTCGGAAGCACTTATAGGAACGGCGCATGAAACAAACCAATGTTGGTCAGTATGTCGCGCTTCGGGAAGCTCTGCTTAAGGAGAAGGCCGAACTCGAAGCCCGTCTGGAAGACATCAGCCGCGCCCTTGGGGGGGGCGGGACCACCACCACCCGGGCCAAGCCCGGACCGAAGCCGCGTGTGCCACGGGGCAAACGGGCCAAAAATGAAATGTCCATGAAGGAAGCCACGGTGAAGGCGCTGGCGGGCAAGGCCTTGACGCGTCAGGAGACCCTCGATGCCGTGCAGAAGCTCGGCTACAAGTTCACGGCCAAGAGCCCGCTGAACTCCTTGAGCACGCTCCTCTACTCCGACAAGTCCTTCAAAAACACCGACGGCAAGTTCAGCGTCAAGTAACTCAACGTCCACCTCTTTACGCCCGATGATTCACGCTGAATCATCGGGCGTTTTTTCCTAGACCCTTCATATACTGGTTCTTAGCCATGCTGGCCAAACGCGTCATCCCTTGCCTCGATGTCCATGACGGACAGGTGACTCGCGGTGTGCAGTTCGGCCGCGCCGAGGCGGGCGGATTGCGCAACGTGGGCGATCCGGTCGAACTGGCGGTGCGCTACAACGACCAGGGGGCGGACGAGATGGTCTTCTTTGACATCACGGCCAGCGCGCATGGGCGGGCGAGCATGGTGGAGGTAATCGAGCGCGCGGCGGACCAATGCTTCATGCCGCTGACGGTGGGCGGTGGCATCCGCGTGCTGGAGGACATGCAGACGATGCTCCGGGCGGGGGCGGACAAGGTGAGCATCAATTCCAGCGCGCTAGCCACGCCCGACCTGATCCGGCAGGGCGCGGAGAAATTTGGCAGCCAGTGCATTGTGGTCTCGATTGACTGCAAGAAAGTTGCGCCGGATCGCTGGGAGGTGTTCGCCAAGGGTGGGCGGCAGGCGACCGGGCTGGAAGCGGTCGAGTGGGCCAGGCGCGCCGTGGCCCTCGGGGCAGGGGAGATCGTGCTGAACTCGATTGACGCGGATGGCACCAAGGCGGGCTTTGATCTGGTCATCACCCGGCGCGTGAGCGAATCCGTCGGGGTGCCGGTGGTGGCCAGCGGCGGGGCGGGCAGCCTCGAGCACATGGCGGCGGTGCTCCAAGCAGGCCGGGCGGATGCCGTGCTGGCAGCAAGTATTTTTCACTTTGGCACCTATACGGTTGGCGACGTGAAGCGCCACCTGGCCGGGCAGGGCATTCCCGTGCGCACCACCTGACTCGTATGTCGTCCTTGGCCGAATCCCGGTTTGCTCCGATTGTCCTGCTCATCGCGTCAAATGTGTTCATGACGTTCGCGTGGTATGGGCATCTCAAGTTCAAGAGCGCGCCGCTCTGGGTGGTCGTGCTGGTGAGCTGGGGCATCGCGTTCTTCGAGTATTGCCTGATGGTGCCGGCGAACCGCTGGGGGCACGGCACCTACTCGGCCACGCAGCTCAAGATCATGCAGGAAGTCATCACCATCCTGGTCTTCTCCGCCTTTGCCGTGTTCTTCCTCGGCGAGAAACTGAAGTGGAACCACTTCGCCGCCTTCGCCTGCGTCATCGCCGCGGTCTTTTTCGTGCGGCTCGAAACGAGTGAAGGCCATCCGCCGGCCCCCGCAACTCTCAACTCTCAACTCTCAACTCCCGACTCGAAATGAGCTTCTACGACAAACTCAAGTTCACCGCCGACGGCCTCATCCCGGCGATCATCCAGGAGCAGTCCACCGGCCGCGTGCTGATGATGGCGTGGATGAACCGCGCGTCGCTCGAATCCACCATCGCCACCGGCAAGACGCACTTCTGGAGCCGGTCGCGGCAGAAGTTCTGGATGAAGGGTGAGTCCAGCGGCCATGTGCAGGTGGTGAAGGACATCAGCTTCGACTGTGACGGCGACACGCTGCTCATCCAAGTGGAACAGACGGGAGCGGCGTGCCACGAAGGCTTCAAGTCCTGCTTCTTCCGCAGCATCGAGGGCGACGGGACGCAGTGGAAAGAGACAGAGCCGAGGTTGGAAACGCCAGAGCAGATTTACGGCAAAAAGTGAACCGTGCTGCGTGGTCCGTGTTCCGTGCCTGCCAACGGACGCGTCCGAACTGACTCACGCAACACGGAACACGCACCACGCGTCCATGGAAGACTTCGTCCCCTTTGGCAGCCGCGCCTACCTCATCTCGCTCGGACTGCTGGTCTTTGGGCGGGCGATGGATTTCCTCAGCACCTGGTTTGCCACGCCGACGCTGGCGCTGGAGGCCAATCCGATTGCGAAGTGGCTGGGGTGGAAGTGGGGCATGCTGGTGAATCTCGTCCTGTGCTTCGCCATCGCTCATTCGCCGATGCTGGCGGTGCTGCTGGCCACGATCAGCCTGCTGGTGGCGGCCAGGAACTTCAAATCTGCCTGGCTGATGCGGGCGATGGGGGAGACCGGCTACGCCATGCTGGTCAGCGATGCCATGAACCATTCCAGCCGACGCTCGTTCCTGGCCAGCGTCTTCGGTGAAACGATGCTCTTTGCGCTGGTCGGCGGACTCGTGGTGTTTTCCAGTGAATGGGCTTCCCTGCCGCAGACGGTCGGCATGGGCATGATCTTCTACGCCGCCGCCGTGGCGTTCTATTCGCTGCTGGCGGTCTGGCGCATGTGGCGGCACTGACCAGGTGGGGCATGGGCTGAGCAAACTTTGCCCAAAGAATTTGATGGTCCCGCTTGGCAAGTGCTTCCGTGTTCGCCTACGCTGCTGGCCAATACGCATGAAGAGTTTGCTGGTTTGGCTGGTTGTGCTGGGCACCCTGGGTGGCGGCGGTTATTACGCCTACCAGAAGTGGCCGGACAAGGTCATGTTCTGGAAGGCCGCGAAGGCCGACGACGCCAAGAAGTCCGCGCGCCCCACCACGGCGGTCGTCATCCCGCGCAACATCAGCTTCGCCATCAGCGCCGCCGGTGAGATCACTCCGGCCGAGCAGGTTTCCGTGCGGCCCGAGGTCAGCGGGCGCATTGACAAGCTGCCGGTGGACATTGGCGACAAGGTGAAGAAGGGCGACATCCTCTTCACGCTCGACGACTCGGACCTGCAGATCGAGCGCAGCCAGCGCCAGACGGAGATCGAGGCGACCAAACTTCAGATCGAAGGCGCGCGGCTCACGCTCGAGAAGCTGCAGCTCGACTTCGACCGCACCAAGCAGATCTTCGACAACAAGCTGCCGCTGGATCGCAGCCAGCGGCAGACGGAGATCGAGGCGGCCAAGCTTCAGATTGAGGGCGCCCGGCTGGCGCTCGACAAGCTGCAGCTCAATTTCGACCGCATCAAGCAGCTCTTCGAGGACAAGCTTATCGCGAAGGAAGCCTTCGAGAACGCCAAGGCCGAACTCGATCAGGCGCGCAACAGCCATGCGCTCGCCCGCAACCATCACGACAAGCTGCTCACGCGCGAAGTGCTGGAAACGGCGAAGATCGAGGTGGACCTGGCCCGCAACAACCATGCACTCACCCGGAACAGTTACGAACGTTCACTCAAGGCGCTGCAGCTCGTCGAGGATCGGATTTCCAAGACGAAGATCACCGCGCCGTTCGACTGCACGATCCTCACGCGCCCGGTGTCCGCAGGCCAGGCGGTCTCCGGTTCCGGCGGCGTCAACAGCGGCACCGAGGTGCTGACCATCGCGGACCTCAGCGAACTGATCATCAACGCCCACATCAACCAGGCGGACGTAACCCGCCTGAAGCCCAGTCAACGTGTGCAGATCGAGGTCGAGGCGGTCGCAGGCTTGAAGCTCTTCGGTCGCGTGGACCGCATCGCGCCGCAGGCCACCATCAAGAACGGCATCAAGGGGTTCTCCACCCGCATGATCGTCAAGAACGATGAGAAATCCGGAGTGCGCCCCGGCATGACGGCCAATCTGACGATCCCGCTCCAAGCCGCCGACAATGTGCTCGCCGTGCCGCTGGCCGCGGTCTTCACCGACCAGGGTGAACGGTTCGTCTATGTGAAGGAGGAGGACAAGTTCACCCGCATGCCAATCCTGATCGGGGTCACGGACTATGACTACGCGGAGGTGACGAAGGGACTCCAAGGCGGGGAGACGGTGTCCATCGTCACACCGGCCGAAGAAATGGGGAAAGTGCAGCAAGCGTTTGGGGCCGCAGCGAAAGGCGGCAAGGGTGGTGGCAAAGGCGGTTCCGGCGGCGCTGGCAAGGGCGGGACCGGCGCTGGCGGGGGCACTACCGGCGGAGCCACCAAGGGTGGGGCCAGCGGCGGCAAGGCTCCGGCGAGCCCTTAATCCAGCATCCAGCATCGAGAATCGCTTCCATGGCCCTCATCGAACTACGCGGCGTCAGCAAGATCTACCACCTCGGCGGGGAGGAGATTCGCGCGCTCGACAACGTGGACCTGGACATCAATGGCGGCGAATTCATCTCGATCATCGGCCCGTCCGGCAGCGGCAAGTCCACGCTCATGCACATTCTGGGCTGCCTGGACTCGCCATCGAAGGGCAGCATCAAGCTGGACGGGACCGAGATAGCGACCGCTTCAGCGCGTGAACTGGCGCGCATCCGCAACCAGAAGATCGGCTTCGTCTTCCAGTTCTTCAACCTGCTGCCCAAACTCAACGTCCTGCAGAATGTCGAGCTGCCGATGGTGTATGCTGGTTGCAGCGCCCGCGAACGCCGGGATCGTGCCATGGCGGCGCTCAAGCTGGTGGAGATGGACAACCGCGCCAAGCACCGGCCCATGCAGCTTTCCGGCGGGCAGCAGCAGCGCGCCGCCATTGCCCGCGCGCTGGTGAACACCCCGAAGATCGTCTTCGCCGACGAGCCGACCGGCAACCTGGACTCGCACACGGGCGAAACGATCTTGAAACTCTTCTACGAGCTGAGCCTCAAAGGCAGCACCATCGCGCTCGTCACCCACGATCCCGAAATCGCCGCTGTAACGCCCCGCCGGATTGAAATTCGCGACGGCAAGATCGCGCGGAACGTGGACGCCAAGTTGTCCGGCCAGATTGTTGGTCCGAAGTTCGTGGTGAAGGCGGAGCGCGGAGCACGGAACGCGGAAAGCGAAAAGGCGGACGTCACGGGAGCGTTATGAAGCCAACTGATTTGAACCAGAGAATGTCGGCGCCTCATTCCGCGTTCCGCATTCCGCATTCCGCATTTTCATGAACTTTTTCAACGCCATCGCCGTGGGCCTGAAGGAGATTTGGGCGAACAAGTTCCGCTCCTTGCTCACCATGCTGGGCATCATCCTCGGCGTGTCCAGCCTCGTGGCCATGTCCGCGCTGGTGAAGGGCATGGAGAACGGCATGAAGGCCGCGCTCATCGCCATCGGCGGTCTGGAGAAGGTGCGTGTGGAGGAGCAGGACATCCCGGTCTGGCAGCAGCACATGGCTGATCAGGCGGTAGGCACGACGATGAGCGACGTCCACGCCCTGCTGCACAGCGCACCCCTGATTACCATGGTGGTGCCGGAGATGCGGACGCGGAACATCACCATGACGCGGGGCAGCAAGAGCATCAGCCCGTGGAACTTCATCGGCACCTGGCCCAACGCGGTGGAACTCAACCAGCATGTCGTGGCCCATGGCCGGATGTTCAACGAGATTGACGACGAGAACGCGCGGAACGTGTGCGTGATCGGCACGGCCGTCCGCAACGCGCTGTTCGGTTCCCCGGAGCAGATCGGGCGCGAGATCATTCCCGTGGGCGAGTTCATCAACATCAACAACCAGCGGTTCAAGATCATCGGCATGTTTGACAACTACGAGAGCGAGCAGGACAAAAAACTGCGCGACTTGCAGAAGGACAAGCCGCCGGAGCCCAAGAGCGGTCCGGAACGCAGCAAGGGATTTGGCGGCAAGGGCAGCAAGGGCAGCGGCATGACCGGCGGCTTCGTGTATGACATGAAGAACAACACGGTTTACATCCCGCTGAACACCATGTGGCTGCGGTTCCGCGCGGCGACTGGCACTTCGGGCGCTGGCACGGGCAGCTATGGTGGTCGCAGCAGTTCGACGCCGGTATCTGGCAGCACCTCGGAGTTCGTGCCGGACCCGCGCCTCTCCACGCTCTCCATCAAGGTCGCCAACATTGACCAGATGGACGAGGCGCTCCAGCAGGCCAAGAACGTGCTCATGCACTCGCACAAGGGCATCGAGGACTTTTCCTTCCGCACGCAGGAGAACTGGTCCGAGGACATCGGTGTGGCGATCAAGAACTACCGGATGAGCGGCGGGATCATCTCCGCCATCAGCCTGCTGGTCGGCGGCATCGGCATCATGAACATCATGCTGGCGAGCATCACCGAACGGGTGCGCGAGATCGGCATCCGCAAGGCCATCGGGGCGACGTTCTTCGATGTGTTCACGCAGATTCTGGTGGAGAGCGTGGTCATCGCCATCATTGGCGGCGTGGCCGGCTTGTTCACCTCGAACGTGCTGGTGCAGCTCCTGATCCAGCTCTCGCCCACGGGCAACACCCCGGTCATCACCTTGGAGAGCATGTTCCTGGCCTTTGCCTTCAGTGTGGCGGTGGGCGTGCTCGCCGGGCTTTTCCCCGCGCTCAAGGCGGCGAAACTCAATCCCATCCAGGCGCTGCGCTACGAGTGATCGGAGGCGAGGAGCGCGGCCTACAGCCCGCAGAAACGGGAGCACGCCCCGGGTGGTTCGAGCGCACTTCCCCAGTCGCAGCCTTCTGCGGCGTGAACGCCGCGCTCCGCTCTCTGTTCCGGCGTTCGGTGAAGCAAAGCCCGAGTGGCAACGCTTTGATTACAAATTCAAACCGGTTTCGCCTGCGCCAGCCATTCACTGACTCCGCCGCGCAGGGCTTCGCGTTCTTCCTGCTTCAGCCCTTGTGGGTCGAAGCGCAGCCGGTAGTGCAGCGCGAGAAGCTGGCGCAGCGGCGCGAGCGGGAGTTTAGCCAGCGGTTCCACCCGCGCGAGCCAGTCGGCGAGCGTCTCACCGGCGCGGCGGCCCAGGCCCAGTTCATCCAACCGGGCTTCAATCTGGTAAAATTCGGAGTCGAGCCCGGGACGCTGCAGCCATTCCTCCACCGGTTCGCCGCCCGCCCGCCGTTGTCGGCGCTGCCGCGCGAGCACCCGCCAGGCGAGCAGGGCGATCATCGCGACGAGCGCCAGCAGCAGGTAGTTCTGCCACTCGCCGGCCCCGCCATACCAGCGCCACTGGGAAAAGCTGAACCAGGCGCGGGACCAGCGGTCGGACAACGGTTCCCAGAAGGAGGCGTTCTGATTCTCGGTCTGCGCCCAATCCGCCGGGGTGGTGTCCAGGTCAATCCACGCCTTTTCCCTGTCGTTCCAATAGACGCACCACGCATGCGCGTGCCGCTCGCGGACGACGAAACGGTGCGAGTCCTTCTCTGATTCCTGCACTGACCAGCCATAGACGTAGCGGGCGGGAATGCCGACGTGGCGGAGCAGCAGGGCCGTGGCCGTGGCGTAATACTCGCAGTGGCCGATGCGGTTCTTGAGCAGGAAAAAACCCATCGGCGTCATGTTTTGCGGCACTTTGTCCAGTGACGTGGGCAGGAAGGAGCCATACTTGAAGTGGCTGGTGAAGAACTGCTCTACCGCGCGGACCCGGTCGGCGGGCTTGAGTTCCAGCAGCTTCAATTCTTCCACGATCTGCTCGATGGCAACCCGCTCGACCTGGGGCACGTAGAGGTCCAGCGCACCGCGGGCGCTCTCTAGAATGGGCGGGGCCTGCACGCTTTCTCCGGGGCCGTGGACGGCCACATAGAACATGAAGTCATTCGCGCCAAACGCCCGGATGACCCCTTGGCCGTTGGTCTTGACCTCGTCCGCCGGGAGGTTTTTCAACATTGTCGTGCCGGGCGGTGCGGCCAGCACCGCCTGTCCGCGGGTGCTGAAGGCGGAGATGCGCACGCTGTTCGTCGCGAACTTGCTCAACATCGGCCAGACCGTGATGTCGTCGCTGTTCGCATCCAAGCCTTTGTCGGGCATGCGGGGATTGTTGCTCCAGCGCGGGCTCTCGAAGCGGTTGAATGTTGTGTCGCGGAGCAGGGGCGGCACCGGCCCGTTCTCCGCTTCCACCCGCATGACGATCTTGCCGGAGAGCTTGAGCTGGCCGATTTTGCCAATGGCGGTCGTCGCCTCGTTGCGGTCACCGGACCGGCGCGTCCAGGTGCTCACCCAGGTGGCGATCTTGTTTTCGACGACGCCCTGCAACTGGTTCAGCCCCTGGTGGCCGAAATAGCCGGCCTTCACCACCAGGATGAGCACCGCAAACCAGATCACGTTGGAGAAGCGTCGCGGCCGGGTGGACCACAAGGCGGCGGCCACGACCGCGCAGATCGCGAAATAAAACCACTCGTTGCGCTGGTTGGCCAGGCAGGCGGAGTAGAGCACCACCGCGAGGTAGGGGTAACCAAGACTGATGCCCGGGGTCACCGGCTGCGGCTGCCCTGTGCGCGCCACCCGGCGCCGTGTGATCATGAAGAAGCAGGACCGGGGAATCCGCTCGCTGGTGCTGTAGGTCAGCGCGGCGACGACCGGAAAGAGGATCATGGGAATCCATTGGAAGTAGATGAACGTGGTCTGGGAGACGGCGTTCATGGCCTTGGATTGCGCGGTGAAGCTGGCCGCCTGAAACATGGTCATCACCTGGTTGGTCGCCTCGCGGGTCAGGACGCAATAGATGCCGCCGATTGCACCGAGCAGGCTCGCGATGTCCACCACCCGGTTGAAATCCTTGATCGTGAAGTCCACGCGCCAGTCAATCCACCGCGCCGCCTCCAGCACCACGGCCATGAGCAGCGCGAAGGCCAGCAGGCCGGTCTGCCAGCCCCAAAGGAGCAGCCCGGCGGCGAGCAGGAAGGGCGGGGGTTTCATCGGAAGGTCCAATGTTCGATGTCCAAAGCCCAGTCAATGCCCCAGCGGGCGCATCTCAGTTTCTTGCCATCACACTTGCACTGGGCTTGAACCCGGTGTCCGTCAGCCAAAAGGGAGCCAGGCTGTTTCAACCGCTTGGCCATGCGGCAGCAGAATCTGGACATGGCGACGAAGTCGTTAGCCCTCCACTCCCTCTCCCTTTGCGGAGCAAGGGGAGAGGGTTGGGGTGAGGGGTTGCGTGCTTGGGCGAGGGTGGCCCCACCCCTCATCCGGCCTCCGGCCAACTTCTCCCCTCGCTCCGCGAAGGGAGAAGGCTCGGAGCGTGGCATCACGGGGCGCGAGAAGCTGAGATGCGCCCTGCCCAAGCCCCAATGCCCGATGGCCGTCACTGGGCACCGGGCATTGGGCATTGGGCATTGATTGGTCATTGCGTCATTGGGCGGTGGTCATTCGCGCCAGTTCACAACTTCGCGAGTTCTGCGGCCACTTTCCCGAGTTCAAGCTGCCGGAACCGCTCCGGTTCCCCCGCCATCGGTCCCGGGTCCAGGCGCGGAGCGCCGGCGGCGGTGACTACCAACACCAATAGCGGAACGTTCATTTCACGCAAGTGGCGGACGAACTCGCGCCGCTGGTCGTCCCATTCCACGAACACGCAGAGGCAGCCGCTCAGCTCGCTCGCGTGCTGGAGCACCAGCCGCAGCAGCGAATTGAACTGCCGGTCACGGCATGGCTGCACGGAGGCCAGGATTTCCAGCAGTTGCTCCAGGTGCCCGACCCCGCGTCCCATCGTGAAGCAATACGCCTGCGGCCCGACAAACATCAGGTCCAGCAGCGACTCCTGCGCCTGCACCGTGCAGGCCAGCGATGCCGCCACGCTCACCGCCTCCTCGAATACTTCGCTCGCCGCCACGGGCAGGAAGGTGTCCAGGATGAGCGCGTGCCGGGTGAAAAACTCGTCCTGAAACTCCTTCACAATGGGCTTGCCGGTCTTGGCCCAGCTCGGCCAGTGGATGTGCCGCAGGGCATCACCGGGGCGGTAGTCGCGGAGGGAGACGAACTCTTCGGATTCGCCCACGCTCCCGGCCAGGGCCACGCCGCCCTGCTGGTATTTCAACTGGCCGGGCAGTGCCAGCGGCGGGACGAAGTAACGCTTGGGCAGGATGAGCAGCGACTGCGTCAACGGCACGCGGACAAAAGTGCGGAACAATCCGAAGGCGTCCGGGCAGGCCACAGCCACGGCGTCAAAGCGCAGCACGCCGCGCTTGGTGGGGAGCAGTTCGAGCTGGATGTCCGCACTCCCATTGGGGGGCAGGTCCGGGCAGGGCTGCTCGTTGACCTTGCCGCGGACGTTCTGCTTGAGCAGCCAGGTCCAGCGGTAGAAGCCGTTCGCTCGGTCATACCAGTTGCGCTGCTCCTCGCCGGGCTCCGGCGTGGAGGCGAACTGCTCCAGCGTGGGCCGGGGGTCGGCGAAGTCCTCGGTCACCGACAGGGCGCGCTGCGGCTTCGCCGTGAGATTTCGCAGGGTGACGCGATAGCTCACGGGCAGCCCGGCCGACCCGTAGCGGGGCAGGGCGCGCTCGGCATCCACCTTGGTCCGCGAGAACTGGGTGCCGGCCAGCGCGGCGATGAAGAGGAAGCACAGGAAGACGAATGCCTGATAGGCGAGCGAGAGGTTGGTGTCCGCTCCCATCAGGCCGGTGGCCACAATGCTCAAGAACACCAGCCAGCCCGCTTTCGTGAACCGCCGCCGCCACCACCAGGTGAAGCTGGAGGAGAAGCGATAGCTGGAGTGCAGCCGGCGCTGGAGCAGCGTTGCGTTGGGGGCGGCAGGGCTCAGGGTGGGCACGATTCGATGAATGACCAATGCCCAATGACGCAAGGTCCAATGAATGCCCAATTGCCAACGCCCGGAACGTGTCGGCATCCATTGGACATTGGGGCTTGGTCATTCATTGGACATTGAAAAATGGCCGTTGGGCATTGGCAACAGGGCTCCACCTCACGCCGGCACTTTCAATTTTTTCATCAGCTCCTCCACCACGCCGCGGGCGGTCACGCCGCTGAAGCGCGCCTGCGGGTCCATCACCATCCGGTGCGCGACGACCGGCACGGCCATCTGCTGCACATGCTCGGGGGTCACAAACTCGCTGCCATCAAAGAGCGCGGCGGCCTGCGCGACTTTCATGAGGGAGAGCGACGCGCGCGGGCTCGCCCCGAGCGAGACGCCGCTGGCCTTCCGCGTGGCCGAGACGAGGTCCACGATGTAGCGCTTGAGTTCCTCGCTCATGCGCACGGCGGTCACGGCTTCCTTGAGCGCGAGCACCTCCTCCTTGGTCACGACCGCGCCGGCCTTGTCCAACGGGTGCGATTTCTCCTGCGCCGAGAGAATGGCCACCTCCTCGGCGGCGGTCACATACCCGAGGCTGAATTGCAGGGCGAAGCGGTCCATCTGCGCCTCCGGCAGCGGGTAGGTGCCGCGAAACTCCACCGGGTTCTGCGTGGCGATGACGAAGAACAGGCCGTCCAGATTCCGCCGGTCGCCCTCGACGCTGACCTGCCCCTCGCCCATCGCTTCCAACAACGCGGATTGCGTGCGCGGCGAGGCGCGGTTGATCTCATCGGCCAGCATGATGTTCGTGAAGATTGGTCCTGGTCGGAACTCAAAGATCTGCTCGCGCTGGTTGAAGATCGAGACGCCCAGGATGTCGCTGGGCAAAAGGTCCGGAGTGAACTGCACGCGCTTGAAGCTGGCGCTGATGCTGCGCGCGAGCGTCTTGGCCAGGGTGGTCTTGCCGGTGCCAGGATAATCCTCCAGCAGCACATGGCCGCCGCTGGCGAAGGCTGTCAGGAGCTTGCGGATCGCGGGGCCTTGACCCTGCATCACGGTCTCAATGTTGGCAGCGATGGCGCGAAAGGTCTTTTGCGCAGCGGCAAGTTGGTCAGTCATGGGTTCGGGTTGGCTGCCGCCAGAATTGCGGAACTTCAGCCGGAAGCCAAGCCCGCAAGCGCAGCAACGTGGCGCTGGGAGCGCTCCGGCTCATTGGCCGCCCTTGGCCGTCTTCAAGGCTTCCTTGGCATACCGTGAAGTAAGGCTGTCCGCATCGCTCGCCGCCTTTTCCAACGCCGGTGCGCTTTTCTTCGTGGCGATGGTCTTGAGGATCTGACAGGCGTCCCGGCGCTGCTCCGCCTTGCCTTCCTCCAAGAGTTTCAGCACGGCGTCCTCGGCGTCGGCACCGAGTGCGCTCAGCGCGTTCGCTGCCTGACGATGGTCCTTGCGGTCGGCCACCAGTTTGGCGAGTGGTTCGGCGGCACGGCCATACTTCAGGTGGCCCAGCGCCTCAATGGCGGCCCAGCGCGCGGAGAAAGAACTGTCTTCCAGTTGCTTGATAAGCGGCTCCACGCTGTCCTTGCCGCCCCAGACCGCCAGGCCTTTGGCGGCGTTCTGCCGGGCGAACTGGTCGTCGCTCTTCAAGAATCCCAGGAGCACCGTCTCCACCTCGGCCTTCGCGTCATCCGGCTGCACGGAGGCAATTCGGCTCAGAGCAATGCTGCGTTTGGCCTTGCTCTCGGACTTCAGGTCGGCGAGCAGCGAGGTGCGCTCGTCGGCGGAGACGGGCTTGGTTTCCAGTTTTGGCAATGGGGCAGGGGGCTGGAGCGCGGCGACCAGCGCCTCGCCCTCGAGCAGTTTCACCGAGAGCGTGATCGGCACCCGCACGGTCACGTTCTCGCTGTGCTCCACCATGCTGCCGCTGAAGGTGAACTCACGGAACATCCCGGCCTTGACGTCAAACGTGTTCGTGCACTCGCCCTTGATCTCGAATTTTGGCTGGCCGCCGGAAGTCGCGAGGGTTTGCAGCTCGTAGGTCTTCTTCACCGGCACGAGATCACCGATGGCCTTGCCCACGGTGTAGCTGGTCTTCTCCTTGGCCGGGAGCCGGACTTCCTTGAGCGTGTAGGTCATCGGCGTTCGGTATTGCTTCTCCTCGGTGAGCAGCACGCAATCCGTGGCGACCTCGAAGGCGCTTTTGCCCGCTGGCGGTAGCTGCTCGATCACCAGCCGGGAGAGCGCGCCAAACGCCTGTGGGAGCTGCGCTTCTCCGGTCTCGCGCAGGACGCGGCCTTTGGCATCAATCTGCACCTCGTTCGGCGTGGCGAAGGGCCCGCCCATCCGCCCCAGGTCGGAGAAGCGGAAGCCGCCGATGCGCAGCACGCCGTCGCTGAAGCTGGGCGGCCGCACGGAGACGCCCTCCTTCACCTTGCGCTGGGTGCTGACGCTCCCGCGCGCCGTGAGGGTGATGCCGTCCTGGTTGGCGGCCTTGATGGTGTAGGTGAGGTTGCCGATGGACGTGGCGACATACTTCGGCTCCGTCGCTTCAATGCGGACGGCATACACGTAGTTGCTGCCGGCGCGGAACTGATAGGTCAGGTCCGGCGACGCGGCATTGCTGGGCGGGATGAAACCACAGAGCAGGGGAACCGCCAACAAGGCGGCGCGGATAAGGGCGGCTTGCATGACTCAATTTTGGCAAATCAACGTCCACGCGCAAGTGCGCTTCGCCAACGCAACAGAAGAATCTTTCCCGGCGGCGAATTCCTCCTTTCCACGCCGCCGCCTTCTCGCATCATCGTGCCCATGCTTTCGGACATCAAATCAGTTCACTTTGTCGGGATCTGTGGCACGGCGATGGCCAGCGTGGCGGCGGCGATGCAGGAGCGCGGCTATCGCGTCACCGGCTCGGACACCAACGTGTATCCGCCCATGTCCACCTTCCTCGCCGAGCGGAAGGTCGAGGTCGTCTCCGGCTACGCGGAGCAGAACCTCGCGCACAAGCCCGACCTCGTGGTCATCGGCAACGCCATGTCGCGCGGCAACCCGGAGGTGGAGGCCGTGCTAGACCGGAAGCTGCGCTATTGCTCGCTGCCGGAGCTGCTCAAGGAGTTCTTCATCCGCGGCAAGCGCTCGCTCGTGGTCAGCGGCACGCATGGGAAGACCACCACCACCTCGCTGCTCACCTGGGTCTTCGAGAGCGCCGGGCTGAACCCCAGCTACCTCATCGGCGGCATCCCCAGCAATCTCGGCGCAGGCGCGCGCTTCACCGACAGCGAGTGGTTCATCATCGAGGGCGACGAATACGACACGGCGTTTTTCGACAAGCGCAGCAAGTTCGTCCACTACCTGCCCGAAGTGGCCATCGTCAACAATCTGGAACTGGACCACGCGGACATCTTTCCCGATGTGGCGTCCGTGCAGAAGGCCTTCGGCCACTTCATCCGCCTCGTGCCGCGCAATGGCCTGCTGCTGGCCAACGGCGACGAGCCAAACCTCGCGCCGCTGCTCAACGTCACGCACTGCCCGGTGAAACGCTTTGGCCTCGGCGAGAACAACGCCGTGCGCGCCACCAACCTCCGCTTCGGCGCGACCGCCAGCGAGTTCGAGCTGCCGAGCTGCAAGTTCCACCTGAACATGGTGGGCGAGCTGAACGTGCGGAACGCGCTGGCCGTGGTCGGTGCGGCGAAGCACTGCGGCCTCTCGAACAAGCAGATCCAGGCGGGCTTCGACACCTTCAAGGGCGTCAAGCGCCGCATGGAAGTGCGCGGCATCGCCGGCGGCGTGACCGTGGTGGACGACTTCGGCCATCATCCCACGGCGATCCGCGAGACGCTCAAGGCGCTGCGCATCAAGCATCCGAGCCAGAAGATCTGGGCCATATTCGAGCCGCGCACGCAGAGCACGCGCCGCAACGTCTTTCAAAACGACTTTCCCACGGCCTTCGGCGAGGCGGACAAGATCATCATTGCGGAAGTCGCCTTTGCCAGCGTCCTCACGCCCGAGGAGCGTCTGGACACCGTCAAGCTGGAGGCCGACCTCAAGGCCAACGGCAAAAGCGCGCAGTTCCTCCCCGACGTGGACACCATCGTCCACCACCTCGGCCAGCACGCCCAGGGCGGCGACGTGATCTGCGTCTTCACCAACGGCGGCTTCGGCAACATCCACGCGAAACTGCTGGAGCGGCTGGGGAAGCGGTAAGGGAAGAAAAGCCGACGGACCTCACCGCGCAAGCTCACGATGGGTTCCGGTCTGCGCGGGAGCGTCTGCGCCGGTGAGGCTGGTCAGGACCAGCCAAGCCACGCCCAGGCAGACCGCCCACACGATCAGGTTTGCGGGGTCCATGTAGATTGCAGTTTGCCGGCCATGCCACAAGCCGGTCGCCTACGGGTCAATCCGGATGCGGAAGAAGCGGTTCGTGCTGTTGAAGCCCGCCCTCGGCAGATAGTAGGTGACGTTGTCGGTGGTGGCGTCCACGGGAGTTATGATGTTCGCGGCAAGGAGCGGGTCGGCGGGCGTCCAGGTGCGCAGATCGCTCGACACTTCCAACACCCGGCGCGCGCCCGGATTGACCTGAAAGCTTAGGTAGGAGAGCAGCAAATAGTCGGGATCGGTGGTGGTGGTCCGCAAGGTGGGGATCGGGCCGGGGATCGGGACGATGCCCAAGTCCACGACGTTGATCGTGAAGGAGGTGGAGGCGGTCAGCCCGTCGTTGTCCGTGCCGGTGACCGTCACGGTGTAGGTGCCGGCCACCACCGGCGTGCCGGTGAAGGTGCGGGTGTTGGGATTAAAGGCCAGCCAGCCTGGCCCGGTGGCGGAGAAGGTCAGCGTGTCCCCGGTGTCGGCGTCGGCAAAGGTGTCGGTCGGCAGCACCAGCGTGAAGGGACTGTCCTTCACCCCCGACTGGGCGGCCACTGTCCGGGCGACCTGCGGGGCGTTGATGTCATGCAACCGGAAGATGGTGACGGAGCCGGAGGAGGCACCCCGGTCTGCATCGAGCCGGGCGCCCACGGCCACCGTGCCGCGGTCCATGGCCACGGGCACGCCGAAATCGCCACCCGCGGAGGACAGGTCAGGCAGGAACTTGTTGGTCTGGACCCAGGGCGGCATGGCTCCGGTGCTGCCGGCGTATTGATAGACGGCCCCGGCATTGAGCCCCCGGGTGTCCTGGCGCGGAGAACCTACCAAAGCGGTGGCTCCCTGAATGACCACGGACGAGCCGAACTGGTCGTCCAGGAAGCTGTCGGAGGCAAACAGCTTGGTGGTCTGGCCCCACGCATTGGCTCCGCCTTCGTTGCGGCCGAAGAGGAAGGCCGCGCCGCGGTTGGCCCCGACGTCATCATCAAAGGGCGAACCGACGAGAATGACATCCCCGCTGACGGCCACGGAGCGGCCGAACTGATCCTGCCCCGCGCCGACGGTGGGCAGGAGCTTCTTCATCATGCCCCAGGCCGAGGCCCCGCCGAGGTTCCGCTCGAAGACATAGGCGGCCCCGGAGTTCAAACCAACCGAACTATTGAAGCTGGCGCCGATCACCAAGGTGTCGCCGCTCAGCCCCAGACTGTTGCCGAACTTGTCACCGGCCGCCCCGTCCGGAGCCGTCAGCTTGACCACCTGGCCCCAGGCATCCGTGCCCCCCACATTGCGTCCGAGGACATAGGCGGACCCTGACTGGGCACCGCTGGCATCATCCGAGCCCGATCCGACGACGAGCGTGTCCTGTTCCAAGGCCAGCGCCGAGCCGAACTGCTGGCTGGTGCCCGGAACATCCGGGAGGACTTTGCGAACCAGGCCCCAGTTGCCGGCACCCCCGACGGAACGGCCAAACACGTAAACGGAGCCTGGAAAAAGTCCGCCTTGGCGGCCGGTCGGCGCGCCCACCACGATGGTGTCACCCTGGATGACAACGGACTGTCCAAAGGACGCTACCCCGATCACCTCGGGATCAGGCGGGATGAGCTTCTTGACCATCCGCCACGAGTCAAACTGGGTGGTATCCCGCTCGAAGACATAGGCCACGCCGGTGCGCACGCCGGAGGGGGGCAGGGCGGAGGGAGCGCCCACCACGACAACATCCCGGGTGACGGACACCGAAGTTCCAAAGAGGTCGCCCGTCAGGCCGTCCGGGGCCACTAGCTTGCTGCGGAACTGGTGCGTGGCAATGACCGAGGTCACCGCGTCGTTCACCGGCGACGCGAAACCATCGTTGACGGAGATCGTCAAGCGCGTGGTTTCCGTGGTGGTCTCGTCCAGCCGGACACCCGTGGTAGGCACGAAGATCAGCCCGCGGATGGCCGCCGTGGCAGCGGCCGGGGTGACCCCTGCGCCGAGACTGCCCAAGGTGTAACGTCCACCACCTGCATCAACGAAACCTCCCGAAGCAATGAGGAAACCCTGCGCCGGCTGATCCACGGACACGGAGATGCCGAGCGGCTGGAGGCCGTTGTTGTCCACGTCGCTGATGGTCACGCTCGCGAACGGCCGGATGGTGTCGCGCTGGGAGACGCGCTGGCCGGCCACGGTGCCGGTGATGACGGAGAGATCATTGATGCCGACCACACGCACGGTGATTTCCGCGTCAGCCCGGTCGGACCCCGCTTCATGCACGGCCACCGCGACGTCGCCGATGAGCGTCTCACCCGAGTCATTCGTCACGGTGTATTTGAAGTTTTCCGTGTAGGGGAAACCGCCGACGTGGACCGGGTCCGGGGTGTAGTAAATGCGTCCGTTGATGAAGGTCACGCGGCCCAGACGATCAGGTCCAAACGCACCCGTCAGATGATACCCGGTGCCCAGCGCGGGCCGGATGCCGTCGTTCGCCAGCACCTCGAAGTCGCTGGAGATGCGGCCGGAGAGGGCCACAAACTGGTCAGGATTGAGCTGCAAGTCACCGACCTTGACGCGCACAGTGGCCGTGCCGGTGCCGCCAAAGCCGTCCGAAACCGTGTAGGTGAACACGTCCGTCCCGACAAAGCCGGGCCGCGGCGTATAAAGCACGTTCTGGCCCTGGATGCTCACCACGCCGCCGAACGCCGTGGCACCCACTTCGGTGATGGTCCAGCCGTTCGCAGTGGCGGGTTTGGTGTCATCGTTCCGTAGCAGTGGCAGGACGTTCGCCGTGCTGCTGCTCGCGACCGCGAAACGGTCGTCATTGGTCTCCAGATCCCGGAGGCTGGCCCGCTGCCGGACCTCGACCGTGGCCACGGCCACCGCACGGCGCGCGCTGCCGTCGGTGATTTCGTAGGCGATGCGCTCGGTGTAGGGGAACGTGGCATTGGTGCCCGGGGTGTAGATCAGCGCCGACCCGTCGGAACTGATGGTCACCGTGCTGGGCGGCGTGGTCACCGAGGCGGGATCAAAGGCGACGACGGTGATGGTCTTGACCTGGCCGAGGTCGGGGAGCGCCCGGTCGTTGGCCAGCACCGGGAGGGTGAAGCTGCCACCGGACGGGGGGAGGAAGACGGTGAAGGCATCCGCATTGGCCGCGAGCGTTCCCGCCGTGACCCGCACGACCACGCGGGTGGTGTCGGTGCGCAGCGTGTCGGTCATGCTGTAGGTGAAGGTCTCCTCGCCGCTGAACGCCGGGTCAGGCGTGTAGATGAGCCGGTTGCCGGCGGCGTTGATCGTCACCGTGCCGCCCCGATTGGGCGCCTCGACTCCGGTGCCGATGGCCACGATGGACCGCCGGCGACCGACCTCCGGGATGGACACGTCGTTGGCCAGCACGTCGAGCTGGTTGTCCGCGCTGGCCACCGCCACGGTGAAGAAGTCAGCGTTGGCTTTGACGCCGTCGAGCACAACCACCACGGACAGCCGGCCAGTGGCGAAACGCCCCGCGCCGTCGGTGATGACGTAGGTGAAGAGCTGCTCGCCCACGGTGGCCGTGCTGACGAACCGCAGGGTGTTGTTGGTGCCCAGCGCCACCGTGCCGATGGCCGAGGTCGTCGGGGTCACACTTTGCAGCGCGAGATTGGTCCCGGCCGCCCCCAGCAACACGCGGTCATTGGCGAGGACGTCCAGCGCGTTTGTCGTCGAAACCTGCACCGCGAAGAAGTCGTTGGCCGTGGTCAGGCTGCCCACCGCGATCTGGACGACACCGGTGCCAGTGCCACCGAGGCTGTCGGTGGCCAGGTAGGTGAGCGTGTCCATGCCGACATAGCCAACAGTCGGGGTGTAGAGGAGCTGCGTGGAGCCCGTGTCAATGCGCACGGTGCCGTTGGTCGGGCCCACCAGCACGGAGCGGATGGTGAGCGGGTCCACCGCGCCGGGCAGGAGATGGTCATTCGCCAGCACGTTCAGGGCGTTGTCGGTGCTGTCCGCAGCGACGCTGAAGGAATCATTCCGGGAGCTGAGGGCGCCGCGCCGGTCCACGACCCGCACGGTGGCCGTGGCGAGCGCGCGGGCGGTGCCGCCGCCGGAGACTTCATACACGAAGGTCGTGACATACGGGGCGGGGTTGGCCGGGTTCTGGGTGTAGGTGAGGCGGTTGCCGGCAATGGCCACGCTGTCGAGGGCCGGCGGGGTTACGATGCGGACCAGGGTGAGGTTGCTGCCCGCCGCCGGGAGGATGTTGTCATTGGCCAGCACGTCCAGCACGGGGGCTTCGCCCACCGCGACGGTGAACTTGTCATCCGCGGCCTGCAGGTTGCCATTGAGCTGATTGACCGTGACCCGGACGTTGACGAGCCCGGTGTCGGTGTTGCCGTTGGTGTCGCTGATGGTGTAGGTGAAGAACTCGTCACCGACGAAGTTGACCTCGGGCGTGTAGGTGATGGTGGTGCCGTTCACGGCCACGGTGCCGCCCTGGTTGGGCGTGCCCACGGCCGTGATGCTCAGCGTGCCGCCGGCCCCGGTCAGATTCCGGTCATTCGCCAGCACTTCCAAGGTCATGGCCGATCCATCCGCCACCACGCGGAAGAAATCATCCACCGCGAACACGAAGCTGCCATCCATGACGGTGTAGCGGAATTTGTCGTCGTAGGTCTCCCCGGGTCCCAGTGCATCGAAAAAGCGGGCGGCGGTCGGGTCATAGATGACGTTGGCCTCGGTGACCATCACACGGACGCCGGACACCAAGGTGGCGACGTTCGTGGCCGGAATCAGAGCCAGGCGGTTGTCCGGCGCGGTGCCGTCCACGTCCAAATCATAATCTCGGGATGGCACGTTGGTCGTGACATTGGCAATGGGGTCGAAGGTGAGGACCAAGTCCCGGCGGATCGAAACCAGGTCCGCGACGGGCACGGGCCGGTCGTTCTTGCCGACCACCATCACCGCGACCAGCGTGGTGGTGGAACCGCCCCGGTCGTCGGTCACGGTGGCGGCAAAGGTGTCCACGCGCTTCTCGCCGCGCGCGAGGGCGTTCAAGTTCGTGGCCACGCTGGGATCGTAGCGGACGGTCGCACCACTGAGGCTGACGGCCGCGCCGAGCCGGCTGATGGCGGTCACCCCGCTAACTCGAAGCACGTCCGTGCGGTCCACGTCGCTGTCGTTGGCCAGCAGGTCGGCCAGCGGGATGACCAGCACAAGGTCTTCCTCGGTGCGCCAGATGTTGGTGAGGAGGAACTGGCCGGCTCCGTTGGTGGCGACCACCCGGATGTCCGCGCGGTTGCTCGCCCCCGTGGCCGGAGCCAGGGCGTAGAGCACGCCGAGCTGGGCGACGAAGTTGGACAGGGTCAAGCCTTGCAGCGACGGCGTGAGCAGGTTCAAAGACGGCGGGTCCGCCTGTGGCACGGGCACATCGTTCACGCCGGTTACACGAACCGTCACCGGGGCGATGCCGATGGCCCCATGCCGGTCCTCAATTGCGTAGAAGAACAAGTCGTCGTCCGTCTCAGCGAGCGCCAGTCCGTTCAGGTAAGCGGAGGTGCGGGGGTTGTAAACGATGCAGGTCCGCGTGCGGTCGGTGCGAATCTCCAGGGCCACTTCCGCCCCGCGGGCGCTGGTGGCCGCGAGCCGGCCGGCGTCGGTCAAGCTGGCCCACAGGCCCTTGGTGGCGTGGTTGTCCACATAGGGCACCGGGATGGAGAAGGAGTTTGAGTTGAGGACCGTGACGATGTGGTAGGCGTTGTAGGACGGATGGCCGCCGTAGTTGGCGATGAGGATCGTGGAGCCATTCGCCAGCCCATGGTTGGTGGACTGCACCACCACCGGCGAGACGCCGTTGGCGCCCGAGTAGCCGGTGATCACGTTGGTGCGGCTCAGCACGCCGATGACCTTCAGCGTTGAGAAGTCATCATCGGTGTCCACGTCGTCATCGTTGGCCAGCAGGCTGACGGGCGAGACGAGGCGGGGCAGGGGATAGAGCGGGTCGGTCTCGAAGGCGGTGGTGGTTCCGGCCAGGGCGCTGTCGCCCATGATGCGGAGGACGGTGGATTCATCGGTGAAGACCAGATCGCCCACGGGCACCGGCGGATCGTTCGCGCCAATGAGGGAGATGGTCACCAAGGCAGAATTCGTGGCGCTGGGATGGCGGGGCTCGGACGTGAGCCAGTTCCCCTTCACCGCCGGATCTCCGCCGTTGGCCACGGGGATCGAGAACCGGTCATCATCCACGCGCGTCACCGTGTGCTCACCGTTGTAGCCGGCAAATCCTGAGCCGGAGATGACCACCTTGTCGCCGTTGACCAAGCGGTGTGAGAGGGAGCGCACGACCGTCGGACTGGCCGCCAGGGTGCCTTCAAAGGCGGTGATGGGACCGGTGCCAATGTCCACCATCGAGTAGTAGAATGTGTCGGTCAGCCTGGCACCCGCGGGAAGGCTCTGGATCGCAAACTGAGTGCGCGGGTCATACACCACCCCAGTTCCCCGGAGGGGAAGGTTCGCCGGCGTGACGGAAAGGGACGCGCCCCGCTGCGAGGCAAGCGAAACGGCCGCTGGCGTCGGGCTGCTGGCACTGGCCAGCCCCATGACCACCAGCTTGTCCAGGCCGTCCGCATCCAGGTCGTTGAGCAGCACGGGCAGGGTAACCAAATCGTCCTCACCCACGATGAACTCATCCACCTGCGCGAACGGGAAGCCGTTGGGCAGGCCAAACGGGGTGCTGCCGGTGTCCGCGCCGCTGGAACTGGCGCTGCCCGTGGCGCTCAAGGCCCCGCTGGAGAACCGGGCGCCGCCGAGTTGCAACGGGCTGGTCAAGGCATGCGGCAGATACGCGCCACCCAGGAATTGCGGCGCCAGCGTCACCGAGTTTCCTACGAACGGGGTGACCAGCAACGGGGCATCCGGCGTGACATAACGGTCCAAATAGGCGACGCGCAGCACGGACTGCCCGCCCGCGTTGCGCAGTTCCACCACGCCCTGCTCGCCCAGCGCCAGGGCCGAGTCGGAACGCAACTGCACCGGTGTGCTCGGATCAGGCGTGGTCACCGCGGCCGTGTCGGCAACCACCACGCCGAATCCGGGCCGCACCAGCGGCGTGGCGGGGAACACATGGCGGCGCACGCCGTCCACCCAGACGCTGTAGCCGGTAAGGTCCAGCGGCAGGGAGTCCCGCAGCAGATAAAACTCGATGAAGTCGGCGGGCGTATCCTTGGCCTGAATCTCATTGATCACGATCCGCGTGACCGCCCCAAACTCGAAGGCACCGGAATCCGGAGCGGCATCGCGGAGCACGCCGCGCTGGTCAATGGCGGTGTCGGGGTT
This sequence comes from uncultured Klebsiella sp., assembly GCA_964496695.1. Lineage (GTDB taxonomy): Bacteria > Verrucomicrobiota > Verrucomicrobiia > Limisphaerales > SXTU01 > SXTU01. Next base: position 45,325 of record CAZCBE010000017.1, read on the forward strand.
GACCGCCCGGCCGATGGCAGGGCTGCCGGCCAGCAGGGGATGGACTGCCACCGGACCACGGAGTTCGGCGAGCGTGCCGAGAAGCACGTTCGTGGACACCAGATCGCCGGTGCCGTCCAGAAAGACAATGGACTGCGCCACGCCGCCCTGGATCAGGGTGCTGGTGGCGGCGTCATCCGAAAGGTTGCCGCCCTGGGAGATGATGCGCCCGGCTCCGCCCACCTGGAGATTGCGGCCCTGGCCGTCCGAGACAATCGAGTTCTTGAGCAGCACCAAGGTGCCGAAGACATTGGCGTGGATGGAACTGCCCTGGCTGGCGGCATCCCCGTTGCCCGCAAACGTGCAATGGGTCACCTGCACCGAAAGGTCCGAAATCGGGTCGAAATTTTCCACATAGAGCGCCCCGCCGCCGAACCCGCTCGCGGACCGCTGCTGGTTCCCGGAGAAGGTGGTGTTGCGGAACACCGAGGTAAGCTGGGTGTAGAGCGAGACCGCGCCGCCACCCAGACCGGCCCCGGTGTCCGTCTGGTTGCCCCGCAGCAGGCAGTTCTCCAGGACCAGGCTGCCGCGATCCACGTCAATGGCACCGCCCCACAGGCGAGCTTGTGAGTCCGTGACCGCGCAGAACTGCATGGTCAGTTCACCGGTGGAGCCCACGGAGACCGCCCCGCCGGTTCCAACTGCGGTGCCGCCGGTGCCGCTGCCCTTGGTCAGCGTGAGGCCGACCATCAGCACCCGCGCCTGCACCCGGAAGAGCTGGAGGTCGGCCGTCCCGTTGCCGTCGGAGTCACCGCTGATGACCAGGAGGTCGGCCCCCGGCCCACGGATCGAGATGTTGCGCGCCAGCACGATCGGCCCGTTGCTGGCCTGCAGCCGGAGGAGCGCCGGATACGAGGGCAGGGCGAAGGTGATGACGCCGTCATTGCTCGCGTTGGTCAGCGCGTGGCGCAGCGACCCTGGCTGGAAATCGTCCTCGGTGCTCGTGACGAGGTAGTTGCGCGGCTCGCTTTGCACTCTGATGGCGAGGTTCGTGGTCGCGCGCTGGAGATTGGGGTCTTCCGCCAGCAGGCTGAACGACACCCCGCCCGGGGCGGTGGCCGGGAAGCTGAAGGTGCTGCTGACCTCGAACGCCAGGCCCTGCAGCTTGGTCGTCAGATTCGTCGGGGAATCGGTAAGCTGGAACACGCCGGGGCTGTTGGTCACAAAGCCCGTGCCCGCCATGTTCGTGAACGCGCCCTTCGCCGGGTTGTCCATGGTGATCGTCACGGTCACCGTCGCGTCGTCGTCAACCAAGGCGAGGTTGTTGGTGCTGAAACTGTTGGTATGCGCAAACGGCGTGACGCGGACGCCGGGGGCGAACAACGCCGGCTGGGTCGCCGGAGCGCCCGTCCAGCGCGGTGCGCCGTTGACCCGGGTGATCGAGAGGACGGTGCCGTTGTTGGCCCGTTGCCCGCCGAGCGCGTCGGTCACGGTGATGGTGAAGGTCAGGTTGGTGACCTCGCCGAGGGGGAGGTTTTCGACCGTCGGCTCGAACTGGATGGAACGGATTGCCGCCGTGGCGTTGGTCGGGACCATGTTCGAGAGGGTGATGCTGACGCTGTTGCTGAAGCCGCCGAGGTAGTTGAAGCGGCCAATGCCGCTGGCGCTGGCCTGGACGGTGAAATGCACGGGTTGCTGGCCGTTCCCGTCCACGTCCAAAATGCCGATGGTGCTGAAGGGCGTGGCGGTCTGGTCGCTGCGAATGCGGATCAAGTCCGCCGGCACGCCCACGATGTCAGGGAGGTCGTTGACCGCCTGGATGGTGACCGTGTTGGTCTTGACCACTTCGCTGCCGGGGCGATCACTCACGCGGAAGCGGATGGCAACCGGAGTGTTGGTGGAAACCGCGTTGGGCACCGCGCGGAACCGGACGGCCTGCACCTGCGCGGCCACAAACGACGCCGAACCGGTGAAGGACGAGGCGGGATCAAGCGCGCCAAAAACCCCCTCCGCCGGGTTCACGAACTCCAGGGCCACGGTGAACGTCTCAGCCACATCCGGGTCGGTGATGAGGAGACTGAAGGGCTGAATTTCCTGGGTGTCCAGCACGGTGGTCGGATTGAGCCCGGCGGTGACGAGGGGGGCATCGTTGATCGAGGTGATCGTGACCGTGGCGGAATTGGTCGCGCTGCCACCCTGCGCATCCGTCACGATGGCCGTGACGGTAACCGTCTCCGTTCCGCCCACGGCCACTCGGTTCGCGGTTGGAATGAAGGTCAACGCGGCCAGGCTGGCGGACACCGCCGCCGCCGTCCCAGTGAAGTTGGTCGTGGTGACCCCGCCGACGAAGGAGGCGACCGACGTCACGCCACCGGGGCCGATCTGGAGGGTGACCGTCTGGTTTTGACCGGCATCCACATCGGCAATCGTCAGCGCCGCGAAGAGCTGAGTGGAGACGTTGTCGTTGACCGCCGTGACGATGGCGCCCGCAATCGTCGGCAGGTCGTTCACCGCCGCCACAGTCACCTGCACCTGCACGGCGGGCGTGGAGATGGTTGACCCGTCGGACGCCACGATGGTGAACGCGTTCAACGTCCCGTTGGCGTTCGTCGCCGGGGTCCACACGAGCGATTCGCCGGTGGCCAGCAAGGTCGTTCCCGGCACTACCGGGGTCCCCCCTTTGGTGAGCGTGCCCGTGGTCACCGCTTCCACGCGGAAGGAGATGGCATCCATGTCCGCATCCGCTTCGTCCGCCGCCGCCGCCAGGGCCGCGTAGGTGATGGTAAAGGCGGTGTCCTCTGTTGCGCCCGTCAGCGGGGTCACCGTCGTCAAGGTCGGGGTCGCTGCGTGGACCGCTGGCGCGCCCAGCCCCAGGGCGAGGAGGAACAGCGGCAGCCAGCGGAGCGCTCGACGCGCCCGCTTCGTGGAAGTATTATTGTCGTGTTCCATAATCACCTGAAAATCATCATCGCAGTCACGGGGCGAAGCTCCTTCCGCCGGGCAGGCTGGGCGGCTCCGCCTTGGGCGCGCTCGCCACCATTTCCTTTTGCACCGGCAGTTCCAAGGCGGCCAGCGCCTGTTGGTCCACGGTCGAGGCCGTCCGCCGAAGCGACTCTTCCCGGAACGTAGTCTCCAAAGCCTGCCGCTTCCGCAGCAGCAGGGTCTGCTTCAGCGCAGCTTGGACCTGGGTGAACGGAGCGACCGCGCTGGGCCGCTCGTCCGTCTTCTTGAGCAGGTAAAACGATCCGCCGGTCTCCACCACTTCGCTGATCTGGCCGCGCGGGAGCGCGTAGCCGGCCTGGAGCACCGCCAGCGGCCAGTGGTGGTTCGTGCTGGCTTGATCCAGCCAGCCCAAGTCTCCGCCCCGGAACCGGCTGGTCACATCCTCCGAGTAGTCCACCGCCAGCGCCCCGAAGCCGCCCAAGGCGGCCCCCTGAGGTGAAGCCGCCGGCTGGGCGAGGGCCTTGCTGCGGGCTTCTTCCATCCGCGAGCGAAGCTCGGCGCGCTTGGTGTCGCTCATCAAGCGCTGGCCGTTGAGCTGAAGCATGGCCAGTCGGACCTTGGGCGGCTGCGTGTAACGCGCCAGGTTCCGCTCATACTCGGCCTTGACCTCGTCATCGCCCACCGTGACCGTGCTGACACGGCTGGCCGCCTCCTGCTCCCACAGCTTGCTGATCAGGAGGTTGTTCAACTCCCGGCGCGTGGCGAAGTCCTGATCGAGCCCGGCCTGGCGGGCCCGCTGGAGCAGGGCTTCCTGCATCATCATCTCGCGCAGCAGGGCTTCCTTGTCCGGCACGGGCCGGTGGATCTTCACCCGGTAGGCGATCTCCGCCTTCAAGTCAGCGGCCCGGAATTCTCGGTCGCCCACGCGCGCGAGCACCGGCTCGCCTGGCTTGGAGCAGCCGGCCAGCACCGCCAAGCTGGCAAGGACGCCCAGCCAGGCAGAACGAACGGCCATGAAACGGGTCGGCGGCATGGCGGCTTAAGGAGCGAGCACCACCCGCACGCGCATGAAGCAGGGGCGGGCTTCCGTGGCCGGACGCTTCGCCTGGTAGCTGACCAGGTCGGCATCGGTATTGCCCGCCGGGAGGGCGGACGGCTCCACTTGGGCGGCGGAAGAATCCCAATGGACGAGATCTTCGGAAACTTCCACCACATACTGCACATCCGGCACCGAGGCCGGCCGACGGAAATCCACCGTCAAGCGGCCGTCCCGCACGCGGAAGGCGGGCATGCCCTTGGAACCGTTCGGGTTAAGCGGGTCCATGCCAAAGGCGTAGCGTTGGAGATTCAGAATGCCCAGGCCGCCCGTATCTGTCCGGCTGAAATCAGCCAGGGTGCCGGTGGCGGACGGGAAGTTGCGCTGCCGCCACTCGGTGAGCGAGGTGCGCTCGTTGATGAGCGTCACGCGCGCTTCGGCCGGCGTGACTACCTGATAGGCGGGGTCGGTCCGGATGCCCAGTTGCACGAACTCCGAGCCATCGGTCAGCACGGCGGTGCTCTTGGGCACCACCTCGATCACGGCGAGGGTCTGGTTGGCGGCGAAGTTGATGAAGGAGGGGATGCCCTCGTAATCCGTGTAGTCCGCCGCCGTGCCCTTCACGTCCAGCCGCACCAGCACACTGCGGTCCGTCAGGCCGGACCGGGTGATCATGAAGGCGCCGCGGCGCAGGCCGGAAACCATGGCGACCGGCTCGATGGCTTCGATCCGCACCTGCACCGCCAGGTCTTGGATCGAGACGACCGCGCGATCTGCGCTGGCGACCACGTAGCCGGTGCCGGCCTGCAGCACCACTTCGACGCTCTCCGTGCCTTCGGTCTGGGAGTCCACGATGGGAGTCACGGCCACGGACACGCTGCTCTGGCCGGCGGGAATCCGCACCGGGGTCGTGATGAGCCGGTAATCCACGCCGTTTTGGGCGGAGCCCGCCAGCACGAAGTTGACCTGCACTTCGGCGCTCGTATCGCCGCTGCGGCGGACCACGAACTGGCCGGCCAACGGGCCGTTCTCGCTGGCCACCGGCACGGGCGCGGAAATGGTCATCAGCGGCGTCAGGCCCTTGTTGCCGGTGCGCAGGTGGCCGCCGTCCACCAGCGCATACAGGTCTGTTTGCGCCAGGGCGGTTCCCCGGACGGTGATGACATAGTCCGCGTAGGTCCGCGTGCCGTTGGTGCTGATGCCGACCAGGGAATTGGTGCCATCGGCCGTGATCTTGATGTAGTCGGACAGGAACGTGGAACTGCCGGTCAGCAGCCGGGAAACTTCAAGGACATCGTGTTCCACGAGGCTGAAATCCTCGATCGTCGCGCCGCCGCCCGCGCTGCTGTTGAAGACGAAGACATCGCCGCCGCCGTTGCCGCGGAGGACGTCCCGGCCGCCGTTGCTGACCAGCACGTCCTGCTCCATGCCGCCCACCAGCCGGTCGGCTCCGCTGCTGCCGACGATCAGGTGCCGACGATCCGCGCCGTAGCTGAGGAGGTATTGCGCGCCATATTCTGCCGCCGTCAGGCCGGAGCTCGGCGTGCTTACGGTGGCTCCGGCCAGTTCACGGCGGACATCGGTGATCAGATAACCCTGGTCGCGGCCCATCAGATAATGAGCGGTCATAGCCTGCTCCTCGGCGGGGAGCCCCGCGAGGGCCGGCAACTGGCTCGGCAAACCTGGCAGCACCTGGGCGAGCTGCTCCGGGGAAGCGGAGACAGACGGGCGATAAACGAAGAGCGTGACCTCGCCGTGGAACGCGGCGTGCGCCGGGGTCTCGTCCTGCAGGCTGACCTTGAACCGGGTCGGAGCCGCCGGTTCTGTGCGCGCCGTGTGGACATACACGAGCCGGCCCTGATCCACGTCAGCCTGGGTGAAGCTGCTGCCCACGCTCAACGGCTTGTCCGGGTTCTGGGGCGCGTTGGGCACTGCCATTTGCAGGACGAAGGCGTTGCGCAGATAAAGTGCGCCGGATTCTGGAAGGGCCTCGAGGGTGTAGGTCAGGCTGGTTGCTGCGCTGTCCGAATCAATCGCCCGCAGCCGGATCACGGACGTGCCCTCGGCATAGGCCTGGGCCTCCTTGGTATCGAGCGTGGGGATGCGGTTGTCCTTGTTCGGATCGCCTCCGTTGCGGAACTCCGCCAGATTGCTCCACCCGTCACCATCGGAATCCTCCGTCGCGCTGTTCCGGCTGTGGAGCTTTTCCCACCAGTCGGGCAGGCCGTTCCCATCGGCGTCCAGCGCGTCCAATGAGACCATCAAATCCAGCCGGTAGGTGGCGGCGCGGCGGAGCTGGGAGACGCTGAAGAGCGCGCCCACCTCGCCAATGATCGCGGCCGGCTTGCCGTTCACCGTGATGCGGGCGTGGAGGGCGGGCTCCTCCACCAGCCGCAGCGGCAGACTGCCGGCGGTGGAACTGAGCCCGGAGGCCAGCGCATCGTGCGGCACGTCCAAGCGGTAGGAGAACTCGCCGCCGTTGAGCGCGCCGAGCGTGCCCCGGAGGTTGATCTCGCTGCCATCCGCCCGCCGGATGGTCCAGTTCAGCACCCCCTCGGTGACGAGGTAGGGCCGGGGCGAATCGGTGCGGATGATTTTGCCGTAGAGCACGGTGGCGGGTTCCGTGATGCCGACGGCACCGGCGGCCGGCACCGTGAGGAGCGCGCCAAGGATCAGGACGCAGCACCACCACCAGCCTGTCTGTCTGTTTAGTAACGTGGTCATAACGCGCGCGCGCAAATCTTCAGTTCCCCGAGAACCCGTAAGTTTGGAATATAAGCTTGATGTCGCTCACCTGGGCGATGAAGCGGTCCAGACCCACGTTCGGATCCGCATTCAAGAGCCGGCCAGGAATGATCAGCACCCACTGGCTGTTCCAGACGGAGCGGCCGACCAGCCGGGTGTCGAAGGCCAGTTCATCGCTGTTGACGGCGTCGCCGCCGTCGTGATAGCCGCGCATCATCGGGAACTTGCGCGGTTCACCCATGCGCCCGTTCAGGCTGTCCAGCAACGGAATCCAGTTCGACTGGTCCAAGGAAGCGGTGACAGAGCGGTAAGGCACCGGAATCTGCTGATCCAACACCTTCCAGAGCCGCACCACGCTCGGGTTTTGACTGCTGGAGACGCTCATGATGTCTGTGCCGGTCGGAATCAGGTAAGCACGCGGCGCGGACGGCAAGGTGGTGGTCAGATCGCCGCTCTGATAGTCCGAGAACCAGAGACCCACCGCTCCAATCTTGGTGGAATACTGGCTGGGGTCATAGGCATGGTCGCCGCCGGCCAGTGGCTTGCCAAAAAAGTTCTTCCCGGCGGTGATGGTGCTCGAGAGCCGGATCACTATGCCTGGCTCGGCCACCGGATTGCCGGCAGCATCGGTGAAGGAGGCAAAGGGCCGGCAATTGTAGCGGAACTCCGGCACCTGCCAGAGGTCTGGCACGCGCGCCTTGGTGAGTGTTTCTGCCCACACCGCATCCGAATTCGCGCCGGAGGTGTTGCCCTTGGGCAGGATGCGGAAATGCTCAGTGCGCAGCGACATCTTGCCGGTTTCGAGCTTGGCATTGTTGATGCCCAACTGCGGCTTCAGGTTGTCGTAGTTGGCTTTCAACTTTGCCAGCGGTTCAGCCAAACCGCCCTGGCCCGTCCGGGGCGCGCCATCGTATTGCCCGATGTGGCGGGAGCGAACGATGTCGGCTAGGAGCGCGCCGGGATGGCCTGGATCGGCAGGGTCAAAGTTGGTCTCGTAATCATAGGCCTTCGCCGCAAGATAGGCATACTTGGCGGCGAGGTCGAAGGTGTCCCGGTAGGTCTTCATCGCGTGGTTCCGCGACACGCGGAAAGTCATGTCTGAATACCGGTTGAGCTGGGTGGCGGCGGCCACGCGCTTGTTGTAGGCCGTGCGCTCGTCCACCAAGCGCGATCCCTCCGCCACCTTCGCGCGATACTCGTCCGACAATCCTCTCAGGGCCTCGATTTCCTTGAAAACATTCACCCGCGTGATCGCCTCGTCGCCAAGGATGGTTTCGATTTCCACGAGCCATTCTTTTTCGGCCAGCGTCCGCTCCGCATCAGCGTTCGCCGCGTCCACCGCGACATGGGCGGCCGCGAAAGCAATCTCGGTGGCCGCCTGGACGCCGCGCATGATTTTCTCCGCCAGACCGATGCCCGCTGAAACGCCAACGCCAGCGAGCTTGAGGCCGCCGTCAGCAGGTTTCAGAACGTCGCCCGGCCCGTTTGCCAGGCCGTAAACACCCACGTTCGCCGGAATGGACTCGCCGGCCGCCTCGAAGGAGGCCTCCACCTGTTTTTTACCGTCCACAATGATTGACCGGATCGTTTCAATCGTCTTGACGACACTCTCAACGACCACCTGAGCAATCGCCAAGTCCTTGTTCCGCTTGTCAATGGTGCGCTGTGTATCAATGCGGGCGTTGACCAGGTGGATGGTGGCCAGGATGTCACCGGCCAGGCCGTCCCACGCCATGATCGAGGCCGCAACGGCTGCCTCCTGCTGGAGCATGCCGTTGATCTGTGTTTGCAACTCGCCCACCGCCAGCCGCTTGCCCCAATCGCGCGGGGCCTTGAACGTGTAGCCGGAGGCCGATACGGGGAACAACTGGGTCAACCCGTCAAGCGGTGTCCGCGGGTCCGACATGTCGGTGAAGCCGACGTTGTAGGCACCATCCCGCGCGAAGATCGCACCGCCCGGACCACTGTCGTCCGGGGCGAGCGATCCGGCGAAGATGGCCCGGATATCGGCAGAGATTGTGTAGGCGGACACGCCGGCGTTGCCTTTCAACGCGTCGAACAAGGCCCCGGCCTTGAGAGTCCCGTCCTTGCCAAACTCGGCGAAATCAGAGGTCGGCCCCGGCACGGTATCCTTGTCAATGGTCCGCACGTCCACATACATGTAGAGCAGCAAGTCCGGCCCGTCGTAGCCGGCTGGATAGATTTTGCCGGGGCCAATCGTGCCCTCATAGGGCCGGCCGAAGATCTGGATGAGCTGGTTCTTGTAGGCGAGGTCTTCTTGGAAGACCTCGTTGCGGAATTCCGCCTCGGTGTTGGCCACCTGGCGCAGCCGGTTGCGATCCTCGTTGGCATTGTCCCAGGTGGCCTTGGCATTCTCCATAGCGGCGAGAGCGCGCTCGTAAATCTGGTCGAAGTGGAACCGGCTCTGGACCCCGGAGCCAACGACAAGGAAATTCGGGTCGAGGTCCATCGGGACCACATTCCCGGACAGGCCCAGCGGATTGTAGCCCTTGTTGGACTGATCCACGGTGGTCTGGATCGCGTTCAAATTCGCCGAGATGACGTTGATGTCGGAAGTCGCCTTGCGATCCACCTTCTGGATGCCGGTCAGGGTGTCGTTGGGATGAACCGCTGGCAGCAGCGCGTTGGCCGTGACCCAGTCAAAGTAGGCGCCCTGGGCCGCGCGTCGCGCCCAGTCCTGCACGCCCCACGCGCGATCCTTGTTGCTGTCGGTGTAGCCCTGCCACTGCGCCTCGGGCTGCTCCACGTATTTCTCGCGGTAGGTGAGGTTGACGACTTCCGCGCCTGCCTTGGCCTTGGTGGCGGCGACCTGCGCAAACTTCCGCTCGTCGAGGAAGTCCACCTTGATGACGATGTCCTGCAGGTTGTAGAACTCCGAGCGTGACACCCAGTTGAAGTTCGGGTGGTTCAGCAGGGTGTATGTGTTGCGCAACGCGGTCAGGTAGTGACCCCACGCATCGCCATGTCCCTGCGGGTAGAGCGTCATGGCGTCATCCTCGTTGATGAACCCGTCCGCCGTGATGTCGGTCAGGTTGTAATTCATCGCATAGGCCGCCTCGCCCTCGCCCTTGGTGAAGTTCCAGAACATGCGGTTGTAAACGGGCCGGGCGAAGAAATCATCCACGCCGCGCAGCAGCCCCAGCTCCTCCTCGATGAGTGAGGACACCTGGTTCTGAAAGCTGAACACCGCTGGCGAGATACCACCGTAGCCCGGCCCGGCCCCGGACAAGTCATTCCCGAGTCCGCTGCCATATCCGATGGACGGATCCTGCGCGTCCACATAGGCCTCGTTGCCCAGCAGGGTGTAAAAGTCCGCGAGGCGGGTGGAGGCGAGTTGCAGGGCATTGGCAATCGCGGGCGTGCTGACCGGGCGCGAGAGGTCAATGGTCAAATCCCGGCCCCGCTTGAGGACGGTGCCATACAGTTCGATGAGCCCGACGTTCTCGATGACGTTCTTGTCCGGATTGAGGGCCACCGGACCCTCGAACCGCTGCCCAAACTGGGCGAGCATGGAGGATTTGGTGGAAGGATTGTCGCCGTCGAACGCGCGGATGCGCGCCTCGTAAGGGTTCACGGCGTCCAGCACGCGCTTGATCCAACCCTGCGCCAGTTGGGCGCGGTAGTCAGGGATGCCGTCCTGGTCAGCGTCCACGAACGGCTGCGAGTTGCCCGCGCCCGCCCAGGTGAAGTTCACGGCATTGGACACCACCGTTCCCGATTCGTCGGTCTGGTTCACCTTCCAGTTGATGCCCGAGACGTCGTCATTCTTGTGGCGATAGCGCACGAACCACCAAGTGTCTGCGATCAAAGTCTCCGGCGCATTCGGGTTGCCCTTGAGCGTGATCTGGAACCGGCCCTTGCCCTGCTTGCCCGTGTCGTCGGGGAAGAGCTTCCACGGGTTGGTCTGGCCGGGCTTCAACAGGTCGGGCGGCGGCACGTTCAGGCTGCCGTCATCCGGGCGATACCACCACTCGAAGAACAGGTCATCGGCATTGGCCCCGAAGTCACCCTGATGCCGCAGGCCGAGGTTTTCATCGAAGACATTGTCCGATTCCGTGGTCTTGATGGCCCCGCGATAGCGCTCGTTGCGGTCCACCTTGATGATGTGGAGGGTGACGGGCGAACCGCCGAGAGTGGGGTCGTTGTTCTCCGCGACCACCACGTAGCTGACGGGCGGCAGGGCACCCTTGATGTCGAGGAAGTTGCCGTTCGGAATCAAGGCGAGACCCGGACCGAAGAGGCGGGCAGGGGCCGCCACGCGGGGATCGCTGATCACGCGTCGCAGGCCGGGATTCAACGGGTCTTCGATCGTCACCACATTCCCGTTGTCGTCGTAGATCACCTTGGGGGCCAGGCCAACGTGATACGCGTCGTCCGCGTCCTCGATGGCGACTGGCAGAGGCACGGGGTCGGTGGCGGCCAGCGAGCCGAGGCTGGAATAGTAGCTCCGCCAAAAGGTCTTGAGATTGCTGATGGAGCGGTTCGAGTCCAGCAACCCGGGATTTCGGGACAACTTGGCCAGCTCGTCCACAGCGGTGGTCCAAGTGTCATTGTCCTTCGAGAGGTTCCGAAGCGCGATGCGCTCGTCCTCGGTGAAAATGTTCGGTTCCAAAACATATACGGCGGGCGGGGCCGCAGTGAGCGTGCTGTTGCCGATGGCCTTGTCATTGAGGAGGCCCGAGATCTCGAGCTTGCCGTTCAGCGGATCGTAGCGCACGCGGTTCTGCAACGAGGCCGGCAACTCGGCGAACACATACTTGCCCTGCTTCACGCGGGTGCGCTTGGTGGCCGGGGCCAGGGCGGGCGGGAAGTCGGCAAAGGCCAGCGGCACGCTGCGCACGTCAAGCGTTTGAGCCATACGTGCGGTCCAACCCGCCGGAGCGGTCCACTGGTCGCTCCTGGCAAACGGATTCAGCGAATCAAACACCACCTCAGCGCAGGCAAACGCGACCACGCCGGGCAGTCCGGGGGTTTCCACCGTGCGCACCACGCCATTGTCAACGACCGTGGTGAACGGACGGTCGGCGCGATGCTCGCCGCCGGAAAACGTCAGGGTCTCGCCGGCTTTCAGCGTGGGCAGGATCTCCGGCCAGTCGCTCTTGTATAGGATGGGCGTCGGCGCGAGGTCATTGAGCTGGGTCAACGTGGGGGTGATGTCGGCCGATGTCGAAAGGCTGCGGAGCGCCTGAATGTTCACGGGCAGGAAGGAGATGCAACTGCCGACATTGGGGAAAGTCGGCGTGAACTTGCCGTCCTCGGCCGCCTGGAGGAAGCCCGCCTCATCCTCCGGCCACCAGAAATCTGCCGCCATGCGGTAGTAGTCGGACTGGATGAACCAGGCGTTGGTGCCGCCCGAGACGCCCCAGGTCGTGCCTTTGTGGTCCTTCCAGAAGACCGCCTGGTTCTTGAGGTTGACGCCGAAGGTGTCGGGGCAGGGGGCCGCGCCGTTGACCACTCCGATCGGGTAGAAGGGGATGATCGGCTCACCCGCCAGCATTGTCACATGCGGCTCGGTGTTGAGCTTGGCCACCGTGGCGGCAATGTTGGTGGTGGTGCCGGGCGTGACCCGGGTGGACCCGTTGATCAGGGTGACGGTGTTGCGATTGGCGAAGCGGTAGCCAGGAACGCTGAAATCCTCGCGGAGCACCGAGTAAACCCGCATCTTGAACTCCTGGTCCGCCGTGTCGAAGAACTGCACGAGCACGAAGGGGTGCGAGGTGTAGCTGTCGGGTGTTTGACCAGTTTCCGTGGTCGAGGCGCTGTTGTATTGATTGAGATCGTTGTTGCGCAGGGCGTAGGCCGCCGAGGGACGGGGCGAAACCGAGGCGAAGCGCAGCGAAGGCGCGAGCAGGGCGTGCTCCTCGTTCGGATTGTAACCCGGCAAGCTGCGATCCGCCTGTTGATAAACCTGCACCTGCTGCAGCCGGGAGGGGTTGTAGGTTGTCTCACGCGGGAAATTTCCAATCGCCGGCACCACTTCCTGATCCACGCGCGAACTGTTCAGGCTTTCGCTGCCATGCTGGCTGGCGATGACGATCCGCCCGAGCCCCTCCGCCGACGTGGCCGGCCAGCGCGGCGTGTAGGCCCGCGCCATGTAGGGCCACAGCAGCCGGTCGTGCTTGAGGGGGTCCTGATACCAGACCACCACGATGCGGTCGGTGTTGTCCGCCTGCGCGCCGGGATGGAGGTTCACCGGGATGATCGGGCCCGGGAGGAGGCTCCGGTTGGCGACCGTCGCAACCGCCGGGTTGGCCGCCAGACCGGCGGCTTTGTAAACATCCTTGGCGGCCAGTCCGCTCAGCTTGCTGCCATCATAGACGAACGGGTTGTAACGCACCCGGTTCGTGAACATCAGATAGCCGGTGCCCAGCTTGGCCAGGTCCAGCGCATCGGTGATCTTCTGGCCGATAACCGCAGGGAGGGCGGGTGCCTGGTTGTCGTTCCACAATTTCGTCTCCACCACCCGCACTTTGAGAAACTCGCGCGGAATCCCGCGGCCGGTCCGCTGGATGTCACCAAACAGCAGCACGGTCTTGCCGGCGTTCGTGGCGGTGAACCACTTGCTCCCATCCACCATGGCCGAGTTCTCCGTATATTTGACTTCCTTGAAGATGAAGTTGTCCGTGGCGTCGGGATCCAGTGCCACCGGCGGCGCGCTGGCAATGTGGGGATAGTGTGGAACCGTCGGATAAAGGGCCGTCACGATGACCTCGGCGGGTGCGCCGGCGAAACGCCAGTTGACCGTGAACGAGCCGGGCACGAGCGGATAAAGCCGGGCTGCTGCCTCGTCCCAGATCGCCATGCCCGTTGCAGCGATGTTCTTGTTGACCCCGGTCACCTGGTTGGTAACGAAGGTTTCCGGCGGGGTGGGGAAGGAGCCGGCGAGATTGGTGCGGTCGGTCTGAAAGACATATTCACCGATCCGGGCGGTGACCCGGATTTGCCGTCCGCCATGGGTCCACATCACCTTGGCGGAACGCTGCATGTTCGGCACGCGAAGCCCGCGATAGGTCTTGCCGTCTGGTGCCACGAAGGACTTCTCCCAGGCCGCCGGACTGCCTGCCACCGCCCCTTCGAGCAGCGTGCCTTCCACGGAGTCAACACTGCCCGAACCGCCGAAGTAGTAGCCGTCGCCACTGATCCAGCCTTTGAGGAAATTATTGTTCGTTCCAGACGTCGTGGCGAGACTGGCCACGACGACCGCCGTGCCAGGGTCGAAGTAAAACGTCCCCTCGCCCGAGCCAGCCTCGGTCAGCGCGCTCAATGAGCCGGTGAAGACTTTGGGCACCGAAGATTTGGCCAGATCATCCACATTTACGCTCACGCCAAACTGGATCTGCCAGACATACTTGATGCCACCCGGCCCGTGCATGGTGAACTCCGGCACCTGCTGGCGCTGCGGTGGTGACTGGCCGACGGTGAAGGCCGTGGCAGACACGGAGTTTGTGTGGGTGCGGATGTCCAAACCCTGTCCCCCCACTGCCAGTCGTTTGCTGCGGTCGCCGGTCGCGGAGCTTTTGTCCCGGTTCGGCGGGCCGTAGGAGAGAAACGCCTTCGGCACATAGCGGAAGGGCATGCCGGGCCTTGAAAACAAATCGGCCACTTGCCCGTCAACCTTGGCAATAAACGTGGTTCCCCGCTGAATCCAATGCTTTTGCGCGGCCGGGTCCGGATTGCCCGAAGCCGGGGAGTTGATCGGCCCCGCCCAAGGTTTGCCGCCCACACGGTCCTGGCTTTCGGTCTTGGAGAAATCGTGGCTGACCGTGAGCGCGTAGTCATGCTTCCATTTGGCCTCGATCACCGTGTCACCCGTGACCTCGAAACGGAAGAGCGTGGGGTCGCCCGTCTGCGGTTGGTTGTTGACGGAGATGCCAAAGGCGGTGAACCGCTCCTCCGCGTCCGTCTGGATTGCCGCCGGGTTGCCGGCGACCACGGCAGTGATGTCCTGGCCATGAATGTTGAAGTAAACCTCCCGCGTGGCCCGGACCTCGACCGTCTCGCCATCGAAGGCCTCCAACTGCCGGGCGCTGCCAACATTCGTGGCCAAGACCGTGGACACGCTGATCTGGGCCGTCGGGCTGGGGAAGGAGCGGACGTCCACCCGGCCCACGATGTCGCCGCTCTCTGCCACGGAACTGATCAGCAGCTTGCGTGAGCCTTTGGAGAACGTATAGACAGGCGCACTGGGGTCCGCCGCATTGTCCGGCAGGGTCAAGGTGTCGGACGGTCCCTCCTGGGTGTTCACCGTGACGATGGAGTTGTCCTCCGCCCCGTTATTAAACAAGACGGTGCGGAAGTTCTGCACCGTGGTCAGGTCGCCCACCAGATCGAGATCGGCGGTGAATTCCAGCCGTGCACCCGGCCCAAACCCGGACAGACTCAGGTCAATGGTCCCGCTGCTGCCCCCGCCCTCGGCGGCGCTCGGCGTCTGGTCCGTGACGGAGGCCCCGGCGCTGGTCGTGATGCCGGTGACAGAGTCAAACACCCGGCGGGTGTCGCCGATGGTGATGCGCAGGCGGCTGATGGTGAGCCGCGAGCGGTTCACGAACACGAACTTCGGGTCATCCCCCGTCCCGCTGAGGGTCAGCGTGAACGGCACCTGGGAGGTCGGCACGCCCTGCGCCCGGGCGTCCGGCCCGCGGCCGCCCAAGAACAGGCCCGCCGCGACCAGCCACAAAAACACTCGCGCGGCCACCGATGACCGCAGGTAAGCAACGTATCTCATAACAGAAGCTCTTAACGGGCGTTCAACGTGTCCACCAGGCTGATCCGGTTCAGCTCGAATTTCCCCTCGACGCGCAGGCCGAGGTTCTGCTGGGGACCCAGTTTCTTGTGCAGCCCGAAAATCTCCTCGCGGTAGGTGCCGGTCACGCGGTCCACCCCGTAGCCCGCGCGCGTGGGCGCGGTTGCGGTGGTGCCGTCAAAATCCAGGCGCAGGTTCCGCGTGATGTCGAAGCCGATGGCATGATCCGGGTGCCGCCGGTGGCGGAACGGATTGGTGGGATGGTTGGCCGGCAGGAGGATGCTGCCCGTCAGGCCTGCCGCCCCGAGCGGTGCCAGCTTGATGTCCCAGGTCAGGCGCGGATCCCCGTTCCCGGGACCGAACTTCCCGGTCAAGGGCAGTTCCGTGCGGATCGCCCGGGCAGCCGCAGAATACACGGATTGCAGGGCGTTGATCGCCGCCGTCCGCGCGGCGTCTTCCAAGGATTGCGGGGTGAAGAGCGGGTTGTTCGCCTTTTCCGAAACCGCGCCCGTGGCCGCTGCCAGCGCGGCAAGCTGGGCGCTGCCCACCAGGCCAGTGGGGGAGTTCGCCCGCACAAAGGCCGTGTAGTCCGGCGTGGGGGCGAGGAGAGAAACCGGGTAGCGCAGGACCATGCTGGTGAGTTCGTTGCGGCCGGACTGAATGGCCGCCGCCTTGATCGCCTCGAAGCTCGTGGTGGGTGGCAGAGTGGCTGCGGCACTGGCGGCGATGGCGTTGAGGATGCGCAGCACGGCGTCGGCGGCCCGGGTGTCCGCGTAGGGCGGCACCACCCGCCGCAGGGCTTCCGTGCGGGCCTCGGTGACCTTTGCCGGGCCGGGATTCGTCACGGCTCCCCGCACCGTGGCCGCCGTCGCGCCCGTCACGATGGCATTCGAGGCCGCCGCCCCGGCGGCGGCAACGATCATGTCGCCCACCAGCGTGGTGGCGAGGAAGCTTTGATAGAGATTGTTCACGTCGGCATACGCCGCCGCCATGTTGTGCGCCGCGTTGGTCTTGGCCGGCGCGGCGTTGGTGGTGACGGCGGCAACGATGGCATTGACGAGGTCCAGCGCGCGGGCGTCCCGGTAGAAGGAGGCGAGGTTGGTGGCGGTGGCGGCAGCGCGCGCGACCGCCGCTTCGGTGCTGGGATTGGCGGCGGCGGCGATGGCCGTGACCTTGGTCGAGGGCAGGTGGGTGCTGAGGAACCCGGCAAAGGAGGCGGCCACGTCGGAGTTGGCCACCACCGGGGCCACAGCGGTGTAAGCCGAGTTGCTCGCCGCGTTGATGACGGCGATCTGGTTGGCGGAAGTGGCCAGACTGGTGCTGCTGGCGCGGACCAGTTGCGCGGCGTTCGTGGCGGCGCGGCTGACGATGTCGTTGACCGCCTCTGTCGCCTGGCGGTCGCCGAAGTCGAACACCGAACTGGCCATCCGCACGGCCGATTGCACCGGAAACGTGGGGTAAAGCCGTTCGTCGGTCACCAGCACGACATCGCTGTCCGTGGCGGCCGCCGCGGAGTCCGGCACGCCGTTGGGGTTGGCGCTCAGGTCCACCGTTCCGCTCAGACTGTTGGTGGGGCTTTTGCGATTGAGGATGACCACGTCCTTCAGCAGATGCACCTGGCCGGCACCGTTCACATGCAGAATCATGCGCAGGTGCGCCTGGTCCGCCGTGGGCGTGGGAATCCGTGGCTCGGGCGCGACGGCGTTGTTGTTCCGGTCCAACGGGACGGACACCTCCGTCACATAGTTCAGCGTGACCTGACCGATCCAGAGGCCGCGGAACGGGCTGGCGGCCGTCTGGGCGATGGCAGATCCGGCGGCCCCAACGAGCATCGCCGCGCACAACGAAAACCAGACGGGACGCCTGGCGAGAACAGTTTTCATGAACGAGCGATGCACAGTGGTGGCCTGATTGAAGGTCGTCCGGTCAGTTGCCATTGAGATCGTTGCGGAAGCCATAGACCGGGATCCAGATTTCCGTCCCGACATCCGTCGAGAATTTGAGGAGCGAACTCTGCCGGGACTCTTTCATGGCTTCCGGCCGCAGCTCAAAGGGGATGCGGAAGGCCTGCTTCGCCTCAATCGCCGGCACGGCCTGCTGCCACGCTCCGTCCGGCTTCGGCGTGGCCATGGACCTGACGGGGGCGTTGGTGTCACCCACAGCGAGGACCACGATCGAGAGGGGCACCGGGTTCGGCCCGGCGGCGATGTGCTCCATCGTGACAGCCACGGGGTGGGTGGTGGTATTGCGCAAAATGACGGAGTCCGCCGCCGCGCCCAGGGCGAGGCCGGTGCGGCTGGCCGTCTCAGCCTGCAAGGGGCCCTGATAAGTGGATGCCCCCACGGAATAAATCCAGAAGGCCTCCCCGGACCGCATGACTTCCGCCGCGGGGCTGTTCACCTGCCGCCAGACACCCTGATCCAACCGGTAAATGCGATTGTGGTTATGCGCCGTGGAGCCGCCGAAGAACCTGCTGAAGGTTGGACCGGCCTGCGCATCCACTGCGAACCCGACGAAGTTGAAGGCATCCGGCTGCCAGCGAATCCCCGGCGGCACCACCGCACCTGTCACGGTCCACAAAAAATCCTGCTTGGCATGGAGCAGGTAGCCCTGCTGGCCGCTGATGTCGTGCAGGGTCTTGAGAAAAGCATCGGGACGTGAGCCGGCATACCAGACCGACCACCCGGCCAGGCGGAAAAGATTGGCTCCGGGGTCCGTCATAAACTGGGCCGACGAGAGCGGGCCGGTGAAGGAGGCCGCAATGTCCACCGGGACATCGGCGAAGAGTTTGGCGGGATCGGAATTCTCGGGATGCACTTCCAGATAGACCGCGTTCCAGCCCTTGCGCAACTGGATGGTCTGGGGCCGTGTGGTGTCCGCCATCGTCGCGTGTTGCAGCCCCAAACAGAGCAGGAGCATTCCCAGGCAGCGCCGGAGCCCGGTGCGGAAGCGAGCCCCGGTGGCAGGCATCGGAACGCTTGGGCGCGGCAGGCTCTGGGAAAGGGTGGCGAGCGCGGCTTTGGCGGTCGCCCGATTCGAGAATGTCGGCCGGTGATTGCTCATCGCAGTTGTGGTGGCCAAAATGTTTGCTGACGCATGCGCCGGTATGTGAGCGCCGTGCTGGCTTGCCTGGCTAACCGCTCTCGCCAAGAACAGTTCGTGGACTTGGCTGCGGTTCTTGCATACGAATTTGTCACCCGCTGGAAGGCAACGTCACTTCAGGCGGGGTCAATACTGTCTCGACCCTAGGGGATATGCCTAATCCAGCCAATCTCTTTTTTGGGTTTTGCCCATCATTCCGACGAAGCTTCGTCTGGAACCGCGTCTGGGAGGGCCACCGCAACCGGGAGAACCGGGCGCATCCGCGCACTGCCCCCGGAGCGCGGCCCGCCGGGCCGCAGCGGCAACCCTGCAGAACGGGCTGCGGAGCTTCCCAAGCCTTTCCCTGCTGCCAGCCGCTGCGGCCCAGCGGGCCGCGCTCCGCCGTCGTGCGGGGGCAGTGCCAAGATGCGCCCGGGAGAACCCGCCGGCTGACGAATCGCTTGCACGCCACCCGCCGCTCTGGTTAGGCTGCTCGGGCAATGCGGACGCTGGAGTGCGGCTCCCACCGCAACCGCAATGGTGCCGACGTGGCGGAATTGGCAGACGCGCTAGACTCAAAATCTGGTTCCCTTACGGGAGTGTGGGTTCGACCCCCTCCGTCGGCATACTTAAAACTTGGGATTCTGATGCGGTGGGGTGATAGTTGCGACAGTTCAAGGCCCCTGCGGCTCACCCAAGCAGGGATGCAATTGAAAGCGCGTTCACCCAGCGCAGAGACGAAATCCAGTCATCCGCCGCTTTGATTGCGGCTCTGCCGGCTGTGACTCTGCGTTGAACAAGGGTGCCTGGAATTCAACCCCCGTGTTCCGGATCAGGTGACCAGCGACTGGCCATAGTGCTCCACCGTCGGGAACGGATCGTAGAAGTGGTGCAGCAGGGTGCGCCAGCGCTGATACCCGGCGGACTGCCGGAAGCCGACCGTGTGGTCTTCCAGCCGCTGCCAATGCACCAGCAGGAGGTATCGCCCGGGAACCTCCAGGCAGCGCCGGAGTTCGTGCGAGTGGTAGCCGGGCATCGCAGCGATGATGGGGGACGCTTCACGAAAGGCTGACTCAAACGCCTCGCCCGTTCCGTCCCGGACGTTCAGGATGGCTGCCTCAAGAATCATACGTGGATTGGATGTGGGCAATACGGCCAACGACCGACGCTTGGTAATTTGGCCCGGTTCATTTTAGCGCAGGCATCATTTTGGCGGCAATGCTGGCCGAACTTCTGTGGCCCAAGGCACTGAATGGTGGTCGGCCTGCCGAAGAGCAGATGCTTCTGCGGTAGTGAACCACTCTCCGTGAGGCCCAAATACGAAACCACCACCATCTGATAGCCTGAAGCACGCGGCAATTGCCTCGGATGCGTAACAGCGGATGAGGTCCGCTGGAATCTCCTCCGTCTGAAAAACCATGTCAGGCGGCGTGCTGCCGACCTCCGTGACGACGCAATAGCGATGTCTCGCTGCGCTTTGGCAAAGACTGAGCACGTATCGCTTGTCGTCTGAGATGGGAACTCGCTTCCACATAACGCATGATGCTGGCTAACGACCTAGGCTCTGCGACGGCGACAGTCACGGTTCGCTGCGGCAAATGCAGCGCAGCGTTATGGAGCGTGCCATCACTTGTTCGCAGGAACTTTTATCCTCTGCAATTCCGTCCCATCAGCCTTCCTGAAACTGAAAATCCGTCCGGTGAGCTTGCAATCCCGAACATCCGTAAACACCGAATAAGCCGAATACTCGAAGTCTGCCGCCACCTGTTTATGTGCCTGGGCGGTCGCTTGCTCGAACTGAACGCGCTCCTCCGGCGTGAGCAATCCAATGCCATCGTCCGTCAGAAACGACTCACCGTAAGCCACTCCCGTGTGCGATGCCGGATCAAATGGATGAATGTTGGAGACAAGAATATGAGGCTTATCGAACCCCCAACTGCCAAGCTCGGCTCTGGATTCAGCGACGGCCTGGACGTAACCAACACAATAGCCCTCGTCCCACCAGATGAGGTCTCCAATCTTAATCGTTGATCCATCGGGATACTTCATACGCCTATGGCCGCTTCATGGTGTTTCTCCCATCTCCATACCAATCCGTCCTCCGGATCAACGAACTCGCCGAGGGGTTGGAACCCGCACTTGGTCAAGACTCGCGTCGAGGCGTTTGCTTCCGGGAGCGTGTGGGCTCTGACCACGCGGACCCGTCCGCTGCTGAAAGCGAAGGCAACCAGCGCCTGCGCTGCTTCGGTAGCGTATCCCTTGCCCTGATGTTCGGGTGCAACCCCATAGGCGATCTCGACCACGCCATCCGCTGCCGGCGGCCCCTTGAAGCCGCTTTTCCCGACGACGATGCGGCTGTCCCGATGCACCAAGGAGAAACCATGCGTCCACGGGTCGGCCGAAGTCGAGGCGTGAAGCCGCGCCAGCCAGTCGGCTGATAACTGCGCCTGCTCGGAAGGGCTCATTGTCTCGACCATCGCGCGGACTTCCTCAAGCGTCAGCGGAACCAGTTCCAGGCTCTTGGTCTGCAGGTGCGTTGCGCTCATGGACGTGTGCGAACCGGCCTGACAACCCGGTGAAACATAAGCAGGCAAAGGAGTGCCGTCCTCGAACGCCCGCAGCTTAGAGCGTGCGACCGCAACAAGCTCCTCAATGGCGACGAGCGGCACATTGTTGCTGAAGGTGGTGATCACCAAGGAATGGTCCGCGTCACAACGAAAGACTTCTGCGACCGTCTCGTCTCCTGCGATCAGCTCAACGCCGAGTCCGTCACGAATCACATCGGACGCGACAACTTTATGGAACGGGCCGCTAACAGTTCTCATGTGCGTGCGAAGTGGCCTGACGACCCAAACGCCGCGGCCGATTGAGAAAGACGCGCTCGGCCAAGGCACCGAGCGCAATGCCAATCACGTATGCCAGCAGGTCTGGGCCATTGAACGTGGTGCCAAGGACAAGGTGTCCCAGGCGGGTTGAACGAATCCCATCTATCCAAGGAGCGTGATAAAGCTGTAGAAATTCAACGGACCACGCAAAACCGACGGCGAGCAAAGCAATTCGCACCGTAGTGCCGCGATGAAAAGCGATCCCCAAACCGAGGAACACCACCAGCGCCCAAAGCGCATCCCCGCCGTATTTGGCCACGAAATCCGGGAGCGGAAGCAGGCCGGACCGCCACAGCAGGCCCGTCCCGACCACCAGCGCCGTAGCCAGAGCGTATATCGGACGACTCCGTTGAACTGAGGTGGCTGCTGCAGTCATTATTAGCGGGACGCGTTGAGGGCCTGACGACGCAGGCTCAGCGAGCCGGCCCACGGGACATGCAAATTGCAACCGCGACGCTTACGCCAGGTTCGCTGTGACGCATGGTAAGGCGGCGTGTTATAATCGAAGCTCATCGCGCAAGCTCCTGGCTCGGCTGCGAGCGCAATTCCCACTCTCGCCGCAACAGGGCAAACACAAACTCGCTGTCCCAATACCCTTTATACCACCGATGCTCGACGTGGTGAGCCTCCTGCCGGAAGCCCAACCGCCTGAAGAGCGATGCGGCGGCGTGATTCTCGGCGTCGGTAACCGCCGAAACCCGATGTTTGCCCAGGGTGGCAAACACAAAATGGAGCAGGCAGCCGAGCGCCTCCGTGGCGTAGCCGCGACCCTGATGGCTGGGGGCCAGGGTGATGCCAAATTCCATCTGGCGCGGGTCATCCAGCCGGCAGTGCAGACCGCAATCGCCCATCATGCGCTCGGTCACCTTCTCGACGATGGCCACCTGAAACCAGGTCCCGGGAACAGCCGGCTCTCGGTCGCGCTGGTCTTCGATGAGGCGTGCAGCATCATCCGGCCCGAACGAATCCCACGACTGATACCGTGCCACCTCCGGCAGCGACCGATAGCTGCAAAGTGAGCCCGCATCGCCACGGTGCAACGGGCGAAGCAGCAGGCGGGGAGTGGACAAAAAACTTGGAAAGAGCTGGCTCATGGCGTGACGGCAGAGACACCTAACGGGGATTAGGCCAACGGGTGGTTTGGCCTGGCTCGACTGGGTTGGAGCTGGTCTGGTGCATCGGGGAGAATTTGCGTGGGTTCCAGCGGCGCTGGCAAGCCGCCGTTTGGCCGAACATGAGCACCGGGCCATGCGCACACTGCCGCGATAGACAGCGGAGCGCGGGTCTGTGACCCGCAGCAACTTCCGCCCACCCATCCGCTGGCAGAAGGCAACGATAACGGGCGAAGGACGTTGCTGCGGGCCACAGACCCGCGTTCCGGGGCAGGGGAACTGAGTGCATGAGCACCCGTCCACAGACCTGTTGCTCGGTCAAATTGCCCGCCGCACCCGTTGCACCCACTCCACTATATTCTTGAGCTTCAGCTTCGCTGCCCATCGGGCGGTTTGGGAGAGGCCGCAGTCGGTGGCGATGGCAGCGTGGCGGCGTGATCAGACCGTGCTGGGAGTGGCAGCTTTGTCGCTATCGCTTTTTCGGTTGTGTATGCACCCCAGCATCCTTGGAACTAACAGCCAAAACATGAGGGTGACTCCAATAAAATGCACTAACCCTTCGGCATAATGTAACGCGCCACACCGGTCCAATGGTGGCAGGAACGAATACCCGATACCGAGACCGAAAAATGCTCCCAATCCAAGACTCACCGGCAGACACCTTTTGCCTGTTCTCTTCCTCCACTCAAGCAGAACCGAGTAGATCAGGCAGGGAATCCCAAAATACAAAAGGCCAAGCACCGAATACCAAACAAACCCTAGTGCAATGAACTCAACGCTTGAGTCGGCCAATCGTTCGTAGTCACTGTCTTTGTTAAAGTGGAACAAATCACAAACAATGAAGATGACCATCACCATCAGGGGAATTGGAAGCGATGCGCCGAGGAGAATTCTCAGAATGCTTCCAGCATTCTGTTCTCCCACACGGATTCCGAAGAGAGTGGATTGATAGAGTCTGCCACGGAGCATCTGAAGGGAACCTGCGGGCATTCCGGCAGCCCTGCAAGCCAGCGTTTGGGTGGGGTTCGGCCGTGCATGGAGCCACGGGCCGTCCGCACACTATCTCCGAAAGGCGGCGGAGCGCGGGTCTGTGACCGCAGCAACTTCCGACCACCCATCCGCTGGCAGAAGGCAACGTCAACGGGCGAAGGACGTTGCTGCGGGTCACAGACCCGCGTTCCGGGGCGGGGGAACTGAGTCCATGAGCACCCGTCCACAGATCTGTTGCTCGGTCAGATTTCCCGCCGAACGCGTTGCACCCCCTCCACCATGTGCTTGAGCTTCAGCTTCGCCGCCCAGCGGGCGGTTTGGGAGAGGCCGCAGTCGGGGGCGAAGGCGAGTTTGTCTGCCGGAGCATGCTTCAGGCATGCGCGGACGCGGGCGGCGATGTCCTCCGGCGTCTCCACGTAGTAGCTCTTCACATCCACGATGCCCACGGCGGCGATGTGGCGCTTCGCGATCTCGGCGATGACTTCGAGTTCCGCAAACTCGCGGCTCGCCATCTCGACGTGGATTTCGTCCACGAGCAGGTCGAGGAAGGCTGGGAACATCGGGGCATATTGGCGCGGGCCGACAGCGCGGGCCTTGTAGTTGCCAAAGCACAGGTGCGTGCTGAGGTGGCACTTGCCGGCGACGGCCTCGACGGTGCGGTTGAAAATGTTCACGAAGCGCTTCGGGTCTTCGCGGTGCGCGTAGCAGCTCATGCTCGGCTCATCCACGCAGATCTCGGTGCAGCCGGCGCGCACGAGCGATTCGAGTTCCGTGCGGACGAGCGGTAGCAGCGCCTCGGTCAGTTCCCAGCGGTTTTTGTATTGGTCGTTGGGCAGCAGGCGGCCGCTCAGGGTGTAGGGGCCGGGCACACTCGCCTTCAAGATCGGGGCGGAGGCTGAAGTCTGGAGCACCCGTTCTCCCTCACCCCGGCCCTCTCCCGCTGGGAGAGGGAGAGACTCAGTTCGCGTTGGGTTAGAACTGACCGCAGCGGACTCGGAGCCAGCGCGCGTGCCTGCAATACGTGCGCCCGTGGCTGTCCCCTCTCCCGGAGGGAGAGGGCTAGGGTGAGGGGGAAGGGCCACTGCGGAGTCAGAACCACGCCCGACCAGCCGCCGCAATCGCTCGAAGTCTTCTACCGCCCCTAAACCTCGGGGGGCACGAAGCTCGCTGATGACTTTGTGCTTCCCGCGTTGGTCGTGGGCGGGCGGGCCGAAGCGGCGGGGCGGAGCGCTCTCTAGTTCGATGCCCTCGATGAAGCCGTAGAAGCTCAGGTTGAAGTCCAGGCGGGTCTGCTCGCCGTCCGTGATGACATCGAGGCCAGCGTCCACCTGGTCTTTCACCGCGATGGCCAACGCGTCGTCCACCATCTCGGCGCGGTCCGCGTCACCGAACTGGCCGAGGTGCTGGCAGGCGAATTCCAGCCAGCCCGGAAACGGGTAGCTGCCAATGACGGTGGTGCGGAGAGGTTGCGGTTGCATAATCAGTCAAAAATCACGGTGCGGTTGGCGCAGTGAAAAACGCGGTCCTCAAAGACGAGCCGCAGCGCGCGGGCCAGGACGAGCTGCTCCACGTCATGCCCGGCCTGGGCCAGGTCCTGCGGCCGGTGCGTGTGGTCCACGGGGATGACCTGCTGGACGATGATGGGCCCTTCGTCGAGCTGATCGGTGACGAAATGCGCGGTGGCCCCGATGACCTTCACGCCGCGCTGGAAGGCCTGATGATACGGCTTCGCACCGGCGAAGGCGGGCAGGAACGAATGGTGGATGTTGATGATGCGCGAGGGAAAGCGGCCGACAAAATCCGAGCTGAGGATGCGCATGTATTTGGCCAGGACGAGAAACTCAGGCTGATAGTCGGCCACAATGCGCCGCAGACCGGCTTCGTGCGCCTCGCGCGTCGCCTTCTCGTGCGGGAGAAAATGGAACGGCAGACCAAACTTGGCGACGAGCGGAGCGAGTGATTCGTGATTGCTCACGACGGCCAGCAGGCGCGCGTTCAGTTCGCCGAACTCGTGCCGCACGAGCAAATCTGCGAGGCAGTGGTGCTCCTTGCTGGCGAAGACCACGATCCGCTTGGGCGCGAGATCGGACAGCCGCACCGAGGCATCCTCTGGCAGGACGGCCTGCACCTCGGCGACGAGCGCGGCGGCCTCGGCCTCGCCGTCAAACTCGGTGCGCATGTAGAAGCGCGCCGTCTCGCGGTCCACGAACTCCTGGTTGCCGACGATGTTCAAGCCACGCCGGAAGAGCACGCCGGTGATGCCATACACCAAGCCCGCGCGATCCGCACATTCCACCAACAGCACGCGTGCGCTCATTTGGCCCCCAGATTTTCGTAGAGTTTCGCCATGCGATGAGCGTGCTCGTCGTAGGCGGCCTCGAACAGTTCCGTCGCCTTCTTGGTGCCGACAACGGCTCCGGCGGTCAGGACCTTGGGCGGATGGCCGGCCTGTGTGAGGCGCGCGGCGACTTCGGCCTTGAGGCTGTTAATCAGTGCGCAGCCGCCGATGGTGGAGCCGGGCGCGACGGGCGTTTCCAGCCCCGGCACCCAGACCATGGCGTCACCGACGGGCGCACCGGTGTCGAGGACGAGGTCGGCGAAGTCCTGCAGCTTGCTGCCGCTGGCGTGCCGGCTGGTGCTCGCCTCCGAGTGTGCGCGGCTGATGATGGCGACGACCTTCACCCCGCGCTTTTTGAACTGCTCGGCCATCTCGATGGGCACCACGTTGCAGCCCGAGGAAGACGCGACGAGCGCGCAGTCCTGCGGGGACAAATCGAAGTTGCGCAGGATGCGCTCCGCGAAGCCGGAGACGTTTTCCAGGAACATCGCCTGCCGCTGACCGTTGGCACCGATGACAAGGTTGTGGAAGGACAGCGACAGTTCGACAATGGGGTTGAAGCCGGGGAAGGAGCCGTAGCGCGGCCACATCTCCTCGACCAGGATGCGGCTGTGGCCGGAGCCGAAGAGATGGACCATCCGCCCCGCGAGGATCGTCTCGGCGAACCAGCCCGCCGCCTGCTGGATTTGGGGCGTCTGGCGCTCGACGGTTTCGAGCAGGGCGTGGCAGCGTTTCAGGTAGTCGTGCGTCATCCGATGCAATAATGTTGTGGCGGGAGTCTAAGGCAATGTTTCGTCCTGCCGATGCGGAGGATGACTTTTGGGCATGGAGAAAACAATTACGGGCTGAGTATTCGCGGCTTGCATCGTTGCCACTAATGCGGCCGTAATTCGCCCATGCAACTTAGTTCAGCCGGCTGGTTTTCGTTTCCGCGTCAAATCGCTTTCGCCCTGGTGGCCGGAGCCGCGTTCCTGGCGGCCAGCACGGCCTCTGCGGAAATCCTCGTCAAGGACGGCCAGAAGGTCGCCTTCATGGGAGACTCGATCACTGCGGGTGGCTGGGGCAACCCGGCTGGTTATGTGCGGCTCGTGGTCGCCGGACTGGAGGCCAACGGCGTCAAGGTCACGCCCATCCCGGCGGGCATCGGCGGCCACAAGTCCAACCAGATGCTGGAGCGCCTCAAGCGCGACGCGCTCGACAAGAAGCCGGACTGGATGACCCTGAGCTGCGGCGTGAACGACGTGTGGCACGGCGCGCGTGGCGTTCCGCTGGACCAATACAAGACGAACATTACCGCCATCCTCGACCAGTGCGCCGCCGCCGGCACCAAGGTGGTGGTTCTCACCGCCACCGTCATCAGCGAGGAACTTGACGCCGAGAACAATCAGAAGCTCGCGCCTTACAACGAGTTCCTCCGCAGCCTGGCCAAGGAACGCAAGGCGCCGCTGGCCGACCTTTACGGCATGTTTGCGACCGCCATCAAGGCCAAGCCGAACACCACCGGCAAGCCCGGCCGTTTGCTCACGTCCGATGGCGTGCATATGAACCCGGCCGGGGAACAGCTCATGGCCCGCGGGGTGTTGCAGGCGTTTGGGCTGGATGCCGCCCAGTTGCAAAAGGCCGAGACCGCCTGGGTGGACATGCCCGGTGGCGGCACCGTCAAGGCACGCTTTGATGCAGGGCAGGGGAAGTCGTTCCAGGCCACGCACAAGCTCACCCTGCGCCAGCGGGACGCGCTGGCCGCACGCCTGCAGAAGGAAGGCAAATCGCTGGATGCCGTGCTCAATGCCGCCCTGGCCGAGGACGTGAAAGCCCAGCTCAAGCCGGCCGGCGAATACGAAACTGCTGCGGCGATCTTTGCGGCGAAGAAGGAAGGGGCCGTCTCGGCCAAGCTGCAGGAGCAGTTCAGCCAGCGCGTCGAGGCGCTGCTGAAGCCCTGAGCGTGGAGCGCGGCTGGGTCACGAAGACCAGCCGCAACAGGCGGCGGTGGACGGCTTGCCTGCGATCCGAAAAGCGGCGCTGAAAGACGCGCGCACTCCAGACGCTTCGCGCCCACAGAGGCCATGGGCATCGTTCGCTTCCGTCTTGCCGGGCCACGAATGCTCGTTCAGCCTGCTTCGCATGAAATCCGTTTCGCTGCGGTTAGCTTTTTTTGCCCTCGGCATCGCGCTGTTGACCAACCTTGCCGGAGCTGCTGAGCCCGTCGCACGCGGCTTCTTGAACCGCGTCTTTACGGATGCCGATGGCGCGAAGCACCCCTTCGTCATCTTTGTGCCGACCAAGTATGAGCCGGGCAGCAAGTCGCCGGTAATGCTCTTCCTTCACGGTGCAGGCGAGCGGGGCAACAACAATATTGACCAGATCATGGTCGGCCTCGGCCCGGCCATCTGGAAGCGCAAGGGGAGCTTCCCCTTCGTCACCGTCATCCCGCAGTGCCGGACCGGCTCGAACTGGCTTGCCGACGGCCCGGACGCACAGTGGGCCGTGGCCATGCTGAAGCAGACGCAGGCGGAGTTCGGCACGGACCCGGATCGTGTGTATCTCACCGGCCTCTCGATGGGCGGGGCCGGCACTTGGAGCCTTGCGGCCAAGGACCCCTCCGCTTGGGCGGCCATCGTGCCGATGTGCGCGGGGCCCAATACGGCGAACGCGGAGAAGTTCGCCGCCGCCCGCCTGCCCATCTGGAACTTCTGCGGCGACAAGGACCGGGAAGGGACGGTGAAAGCAAGCCGCGACATGCAGGAGGCCCTGACCAAGGCCGGCGCGAATGCGAAATACACCGAGTATCCCGGCGTAGGCCACAACTGCTGGGACGACGCCTACGGCACCGAGGCCCTCTACACCTGGTTGCTGGAGCAGGCGCGGAGCAAGAACCGGAAATAGCCCGACAATTTTCGCGCAGACTCCGTTGTCCCAGGCGGGTATCCAGAGCTTGGCTGAACATGAACCCGTCTTCCGCCTCCGTTGGTGTCACGCTTGACTACCGGTCCTTCGTCCTCCATGTGGATGCGGACAGCCGCATCTTTCATGTAAACGAGGCGTGGCTGGCGTTTGGCAGAGAGAATGATTTCCCGATGGAGCGAGGCTTGCTTGGCCGGCGGTTGCTCGAATTCATTTCCGACACCACCACCCAGCAGCTTTACCGCACGCTGCTGGAGCGCGTCCGCAAGTCTGGCCGGGCGGTGACTTTCCCCTTCCGATGTGACAGCCCGGCGTTGCGGAGGTTCATGGAGATGCAGATGCTGCCACTGGCGGACAACGGGATCGAGTTTCGCTCGCGGATCGTCAAATCTGAGGCCCGTCCGTGGATGGGCCTGCTCGCCCCGGCAGTCCTCCGCAGCCAGGAACTCATCCACTGTTGCGGCTGGTGCAAGCGCGTCTCCATTCCAGAGTGGGTCGAGATCGAGGAGGCCCTGCAGCGGACGAAATGGTTTGAGGCGTCGCGTCTGCCGGACATCAGTCACGGCATCTGCCCGCCCTGTGAAGCGCTGATGATGGCCGAGATCGCCAGCTACGAGCCGGCCTGATCCGATTGCTGGCGGAAAAATCCGTGTCCAAGCGCGCTCATCCGTGGTTAGCATTTCCCCGCTTTTATGGAATACGAAGCTGTCATCGGTCTTGAAACGCACGTCCAGCTCAAGACCAAGTCCAAGATGTGGTGCGCCTGCCCGAATGCCTTCGGGTCGCCGCCCAACACCAACGTCTGCCCCGTCTGCCTCGGCCTGCCCGGCGTGCTGCCCGTCGCCAATGAGGAGGCCCTCCGCCTCACGGTGCTGACCGGCTACCTGCTGCACTGCGAGATTCCGGGCTTCGCGAAGTTCGACCGGAAGAACTACTTCTACCCCGACGCCTCGAAGAACTACCAGCTCACCCAATACGACAAGCCCTCCACCAAGGGCGGCTACTTGGACTTCGAGTTCGGCGGCGGCCTCTCCCGCGTCCGCCTGACCCGCGCGCACCTGGAGGAGGACGTCGGCAAGCTCACCCACTTTGACCGCCACAGCGGCGTGGACTTCAACCGCGCCGGCGTGCCGCTCCTTGAGATCGTCTCCGAGCCTGACCTGACCAGTGCCGACCAGGCCTACGACTACCTCAACGCCCTCAAGGAAGTCCTCCTTCAGGCCGGGGTCTCCGACTGCGACATGGAGAAGGGCATGGTCCGCTGCGACGTGAACATCAGCGTCCGTCCCAAGGGCACCGCCACCCTCGGTGCGAAGATCGAGATCAAGAACATGAACAGCTTCTCCGGCGTGCGCCGCGCGGCGGAGTATGAGATCGCCCGGCAGATCGAAGTCGTCACCAAAGGCGGCAGGCTCATCCAGTCCACGCGCCGCTGGGACGACGTGGCCGGCATCACCGAGGAGATGCGCACCAAGGAGCACGCCCACGACTACCGCTACTTCCCCGAGCCGGACCTCATGCCCTTCGAGCCCGCCGAGCCGTGGCTTGCCGAGATCAGCCCCCGCGTCATCGAGCTGCCCCTCGCGCGCAAGCAGCGCCTCATGGCCGACTACCAGCTCCCCGCCGGCGACGCCGAAGTCTTCAAGAGCAACGTCGCCTTGGGCACCTATTTCGAAGCCATCGCCAAGCAGGCCAAGAACCCCAAGGCCCTCGCCAACTGGGTGATCAACAACCTCCAGGCGAAACTTGCTGAAGCCAACGAACAGGAAGCCGCCGAGCAAGCTGGCCTCGGTGTCGAACCGGCCGACCAAAAGCTCACCACGCTGGCCGACCTCAAGTTCCCGCCCTCCGCGTTGCTGGAGCTCGTCGCCCTCGTCGAGAACAAGACCATCAGCAACTCCGCCGCGCAAACCGTCTTCGCGGAGATGTTCGCCACCGGCACGGCCCCCGCCGCCATTGTGCAGGCCAAGGGCCTCGCGCAGGTGAGCGACACCGGGGCCATCGAGAAATTCTGCGACGACGCCATCGCCGCGAACCCCGGCCCCGTGGCCGATTACAAAGGCGGCAAGCTCGCCGCCCTCAACTCCCTCAAAGGCCAGGTTATGAAGCTCTCCAAAGGCAAGGCCAACCCCGCGCTGGTGGGGGAGATATTGGAGCGGAAGCTGAAGGGGTGAGCCTACGCCGCGTGTTCGATTCCCAGATCAGATTTATCGCTCAGAGTCGAGGCCTCACGGGGGAGCTTCTTGAGGCGGTGTGGAGTTATGCCCGTGCGCTGCGGAGTAACGGACAACTTGCAGAAGATTATTCGGTTTCTTGGAGGGGATCGAGCCTTCGCTTGTTGTGCGTCATCCCGGAGCGATGCAGTTTGGCCCTTCGTTTCCACGATGCCTGTGGCAGGAAGGCGTTGCGGGAGGCTCTCAAGCTGGCTGTCGGCCCGCCAGGCACCATGCTCACAGGCAAAGCTGAGGGAACACCCGGATATTGCTCGTGTCGAAGGCGGCCTTCAGTCCACATCTTTACCCATCTCTACGACGACTCAACGCCATTGGCGTGTGGGGCTTGTCATCAGCCGGTTCCTCTTTATCGGCTTCGTGGGCTGAGTTTGGATTCGCGTGAAGCCTTGTTGTGCTGGCAATGGGCCTATCAGGCCTGTGATGATCTTTGGATGCATAGCGGCTTTGGCGAGCGTTGGGCGTATGGGCAGCTTTCAAAGACCGACAGTGGTTTGACGGAGGATGGGCTGGAACTGCGTGTCCAAGTCGAGAAGGAGTTGAAGCTGCCGGTCTATTACTACCTGCATCGCTATTTCGGCAGAAGCAAAGCGGCCGAGCGAATGCGACTTTGCCCGGGCTGTGGTGGTGAGTGGTTGCTGCCCAAGCCCGACGGTTGTTTTGATTTCCGATGCGAGCCTTGTCGGCTCCTTTCCTGTCTGGCACCCGACTGAGGAAACCGGACGACCGTGTCTGCGAGGCCTCTCAATCCCAAGTAGATGATGGCTCCAGTTCCGGCACTGGCAGAGCGCTACGATGCCGACTTGGGCCACTTGCGCTGCCGGTGCTCGTCGCAG
Source organism: uncultured Klebsiella sp. (assembly GCA_964496695.1). Taxonomy (GTDB): domain Bacteria; phylum Verrucomicrobiota; class Verrucomicrobiia; order Limisphaerales; family SXTU01; genus SXTU01. Next base: position 77,166 of record CAZCBE010000017.1, read on the forward strand.
GTCGGTCACCTCGAAAAGGGGTGGAGGGCCACCGCACTCCAAGACGCTGGCGCGAGTCGGCTTGCTCCCGAAGCGCGGCGGTGTGCGGAGCACCAGCCGCAGCAAGCTACGGTGTCCGCACGCGCTGCGGCTGGTCTCCGACACAGTCGCGCTCCAAACCCTCGGCAGCGGCGCGCGGGCTTCAGCCCGCTTCAACGTGATTTGCCGGTCGGACGTTCAAGCGGCCTGAAGGCCGCGCGCCGCGAAAAGCCGTTCCCTCACCCCCATCGGGGTAGAGGGTTAGGGTGAGGGGGCGGGCTGCTTGCGCAAGGGGCGTTTCTCTGCTCCGCACGCGCAGCCCCCTCACC
>CAZCBE010000018.1:0-76790 GCA_964496695.1 uncultured Klebsiella sp.
CTCCGCCGACTCGCATGAACATTGGCTCTCCTTGATTTTTCAGACAGGCTCTAAGACGCTCCGGTCGGCCTGGGCAATCTCGACCGCTTCGACTGGGTCGGCTCTTTCAGCGGGGTGCCGCCGGAGGAGACGGTCGGCAAAGCCGTGCTCGCCGACGCGCCGGCACGAATGCCCGGCTCCGGCTGCTCTGGATCGGTTGCGGCCAGGACGACTTCCTGCGGTCGCGCGACGAGGAGTTCATCGCCAAGCTCAAGGCACGGTGACCCTTCCTTTCGCGCGGGTAGCGTTCGTGGATTACCAAAGCGAACCCGGCTTACCCCCTCACCAGGTAAAGTCCGCCCAAGTGCTGGGTGTCGGTGTCTGCACCTCCACAACAACCGGAGTCACTTCATACCTGCTCGCGGAAAAATACTTCTCGCAGAAGTGATATGGGTGCTTGTTTGCAAAGCGTCCCAAATTATCGACCACCGTAACGATTCGGCAGGTCTTGGTGCCGCCATTCTTTTCGCCGCGCAAGCCGCGCCCAATCATCTGCATATAGCGCACGGGGCTGAGGACCTGGCGCGCAATGAGGACCAGATCTGTTTTCGGTGCATCGAAGCCGGTCGTCAGGACGCTATGGTTGCACAGCACGCGGGTCTCGCCTCGCTGGAAGCTCTCCAAAAAGCTGCGTCTTGCAGCCGTAGGAGTCTTTCCACTCACTGCCGCAGCGCGTATCCCCCGGAGGTGAAGGCGCGCCGCCATCTCCTCCGCGTGACTCACGGAATTTGAGAAAAACAGAATTGAGCGTTCGGTGCTGGATGCGATCCTGTTGAGCAGGATTTGGTTTCGGATTTCATGCACAGCGAGGCGTTGGTTAATCTCCTCAAGCAAAGCCTCGAAATCAAGGCCCTCCCAATCGTCCCCGAATTTTGAAAGTCGTTCAATTTCGGAGTCAAGCAACTGTGCTGGAGACTTTAGCGCTTCGTATTGAGCCTCGGCAAGGACCCCCTGAACTCGCAACCGCTCGTAGAGACCCTCCTGGTCTTTCGGGAGCCAAGTGCGATCGAACCTACGTGCAAGTCGTAGTGTTTCAACCGCGTCCGTGCTCCGGAACGGGGTTGCGCTTAGGCCGATGATGGGAGGCTCCTCCGTTTCGGGAGCTCCCGGCCTAGCGGCTTCAGCGTCAAGCCATCGCAGTAAATTCGTGTAGCTCTTGGTGATGGCATGGTGACACTCATCAATTACTACCATGGCGGGCTTCGATAGCCAGCTTAGCGCATTGCTCCAGACCCTCGCATTGAGCGTTTGGATCGAAGCAACCACAACCACGGGCACCCCTTCGGCGGGGGGAACAGGGTTCGGGTGTCCTCCCCAAAATCGGATGATGCGCAAATCGGTCGCTGCCGCGCCGCAGTTAATCCAGACTTGTCTAAAAGATTGGACTGCCTGCTCGCATAGCTCGTCGGTTTGGGCCACCCAAAGTAGGGTCCGATTTTCGCCCTCAGGTTTTAGCACCGATTCTACTGCCGTTTGCACTACGACTCGCGTTTTACCGCCGCCCGTAGGAAGGCTCACCACAGCACGGCGGCGTCCAATCCCTCGGGACATGATTTCTTTGAGGCCGTCCGCAACTTCCACCTGAAAACCATGGAGGGGAGGCAAGTGAATTGGACCACTGATGGACTCTTCGGCTTCGCGTCGGCTTTCCGGAGATACGGCAAACTCAGGTGGAAACCCAATACTTTCAACAAATGCCCGGCCTTCGGCACCATTCCAGCGCGCAGGTGGATTCAGTCCCTCCTCTGTGAGCGCATCGCGCAGCACGGACAAGGTGGTCGGTCCATGCGAAGCAAGCACGAGCTCCGCCATCTCGATCGGGGTGCAACCCATCATGAAATTCTTCTTTGACAACTCACCAAGCGCTAGTCGAAGAGCAGCGTCACGATTGCCTACTGCCAGCAAGAGTTTAGCTGTCAGGGTGCTACATGCTGCAACCTTCCTGCGCCGTTCCTCAACCTCTGCGTCACACAGGAGTCTCAACGCCTCGTCGGGATCTTTCTCCAACCACCCCGCAGCGGCGATCTCATTCACGATCTTCCGCAGCCTTTGGGCGCGAGAAAATTGCGCAAGATGGTCGGCGTCGAGCAAAAGAACATTCTCCCACATTAGGCAGGGCAAGGATTCGGAGGCGTCGTCCAGACGAAGCATCAGGCCGCCGACGTTCTGACATCGGGCCGTCTCCTTGACTTCCTCGCGCATGACAGCGGCCAACTCCGGCATCGTGGACAAGACAAGAGCAGGTGGGCTGATCATGCCGTTCCACTCTGGCTTCAGCAGCTCGTCCAAATTCTTCCCGCCTGCTTTTTGCCAGAGTTGTAGTGCGTGGTCTTTAAGTGTGACTACCAGACGACCGGAGTTTCGTGCCCGCATTGCCAGATCGGCGGATTCGGTAACATACACTTCAGGCAGAGGGACATCGCCATTGGCACTTCGGAGCTTATCTGGAATGAAACCGTCACGGGCTGCGCCTGCCCACAAATCAAACAACGTGTCTCCTCCCAGGGCCTCGGGAGTGGCCAGAACATCAACCATCGCGCTCCACAATTCATTCGATGCGAGCGGCAGCGATTCGATGGCGTTCCCTGTTTCAACAAGTTTCTCGATGATGGGCCGAAGTTTGCACCACGTCTGGAGGAGCAGCATCGCCGGCTCAAAGCGATGCGCAGCGACCGCAAGAAGCGAAACCTGATGATTGCCAATCAAAATGCTTCCATGTCGCAGCAAGAGCCACGGCAATGGATGTGGCGCATCGACATTGGGATAAGTATCGCTTCGCGTCGTGTGGCCAAACACAATGGGTTTGCTAAACTCCTCTCGCTGAATGGAGTTCAGCATCTCCTGAGCAAGGCGAGCATTTGCGTGCCCCGCCAATAGCACAAGATGCATCCAACCACGCGGCATGCAAAGTTGGCGGGGTTCAAGGAAATTCCGATTGGGTTTTTGTCGGGATTCGATGGATGCCAAATAACTGTTCCGTCGCTCGCTCAACCAATCCCTCAGCAACTGTCTGTTCTCCCCGACAATCCAGCCATAGTTGCTCGGTCCGCGGTAGCCTGTTGGAGAATCTGTAACGCCGATCTGCCGCAAGGTATCCTCATCGTTTCCGTGCTCGACCGCATCCGGGAGCAACTTCCTGTTCTGTTCCAAGTCTGTTTCACTGTTGATCAATAAGCCTTGGAACAGAACTTCGTCCGCGAAGACCCATGCTCCATCACCACGACGAATGCGTATGCGGGGTTTGTTTTGTTCAATAAACGGAGTGCGGACAGTTTCTGAAGCGCTGCGCAGACGTGCCCAGAAGATGCGCCAACCTGAACTGGCAGAGCGAGCGCTGATGTAATGGGGGTGACGAGCCTCCGATTCAATCACCGACAGGGCTTCCTCGATCAGGTTTCGCCAGATTGAGTCGTCAAGTTGGCGAACTTTCATGACCTCGGTTAACAATCGTTTCCCTTCGAGGTCTTGGCGAAGAGCAGGCGCAACCCCCGAACGGCCGGGGACAGAGATGCCTTCGGGGGCTAGAATAACCTGCTGCGCGTTCAGAAGCCGGTCGTCGTCAGACGGGATGATGGAGAGAAGTGCGCGGGCTGTGCTCCACTGGCCCGGAGTGCAGTTGTTCGCGTAATCCTCGGCGATTCGGAGTGCTTCGAGAGCACGGAGCGATTCAAGCGACGCCACAGACTCGAACCAAGACGCCGCATCCGTCTTCCTTAAAATGGGCAGATACGATTCTATGGGCGTGCCTGGGGGTATGCGCTTCTCGAGCCGCCGATTCAATTCTGACAGCCTGCTGTCACGATCGCGCTTCAGGCAGGAGGGATGAACCAACTTCACCAGTCCAGCAGCTTGCGCAGCAGCAGCCCACCGAGCCGCAACCGCCGCATCAACCTGCGGATGACGCCAGAGTCCATTCGGAAGGCAAAATTTGCCGCTGGCGTTCGGAACCGAGTGGCTTGTTTCGATTTCCGTCCACAACTGATTGACTAATGGTGCAGCGTCCTCGTCTTGCCTCTCCAATTGCCTAGGAAACGCATCAAGGGGGCGGGCGGGATCTTCGGCTGTGGCGAGACAGGGAAGCGTTTTGGCAACGACCCGCGCTGCCTCGATCATCAAGTTGGAATTCCATTCTCCCGGGATGATGGCATTACGGTCACTGTTGAGTTTCCACGGTGCGTTCAGAATTCCCGGCAAACGGGTGGGTGTATGCGTTGGGAAAAAAGCCCAAAACCTCCCTGCTTCCTCACGCCCTCCTTCAAGGGGCATCGCCCAAGCGATCGGGACTTCATCGCGCGCGTGGATATGCGTGGCGTCATTCTTCGCGCGTTCGTCGGTGACCTTGATGATTTGTTCCACGACCCGCCAGCGAGCAGTCTTTTCCCCGTCGTGCAGCTTAACGTCCGAGCCATCTGGCTCGCGGCGCAACATGCGCTGTGACTTCGTTCCATCGTCTAGGTTCAGGGTGACAGGCACAGGAAGGAACAAAAGAAACTCTGAAGGGAACTGTGCGATCTCACTTTGCAGGTGCCGCAAAATATCCTGATCTTTGATTTCAGCGCGAACGACTGTTGTCGCCCAGGAAAAGGAGCAAAGAACTTGCTCCGCCTCGGTCTCATGTGCCGTGTCCAGTGTCCAGGCCAGCCGGAGACCTGGTGCATCGGAGACCGTAAATCGCTCCTTTAATTCACTCCGGCACCTTTCCGGATCGAAACGCAACGCGCCGGTTGTGCTGAAGATGTCAATTCTTCCGCCAAGTCGGAGCAGCGACTTGAAACCGAGACCAAAGCGCCCGATTTGATTGCCCCGCTTCGTCGAATGATGCGAGTGGAGCAAGGCGTCGATTCCATCCTCGCTCAGTGGTGCTCCAGTGTTGGCGACGTAAAGGCACGAATTTTGCAACAACACGTCAATGCGGTTCTCTTCGCCACGCATCACGCCCGTTGAGTGTGCTTCCAAAATGGCGTCGGCCCCGTTCTGCACGAGTTCCAACACTTGACGGTATCCGTAGCCGCCGGCCAGCACGGTCTTTTCGATGCCGTAGTGCTCTTTGATGTCACCGCGCGCAGCCTGGTAGGCGGTGATCCGTCCTTCACGCTTCTGGTTGATCAACTCGCTGAACTGGCTCATTGTTTGGATTGCTTGCCTTGCAGGTCATCGAGAAATTCCGACGCCGGTTCGACGCTCGTGACCAGCAGGTGATCCCTCGCCCGCGTGCAGGCGACATAGAGCAGGTGTCGCTCGGTGTCATAGACTTCTTGCAAGTCGGCGGCGTCACCGACGGTTTCAATGCGCTCCTGCAAAGGGACGATCTCGTCGTCGCAGGCCATCACCACCACGGCGCGGAACTCCAATCCCTTCGCCAGGTGCATGGTGCTGATCGAGATGTGGCCGCTGGTCGTTTCGACATGATCATCGAGAATCTTGAAGGGCAAACCTGATGCTTTGACGGCGGCTTGGGCGCGATCCAGTTGACCTGCCGAGCGCACGAAGACGCCGAACTCGTGTGGCAGGACGCCGGCTTTCGACTGCGCTGTCATCCATTCCCCGACGGACTTAGCCTCCTCGTTTTCGCTCTCCAGCACGCAGATGATAGGTGGAGGGCCATTGAAGACCGAGACGGTGTCGCTACGGTTCTCACTGTTGCCGTCCACGTCTGCCACCTCGGGGCCGAGCAGCCGATCGGCTTGCTGGCGGATTTGGTGAGACGTGCGGTAGTTGATGCGCAAGTTGCGTGAGCGCCCCCGTATGTCCACGCCGAGGGATTTCCACGAAAACGGTTGCTGGAAGATGCGCTGGCCGAGGTCGCCCGCGAAGAAGAGGGCGTTGGGACGGTTCCCACCCAGGGCGCTGAAAAAGCGCATTTGGGAGATGCTGATGTCTTGCGCCTCGTCCACAACAACGAAATCGAACGGCGGATGCTTGCTCGTGACCAGCGCCGACGCCAACGCAGTGAAAAGGCCCGTGTGCGTTGTGAGCTTCCGATCCTTCAATGCACCACGGACTCGTTCAAAGATGGACCACAGAACGGCTCGCTGGGCTTCGGGCAGCCGAGTCTTACGGCCGAGGCGGGCGACATCACGATACGACTCCCAGGTTTCCAACTGCCACGCGTCGGCAATCTGCTCCCATTCGGTCAGCAGGAAATGACGGCTGAACTTGTGAGTGTCCACTGTTTGCGAGGCTTCATCGAGTAGTTCCCGCACAACATCGCGGCTGGCGAGCTTTACCGGTCCACAGTGCGATTTGTAGAGGCGGAGGCCAACTGTGTTCAGGGAGTGAACGTCGATGCGTTCGGCAAGACGTGGCTCGCTACCAACCAAGCGTTTGAGTTTCGTATGAAGCGCGTTCGCCAACGTGTTGGAGAAGGTCGTGAGCAACACCCGCGCTTCGGGATGCGTCCGGGCCAGATGCACGGCGCGGTGGAGGGCCACGACGGTCTTGCCGGTGCCAGCGGAGCCGGAGATTCGGGCTGGCCCGGTGTAGTCGCGCTCCACCCACTGGCGTTGTTCGGGATGCAGAAAGACCGTCCATTTCTCCCACGGGAAATCCAACGCGCGCTGGAGTTCCTCGACGTTGGTCATCACGCGGAAGCGGCGTTGCGCGTCGGGATGATCGAAAGGATTCGTGACTTTGGTCGCCGTCGCCGTCTGTGCCGCGCGAGGTTTGCCGCCGGTGGCGAGTTCCAGCAAAGCTTCAGCGGCTTCAGCGGGGAGACGATCCGCCAGCAGCAGGAGACCGTCTTCCGTGGCTTGACGCACATCGTTCAACCACTCCGCCGGCACGCCGTAGCCGAGCAGTTCTTCGTCAGATTTGCCAGCAAACAACGGCGGCTTCGCTCGCACGGGCAGTTCCGTCTGCACATAGACCGGGACAATGACCTCTTTCACCGTCTCGCGGATTTCCACCAACTGCGCAGCTCCGGTCTTGGGATGTGTTTCCAACTTCCGCCGCTCGGCCCAATCGTAAGCCTTGTCGTGGTGATTAACGTAACAGAGCAACAGGCTGCCCGCCGTCTTGTGGACAATGAGCCGGATGTCGCTGCTCACGCGAACCGACCAGAAGTTCTTGTCCTTTGACTTTTCGAGTCTGTGGAAGCCGAGGCCCGATCCCGTTGGATTCAGCTGCAAATCAAATGCCGTGGTCTTGGCGGCTTTCTGCTCGTCGCCAGTCAGGCGCGCAAGGCTATCGGTAAATGTGTCGGCGATGCGGAAATCCATTGCGCTCCCCCAATCAGTCCATTAACTCGATATCAACGAATTTTAACTTCATTTGCTTTGTCCGCAGAGCCTTTACATGCACCTGGCGGTTTACCATAGGACCAATAACATCATCAATTGCATCCTGAAGACCCACAACATGGAACAGTTGCCCATCCACTACGATTTCGAGCCAGTCTTCGTCCAAATGAACAGCCCGCAATGTCCCCTTCAAATCTTCGGAAGTATTGTCGGAAGTGGCTTCTTCCGCTTTCGGGCGTAACTGTTGGTTAATTGCACCGCGTGCATCTGTTCCTACTGCCACCGGGCGAATTTCGCCGGAAGCGCGGAATTCAATGCGCTCAAATGTCTTGCCGGTAGGTGCAAGATTGCGTGTGAGTTTCAAAAAAACATTTCGGTAGCCAGCATCTGGAACCAATTTTTCAAGTTCCTCACTTTTTCCCGATGAGGAGGCGCTCACGATTTGGAGGAAATGACTCGCAACTTGCTCAGGTTCGATGTCCTTTTTGAAAAAATCTGGTTGCGTGGGCTTCTGTATGGCAACTGAAAACTGGTAGCTGCCGGGGGCAGATTGGAATAACCAAGGGCGGCAAGAATCCTGAAGCTCTTTTGTGGGCCTCCCGGTGCGGCGTAATGTTACGCCGTTCAAAAACTCAACCGTGCGATAAAACATAGATTGAATTGTCTGCACCTTATCAACTATCAAATCCAGCGGAGCACCACCCGTAATGACTTCGCCGCCTTTCACCGAAACCAAAACTTGGCCCGGCAGAAAATTAACATTAGCTTCTCTTTTGGCCGCCTCAGTCCAAATTGCCTGCACGAGCGTCCGTAAATCAGCGTGTGCAAACTCTGGAATTCCGGGATCGGCAAGAAATGCATAAGCAAGCCGCTCGGCCAGTGAAAATTCCCGGCCCTTGAAATACAGTGCTACGGCACTGACAGCGGTGATGCCTCTAGTTCGCTTCTTTGAGGCATCGAGAGAATCAAGTGCCTGCTTTTCCAAGTCAGCGGCGCGTTTGTAGAGGCTGTTGGCTTCGGAATACTTACGGGAGAGAAACAACAACTGCGCCTCACTGGCTAGTTTTTCACTTTCGCTATGCAGTTGCGACCAGGTCATGCGTTCTCCTGCACTCTTTGAATTGCCACCTGCTTTTCTTTGAAACCAACCACGGAAGCGATTGCGGGCAGGTTGCTGGCGCCTTTTCTTGTTTGATTCACCTTTTCGAGCAGCCGCGATTTGATAGTTGAGCGATTGCCAGAATCGGTGCCGGAAACTTCCAAGCGAAACCAGTTTTCCAAATCCTCCACAGTCGCCCCGGCAGGCGCAACATACCAATCGGCTCCCGTAAGAGTCTCTGCACGTTTGACGGCAATGAGATTTTCCTCTGCTTCCACTGCTGCCAAGCAGACGCAATAGGCTCCTGCCTCGGTCGCATCAATCTCGTTTGCGTGCGCGTTTAAAGTCGTTTCATTTGGCTTCTCAAATTCTGCGACGCGTTTTGTAGTTTCTTCGTTCCGATGCACCTCGAATTCAACCGGAGATTCGTGGTGTCTGCTCAAACAAACTGATGCAGCCTCGTAGAAAACACAACCCAAAGAGGGTGTAAGGCCCGTATGCCTTTCGTGCATGGCTTTCAATTCTAGCTTCTGGTTCTCGGCATCAGGCATAATGACAACTCAATTCACCTTGAAAACCTTCATGACCTCATCGCCGAGGTGATTGATGACTTTGACGGCGATGCGGCCGGACTCGGGTTTCTCGAAGGCCCGTGAGGTGTCGCTGTTAAGCGTGGCCCAGGCTTCGGCGTTGATCTCGGATTTCAACGTGGTTTTCAGCGCGCTGTAGGGATCGTTCGCGCCGAGGAAGTAGGCGTGGCGGACGAAAAAGCTTTCTTCGTTGTAGTCCGTGTCGATGAACCAGCAGGCGATGCCGTCAGCGCCGTCGCTGATGACTTCGCCGGTTTGGGGTTTGAAGACGTCCACGCCGTTTACTTTGACGCGAAGCTTTCCGTCGGGTTCGGGGAGGAGGGTGATGTCCGGCTCGCCGAAGATGACGAAGAGGTTGCCTTTGCCGGTATTCTTGAGGTCCTCGGCCATGTGGAGGTCGGCGTTCATGCGGGCCTTGAGCACGGGGATGCGGCCCAGCTTGCTGAACTCCGTGGCGTGCGCCTCGTAGTTGAAAGCGCAGGCGATCAGCACGTCAAAGCCGGCGTCGCCGCACTCGCGGGCGGCTTCCACCAGATCGGCGCGCTGCACGGTGCCGAACTCGGGCCCGATGAAGATGCCGGCGCGCTTTTCCACGTCGCCTTCGAGGTAGCGTCCCTCGGCGCAGACGCGGCCCTCGCCGGGCCAAGGCGCCAGCGCGGTGAAGGTGATGCGGTCCTCCTTGTGCGCCTGCTGCACCCCGGCGGTCTTGAGGTTCTCCAGGATCATCTGGGGGAAGGACTGCTTAGCTCCGTATTCAGAGGCGTCTTCCTTCAGGGTGTCGATCAATTCATCGTCCTCATCCACGCCGAGCACGCGGTGGGGACTGAGGCTCTCCACGGTGAAGGGACCGGCCACGCGGACCTTCTTCTTGTCGTCGTAAGGCTTGTCGTAGAGGTATTCAAACTCCGCCTTGGCGGCGATGGACTTGTCGATCTCCTGCTGCCGGGCGATGCGGGCCTGCCACCAGTCGGCGTGCAACTTCTTCGCCGCGTCCGGCCACTGGGCATCGGCCTCGCGCGGAATCTCCCACTCCTGCCAGGTCTTCTTGAGCGCGGCGTTCAGCTTCCCGCGCAACGGCTCCAGCTTCGCCTGCGACTGCTCCCAGATGACATCGATCTCTGCGTTGTTGGCGATGGACTTGAGGGTGATGTGCGGCACGCGCTCATAGACGAAGCCGTGGCGGATGTTCCCCTGCACAGGCTGCGAACTCGGCGCGGTGCGGGTGACTTCGGCTTCCTTGAGCTGGCCATCGCGGGAATCGGCCAGCAGGTAAAAGGGATAACGCGCGCCCATGATGCGGGCACGGGCCAGCGCCAGCGCCACGCGCGAGGTGTCAATCGTGATCCAGCGCCGGCCCCATTGCTCGGCGACGGTGGCGGTGGTGCCGGAACCGCAGGTCGGGTCGAGCACGAGGTCGCCGGGGTCGGTGGCCATGAGGATGCAACGCTCGACTACTTTCTTGTTCGTTTGCACGACATACACCTTCTCCTCAGTAAACGCGCCTGACTGAGCCATCCAAATCTCATTGATTGGAGTGACCGGAAAGTCATCGATGAAGCGCACATACGCCAATGAGCTTCGCGTCGGATAGCCCAGCCTCCACGCCCGCCCAAGTCGGTCCAGTCCGGCTCGATTGGTCTTCCAGTGGCCCTTGCCAAGTCGGAACGTGATTCCATCGTGAACGTAATCGAAGGTCGTTGTAGGTCCTCCACTCTGAGAAGCGAGTGGACTATGCCTGTAAACCTTAACTTTCAGGGCGCTTTGATCCTGCTCTCGTTCTTCAGCGTTCATGACACGGCGAGCGTAATCGGCGGTTTGAACGCGAGTGTATCGATTACCAATATCCTGTTCTAAACCGCTTTCGGTGAAGAGAGGACGAAACTTAATCTGCGTCTTATTTTTCGCGTAGAACAGCACGTAGCTAACTGTTCCCCCAAGGAGATCGCCCGCCGCCATCGCAGTGGTGCGGACTAGAATTTGAGTCACGGAGTTTACCTCCCCAAACACCTCGTCCATCAGCGCCCGGACGCGGTGGACATTTTCATCGCCGATCTGCACGAAAATGGAGCCGGAATCGGTGAGGAGATCGCGGGCGACGGTGAGCCGGTCGCGCAGGTAGGTGAGGTAGCTGTGGATGCCGTCGCGCCAGGTGTCGCGGAAGGCTTTGACCTGCTCGGGCTCGCGGGTGATGTGGCCGGCGTTGCCGTCCTTCACGTCGCGGCTGGTGGTGGACCACTGGAAGTTGCTGTTGAACTTGATGCCGTAGGGCGGGTCGAAGTAGATGCACTGCACCCGCCCGCGCAGGCCCTCGCGCTCGGCCAGGCTGGCCATGACCTGGAGGGAGTCGCCGAGGATCATGCGGTTGGACCAGTTCTGGTCGTGGGCGTAGAACTCGGTCTTGTCCGCGCCCTTGGGGATGCCGTTGAAGTCGTAGAACAGGTCGAACTGCGTGTCGGGGGCCGTGCTTTTGGACTGCCGGAGTAAGTCGTCGATGAGCGCCTTTGGATGCACTTTTTCTTGGATGTAGAGCGGTGGGGCGTGGACGACGAGGTCGCTCCAGTCCTGCTCATCCTTCCCGCGCCAGACGAGCTGGGGATCGAGATCGGTGTTGCGCGGGTAGCGGAGGGTCTTGGGCGTCTTCTGAGATTCTTCCAGCACGGACTGGTGCTCGGCGCTGGGGATGTTCTTCCGCTTGGCGTCCTCGTGCCTGAGCGTTTCGACGGATTTGGCGGTGGGTGCTTTGGCCATGAAATTATGTTAGTTCACTCGCATTCATGCAGCCGGGGTTTCTTTGAGGATCACGGACTGAATCAGCCGCAGGATTTCCTGAGATGAGATTCCACCCTCGGGGGTATCCTCCGTGACAATGAGAGTGCCATTGACACCGCCGCCTTCCTGATATGGAAGAATTTGATTTTTGCGATACCAGACCTGCTTCGAATCCCAGCGACGACGATAGGCGGCGTCGCGCAACATGCCGCAATGTTCCCAGTAGTAGGTGACGCCGGCATCGTCATCCTCGATGGTGAAATCGGGATACTTGGCCAAACCACCGATCTCCAGCGGGTGCTCGTAATGGTAAGTTACATTTTTGGCGTGGAGCAGATTGGCAATGATCACCTCAGACTTCGACCGCACAGCTTCGCCCCGGCTGGTGTTGTGAATGAGACGTTCTTCAAGGAATGAATCGCCCACCTTCACGGGCTTGGGCGGCCCGAAGAGATTGGTGAGGCGAGTGGCGGCCGCAGAGAAGCGCTCGGAGCTGAGTTTCTGGAGGTCCGTGGCGGAACCCTGATGGAGAACCACAACCCTTTTCTTCTGGCGCGTGAGAGCGGTGTAGAGCAGCTCGCGCGTGAGCATGAGCGGGGAGCGGGGCAGGACGAGGAACACGACGTCGAATTCGCTGCCTTGGGCCTTGTGGACGGTGAGTGCGTAGGCGAGTTCCAAGCTGGCTTCGCCTTCCTCGCTAAAGTCCGAGTTCCAGAACTTGAAGACCTGACCGGTCTGGGTGGAAAACTCGATTTCAAGGGAGTCGGGGAACCAATTTTTCGCCTGGGTGCGGCGATGACCGACGACCATGCCAATCTCTCCGTTGGCGAGGTATCCTTTATCCTCCGGCTTGGGATAGATGCGCCCCGGCCAGACGGACCAGTTGCGGTTGTTGATGACTTTGTCGCCGTAAATGATCTGTGCTTCGCCCATGGGCTTGGGGATGCTCCGGTATTTGCCCGGATTGCGGGCTGCATCGATCTGCTGGCCCTTGTAGCGGACGTGGATCATGCGGTTAAGCGGGTCCACTCCCCACGGTTTCTGGCGGACGGGACTGAGAATCTGCCACGCCTCCGCCTGCTTACCGGAGCTGGGGCGGTCTTTATAGGCGACGTTGAACCAGGCGGAGCCTTTGTCGTCGAGCTGGGCACCGAGGCTCCGCGCAAAAGATTGCCACTCCGCTTTGTCGGGAGCGAAGCCGAGATTCTCAGCGATGACCTGGGGCAGAGCCTTTTCCAACTCGTCAGGCGTTTCCCACTGGATGAAGCGGATGTGGTCGCTGCTGCGGTGACCGGCGAGGATTTCAAAGACTTGATCGTCGCCCGGCGCGGTGCCGGCTCCGCCGAACCACGCGGCCAGCAGAAGATCGTCACGTTCACCGGCCCCTTGGCGGCGAGGAACGGTGAGTTCGGCAAAGGCGGTGCCGACGCGGGGAAAGCGAGTCTCGATGTCTGGTGGAGTGAGGTGGGCGATGATGTCCACGAAAGGGCGGCCTGCACCAATTGGCGGAAGCTGTCGTGAGTCGCCGACGAAGATCAGGCGATTCACGCCGCTGAGGGCTTCCAGCAGCGCGGCCATCATTTCCTCGGTGAGCATGGAGCACTCGTCCACGATGACCGTGCGAGCGCCTTTATCTCCAGTCTCACCTGTGAGGCGGTAGCGTTGCGTGTTGCCATCGTAGCGTTTGGAACGACTAAGAAATTGAGCAAGGGTGTATGCTTCGTAATTCGAGATGCCCGCTTGTTTCGCGACGGCTTCCATGCGGACGCGGGCTTTGCCAGTGGGTGCCAGGAGAAGAATGCCATCACCATGCACTTCCGGGCGGTGGCAGAGCACGGAGAGGAGAGTGGTTTTGCCAGTGCCGGCGGAACCGATCAGGACGCTAAAACGGGAGGTGGCAATTTCGGCGAGGGCTGCAGCCTTTTCCAACCGAGCACGTTCTTCCTTCTCGCGCTCCTCTCCGGCGGCCGGCAGAGGTCCCAGACGGGTGTCGAGTTCGGCACGCCAATCGACCGTGACATCGTGGCGCGGTGGCTTGGACCGCTTGGTCACGGTGTCGCGGATCTTCTCACCCACCGCAGCAAAGCGGTCCAACTGATAAGCGGGGCGTTTGTCCGCCATGCGGATGAGGAGGATCACGCCATCAAATTGCTCCTCCTCCGCCACAGCGAGCAGGTCGGCAGTGACTTCGGTCCGCTCTTCCTTCTGACCTTCTTCACGACGGCGGAGCGCGGTAATGATGTCTTCACGAGCGCGGAGCGTATTACCCTGGGCGGCGGCATCCTCAAGTTCGCGAATCGTGAGGGCACGCAGGCGGCGGGCGTCCACGGCGGTTTTGACGAGGGTTGGGTCCGGAATGGGAAAACGCTCCCGGACGAAGCTCGTCGGGAACAGTCCACGGTCCACCGTCCCAATCGCAACGGGAGTCGGTGTCAGGCGTGTGGCCTCGTAGATGAGGTAGGCATTCTGGAGAAAAGCGGAATCCGGAACGTCAACGCCGCCTTTGGCTCGCTGCTCGGAAACGGCAAGGAATCCGGCTTGCTCGACAGTCAGGTCAATACGGCTCAGGAGTTCGAGGAAGCTGCGCCGCTCCTTGTCCATGCGCTTCCATGCTTTGGCGATGGTGCTGTCAATGTGGAGGGCGAGTTCCTTGGGCAGATTCTTGGCTGGATCTTGCAGGGCGGCGTCCCAAGCGGGCCAAGGGTTGCCATCGTCGCCAACCTTCTCAGCGAGCGCCTGGGCGATAAAGTTGCCCATGGGAATGCCGGTGGCGGACAGCACAGCGCCCAAGCCGGGAAACGGACCGCGCTTTGTCCAGAGGCGGCCGAGTTCACGGTCAATCCATTGCTCCTGTTTACGAGTAGCAACATTGAACAATTCTGCCGCCCGGAGCAACGCGGCCCGGCAGGCGAGCAAGGCACTGATGGCCGCATCGTGGCCGACATGCTCGGTCGCGTAGGAGAACTCGTCGAAACGTTCCTCGGGAGCGAAAGCGACGACCTCAGCCGTGTCGAAGGCACGGCCATCTTCAGACTTTTCGAGGGCCTCGTGATACGGCATGAGGAATCCATCCAAGAAACCCGGGCGAATCGAGTGAATGACCATGCGCTCCCAAAGGAGGCTACGCAACTTCTCCCCCGGCGGGCTGTGATATTCGTATTCGGTCAGGCTGCCGATGCTCCTCACCCGCCCGACGCCGATGATTACACGCCGTCCAGTGTCTTCCACCAACGGAACCTGCTTGGCGTAGAAGAACACGAGCGACTCTTCTGGGCGGACATGGTTCCAGAAGCAATCTAGCAGCGTGCGGTGATTGCGATGGTCTTGGAGCCAGTTGGTGTCGAACCCGAGCACATCCTTGGAGGGCTCGTATGCTGGATTGACTTCCTGAAGTGGGAATCGATCCACCAGACCTGAGGATTTCACTTCGGGATCGCCGAACACGAAATTCTTCATCATCCACCGGAACGGGAGCGCGGCTGCGCCATAGGCGGGGTAGTGCAGCGAGGTCGGCTTGAAATGGGCGTGGGTCTCGTTTGATTGCTTGACGTAGGGATGCTCGTGGGTGCGAGTGAACGCGAAGTCGGCCATGAAGGTGGCTCGCTCTTTCACGCAAGGCGGAAACTGCTGGGCATCAAGATCCCTGATTGATTTGCCAGCGACCGCGGCCTCGGCGTGCTCGTCCTTGCTGTTGAAAATGTTCTTCAGCTTGAGGCACGACGTATTACGAGCCGGGAATTGGCAGACTGATCCATTCCAACCGGCGTCATGCCACGGGACACGAATCGAAATATGCCGCAGTGGAAAAGAACCAGGCTTCATGCGATTTTCTCCTCCGGCTTGCTTGCCTGGGCAGAAGCCGTCGCAGTGCCAATCATTGTGTCAAACTGGCATGCAACCTTGGCCTTGAAGTCGGACTCGATCTCGTAAATGTCGCAGAACTCGGCGAAAGCCCAGCGGCCATAAGTGCGGAGGTGATTCACGCCGGGCACCCAGTAGGTTTGCATGGTGGACGCCTTTTCCTTCGCATCCTCGCGACGGTAACCTTTGATTTCGGTAATGAGGTGAAGGAGGTCAGGGGAACCGTCCGGCCTAGCTGGCCGGCCGTCATCCACTAGGACGATGAAGTCGGGCAGGTATTTACGCATCTCGGAGGCGTAGCGATAGGGAACTTCGAGGCCGAGATTGTGATTCTTGACGTAGGCGACGACTTTCGGGTGCGCCTCCGCCACCCGGCAGAACTCAGCCTCCCACTCGCTATCGAACACTACCCAGTTGACGTGGCTCTTGGGCGGCGGCCCCTTGGTGTCCCAGCGGTCGGGCCTGGAGGTGTTGAACCGCACGTGCCGGGTGGAGCCAGTGGGATTGTATGGGTCGAGGAGAGCCTTGATCGGACGTCCGCCCACGAAGGCGCGGGTGATGCCCTGCGTGATGCGTTCGCAGGCGATATCGGCGAGTTCCTGATACATGAGCAGCGCTGGATAGGTGCTGCCCTTGCACTGGAGACAGGCGTCGAGCCACTGCTTGGTGACCCGCTTGAGCTGGCCGAACAGGTGAAGCGGCGGGGGCTCACCGGGATCACGGAACTTGGTATAGAGCAAGCGGTGGGTCAGGTTGAAGAGCAGGCTGGAAGGGCGCATGTCGCCCAGATGTTCCAAGTTGAGGTTCACCGTGGCTCCGATGATACCCGAGTTCTGCGTGATGGACGGGCCGACGAGTTCAGGGGTCAGGACGAGGATGGAGTCATCGTCGAACTTTGCTTCGATGCGCTCTTCGGGGAGTTCCACGCGGTAGCCTTCGACCCGGGGGAAGCGGATTTCGAGGTGGTCGCGCTCGGGGCAGATGGCTTTGACCTGAACAGTGGGACGCGGCGGTTTCGGCGGCGCGATAACCGGCTTGGCCGTGAAGTCGAACGGGATGCCGAGGACATCGGCATACTCGACATTGAAAAGACTGGAATCGTTGAGGTCGTAGGACAAGCGGCGCAACGCGCGGCCGATGACCTGCTCGCACAGAAGCTGAGTGCCGAAAGCGCGCACGCCCAGAACGTGGGTGACGTTGTTGGCATCCCAGCCCTCGGTGAGCATGGAGACGGACACGACACAGCGGATGCCGGCGCCGAGCTGACCTTCCTTCCCGACCGTGTTCATGACCTCACGGAGCAGATCCTGGTCGGTCAGGTTGTCAGCGGCATGGGCGTCCTTCTTCCGCTCGATGATGTCGCGGCGGAACCGCTCGATTTCATCCGTAGCCATGGTGCGGAAGTTGTCATCGAGGGCTTCACCAGATTCGAGCTGCTCGCTGTCGATGAGGAGCGTGTTCGGGCGTGGGAGCGGGTTGCCGGTGGTTTCGTCAAAGTTACGGAAGAGCGCGAGGCGGCCATTCACCAGTGAGGAGGTGCCGTTCTCGTGTTTCTGGTGAAAGCCGGAGATGTAGTCATAGACCAGCTTCGACGTGGCGGTGTTATTGCAGACGACAATGAAGCACGGCGGCACGTGGTTGCCCTCCGCCTCCCAAAGCTTGAAGGTCTTTTCATAGTGGCCATAGAGGGCTTCGAGCGCGGTCTTGAGCAGGGTGGGCAGCTTGAGTGGGTCGAGTTCTTCACCTGCCCCCCGCCCCTTCTTCGGCATCTTCGTGCGGATGTGCTTCCAGAGATCCCGAAACATCGGCATCTCGTCGTCGGACGCGCCCGGCAGGTTCTGCGCGACCGGCACGCGCGGGAGCTTCACGATGCCGCACTCGATGGCATCCATGAGCGAGAAGTCGCTCATGGTCCAAGGAAAAAGCGTGCCCTCGACATAACCGGAGCCGCTCAAGAAGAAAGGTGTGGCGGAAAGATCCATGACGCGGGTGACGCCAAGCTTCCGGTTCACGGATTCCAAACCTGAAATCCAAACCCGAGCGGCCTCGTTGTCCTTCTTGGCACGCGCCTTGGCGTCTTTGAGTTCATCGCCGGTGAGTTTGTTGCCCTGTTCGTCAGTGAACTCTGCGTCATCGGCCGGTTTCTCTCGATAGCAGTGATGCGCCTCGTCGTTGATCACGAGCACGTTTTTCATGCCCATGAGGTCAGGCATGACGCGCTGGAGCATCTGCCCTTCGGTTTCGAGAGTCGTCGGTGCGTCGCCGGTCCGACCTTGGAGGAGCTGGCGTCCACCCTTGGAGAGGTCGATGCGCTCGCGCAGCATGAAGGCGTGGTAGTTCGTCACGAGGATCTTGGCGCGGTTCACGTCTTCGAGCATGTCTTGGGGGACTAGCTCACGGCTGGCGTAGTAGCTGTCGGGATCGTTCGGCTGTAGGACCCGCAAACGGTCCTTGATGGTCAGGCCGGGCGAAACGACCAGAAAGCCTCGGGTGAAGTGCTTGCTGCCAGGCCGGCGCACCGCGTTGATCGTCTGCCAGGCGATGAGCATGGCCATCACGGTCGTCTTGCCTGCGCCGGTGGCGAGCTTGAGCGCAAGGCGCATCAATTCAGGGTTGGCATCCTTGTTCGCACCGTGGAGATATTCCAGGATGCGATTGCCGGCGGCGGAGTGAGGCGCGACTTCCGCCAGCCAGATGGCGGTTTCAACCGCTTCAACTTGACAGAAAAATGGGCGGACACCGCTGAACTTGTGATGCCGCCAGTGCTGAAGCAGACGTTGCGTCTCGGGGGTGACCTGCCAATGGCTCGGGCTGGGTAGATTCCGCCACGCGGCTACGTAACCCCGCACCTCGTTGATGATGGAGGTCTGATCATACTGCTGCGCCTTGGTGGAGAGGCCCTGGCCCTCGTCGAAGACAATCTCCTCTTGCGCAACCGAACGCTTGCGTTTCTTCGGCTTCGGGATCGGGGTGATGAACTTTGCCTTGCGGCGGAACTCCTCAAGCTTCTGCGTTGGCTGACCGTCACCGTCCAGCTCCCAGTGCCGTTGCGGGCATTCGTAGGGGGAGTTGAGGATGGGCTGGTCGAAGAAGGGATTGGACATGGTCTTGGCACTCTCAGATAGCCGATCCGACGCCGGTCGGAATGGCTGCAATCAGGATTCGGCTGCGCGCCGTGGTGTTGTCGAGCTCAACGCAGACAGATTCGTAAACTTGCGATCTGGGAATCTCAGCCCCGACGAAGACGGCCTGTGTGAAACGAGCTGAGGCAGAACCGCCGGCTGCGTTCCATCCACAATGGTCCACGGCCGAACGGCTCAAGTTAATGGAGTCCAGGTAGCTTAAGCCCATTTTCCCTCAATGCTTTCGGCTCCGATTGTGGTGCTTGAAAGACGGGAGGGCAAGAATTCCCGTTCATGAAATTGCCGGCGCTTAACGCCATTTTCCTCCACCTCGCAACTTCTGCTCGTTCAGCCCCTTCATCGCCAGCATCACCCGGGCGACCTCGATAACCTCTGGCGTCAGCGGTTTTCGCGACAGAAGATCCACGAACCGACCTTGAAACTCAGCCAACGGCAGCCCTTCCCATTCGGTCAGGCCAAAGAATCCACCAGCGTCCGTCCTGATGATTTTGAAAACCTTCCGTTGAGTTGTCCCAGCAGCTTCGCCCATCACCATAACAACTTCGTGTCGGCCCATCGCTTTTGAGGGACGTTCATCGGGGTCCAACTTCTCGCCTTCCGCCGCCATCTTCATCCACGACTCCAGAATCATCACGGCCGCTGGAACTTGGTAGGCGATGCAGATGAGGCGGGCGGTGTCGGCAAAATCGTCTTTGGAACGGTCATCCTGGAGCGACGCCGGGGTGAAAAACAGCGGCCCTTTCTTCGTGACGGCCAGCAAGGTGGGTGGAATCTGTCGTCCGGAGCGCAAGCTGAACTCGGCAAAATCAACAGCCGTCACCATCAGGTCGGCGAGGTTCTGCGGGTTCGATGGTGGACGCGGCTTCACGGGGCGGTTCTGTCCATCGCCGGTTCAACCTCAAGCCTATCGACGGCGAGAAAGTCCAGCAACGTCTCCGGTTCCACCCAGTTGCCATCCAAATGATCCCGCTGCTTCAACCGCTTCACCTTCCTCGGCCCACGCTCGAAGAACTCCTTCACGATCACCAAATCCGCCAGCATCAGGTTCTGCTCGAAAGGGGTTCGCATCTCCACCTCTGAGCAAACATCGGTCAACATTTCAACTAGGCTCACCGATTCGCCGGCAAGGTAGTTTTCCACGAGCGACACAACCGATTTCTCCAAGCCAAAACTCTGGGCTCGCAATGGAGCAGTGGTCAGCAGCCGGGATGGAAAGTGAGCGAACGTGACGTCCTCACGGCTGGCGATGAAGAGCAACCGACACAACGAGGCGAAAGGCCAAGCTGCACCCTTGAACGCACCGAACAGCTTTCCTCCCATCGTCGTGTCCCGCGTCAGCACCAACCGCAGCAGGCCCGCGTCCCGCTCCACTCCAACGAAGAAGCACGCCTTGGGATAGACGTTCATCCGGTTGAAGCGGGGCCGTAGCGTGCGCAGTAGTTCGTTTTCCCTCAACACAGCACTCACCGCTGAATCGCAAACCTCCCAGTCAATCCGACGAACAAGGTGCACGAGCCGGATTGTTTTCTTTGAGTCCCGGTCAGGGTGGACATGGCGATAGCTGTTGAGCCGGTCGCGGAGATCGCTGGACTGGCCGACGTAGAGAAGAAACCCCGCCTCATCGAACATCCGATACACGCCTGGCACTCTTGGGATGCTGCGGAAGAACGCTGCCCCGAGCCGTTCCGTCAACGGCTTTGGCGCAGGCAGCAGGCGAAGTTGTTGGTTCATCGCGTCCTCGGCTTTCCCGCCCGATGCACCCTCAGTGAGAAGCCTCGGCCATTCTCAAACGGCTCAACAGTGGCGGCAATTTCCAGCACCGGATAGCGGATGGTTGCCAACCCGTAACTGCGGTAGGTGTCGGCAAACAGCTCGGTTTCCACAATGCCGGTTCGATCAGCCAGCGTCAGGAACTTCATCGGCTCCCCGGTGATCTGGTGGTGGATGCGCTGCTCAATGACCAACCCGCAGGTGACGACTTCCTGGCCGATGAATTGGTGGAGGCGATTCACCGGGCAATACGTGTCCCAGGCGATTGTGTCGTGCAGTTCCAAAGGGTGACCAGAGGCGGGAAAGCCCAGCAGTTCAGCTTCCCATTGCAGCCGTTCCTTTCGCGTCGGCTCCTGCAGCGGCACTTCGGGCAATCGTTCCAATCCTGGCGGTGGTAACAGCCAGCCCTGACCTGGCTCATCGTTGGAACCGAATGCACGTCTCAACGATTGAAATTCCCAGAACTGAGCGGTTCGTGGTTGGCCGAAGCAGTCAAACGCACCCACACGGATCATCGCCTCAACTTCCTCAGGCAACGGTGAGACGCGCAGGAAGAAATCCTTCAAGCTGTCGAACTGCTGTCGCTGCCACTCAACGACGATTTTTTCTCGCGTCTTTTCACTCAACCCCTTCGTCCGCGTCACTGGCACACGGATACAACCCCGCTCAACCGTGAAGCTGGGGCCTGGCTGGTTGATTGATGGGGGCAGGAAGCTGATTCCCAGCCGATGCGATTCCAGCACATAGACCAGTGGATCGTAGAAGCCCTTGCCGTTGCTCAACACTGCCGCCATGAACTCGGCTGGGTGGTAGCGCTTCAACCATGCCGCCTGATACGCCTCAACCCCATACGCGGTGCTGTGGGCCTTGCAGAACGCGTAACCGCTGAAGCCCGTCACCAACTCCCAGACCTCAACAATCTTCGCCTCGTCATGTCCACGGCTTAACGCTGACTGACGGAACTCCACGCCGATCTCCGACACCACTGCTCGCTTCTGCTTCACCAAAGCCCTGCGCAGCACATCAGCCCGACCGGGTGGCAGTCCCGCAAACGCCTCGCAGATTTGCAGGATGTGCTCCTCGTAAACGACCAACCCGAACGTGCTGCGGAGACAAGCCTCCAGCGACGGATGCGGATAAACGACCGGCTCCAAGCCCTGATAGCGGCGGGTGAAGGCAACTTTCTTCCCCTCGTTGGCAGCACCCGGCCGGATGACGGAGACGATGGCAATCAGCCCGTCGATGTCCCGCACGTTGCACATCCGGCACAGGCCAATCATCGCCGGACTTTCGATGTGGTGAACCGCTCTGGCTCCCCCGCTGGCAATCATCTCCCAGACCTCATCGTCCAGCCATGGTTCCAGTGAAGCAAAATCTACCTCAACACCCCTTCGCTTCAACACGTCCTTGGCATCCCGCATCACCGCCAGACCGCCTTGAGCCAAAACGTCCATCTTCACCAGGCCAATCATTTCAACAGCGTCCATGTCGAAGTGCGTGGTCGGATACCCCTTGGTGGGGACGGAATAGCACGGCGGGTCGGACAACCGCTGTCTCTGCCTCACCTCGCCCGACGAATAACCAGTTTGAGCACGCCTTGGATGACGAGCTCGTGGGCGGGGATCAGGTCAGGGAACTTTGGGTTCTCGGCCTTGAGGTAGGGCTTGGTGCCGCGCAGTAGGAAGGTCTTCAGCGTGCTCTCACCGTCAATCAACGCTGCCACCACATCTCCAGGCTTCGGTGTTGCGCCATGCTCCAACACCACCAAGTCGCCTTCGACGATGTGCTTGCCGACCATCGAATCCCCACGCACTTCCAACGCGAAGGTTCGGGGAGTTGGCTTGAAGTTGAGCGTGCCGATGTCGATTGAGACGCAGCCTTTGGCCTCCTGCGTGCGATCCTGGGGGATGCCGGCGGGGATGGTGCCGAATACCGGTATGTCGGCTACACGATGACGAAACTTTTGCAGCGGGGTGACGAGCTTCAACGTCCTGGCCTTGCCGTCACCCGCCTCAAGGAATCCTTTCTGGCGGATCAACCGGAGATGTTGGCGGACTGCGTTGGTGCTGCGGAAGGCGAAATGATCGGCAATCTCCTGTTGTGTCGGAACAATGCCAGCGCGTTCCTGGCTGCGCTGAATGAAATCAACGATCTGGCGCTGGCGGCTAGTCAACTCGGACATACTGCTCCAATAGGCAGCATGGCGAGGAATCCGTCAACCGAGAGTTGTTCACCGACTACTTCTTCTCACCCTTGGCCTCCTGCACCTTCAGTTGCTCCTTGGACTCCAACACGATCTGCGGCCGCTTCTGGTATTCCGTCACCTTGCCCGTCACGCGCACGGTTTTGCCTTCCAGCTTCTCCACCTCCTCGAACTTGCTGAAGTTCGACGAGAAGATCACCAAGGTCAGCTCCTGCTTGGGGAAACGTGCGTCAAGGTTGATACGGAAGATCTTCTCGGTCTTGTTCACCTCCGCCACCTTGGCTTCGACCGTGATGGTTTCGCCGACCATGCCCTTGGCGTCCTTGGCGGGGAGAACATCCGATTTCTTCTCCTTGTCCTGCGCGTTGAGCACGGCGAGCGGGACCAGCAGGAACAGGGCGAGGATCAGAGGTTTCATGGACGAGAACTTGCCAGCTTGAGGCGGAGTGGCAACGCGAAAAGAACCCGGCGGATTTATTACAGCTTCTGGTCTCGGGGAGATTCCAACTTGGCCTGAACTTCCTTGGGCAGCTCTGGGTAGAGGTCGAGGCCGGTCTGGTCTCACTCGGTGGGCTGAAACCATCGCTTTAGTTAAAAAAGCTGTGCCCAGCCCCGGCGAAGTTAACGGCACCGGAGTGTCAAAAACATGTCAAAAACAGCGGTTGACAGCAGAATTCATCAAGCGCACAATCTTTCGCAAGCCCCTGTAGAGTCACTTCGCTGTGTGCTAGAGCATGAAAAGTAAATTACCATCAACTGGGTTGCCTAGCCTCGGCGGCATTTCTCGTGCCAATCAGTATCCCCGCTGGCCCCTGCTGAACGCCAACTTTGGAGGCTCGGTAGACGAAGCATTGCTTAAGGTGCATACGTGGGAGATGCGTTCGGTGCAGTACATGGACACATTTGGAGTTTTTCTGATACCGGACTGCACTCGAGTCAGTCAGCAAAACCCGTCGAGGTCAGCATGACCAGCTCCGTTACTAAGGAGTAGTCGCGTTGGTTAACCTTTATGTGGCACAGAGTCAAAATTATAAAGGAAGTGCGATGAGATGTAGTCGACAGATTTTACTGGTGCTGCTCTTGACCGCAGCAGTATGTCCTGTTGCAAGGTCGCAGGAGGGCCGTCAACCGGCCTTGAAATCTTCGAAGACAGTGCTGGAGGGCTTTACCGAGCGGGCTAATCGAGACATCAGCAGCAAAGGCGGCGCAGAGGCACTCCCCCTGAAGTATCAGTTGGAGGGGAGGTTTCGTGATCTCGGCTCAGGAAACAAAGCTTTCGTTACGAAAGAGGGAACGCAAATCAGCGTGGACGACTCGCTCTGGAAGATTCCAAGTTTAGGAAAGAATGCGTCGACATTTCCTGCAACTGTAGAGGTGATAGTTGATAGGACTTCAGGCGCTCCGTTCAGTCTGAGTAGTAGGTTTGGTAAAACCGGCCTGAAAGGGCTCGAAAACCTGCAAACGGCATGCGAATCGGCAAAGGATCCAACCCTGAAGAAACTACTCGACGGATACAGCAAGCGGCTCGAAAAGCTGAGCTTGGACGCTGTGGCAAGCAAAGATATGGACGGCTTGGTCAAGGCGGTCGACGGATTCGATAAGGTGCAGTCCAATATTGTATCGGATTATCTGAAACTTCCAGAGAACCTGCGCCGGCAGCAAAGTAAGGAACTGGGCACAGCCTACCTAGCAGCTGCGCGCAGCAGGAAGCAATCAGCAAGCAAGGTAAGCTACGGTTATGATGACCAATACACTCCGGAAACCTACCCCCTGATTTATGAGCGCTGTCAGTCAGTCGCTGCGATCCGATACTCGGGAACAGTGATCGGCACTTGCTTCCTGATAGGCAAGAATCTAGTGCTAACTTGCCGTCACTGCTTGAGGGATGACAACGATCAGGAATTGCTACGCGAGGATTTAGACATCGTCTTTGATCCCAAGCCCGCAATCGGGTCCCGGCGGACCTACAACATCATCAAAGTGGTGTACGAAGGCGCAAACCAATCGCAGGATTTCACGCTTTTACAGGTGGGCCTGGGAGAGAACACCCCGGAGAAGGACAGGATTCCGATCTTACCACTAGACACGAGAAACTCTGCCAAGCTAAAACGGTCGGTGTATGTTATCGGTTTTCCAAAGGGGCAAGGTATGATGGTGGCAGACGCCTCGCATGTCTTGGTTCCTCATGTGCTGAGCGAGGGTGAATACGCGGCGATTGAACTAAGTTTTAACGGCGAATTGGCGGAAGCGAGGACTCAATCTGGAAGCCTAGGTGACGCTTTTGAAAATGATTTGATCGCGCGATTCGTAAATAGCTTTACCAAAGACACAGTTGGTGGACAAAACGTCAGGTTATTCCATAGTGCAATGCTTGCCTCACCATCGATCCCAGCGATTGCTATCGATTCCAATACTTTCCACGGAAACTCAGGGTCGCCGGTCTTTGAACGCAAGACCTCTACAGTGGTGGCGTTGTTCAGCAGAGGCTGGCCTGACGATCCTTGGCCGGTGAAGGTCGGCCTGCAGAAGCACGAAGAGGCGATACCGATTGGGGTGATTTTGCGCGCATGGCGGGATGCAACCAGAAGCAAGCCCATCGCTGAACAACCCGAGGGTTTCGGTTTGACAGTCCCGTAGTAAAGTTTTGTCTGGAACCCTAATCCGTTAATCCAAACCAATCCACTTGAATGAATACTTCCAATTTGCCTACTACTCGCTTGGGTATGCACACCGCCACTCTGATCGGTTTGCTGCTCGCCGCCTGCACCGGAACGAAAAATGTTCACACCGGGATGCCTGCGGCATCGACGAGCGTGGTTCCGATTGCGTTGCCCGAAAGCATACCCCACGGTGATCCAAAGATGTTTGTTGGCTACTTGCGGAGCCCGCAGACTGGACAGACTGTTCCTTGGAAAATGGAGGATCGGAATGGCTACGCAGTGGTGGACGGTGACATTGTGTTAGGAAGTGTCACCGAGTTGCGAAATCCCGGCAATTCTAAATCGTTGCTCTATACTCGAGCAGCATTATGGACCCATGGCGTTGTGCCATATGTGCTCTCAGCAGATTTCCCCAATCGACAGAAGGTTCTAGACGGTATTAACGACTTCTCTAGAACGCAGGTAAAACTCGTGGCAAGGACAGCCGAAATAAACTACATCCAATTTACACTGATTGACGATAAAAACATCGGTGGGCAATCTCGATATGGAATGCAGGGCAACGGTATGCAGGAGTTGTGGTTGAGCAAATACACCAGCAATTGGAACACGGGCACAGTGATACACGAATTGTGCCATGCGCTTAGCTATGCACATGAGCAGTGCCGCGCAGATCGTGATCAGTATGTTACCATCCAGTTGGAAAACGTCATAAAGGAATACGAATCGCAGTTTACTCAGTTGTTCGGTAGTGGTCGTGATATCGGGAAATACGATTTTGAATCGATTACGCACTACCATGCGACCGCATTCAGCAAAAATGGAAAACGAACCATAGTGCCAAAAAACGGCGCATCCATTGGGCAACGAATAAAACTCAGCGACGGTGACATCGCCGGTATCAATGCTGCCTATGCGGAGCAGATCTCGGCGCGGGGTGCCACCCGATGACTGGCGCTGCTGGCTGAAACAAAGATTCTCCCCGCCTCATCGCATCAGTCCCGGTTGGCTGCTTCCCCTTTAGGGAATTTACTTGTCAGCCTTTGCCGGAGGCGTGCTAGGCTTGCCCTCAAGAGTGACTTTTGCTTGTTCAACAGTTATCTGCAGTGAGTTTTGGGTTGAATTCTGGCTTGCTGTCGATGTCGAGCCTGCTGCTGGCTTTGCGGCGTCTGCTTTTGGTGCAGAAGGTGAGTGGAGAAATGGAAAAAGAACAACATTGGTAGCTACAGAAGCGTGGGCTACTTGGGCAGCACGGTCCAGCTTGAGTTTAACCAAGAGGTTCACCTGAATCTCTGGGAGACTACTACAGTTTGTTACCACACACAATCCAGCGAGGTTGATCGGGCGAATGCTAAGAACATGTTCAGCCGGGCCTGCTGGAAAAATAAAATCTTCGCTCTGCAAAGGACTGCCGTTGACATATGGGAGCACCTCCACCACTGCTCCGGGGGACAACGTGCGGTCTTCATTAATAATCACTCGAGGCGAATCAACTCTTACCCGGATAGATGCAGTGCCAGACTTCATTGCAATAACAATAGCTTCTCTGATTGTGTCTAATTGTTTATCGCGCTCTGCCATAGCCTTCTTTGCTGCCATGTCGAACTCACTGCGTTTTGTTTCTAATTTAATGGCGTCGTCCGAGGCCTTACTAATCTCTGTATCAAGCTTTGTTTTTGCAGCTAAGGTTTCGCGCTTTGCCTTGCCCAGCAAATCGATCTTAGCAGCATCGCCCGCTGCCTTTTGAATGTCAGCCTCAATCTGCTCAACTTTTTCCCTTAACTCATTGCTCTGCTTCTCTAGTTCTAGTTTTTTCTTCTGCAACGCATCCAACTTCACCTGAGCATCCTTGAGACTTTGCTCGGCATCCTTGAGCACCAGCTCCAACTTTGGAAGTGCGAACTGATGCGAAACAACTGTCGAATAGTCGGCGTAATAAATACCAGTTGCGGACAAAATGACCAATGGCTTTCTGGCAGCCCCGAGCCATGGCGGAATGCTGACGGGTTGCTGGATAGGTGCAATTGGCAAGCGCTTCGTCGAGGAGCCTAAGTAGACATCTTGGAATTTTGGCGCTTTCCATTCACCGTCTTTATATTTTCCAACCGGGGCAAAATAACCGCTTGTGTTGAGGTGTGTTTGTAACGTATGCAGTGTTTCAATGCTGCTATTGCTACTTTTTGCTGAGGGTTCAAAACTTATTTGCTTCACGCCAAGCACTTGCATCTTCGATGGAGCTTGTTGAGCGGATGGTGCGGGTGCTTTAGCCGTTTTCGGCTTCCCTTTAGTGGACTTCGCTTTGGGTTCTTTTCCGACCAGTGGATCCGATTGTGGTCTGGTCGACTTCACCATCACAAGCGCGGTCATGGTTTTGGCAGTAGAATCCAGGAACCGGCCCTCTTTGTTGGCTGTCGTTGCGCCTCGAAGACGAATGGCGAGCTGATTTCCTGCGGGAAACGATACGGTTATAAGCTTTTCCACGCGAAGCCCTTCCAAACGGCGAGCTTTTTGAAGCACATCCTCCAGCTTTACCTTTCCGGAGACGGCGTTCTGCTGGCCTTCCACATCAAGGGAGAAAATCAGAGCTCGAAATGCGGCGGCGAGTTCATCAATCGCCTGAGCAGTCTCACTAGGCATCGCGGCGATCACGCGCATCTCGACATTCGGGTCTCCCTTGCCATCGGGTAGCTCGATTATTGCAACCGCATCGTGCTGATGGTGCCTAGAATACCAACCTGGTGTCACCGAGACTGTGAAATGAGCCTTGTAGGGGTATCCTGCCTCAGCTCCTTTGGGGTCTCGCTCTTCGTTTAAGCCCTCCAAATTCAGGTACTCCTCGAGGTTGACCATGTAAGTTTTGTATGCGGCAACAAGACCAGCGATTTGGTCAGGAGGCAAATGAAACGCGTTGGTGGAACGCTCTAGCAGCTTTAGCAACTTTTCACGCACTGCAGAATCGTTGGCGCTGGCTGGAGAAGTGACGGAGGGAATGCTCGGTGTTGTGGTGGCGGTTTGGTTGGTGGTGATGGTTGTGTTGGTTGGCGTTTGGCTAGTTGAGGATTGAGATATTTCTTGGCTTGTCTTCGAGATCACGCTCCCAGCGACCTTGGCGGCAACATCAAGTTCTGTCCTATGGTAGAGCAGATCGCTAATGCCGAGTGAGGGTCGCTCAACAAGATTCCAAAGGTTCGTCTCGCTTCGCAACTCCCGGAATTTGAGCGCTTTATCACCATCGACGCTCGATTCCAACGGCACAAAATGCACCGAGGACACAGTGATCGAGCCGACGGCGTCTGGGTTCCTGTCGTGATCATCGGCATCGGGAAGGATGACGCAACCTGAGATTAACGCGACCAATCCTACAGAAATAAGGAGTTTCTTCATAATCCATGTGCTTCAATTTTGATAGTGCTCGCCTCCAGTTAATGCCGTCAACTGCAAAAGCGAATTCTCTAAATCTGAACACATAGCGTAAGCTTTGGAGCACTTAGCTTCAGTTCACCACATCTGTTGGGCGCGAAAGTTCTCGATCCGATCCTGCACCTCTTTCGGCAGCTCCGGGAAGAAATCTAGTCCGCTCTGCCGCTCGATCTCCCGAACGCTGGAGAGGAACTGGGATAGCGGCTCATTTCCGGTGACGGTTTGTGGCGCGATGAATGCCAGCACCCGAGGCTCGCCGTCCTCTTCGTCGAGGAGGATGCGCTAAAAAGCCGTTGGGACATCCACGTCTCCGTGCAGTTTCTTCACCGCACCACTGAACACCGGACCCGTCACCACCCACACCCGTTCCAATCGGACTGCGAAGTCGTTGGCCTGCTTCTCTTCCAGCACCCGCCACCACATCTGGTTTAACTCCCGGGACTGCGGGGAGATGTTGCTCATGAAAAACGTCTTCCGTTGCGCCTCCTGCCCGTAGCGGGTGCCGATGGCGTAGTTCGGTGCCATGTGTCCCCGGTCGTAACCGGAGTTCGTGAAATCCTGATGGGTGGCGCTCCGGGTTCTGGTGTCGGTGAAGAACTTGCTGGGGCGCTTCGCCAACGTCCCTATCGTGATGCTGTTGATGCTGAAGCTCACCCAGGCTGGATTCCTCCGTTCTTCGCAAAAGCCGCTCAGGTAGCCGATGTTGGTCAGCACGATCACCGGATGACCGTAGTTGGCCGCATTGGGCAGCCCGCCATAGATGCGGATTTCGCCCGTGGATTCACCTCGACCGGCAGCTGGGGCAATTGGCTTCGGCTTTCCATGCTCTAGCACCAAAGCCCACACGACCGCCGTGATGAGCGCGGCGACAAGCAGGGTGCCAGCGATGACGACGATGATGGCTTGCTTCCGCAAGTTCACTCCGCGCCATTACACCGGGGCGCATCTGGTTGGCAAAGGCCAAAGGCTGCTGTGCGCAAGTCGGCCTGCAAAAGGGAAACCTGCCTGGCGAGTTGTTCCCCGGGAATACCAATAGCCCGTGCGGTGGAGGTGCCGCGCTCGCCAGGCAGGAGATTGATGGCGGATGGGATAGCAAACCGGGCCGGGCGCTGCCAGAGGAAATGGCGGACCAATCCATCAGAAGCTCAGCGCGATGCTTTCAGCAGTCCCCGTTCACCCAACCATTCCAAAGAGCGCTCCTGCCAGGCATCCCATTCCTCGCCCTTGTAGCCGTTGTAACCGTGATTGCCCTTGGGAAACTCCTGCAACTCCGCCGCGACACCTTTCGCTTTCAGCGCTTCGTAGAACATCTGGCTATGCGCCACCGGCACGACGGCATCGGTCCGGGCGTGGGTCAGGAACGCTGGTGGCGTCTTGGCGGTGACTTGCTTCTCGTTGGAGAAAAGGTCCATGAGCTCGGCCGTCGGAGATGGCCCCAGCAGATTTTTGCGTGAGCCACCGTGCGTCTTCCCCCCCATGGTGATCACCGGATAAACGAGGATCATGAAGTCGGGCCGGCAACTCTGCCGCTCGACCGGGTCCGCCGATTTGTCATTGCCCGCATCAAAGTGCGTCCCCGCCGTGGAGGCGAGATGCCCGCCGGCCGGGAAGCCAACGATCCCAATCCGGCGCGGATCGAGTTTCCATTCGCCGGCGTGGGAGCGAACCACACGGATGGCCCGTTGTGCGTCCAGCATCGGGCGATGGTAGTTGCCGGCCGGCAGACGATACTCCAGCACCACGCTGGCGATGCCATGCGTGTTGAGCCACCGGGCAATTCCGTGGCCTTCCCCTTCCACCACGCGGCCACCGTAGCCACCTCCAGGGCAGATCACCATGGCGGTTCACGTGGCCCGACTGGGCTCCGGCAAATGCACCGTGATCGGCACGTTGACCTTTTCTGACTTCCCATCCCCGAGGGGAGCTTCGTCGGGCCAGATGGACAAGCGCAGGGATTCACCCGCCTCGACGACTGCCATGGAGAACGAGAGCGCAGCTAGCGCAGCCAACGCCCTCGATGACTGACGAAGAGTTAGGATGGGTTGCATGGAGCGACGATAGCCGAAACCAATCTGTCGGCGAAACCGCAATCTGAGATTTAGCCGGCGGTATTCCCACTTGGCACTGGCCTCTGCTCAGGCAATCTCATCGCGTGGAATTCAGTCACGAAGACCGGATGGCATTGCAGCGTGCTCAGGGTTGGCTGGAGCTGCACCTGCCTTTGGAGGCCAACGCAGAGCTGGAGGAAATCCAGCCGACCTTGAGAGCGCATCCTGATGTCCTGAAGTTTCTTTGCACCATTTACGATGCCGCAAAGAAGTGGGAGTTGATGCTGGAGGTAGCAGGAGCCTTCACGGCCAGTTGCCCAATGATCAGTTTGGCGGGGTTCATGCAGCAATAGCGCTTTACCGACTGGGGAGGACCGGGGAGGCAAAGGAGCTGTCGTTGACCTTGGTTCCGCGATTTCCAAAGGACTGGTCGATCCCCTACAACCTCGCGTGCTACTGCGCTCAACTCGGGCAGATCGAGGAAGCTGAGCGGTGGTTCAAGGCTGCGATGGCGTTGGATGTGAACACCGTGAAGCGCGTCGGGATTGATGATCCTGATTTGGAGCCCTTGTGGTTAGGGATCAAAGGCGGCTGAAGCCCACAGTTTTTTGGCCTGAGGCGGTTCCGCATGGTCTTCAAAATGACTGAAGACAAGCTCGATAATACCGTCCGACACTGCCCGGAGGAGGCTGATCGGTAAAATGCACGTTACCATTCACATTCATTCCGATCGACCTCAGGTTCCAGACAGTCAAGTCATCCGAAAACTCAAACCGAAACTCACGCCCAATGTCTGGACTAGTGAGCTGGACATCCACGCTCAGGTTTGGGAGCAAAACTGGCTGGCTCAGTAAAAAAATACCGGGCGGGCGCACTACGACGCTCACTCCTGACGAACTGCTCGTAGCGCCAGCGTCGTCCGTGGCACGAACGGAAATGGTGAAGTTTGTAGCTTGTGGCAGATTCGTCAGCCATACCTCGAATGGAGCATTTGTCAGGGTAGCGATGAGATTCGTGCCAACAAGGAAATCGACGCTTACGACTTGGCCATCGGCATCACTCGCTGCGGATTGAACTCGAATCCTGTCACCGGTGAGGAACACTTGTCCATTGGTGAGATTAGTGATCGAGGCGATAGGCGGATCATTCACCGCTGTCACCGTAATGGTAAAAACATTGGTCGCCTTGTCCACGCCACCATCGGCCAAACCGCCATTGTCCTGCGCGATCACGGTGACGCTTGCGATTCCATTGACCCCGGGTGCGGGTGTAAATCGCAGAATCCCATCGAGCTCAACGACGGGCTGAGCATCGAACAGAGCCGGATTGTTGTTGCTCGTCAGGACATTGGTGATCGTCTGGCCCCCTTCCGCAGGAGGTCCAACAATGAAGCTGGCAAAAGCCGCGAAGATTTGTGGCCCGGTGTCCTCGTCGACAACGACTGGCCTCGCAGCTGCATATCGTATCGTCGTCGTGCGACCATCCTCGTAGCCGGTTAAGTAAACGTTGCCTTCATCATCCACCGCAATTGCGCTGACAACGTCGGAACCGTTAGAGCCTCCATTGTATACATTCGTCCACGCTGGAGTTCCATCAGCGTGATATTTAATTGTTACAAAGTCAAAATCGCTACCAGGCCTATAACTTCCACCTGCAACGTAAACGTTTCCGATATTGTCGACAACCAATCCTCCAGGGTAGTCGCCATTTGTAGCTGGGCCTGAAAATATGTTAGTCCACGCTCGAGTGCCATCAGGGTTAAACTTGATGGTGAGGAAATCGTTTCCAGAGGCAGGGCTAACGAAGCGGCCCGTCAAATACAAGTTTCCGTTCCTCTCGGCGAAAACGCCGGAAACGGTGCTGTAACGAACCCCTTCGATACCATAAAAACGGTTTGTGGACAGCGCTAGTCCGGTTGGACTGTATGTAACACGAACGTAGTCATTTACGCGATTTGTAGAGACGATTGAGTTGCCGATCACGGCCACATTGCCGTCCGCGTCGAATGTAGAGTGCGTGGCTGCCGAGTAGACATTCCCAGCTGGTCGATACCGATTGACCCACTGTTCAATTCCATCGTCAGAATACTTGATTGTTACAAACTCTGCGGTGCCATCTACCCCATCAGCTCTTCCGATAACATAAACTGCGTTTTCTGGATCTACCAAAAGAGACTGCGCATCGTCTCTCCCGCCAGTGAGGCCAGCATAGCGGTTGGTCCAAAGCGCCAGACCATCAGCCTGGTATTTGATTGTCACGATGTCATAGTCATCGCCAACGGAGCTCAGGCGTGAAGTTCCTGTCACAAAAACACTGCCGTTTGTGTCCAGTGCCAACGAATTCGCAAAATGGGCATTGCCACCGATGCCAATATAACTATTTGTCCAAAGCAACGTGCCATTCGCTTGGAATTTAAGTGTCAAGTAGTAGTATCCGATTGTGGGGTCGTACGCGGTCCCGGCCATAATCAGATTGCCAGCAGCATCGAAGGCCATTTTTTCGGCTGACACGAATCCATCAACGCTCGCATCCAATAGATTGGTCCATACCGGTGTTCCGTCCACTTTGTATTTGATGATCAAAAGGCCGGTGTTATTTGAGCTTCCAGCAACGTAGACATTGCCATGATTATCGGTTGTGATCGCATCTCCACTGCTATTAGCCACTGAGGGCTGAACCCAGGATTCCACGCCTCCTCTATTCCCGGTCAGCCTGACTGACGGTGCGTCATTGATCTGGGTGATCTCGATTGTGAAACTGTTCGTAGCCTTGCTGATCCCGGCATTTGCGGTTCCGCCGTTGTCTTGCACGATAACCGTGACGATGGCTAGCCCGCTGGAATCCGGAGCCGGAGTAAATGCCAGAGTGCCATTGGTATCAAGCAAAGGGCCGAAACTGAAAAGAACTGGATTGCTACAGGTCGTGGTCACATTTGTGATGCTCTGGGTAGCTTCGTTAGCCGGTCCCGCCGCGAAGCTAGCAAAGTAGGCGAGCGTCTTCGCACCACTATCCTCAGTAACCGTAACCAAGTTTGTCGCGAACGCTATTGTGGGTGCCACATTGACCACGACCGCAGTTTCTTCATGTTCTAGCGCCACGGATTGCAGTGCTGTGAGGTAGAGCGATGAGAACGCCAAAGTGAGAAGGACCGAGAATGGACCGAGGACAGAATTCGTCCGGCCAAGTCGATCACGACCGTCGTGCCCGGTGAGGAATTCACTTCGAAGCTGGGCTATCGTTTGCCGGCGGCCTTCTAATCTTTCTGCTCGAATGTCGCAGCTTCCCTGGTGGTTCGTCGGCCTTCTGGATGATCGATCGCTCATCGTGAATGTTGGACCGCTGTAGGGCAGGCTTCTTCACTCATTGTGCGTTCGAGTTTGCTGCTGCTGTCTGGACAACCTCCGCATCAGATCCGCTGCATCTTTCCAAGACCGTCCTGATTAGGCATCTCTTGCACCGTCATGCGCCGGATTCCACGTCGCAATTCACCTCAATCTGCCGCTTCTTGGACCATCGCGTTGATCGTTTCCGGCGCATTTCCCTCCAGCCGGTTGTTGACGTAGATGAATGCTTTCTTGCCCTTCGCCTTCGCGTCAGCAATCAGTTTACGGCCAGCCTTCCTCGCCTCCTCGTTGATCTCCTTCACCGATTTGTAGGGGCTGAACTCCTTCACGGCTTCCTCGTATTTGCGGCCGGGCTTCAACAGGAACCTCGCAGCTACTATCACATCCGAAGTTTCGCTGCCCGCCACAACCATC
Source organism: uncultured Klebsiella sp. (assembly GCA_964496695.1). Taxonomy (GTDB): domain Bacteria; phylum Verrucomicrobiota; class Verrucomicrobiia; order Limisphaerales; family SXTU01; genus SXTU01. The sequence continues at coordinate 34,599 of CAZCBE010000018.1, forward strand.
TGCTCTCCGACCGTAGGCATCATCGACCAGTTGTTGAAGACGTGAACAACCCCATGCTTTCTGAGGACGTTGAAATAGTCGGGTTGGAGCCAGTCCTTGTTTCTGATCTCAATGCCGTAGTTCCACCCCTTCGGCAGCTTTGAAAAAAGGGCATCCAGATCAGCGACGAAGTCCCGGCCATGCTCGTAATCGGTGGAGTAGAACCGGCTGAACTCGAAGATGAGCACTCCGATGTTATTGCGGAACGGCTCACACGGCTTCAAAAAGGCGTTGATGAACAGTTGGGCGTTGAGGAAGTTGTCGTTCGGCTTCCCTGCCTTCATGCCAAAACGCGGGAGATTGGTGAAGCGCTTCAACGTGATGTCGTCGGTCACTTTGAAGGTGAAGAGGAAGTCAGCAGGAACCTTCTCGACCAGTCCGTTGAGATACTTGGCGGACGGAAACTGGTAGTAAGCGGCATCCACGCAGACGGTTTTGAAGACCTCCGCGTATTCGGTCAAACAGTCCCGCTCGAACCTGGTCTCGGCGAACTTCCCTCGGTAGCAGTAGCGCGATTCGTCGTAAATTTGCCCAGTCCACCCTCGATACTTCCGTAAGCGTCACACGGAGCACCACTATGCGTTGAGATCGTAGGCGTCGTAGCATAGCGGCTATGACATCTACGAAGGACGGCACGATTCTCAAGACCGACACCAAGGGCCGGATCAGAACGCCACGGGCCCGGCAGGAGCAGTTGCTGGATGAGTTCGAGCGCAGCAGCCTCTCGGCCGCCAAGTTTGCCGAACTGGCAGGGCTCAAATACCAGACCTTTGCCGGCTGGGTCCAGCGGCGGCGCAAGCGGCGGGATGGTGCTGCGCCGGTGGTTGCGCCCGCGCCCGGGCCTGGGCAACTCCGCTGGCTGGAAGCCGTGGTGGAGCAGGCTGCCGGGGATACCACCGGGTTGTGCGTGCAGTTGCCGGGTGGGGCGCGCTTGGAAGTGAAGAGCCCGCAGCAGGCGGTGCTGGCGGGGGCGCTGTTGCGGGCGCTGGCCCAACCCGCGACCCCATGCTGAGCTTTGCCGGCAGCCTCAAGGTGTTCGTGGCGCTGGAAGCCTGCGACATGCGCAAGGGCTTCAACGGCCTGCACGCACTGGTGACCGAGCGGCTGGGGGAAGACCCGCGTCAAGGCGCGCTGTTCGTCTTCACGAACCGGCGGCGCACGCGGCTCAAGATCCTCTGCTGGGACGGCACGGGTTTGTGGGTGCTGACCAAGCGGCTGGAAGAAGGGACCTTTTCCTGGCCCAAGCAGGTGGAGCCCCAAGTGACCAAGCTCGCATTGACGCCGCAGGCCCTGGCGTTGCTGACCGACGGCGTGGATTTGCGGGGCGCGCAGCTGCGGCCCTGGTATCAACGCGACGGCTGAAAAGCCCGGCCGTAAAAATGGGGCGCGAAGTTTGAACGTCCCTCGTGCCCACGCATCAGAGTTCGCAACCGATGACGCCACGCGAGCTGGAACTCACCCGCCAACTGGAGCAGTGCCAGCGGGCGTTGCTGGAGTCACAGCGGGAGAACGAGTTCCTGCGGCAGAAGATTGACCTGCTGGTGCGGCGGGTGTTTGGCTCCAGCAGTGAGCGGATCGATCCCGCGCAGCTGGAACTGCTGCTGCGGCTCACGGAGCACTCGGGGCCCGCGGCCCCAGCGCCGGGGCCGGACAAGGAGCGTTTTGCTGCCCGTTCCCAATCGGAACGAACCCTGCGCCTGCCCGAGCATCTGCCCGTGGTCGAAGAGGTGGTTGACCCCGAGCCAGTGAAGGCCGCACCGCACCACTGGCGCTGCATCGGCCAGGAAGTCAGCGAGCAGCTCGACTACGAGCCGGCCCGTTTTCTGCGCCGCCGCGTGATCCGCCGCAAATACGTTCACCGGACCGAACTCGACCAGCCGCCCGTGATCGCGCCGCTGCCGGAACGGCTGCAGGACCGCAGCCTGCCCGCGCCGGGCCTGCTGGCTCAGGTGCTGGTCGCCAAATACTGCGACCATCTGCCGCTCTACCGGCAGGAACAGATCTTTCGCCGCCGGCACCAAGTTCTCCTGCCACGCCAGACCCTGGCGCGCTGGGTGGCGCTGGCCGCCGAGTGGTTGCAGCCCATTTACGAGCATATCCGCACCGGAGTGCTGGCGGATGGCTATGTGCAGGTGGATGAAACGCCGGTCAACTATCTGGAACCCGGTCATGGCCGGACTCGGCAAGGCTATCTCTGGACGGGCAGCCGTCCCGGTGGGGACGTGTTTTACCGCTGGGCAACCAGCCGGGCGACGGCGTGCCTGGACAACCTGGTGCCGGTGAACTTTCGCGGCACCCTGCAATGCGATGGTTACGCCGCCTATCGGGCATTCGCCAACGGCCGCAGTGGCGCGATTGAACTGGCCGGTTGCTGGGCGCATGTGCGCCGGAAGTTTTACGAAGCCCTGGAATCATCTCCGCGCACCTCCGGCTGGATCGTGCGGCAAATCCAGCAGCTCTACCGCATCGAAGCCGGCTTGCGCGAACAGCGGGCCGGTCCCCAACTCCGTGCCGCAGTGCGTGCCCACCAAAGCCGCCCCATCGTCACCCGGCTGGAGTGCGCCCTGGTGCGGCTCAAGGCCAGCGGGCGCCACCTGCCGCAGAGCTTGCTGGGTGGAGCCATTGATTATGCATTGGGCCAGTGGCGCACGTTGACCGTGTATCTCGCCGACGGCCGGGTAGAGATCGACAACAACCTCGTGGAGAACGCCATCCGACCCACGGCCATCGGCAAGAAGAACTGGCTCTTTATCGGGGACGCCGAGGCCGGGGAACGCAGCGCGATCATTTACACCGTCATCGAAAGCTGCCGCCGCCGCGGCCTTGATCCTTACGCCTACCTCCGCGAAGTCCTGACCCGGCTGCCCCGGATGACCAACCATCAAATCCCCGAGGTCACCCCGGCCGCCTGGGCCAAAGCTCACTCCGCCCGTTCCCTACAACGGCTCGCAGCATAAACGTCATAGCAGCTCTGCTATGACATCTCTGACGCCTCCGTCATCTCGTCAAGCGGTGCTCCGCGTGACGCTTACATACTTCCAGCTAGACGTGCCGATGAAGATGTTGCTGGCGGCGAGGCGTTGAACGGTGGCTTGTAGCTTGGATCGGAAGCTCGTCTGGGCGTCTTGGAACAGGTCAACCATCAACCCGTTTCTAACAACCTTCGGCTCCAGGCTCCACCAGATTCCCCAGTTCGCGGGATGACCACTGGACAGCAGTGTATGCAAACACCCCATTCCGAACGCATTGCGATGTTGGCCGAGCCGGCACCCCGCTTTCCGACTCAAATTTACCGCCTGCTTCGCTAGTAATGGATTAGCCCTCCCCGCCGCCGGTGGCTGTGTCCACCGTCGCGCAGGACTCGCCCCGCTTCTGTGGACTTAACGGTGCCAGCTTCGGCCATGCCCACCTCCCGGTGCGGTGGGCTCCGGCTAATCGCAACTGCCGGGTGTCAGCTGTAGCTCGCAGGTGGGTGGGCGCAATCGCATTTTCTACTTTGCGGCGATGAGGGCGCCCACCAGCGCACGGCGGTTTGCCTGAATTCCTCCGCGTGCAACGCGCGGGCTTGCTCGCCCTCACGACGAGCCGGTTTGGGGGAGAAGGGATGAAGGTCGCTGCCGGGGAAGGCGGGCATCCCTTGATGCCGCCCCCCGAGCGATAGAGGGCAGGTGATACCCGGAAGAAGGGATCCTCGCCGAGTTCCCTCCTGGTGGATGATGCTTCCGGTGAGCTTCAGCCCGTTCCGGCGCGTGGAAGGAAGAGATCCACCACCACCAAGTCGGCTTGGGTGGTGAGATCGATGGCCCCATCCCACCGTCTCAGCAGGCCCGTAACGGACAAAAGTCCCAAGCCGTGCTGCTCACCCTGCTCCTTGCTGGTGGTTCGTTCTTTGAATAGCCGCTCGCGCATCCCTGAGGAAAGGCTGCCGGGGTTAACCACGGAGATGCGCACGTAATCTCCGGCCGGCATCTGGCCTGCGGGAAGGGTGGTCTGGAACCCGTGCGGCGCGGGGTAATTCACCGCGGTGATGGCCACACTTCCCGAAGGCTGCGCTTTCGCCGCGTGGATAGCGTTCAACACCACGTTGTCGAAGGCCGTTTCCAATTCGGCCGGCGGAATGGCAATGGGCCAGAGCCCGTCCAGGGCGGAGTAGTTCAGCTCCACACCGGCAGGGAGGTATGCCCGGGAGCAAGCGCACAGGTCGGCCAGCAAGCCGTTGGTGGCCCGGTGCCCAAAGAGAAATCCCTTCGGCGTCTCCCCCAGTACGATGGAAAGATGTTGGCTCAAGGAATCTAAGGCTGAGTCGGCCTGTTTGATCAGGATTTTTGCCTTCGAGTCCTCTGAATAGGCGGCTGCTAGGAAGAGCAAACCATGGATCTTCTGGACAGCATTATTCTTGTCATGCTGCACGGCTTGAGGGTCTTTGGGAGATGCGGTCATATCGTTTCGATCGTTTTGCTGTGTGAACAAGGGAAATATCTGCAAATTGCTTAAGGTTAATAGACTGACTGGTCGCTCCGATTCAGGTGATCGGCGCAGCTTGGGGAATTTACCGGAGAAACGGCTACCGCGCGTGTCGCCATCTAGGAAACGCGGGCATCCCCGAATCCGGTGGATTCGGGGATGGCGCACTAACGGGGGAGCTCAAGCCCTCTCAATGGAGGCGGGCGAAGCGGCTACCGGCTCAAATCGTCGAGCCACTGCATCAGCTTGTCGGGGTTGTTGGCCACGGCCAAGAATGACAAGAACAGCTCGCGATCGGCGATCACATGACCGAACAACTCGCGGAGGAGCGGATCCTTGTTGATGCCGACCTTCACGTCGGCGTGAAGCGCACGGACTACCCGGTACCACCGCCTGACAACAGCGCACTTTGTGCTCCCGGCGAGAATGGCAACCTCTTCGAACGACAGTTCGAAGAAATAGAACGCAACTAGGGTGAGCCGGTCCTTTGCTGCCAGCCGCGCCACCTCCTTACGGATGATTTCGAGAGCCGCAGGGAGCGCTTGGCTCACCACTAAGGCCTCCGACGGTCGGATGACCAGATCAACCGAGATGTCGGCAGCACCGGCGCCCTCGTCATCGAGCGGCGTGTACCTGGCTTGGCGCTTGCCAAACCTTTTAGCCGCGTTGGCCGCGATCACGCTTGCATAGGCAGTTGGGGTCCTAAACGTTGTTGGAGATGTGATGACCTTGTTAGCGGCGTAGGAGCCGATGGACTCGGCTTCGTGTTTCAAACCTGTGGAAAGATTTGCGCTGGCAGCCTTCGTGGCTGCCTGGATGATTTCGATGATCTGATCCTCGGTATATGGGTGAACGGGAGTCATAATGCTGCATTTGGGTGGAGGTGATAATGAAGTAAGACACGCGCATTAGTCTGGAGGTTACACGGATACGAAACTTATTTGCGCTCGCTAGAGGTGATATGTTTGATGTCGGCGAGGTCACACTCAGCCATGTATTCGTAGGCGGTCGCAGAATTCAGAACACAAATCTTGGCCTGGGCCACACGGCCGTCAGAACCAAGACTGAAGTGGCAGCTTTGGTAGAGGCCGTCTACGATGGTCCCGTTGCTCCGCTTGATCTGAAGATACCGGTTGCCGCGTGCAATGATCGCGCGGCATTGGCGCAGGTGGCTCAAAGATTTCAGGAAGCCGGCGATCTCTGACAAGGAGGCCACCACGTTGCCGACGGACCGTTTGGCGTGAGCGGCGTTCCGGGCCGTGTTGTCAGCAAGTTGCTTCGAGTGGCGGTCGGGGAAGGATACCCAAGCAAGACAGCTGGGAAGCCCAGTAAGAGCAGTAGTTGTAGTCATAGTGTATATAGTCAAAGGTTATTGAGCGTGAGGGGTGAGGAAGCGCCGGACGGTCAGTCTGACAGATAGTCGGCCCAGCAACTCCGACAACAGAAAACGCTCCCTTCGGGACTATAAAAGGCACCGTCGCGGTCCTGGCGGCGGAAGGACGGAAGGACGTCGCCGTCCTCGTCCAGCACGTCCTGCGGGATTTCCAACGACGGGCGACCGTGGCGGCAAGTGTCGTTGGCGCACTGACAGAGAATCGTGCTGTCGGCGGGCGGGGTGGTGGCTGCTTGCTTGGGGATGGCAGCACGGATGCTGGGCAGCGGCGCAAGAATGGCCGCCCGATTGAAGCCGACAGCGGGTCGCCAAGCCGCAGCTAGGAACCGAGTAGGGGGACGTGAGGCGAAAACTTGGGTCAGCGAGCCCAAGAGGGCCAACGACAATTCCACAGGCAAGCCGCTACGCGGCGTCTGGGAAGAGAGGAAGTGAGTGGTGAGGGCAGGTGCGATGTTGGTGCTCATATACTATTCGCGTGGCTTGTTATTCCCACGCGATTGACTGATCCACGCGCACCAACTCCGTGACAGCAAAATATCGTCAATTCTTCTTGCCGGCCGCGTAGGCGGCGGTGAGAAGCGCATTCATATCGATAACGGTCTTGAATTCCAGCCGGCTGGCCGCGTCAGGACAACGAGACAAGTAATGGGACAGGTTCGGCATTTTTCCGGCGCGGACTGCTTCGACGTATTCTGCGGCCAAGTCAGCGAGGGCATCATCCACCGAGTTGGATCGTGGCTGGGTCTGCCGGGCAGTGATTTGGTTACGGTTAAAGGGCGATGTTTTCATAAGCAAATGGCGATGTTGACATGTTCTCACACCCATGTGAGTCTACAAAACATCCTTTGTGACACTTTTCCAAACAACTTTCTTTTGCTCAGCCGTCTGCATGCGTAACTTTCAGAATACGAATTGGTTGGAAGGATAAACAACTTCGAAAACAATCACATGAGTAACTTGTGGCCGCCCGCTTTGGACCGGATAGAGTTTACACTACGCCGAAAGATTGCGTTTCGTGCATCGGAACTCTTTTTGGACGCAAAAGTCAAAAGGACTACCCTTGAGGTTGCTAGAATGATCGTTGCCGAGTATGCCGAGTATGGAGTGCGCGAGCACGAGTTTAATAAGAATCAGGTCTACGACATGGTTCGCTTCGCTGTCGTGGAGCGGTTGGTGCTGTTGAAGGCACCTGTTAACGAGGCATTAGGCAAGTGGCTCAGGACAAAATTCAATATCCGCAAGCGAGGCCAGAAGGACGACGATCTCGTGCGCGTCGTTGACGTGGATCTGAACAGCCCAAATTCGGTTTCCGAGGAAGCTGCAGACCTGGCCTTTCGCTTGATTAAATCAACATACGAATCAAGGCCTGACAGGCCGGTCGGGCTGGGTTTGGGGCCGGGAGAATCCACTCTGGTGTTTTCCCGCCGTCTCGGCGAGTTATTGAAACGAGAAGGCCAGCATTTGCAGCTCAAGCTGTTCGGTATCAGCAGCGGATGCCCACCAGAAAAGCCCAATTGCGCTCCGATCAGTTTCTTCAACTTGTTTCCCGACGGTGTCATCAGCGATCGGGTCGCCCTGCTCGCGGGGCCGATTGTGCCCGTGGCTGACCATGCCCGGCAACTTGAGACCACCGTGGGCTTAAAGGAAGCTTATTCCGCGCGTGATGAAATTGATATCGTGGTGACGTCCATGGGTGACTTTGACGACCATCATGACGGCTTGGCGAAGTTGCTCAAGGAACAACGCGCCGGATGGAAAAAGGGCAACTGGGTCGGGAGCGTTCAATATCGTCCATATGCATCCGATGCCGCAGTTGTCGAGGAAGCCGGAGGTGACCGTGTGGTTACCTTGTTCGAGCTTGCGGATCTACATAGGATGGCAATAGATGCGAACAAATCTGTCATCCTGATTGCGCGACCTTGTTCGCAGTGCAAGAAGACTAAAACCGAAGCACTTCTTCCCCTACTAAGGCTAGAAAACCAAAAACGCCTGAGGGTCTTCAGCCACCTGGTCATTGATTCCAAGTCGGCTTCCGAACTCGTCCCTGAGTTGGTCGCAGAGGAGGCGCAAAGGCTAGTTGACCACGGCGGACGTGGTGAACACGCTGTCGCTGGTGGAACAGCGTAAGGCGTTGGGGAGGGATTGGAACAAGGCTCCTGCAGGCCCGCAAGGCGTCTTGGAAGGCGATCAGATTCCCACCTTTCGACCACCCGAAAACGATCTTTTTCAGCCAAGTTACGACACCCCTAAACACCACCGACGCCGATGAACGCTCAAACCTCAAGAACTGGTCCAAAACGGGTGCTGTGATGACCCGATGCTGAAATAAAAACGCCTCAAATCGAATCCTGGCGCGTCGATGTTGAAGGGCACTTTCCCGCCCGCCACGACCAGGTATCGGCCGAGGTTTTAGGTCGGGAAAGTGAACCAGAAGTTTCTGCGGCCTTGTGGAAAGCGAAGGCCGGAGGTGATCGTTTCGGAGGATTTTACACACGGGCGAACAGCAGGAGACAGGGTGGATACAGTCGAGCTTGTTGTAACTGGGAGTTGTAACTTTCCCTGCCTCCTTGCGAAAACCTTGTAAATAAAGGTTGGTGGGCTGACAGGGACTCGAACCCTGGACCAATGCCTTAAAAGGGCACTGCTCTACCAACTGAGCTACCAGCCCGCCGAAAGGGGTCGCGCTGGCCGGGAAGCTGCCGCACCGGCCAACGCGGGCGGGAACCTAAGCAACGCTTTCGGCTCCGTGCAAGCCCATTTCCACGCCGGCTGCCGCTTCCGGCGCACCTTGACACCGGCGCTCCCTCTCAACGCACAGGCGCACAGGAAGCAGAGATTACGCAGGGACCGAAGGGAAATATCCGTCTCCGGGTCGCTCTGCGGTCTCGGCGCCCTTGGCGTTACAGCGAGTCATCCGGCCACTTTGGGCGCGGCGGAGCCGCGCCATGCCTCTGCGTTAGCGCGAAGGCTTTAGTTCCGGCTTGTGGCGGAGATTACCGAGCGATGGCGGACTCAGACCACCGCCGCTTTCACGCAGTGAATGGGCGGCAGCGAGTCGAAGAGACATTCCCATTTCTCGCCGCCGTCGCGACCGATCCAGAGCTGGCCGGTGGTGGTGCCGAAGTAGAGGGCGGGGGACTTCAATTCATCCACGTCCATACCGTCGCGCAGGACGGTGAAGAAACTGTCTCTCTTGGGCAGCCCTTGCGTGAGCTTCTTCCACGAGCCGCCGCCATTCTCGCTGCGCCAGACGGCGGGCACGCCGCCGGGGCAGGTGCGCGTCATGGGTTCGAGCGGGACAACATAGAGGACGTCAGGATTGTTCGGATGGACGACGAGGGGGAAGCCGAAATCCGACGGCAGACCTTTGGCGATGGAACGCCAGGAGTGGCCGTGGTCATCACTGCGGAGCACGCCGATGTCCGGCCGCTTGCCGCCGGGGCCGTCCCACTCGGCCCAGCCGCCGTGGTTCTGCATGTAGAGGCGGCCGGGGGCATCCTTGTGGCCCGCGATCTTGTGGACGCACTGGCCGAACTCAGGGAAGGGATCGGGTGTGAACCCGGCCCCGACGCCTTTGTTCGCCGCCTTGAAAGTCTCGCCGCCGTCCTCGCTCAGGTAGTGGCCGCCGGTGGAGATGCCCAGATGCACGCGGTTGCCATCGCGCAGAATGGTGTGCATGCAGAGGCCGCCGTTGCCGGGCTGCCATTGGCGCGCGTGCTCGTGGTTGCTGATGCCGGGGACGAGTTCCCAGGTGTCGCCGCCGTCGCGGCTCTTGAAGAGCGAGGCGGGCTCGACGCCGCAGAGCAGCTCCTTCTTGTCCTTGCCGGGTTCGAGCGACCAGATGTTGGCGAGCGCGCGGCCGTCCTCTTTCGAGAAGGCGGGGGCGGACTTCGTCTCCTTGAAGGTCTTCCCGAGATCGGTCGAGCGCAGCACCTTCATGCCGAAGAAGGGATTGCAGCTCGAGGCGTAGAGCCGGGGCGTGCCGCGCGTGTCAATCAGCGCGGAATAGACGCCCACGCCCTGGCCGAAGGGGCCGCGGAGGTTGAAGCCGCGCCGGCTGGCGGACGACTCGGCCACGAACAGGCCCTTCTTGGTGCCGATGCAGAGGATGACTTTTGCGCTCATAATTTAACCTCCGGAAACTGCGGTCATGATGGTGACAAGGTCGCCCGGGGCAAGCTGGGTGTCCAGCCCGTCCCGGTCGCGCATGTGGTGGATGTTCACAAACAGATTGATGTGCCGGCGGAGCGCCCCGGTCTCGTCGCAGATGCTGCGATGCAGCTTGGGGTAAAGCCGCTCCAGCTCGGTCAGCAGGTCGCGTGGATTCGCCGCCGTGACCGACAACTCGGCCGCGCCGCCGGAGCAATCGCGCAGGGGCGTGGGCACGCTGACGGTGACCGTCGCAACGCGGGCCTCGGGTGGCGCGAGGGTGGAGTGGGGAGGCATCGAGAAAGTCACGGTTATCAGCAACCTCTCAGACGAGATACCGAGGGCGGAGATGGCTGAGCAGCCGGGTTCACTGGCGGCGATGCTAAGAAGTTACGCGCCAGCGTCAAAACTTTTTGCGGCCTCGTCCCGGCGTGGACCACATGGGGCAATCTTGACTCAAAGCACAGCCGTCCGTCGCTTGGGCGACGGACGGCTGTCAGTGAATCGGCGACGAACCACGCGGCCTGGGCTGGCTGCAACCAGTTATCCCTTGCTGGGCCTGGCTTCCAGCACGAGGAAATGCGTGCCGCCCTGGCTCCACACACGCAACAGCACCTGGCCGCTTTTCACCATCTCGGCCACGCGTGCAGCAGCCTCGGCGCTGCTCACGGGCAGGCGGTTGATTTCCAGGATCACATCACCTGGGCGCAGGCCGGCTGCGGCGGCGGAAGACAACGGGTCCACGCCTGCGACCAGCGCTCCCTGAATGTGGCTGGGAACGTTCCGTTGCCGGCGCTCGCGGGCGTCAAGGTCGTCCACGGACACACCGCCGAACAGGCTGGTGCCGGAACTGCGCCGTGATTCGCTGGATCGCACGCCGGACTTCGCGAGGGCGTTGGCAGGCAGCTCACCGAACTTTACTGCAACGCTTTGCTCCTTGCCGTCGCGGATGAGTTTGAGCGGGGCCTTGGTGCCCGGCGGCGTCTGGGCAACCATCATGCGGAACTGGCGGCTGTCGCTGAGCGTCTTGCCGTTGAACTCAGTGACCACGTCCCCGGCCTTCAATCCGGCGTCCTCGGCCGGTGAGCCTTTCGTCACCTCGCCGATGAGCGCTCCGCGGTTTGCGGGCAGCTTGAACTCCTTCGCCAGTTCCGGAGTAACGGACTGGATCATTACTCCGAGATAGCCGCGCGTGACCTTGCCGTCGGCCACCAGGCGGTCCAGGACATAGCGCGCGAGGTTCACAGGCACGGCAAACCCGATGCCCTGGTTGCCGCCGCTGCGGCTCAGGATGGCGGTGTTGATGCCCACGAGCCGGCCGGCCGCGTCCACCAGCGCACCGCCGGAGTTGCCGGGATTGATGGAGGCGTCCGTCTGGATGAAGTCCTCATAGTCCACGATGCCCATGCCGCTGCGGCCCTTGGCGCTCACGATGCCCATCGTGACGGCCTGGCCGACGCCGAACGGATTGCCAATGGCCAGCACCACGTCACCCACGCCGAGGTTGTCGCTGTCCGTGGCTGTGATGGCCGGAAGCTTTTTGGCCTCGACCTTGATTACGGCGAGGTCCGTTTGCGGATCGGTGCCGATGATCTTGGCCGAGTAGGTGGTCCTTTCATCCGCCAGCGCGACCTTGATTTCATCCGCGCCCTCCACGACGTGGTTGTTGGTCAGGATGTAGCCGTCTTCGGTGACGATGACGCCGGAGCCCAGGCTCTGCTCACGGCGCTGCTGCGGCGCATTCTGCTGGCCGAAGAACTCGCGGAAGAATGGGTCGTCGAAGAACGGAGACATGCGCGCGTTCTCGCGCACGGTCTTGGTGCTGTAGATGTTTACCACGCTGGGGGACACCTTCTTGATGACCGGACCGAAGGAGAAGGCTGGCTGTGCCTCCGCTGGGATATCACCGGTGTCCGTCTTGAGTTTCGGGGTCGCGGCGAGGAGGTGCGAAACTCCATGTGCATCGGTGAAGAACACGCCGAGGGCGAGGCCCGCGGCGAGGCCAAAGGCCAAGGTGAACTTGCTAGAGGTTTTCATAGGTCAGGTTTTGTTGAATCGGTTTCCCTGCGCCTGGGAGCTATGACCAGGACGCGGGTCTGGTTGGTCTATTGGCAGGAACCATGCCCGCCGTTCCTCTGGGTCTTAAGCGTTGAATTTCAGTGGGTTGCGCAAAGGCGTGGTCCATGAAGCAAGCCCCATCGGGAAATTCTGACACAGCTGCGGGTCAGGGTTGCACGCCCCTGTTGGCGTCGGAAGCGGACTAGTCAGGAGATTCAGGCTCCGCTGCTTGCCTCGGCACTCACTCGCCGATGCAATACAGCTTGTCACCCCCGCGCAGGAACAGGTCCTTGCCGGAGAACACCGGGCTGGCACCCGAGCCGGCGGGCAGGCGGTTGCGACCCACCAGCCGCGCTTCGCGCGTCGCTTCGAGCACGACGGTCTCGCCCTTGTTGGAACTGAGGAACAGGTGTTTGCCCGCCAGCGTGAGGCTGGCATAGACGAGCGGTCCGGCGTTGGCCTCGCCTTCGAAGAGCTTGCGCTCCTTGAGCAGGGATTCCTGCGCGTCTTTCCCTCGCGTGTCGAAGGCGAATAGTTCGCCCACCCCATTGATCATGAACAGCGTGTGGTCGTGCAACAGGGGCGAGCCGAACACCTCGCCGCCGACCATGCCGCTCCACACTTCCGTTTCCTTGAAGGCGGCGTTGAGCCGGAGCGCGGTGAGCGTGCCATCCCCAAAGCAAACGACCCCCTCGCCGAGGGGCATCGGGCTGGAGTGGATCGCGCGGCCGATGTCGCTGTTGAGGCTCTTGCCGTCGGTGACGCGCACAACGTCGCCATTGGGGGTGACGACCACTTCCACATCGCCAACCTTCAGGCTGGTTGGCGTGCCATAGGAAGACCGCGCCTCGGTGTTCACCCAGAGCTGCTTGCCCGTGGCGGGGTCGAGGGCGTAGAGGTTGCTGACGTGGGCGATCAGTTTCCCCGCGACGAGGATGGGCGACGAACTGCGTCCGTAACCGGTGGTGGGGTCGGCCACGATGCCCACGGTCCACTGACGTTTGCCCTCCAGATCGAACGCGCAAATGATCCCGTTGCCAAAGACCGCGTAAATGCTTTTGCCATCGGTGAGCGGCGTGGCTGCGGCCAGGCCGGAGCCGTCCGGGGGGACTTCATACTTTTGCGCCGCAGCGCGGGCAGCCTCGTCGGCGAGGTTGGCGGGCTTCACTTGAGCCTTCCACCGCACCTTGCCGTCGGCCCGGTCGAGGCAGACCAGCAAGTCCGGCTCCGAGGTGACGAAGACGAATTTGTCCGTGACGATGGGCGACGAAAAGCTCCGGCCCACGACCGTCGCCCACCGCACGTTCTTCGTCGCCGACCACTCCGTCACGGGCGTGGCTCCGGGAAACCGGCCGCTGCCATCCCCGCGCCAGCCGAAGGCACGCTGGGTGGTGGGGCGGAAGTCCGGTGCGCCGAGAGGAGCCTCGGCCGACCAAGCGGTGATGACCGCCGCAGAACACAAGAGCACAGCGGCGAAAACAGGACGCAGGCAGTTTGGCATGTCACATTCCCGGTATGGCGGACTACTTCTCCTCGATCGAATACAAGTATTCTTCCCCGCGCAGGAACAGGGTCTTTCCCGCGAAGTAGGGCGAGGAATAAAACGATTCCTGATGGCAGGGGTTTCCGCCCTGGCCGGTGAAGTGCAGGTTTTCGAGGACGTTCTTGCCGAGTTCCTTGAACTGGGGCCCCGGCTGGAGGATGTGCGTGTAGCCCGCGTCATCGGTGAGGTAGATGTTTTTCCCGCCCAGCGCGGGGCTGGCCGTCACGCCGTAGAGATAACGGTTGAAGCGGTTGTAACCGTCCAGCCATTGGCGGTAGAGGGATTTCCGGCCCGCGGGATCAACGGCAGTCAGGCCGCCGCTCATCTCGACGGCATAGACGATTCCGTCCACATACAGCGGCGAGGCGATGGCAAAGATCGGCCCGCGCATCGTCATGCTGACTTCCTTGCCGTCCGGTGCCCACAGCGTTTCAGCCTTGGAACCAGCCGCCGTGCTGGCAGGAAGTTTGACGGAGATGAAAGAAACGGTCTCCTTGTGGCCGCGAAAGCGGAACGGATTGAACATCACGCCGTTCTCCACAATCGGCGTCGCCTCGGCGAAATAACTGTCGAGGTGGTTCGGGCACAATTCGGTTCCGTCCGAGGCGCGATGGACGAACTTCTTGCCGATGATGACGCTCTCGCCACCGATCCTGACGTGGACCGGCGAGGTGCCGCAAAACTGGTTCTGCCAGTCGCTGGGCGTGTTCCGCCACAGCTCCCGGCCGGTCTTCGCATCGAAGGCGTAGAGTGACTTGTTGGCCGCGAAGATCAGCTTGCCGTCCACGAGCGTGGGCGAGGTGTGGTTGCCGTGTTCCTGTGAGCCGAAGGTGTCGTGGCGGCTCCAAACGCGTTTGCCGTCGAGGTCGAAGCACGCGATGACATAGCCACCCGGGCCCTTCATACCACCGCCGCAGGTCCAGTAAACATGAGTGCCGTCGCTGCACGGCGTGCCATTGCTGGCCGAAACCTCGTTGTCGTGCATGGCCGGATACTTTTTCCGGTTCATCATGGCAAAGGCCAGATGCACCGCCCGCTCGGCTTCAAGCTTGGCCTTGAGCTGCTTGTCCAGTGCCGCCGCTTCGCCCGGGGGAAGCCCTGCCAGAAATCGGGAGGCGTTGAAGGCGGCGACCACCTCCGCATTCAGCGCACTGAGCTTGGCCAGCATGGGTTCGATCTTTTCCTTGATGGGCGGCTCGGCACGCTCCTCAGCGGTCATGCCGTCGTAGGGCGTGCTGGATTGCAGCCACAGCACCTTGCCATCCCGTTTGCTGATGCACATCAAGTCCGAGATGCCGGAGCCGACAAAAATCTTGTCGCCCACCACAATGGGCTGCGACGTGCTCCGCCCGGTCATGCGTGTCATCCAGTTGATGTTCTTCGTCTCGTAGCTGACGGGCGCGATGGGCGTGAAATAGGCCGCCACCAGCCATTTGCTGAGCCAGCGGCCATCGTAATTTTTGCCCAGCCCGTCCGCCGTGCTGACCTTCACCAGCAGCCGGTTCCAGCCCTTGGCCAGCGTGACCTCGAAGGCCTTGCCCCGGCGCTTCGGGTCGAGGTCGGTGGGCTGGCCATTGAGCCAGCACCGGCCGGCGGCACCGTCGAAGGGAACCTGCAGTTGCACCCGGGCCTCGGCCGGCGAGTGGATGTAGGTATGCGCGTAGGCAACCTTGTTGCTGAAATCACCCTCGATCTTCACGGTCGAAACGCCCTCGACGGTGAGCTTGCCGAACGTGAAGAGGAAATCCACGTAGCTCTGGCCGCAGGTGCCCTCGTTGTGATCGTGGCGGCTTTGCGTTTCGATGCCGACGCGCAGGGGCTTCCAAACCGCCGTGCCCGCCTTGGCGTCCCTGGCCGGCTCGGCCTTCGCTTCGCCGCCGAGGAAGTCGCGGTCGAAGTCTTTCACCGGGTCCTCCAAATTGAACGGCCCGGCCACGAGCCAGTCCTTGATGGTGAAATACTCGAGCGGCTGGCTGTCCGCGCCCGGTTCGCCGGCGGGCTTCGCCGCCTGGTAACGCAGCTCGCTGGTGATGCCTTTGACGCGTCGGCTCCACGTCATGGGCGGAGTCGCGCCCGGGAACCGGCCGGTCCAGTCACCGCGCCAGCCGACGGGGCGCTCCGGAGAGGGGTAAAACTGGGGTGAGCCCATGGGGGCGGCGGTGTCCGCTGCGAACAGAGCCGCACCGGAGGCGCATACAAGCAAGGCGGCTGCACACAACCGCGAAAAGGTGACGATGGTCATGTTATTTATCCCCGATGCAACAGAGATGGCCCGGCGTGCGGTAATACATTCGCGACCCTTCGAAGACCGGCGTGGCGAGCATCTGCGCCTGCTCCTTGCCGTCCTTGGATTCCCCGAGGAAGTTCTGCGCCACCAGCTTGTATTCGCGGCCGGGCTGCAAGACGAGCGTCGTGCCCTGGTTGTCCATCAGGTAAAGGTGTTTCCCCGCGAGCGTCGGGCTGGCGGAGCAGCCGGCCCAGTCCCAGTAATGGGTGCGCGGCTTGAGCGGGAGCACCTTGCGATACACCACGGCACCGGTCGCCGCATCATTGACGACCAGGCCGCCGCCCTGCGTGAGCTGGTAGATGAGGCCGTCCACGAGGAGCGGCGAGGCCACATAGCCGCGGTCGAAGGGATTCTTCTGCTTGTCCACGATGAGTTCGTCATCGGCCCATTGCTCCTTGAGTTCGTAAGCGACCGTGAGCTTGCCGCTGTCCGTGCTTGCGGGGACCTTGAACGCCTTCAGGCCCTTCGTCTTGTCGTTATACTTGGGATAACCTCCGTAGGCGAAAATCGTGTCGCCTTCCACAACCGGCGTCGCCACGGCGTCACCGAACGCGCCCTTGTCCCAGACCGGCTGGCCGTCCCGGACCCGGGCGAAGAAACCCCACTGAAACCCGGCGACGAGTTCGCCGCCGGACTCGACGCGGAAGAGCGACCCGTAGGTGTTGAAGGCCTTCGCGGCATTGGTCCAGGCGAGCTTGCCGGAAGCCACCTCGTAGGCGCGCAACTCATTGGCCCACACGACCAGCCGGTTGCCGATGAGCAGCGGGCTGGCGAAGTTACCGTGCTCGCTGCCGCCGCCGCGACCGTGCGTGATCCACTGGCGATTGCCGTCGAGGTCATAGCACGCGGAGACGCCCGTGGTGTAGAAGACGCAGACGTGCTTGCCGTCGCTGGTGGGCGTCTGGCCGGCGAAGCCGAAGACCGCCTGGCCCCAATAGCGGGCGAACAATTTCTTATCTATGGCCAGTTGCTCCTTCTCGATTTGCTTTTCGAGGTCGCGCTTGCGCTTGAGCGCGGGTTCCAGCGGACGCGAGGCGGCAGTCATGGCCGCAGGCATCCGGGCGTTGAGGGCCGCGACGGTATCCGTGTTGGCCTTGGTCAGTTCGGCGAGCAGCGGCGTGAGCTTTTCGGCATAGGCCGGGTTCGCCTTGCGCTCCTCCTCGCTCAGCCCCTCGAACTCGGGGTTCGAGCGAATCCACAGGACGCGACCGGTCTGCTTGTCCAGGCAGACGAGGTCGAAGACTTCGGACGTGACGAAGATGCGATCCCCCACGATGACCGGGCTCCCGGTGCTGGCGTTGGGCAGGGGCGCCATCCAGACGATGCCCTTGGTGGTGTAGCCGGCTCCGTTGGTCACCCGTTCCCACGAAGTCGGCGGCGTTGCGCCGGGATAACGGCCGGAACCATCCCCGCGCCAGCCGATGGGGCGTTCCGGTGACGGGGCAAACTGAGGGGAGCCGAGCGGGGCCGGGGCGGCCAGGGCGGGGGAAATGCAGGCCAGCATCAACGCGCCGAGCAGGGAGAGGACGTTGATTCCGTCGCGCGCGCGCGGGTTTTCATCGGTGGCCATGCGGATGAGATTACGCGGAGGCTGGGGGGCGTCAATGGCAGCGGCGAACGGTCAGGTGTTCAGGAGTTGGAGCAACTTTCGCATCGCGAGGTTTGTGAACGGCAGTGACAAGGCCGGTCGCAGAAGTTAGCGTGCGGTCGTCAACATGAGACGTCGTCCATCCGCCCTCAGCCCTGAGCAAGCCCGCCGCTGGGCGCTTCGGCTGACCGCCCGCGTCGAGCAGGTGCTGGCGGCGCATCCCGAGGCGGACCGGGACAATGTCCGCCACACGCTGATCCTGCTGGAGCAGCCGCCGCTTGAACGCCTGCAAAGGAGCCTCATCCGTGGCCGCGCCACTGCCCTTCGCCGAAAGTGAAGTCCGCCTCCTGACCGCGCTCTTGCAGGCTCGGGTCCGGTTTATGGTGGTGGGACTTTCCGCTGCGACGATGCAGGGCGCGCCGGTTGTCACGCAGGACGTGGACCTATGGTTTGAAAAGCTGGGCGATCTAAAGATTTCACGGGCGTTGCAGACTGTCGGAGCGGCCTACGTTCCGCCGAGCCATTTGAATCCACCGATGCTGGCGGGCACGGGCGCGGAACTCTTTGACATCGTCCTGCGGATGGACGGACTCGGAGCGTTCGCCAGCGAACTCAAACACTGTGTGGATGTTCCGCTGGGACCGCACAAGCTCAAGGTGCTGTCCCTCGAACGCATCCTCGTCAGCAAAGTGGCTGCGAATCGTGCCAAGGACAAGCTGACGATTCCCGTGCTGCGCGATGCCCTGGCCGCCACAACGGCAGTCAAACCGACCGGCGGGAAACGGAAGCCAAAACGGGCCGCCCGGCGGAGCCAGCCATGAGAGCCAACCTTGGTGGAGTGCAGTTCCGGGCAACGGCTTCCAGGTTCCTGGCACCCTTCTCAAATCGGGATGCTGCGGCGTGCGTGAGCTCTGGACGGCAGACCGCGATTTCTCTCTGTTCCCGAAACTCCGGACCCGGAACCCGCTGGTGGGGAAGTGAAAAACGGGCTGAAATCTGGGTATCTGCTCGGGCAAGAATTGCCCGATGAGGGCTAGTGCGTGTGAGGGTGGATACCGCAGCGAAGGCGATGAAGGAAGAGCGATTCTGCCAGGCTGATTTCACTCCCGAGGACGATTCGCTTCAGAATGGCGGCTTCGCATTTGCTACATCCGTGAACAACTGCTCCGCTACCGACTTGAGATGTGCGCCATTGGGACCCCGTGCGAGCAATGGCTTCACCGGCTCCATGCGGGGCGGGAGTTCAGCTTGCAGGCGGGGGAGAGCGGGGAGCTGGTCTGGCGATTCGAGCCAGAAATTTCCGGGCGATGGCAACCCCCACGAGACCGGACAGGATGACGATGGTGGGGGTGTCTAGCCACCAGAGTGCGTGTCGCTGCTGAATCGCGGCTTTTGCTGTGGCTGCATTCGTCAGCAATTGGCCCGCAGTCAACCTAAGGTGTCCGAGTTGCTGATCTTGTGTTAGCAAAGTCTCCACCGATTCCAGGCGGTGCCGGAGTTCTCTTTCCAGCCGTTGGAGGGCAGGAAGCTGGTTTGGCGTCCCAAACTCGGCCAGTGCTTCGAGCGCGTCCGAGATGCGTTCCTGCTTCGACAGAATCTCGATGATTTCACCACGAAGCACCAAATCGTCTGTGAGTTCTTGCAGCACCGTTGCATTGGGCATCTTCACCGTGCGCCAGTGGCCAGAAGTCGGCAATTCCGCTGTTGCAGGCTCGCTTTCGGGAAAGCTGCGCCAGATAAGAAGGCAGGCTGATCCTAGACCGGGAATGTTCATACTTATATCGGCGTAGTCTGTTCCGCCATGCCAATGCCAGGGATCATCATTCCACCAAACGTTGTTTTGCAGATCGGTGAGTTGGTATCGGAAGCCGGGGTAGTAGAGCGACAGCTTCCGGCCTTCCAACTGTCTTGATCCATTCTTGGGCTTAAGCAGCCATGGGTGGTCAATGGCATAGGCCAAGGCGAGCGCAAAGGTGTCGGCTTGCCCCGTGCTCAAAGGCCCCCATTGTTCCCATTCCAACTTGCCACGCGTGCTCTTGCGCACCGCCCGGATCAGCGTGGCATTGCTCGTGGAGCGACGAAGGGTGAGAGCTTCGCTCTGTTTGCCATCGTAATCACCAGCATGGTAAAAGGCTTTCAAAACCCATGCTTCCGGAATGGTGACTTTGTATTCCGGCAAAGGGTGGTCTTCGCCACGCGTTACCTGCTTCCAAGCCGGCTCGCTTCGCTGGCCTCGTGTGCGCAACTGCTCAGGGTAAGGCTGACCGACGGATTTCCACCAACGTCCCCATGCCGCGTTCTTTTGATACCGGTAATAGGCTGCGGTTTCCAGTGTTCCAGCGGGAGCAAGTTGTGGGGGGCTAAAATTGACTCTGGCAAGCGCTACAAGCTGTGAGAGCGCCACTTGAGTTCCTGCATCGCCGCCATCCGGATTCACCCATTCCAAAAGCGTTGGAATCTTTGACCAGTCCGGCAGTTCCTTTAGATAGGGATACGAAGAGGGGATGTCATACGAGTAACGAAACCATCGCAAAAAGCTTTGATTGACGGCTTCATCCTGTCCGCGAACTGGGACCGTCTGAATGCCGAAGCAAAGCACGGCCAACAAAGTTGCCAGATGCTTCAATTCCATAACATCACTCAGCAGCACTCTGTCATCTTCAAGTGGTGAAATAACCAGCAATCCCGCATGAAAACCCGCACGTCACTTTTGGTTTCATCCTTGCCAAACGGGGTCCGTCCGTGGTTCTCCAATACCAACTACAGTATTTAATTCAGGACGTGGTCACGGCTTGGGCTGGTTCAGCTTCGTCCGCAGTTCATCAATCCGTTGCTGGACGTTTTCGGGAGTCTGGGAGACACCTTTCAGGCGGAGGAAGTGGGCCAGGGCGCGTTCGAGATTGCCGGTGCGTTCTTCCAGCGCGGCGAGCTGGGAGAGGATCTGGCTGTAGGCGAGCCGGTCGGGGTCGGGCTTGCGGGCTTCCTGCTTGAGCCATTTATCAATGGCGAGTTCCAGCACGGTGCGGGCACGGGCGACGTCGCGGTTGTTCTCGGCGTAGAGGCGGCCCAGTTCGAAGAGGATTTCGTAGCTGCCGGGATTGGCGCGCAGGCCATCGCGCAGGAAGGCCTCGGCGTCGGTGACTTTGTTGAGGCGTTCGCGGAGCCAGTAGGCGGCGACGGTGTAGGTGTCCACGCGGTGCGGGTCCAGCTCGGCGGAGAGCCGGAGCCAGGGGAGAATCTCGCGGGCGTCGGTGAACTTTTCCAGGTGCCGGTGTTCGGCGGGGTAGAAGTGGCTGCCGAAATTCTCCAGCCAGTCGCGATACTCCCGATTCGCCGGTGTGTGGTTGTGATCGTGATGGTCGTGCCCCTCGGTTTCCTTGGCCATGTGCGTTTTGCCATCAGGCAGGGCGATGTCGAAGACGGAAGGATAATAGCCTTGATGGAAGTAGGCGTCGGCCTTGAGGAAGAACTGGTCGGAGAAGGCGCGGCGGCTTTCGCCGAGGAGCAGGGCGAAGACGGAACCGGTCTCCTTCGCCGTGGTCTGCTGCCAGAGGAGCAGGCGTCCGCCCGTGGCCAGCGCGAGGGCCAGCGCGAGCGCGAGGGGCAGGGCAGGGTGCATGTCAGTTCAGGGGCCGTCGGCGGAAGACGAGCCACGCGGCGAAGAGGAAGAACGCGATGTAGGCGGCGGCGTAGAGCGTGGCAAGGGCGACGATGCCCCCGGGGATGAGTTCCCAGTTGTGGACGATGAGGTCGCGCACGTCGAAGAGTTCGAGGTGGGGCAGGGCGAAGTAGATGGTGTAGAGCAGCGACTGGAAAGGCTCGGACAGGCTGAGGGCGACCTTGTTCAGGTGCCGGCCCAGCAGAAGCATCCCGGCGGAGCAGACGAAGCAGATGGTGCCATTGGAGGAAGGCGCGGCGAAGACGATGGACCCGAGCAGGGTGAACGCGATGACGATCCCGAGCATCATCCAGTGCAGCCAGCCGGCCTGCAGGTAGTTCACCACGGGCCATTGATGCTCCCGGCTGGCACTGACGAGGCCGAAGAAGATGTAGAACAGGGCGAGCGCCATGCCGATGGCCAGCCAGCAACCGAGGAACTTACCGAGGAGGAACTGTGCGCGCGTGACGGGCTTGGCCAGCAGCGGGAAGATGGTGCGCTGCTCGCGCTCGGCGGGGATCTGCCGGGCGGTGCAGGTGATGGCGATGACGAGGCCGGACACCCAGATGAGCAGCAGGCAGATTTCCTTGAGGTAGCGGACGATGCCGCGGTCGTTGAAGAGATTGACGCTGCCCGCCGTGGCCGTGAGCAGCACGGTGAGGATGAAGAGCACGTAGAAGTCCTTCCGCCGGACCATTTCCAGCACGACGACTTTGGCGAGCGCCCAGATGGTGTTCATGGCTGCGGGGCGAAGCCGATGAGCTTAAGGAAGATCTGCTCCAGGTTCGCGGAGTGCTCGCGCACGAGATCGCTGACGCGGCCTTCGGTCTTGAGTTCGCCCTGGTGCAGGATGGCGACGCGGTCGCAGACGGTCTCGACCTCGCCGAGTTCGTGGGAGGAGAAGAAGACGGTTTTGCCCTCGCTCTTGAGGCGCTGAATGATCTCGCGGACCTTCATGCGGCCGATGGGGTCCAGGCCGCTGGTGGGCTCGTCGAGGATGAGGAGGTCCGGATTATTGATGAGCGCCTGGGCGAGGCCGGCGCGCTGCTGCATGCCTTTCGAGTAGGTCTTGATCTGGCGTTTCCGCGCGTGGTCCAGCTCGACCAGCTTGAGCACGGCGTCAATGCGCGCCTCGGTCTCCGCCTTGGGGATCTGGAAGATGCCGGCGTAGAAGCGGAGCAGTTCCTCGGCGGTGAGGAACTTGTAGTAGTAGGTCAGCTCGGGGAGGTAGCCGATGCGCTGGCGGGCGATGGGCTCCCGCACGTCCACGCCGAAGATGCGGGCAGTGCCGCTGGTGGGCGGGACGAAGCCCAGCAGGACGTTCATCGTGGAGGTCTTGCCGGCGCCGTTGGGGCCGAGGAAGCCGAAGACCTCGCCCTGGCCCACCTGGAGGTTCAACGCACGAACCGCGACCTTGGTGGTTTCACCAAGGTCGCGGCTGCGGTATTCGACGCGCAGGTTTTCGATTGAGAGCGTGGTTTCCACCGACGGTTCAGACCGGACGAATAGCCGATGGTGGCGACTCAATCAATCCTGGCCCGCTGAATTTCAGCGGGATGACTACCTGGGCCAGCGGCTGGCTGGCTCAGAGCGTGTGCCCGAGCGCGGACTGGCTGCAAGTGGGGGCCAAGGCGACCGAAGCCCCCGGCGAATAGGCACCACCGCCTGGACAGAAGGGCAGGATGGAGCCTTTGAAGTAGCCAAGCAAAGTCGTGTCCGACAGTGCGTAAGTGTCCGTGGATGCCTTCTTGTTCTCCAAGGCCCACTGCTGGACGGTGCTATCCACCATCCGCAGGTTGGCGATGCAGGAGTTCTTCTGAGCGGTGACGCGGGCCTTGAGGAAGTTCGGCACTGCCACAGCGGCCAGGAGGCCGATGATGGCGACGACGATCATGATCTCGACCAGCGTGAACCCTCGTTGTGCTGTTCCATGGCGCATACGTTATATGGGGAGGTAATCCCCGTTGAGGGCAAGAAAAAAGGCTTGGAGGAGCGCTCCAAGCCTTTCTCGAGGAAGCCTCGGATTAGAGCGTATGGCCACTGCCCGACAAGCTGCAGCTTGGGGACGCGGAAACGGTGCTGCCCGCGCTGTAGCTGCCACCACCAGGGCAGGCCGGGAGGAGGGAGCCCTTCAAGTAGGCGAGCAGGGTGGTGTCGGACAGCGCGTAGGTGTCCGTCGCAGCCTTCTTGTTTTCGAGGGCCCACTGCTGGACCGCGCCGTCAATCTGCTTGAGGTTGGCGATGCAGGAGTTTTTCTGGGCCGTGGCACGCGCCTTCACGAAGTTCGGTATGGCGATGGCGGCGAGGAGACCGATGATGGCCACCACGATCATGATTTCCACGAGCGTGAAGCCCTTCTGGCGGGACTGTTGAACTTTCATTTGTTTGCCTTTTCTCTGCGCGCGGCGTGGACAAACAGAAGGCGTGTTAGTTTATTATTGCTGCTGCGTCCACAGGTTGCCTTCTGCGACCGCACTTGGTCGCACTGTAGCAATGGGGATACCATTGTCAAATCTGGGGTGAACTTTTTTGAACTCTTTTTGGCCTGGGTGGTCTGGGGTTTGGAAGGTTGTTCCAGCGTTCCCAGGCCGTGCTGCGTTATTTTGCGTGAAGCCAAACTTCCGCTTGTCTCCCCCCGCCGACAAACCTAGATTCCGCCCACGCGAGTTGTGCCCGGCCGAATGATTGAGCTGATCCAGTTTCCGTGGAGCCCCTTCTGCATCGTGCAGCGGCGCATTCTGGAATTCTCGGGGGGGCGCTTCAAGACCACCAACATCCCCAGCACGGATCGTTCCCTCGTCTGGAAGCTCACCCGCCAGCGTTACTATCAGGTGCCGGTGATCCGGGATGGCCGGCAGGTGGTGTTCGAGACCGGCGAGGACTCCCAGGTGATCGCCAAGTATCTCGACAACAAGCTCGGGCTGGGGCTCTTCCCGCTGCATCTCCGGGGCCTGCAGACGATCCTCTGGCGGCATATCGAGGATGAAATCGAGGGCCTGGGGTTCAAGCTCAACGACGTCTATCACCGCGAGTTCATCCCCGCCAAGGAGCGGCTCGCCTTCGTTCGCCACAAGGAGCGGAAGTTCGGTCGCGGCTGCCTGGAGCGGTGGCGGGAGGAGCAGCCGGCGCTGCTGCTGCAACTGGAGGCCCGCCTTGTCCCCTTCGAGCAGATGCTGCTGGGCAAGCCGTTTCTCCTCGGGGACCGCCCGCGCTTCGTGGATTTCGACCTTTACGGCGTGCTTGGCAACTTCCTCGCTTCCGGCCATTACGAGCTGCCAGCCGCGCACACGCAGATCCGCGCCTGGCATGACCGCATGGCGCAGGTGCGCACCGCTGACTTTCCCCCTTGATGGTTCATGTCTCCAGCCACCTGCTGCCCGTCCCAATCCGGTCTGCGCACCGGGGGAAGGCGCGGCGGTGCGACGCATTGTTTCAATTGTGAAAAACTACATCCTCGACACCAACGTCCTGCTTCACGACCCGAACTCGCTCCTCAACTTCAAGGAGAACAACGTCCTCATCCCCATCGAGGTGGTCGAGGAGATTGACCGGTTCAAGCGCGATTCCAGCGAACTCGGGCAGAACGCCCGGAGCGTCTCGCGGCTGCTGGACAGCCTGCGCGGCACCGGCCGTCTCAGCGAAGGCGTCGCCCTCCAGAACGGCGGCCACCTGCGCATCCTCCTCGACACGAAGAACGGCGCCCCCGGGCTCTACACGACGGTGCAGAACGTGGACAACCGCATCCTCGCCCATGCCCTGATGGTGCAGCAGGCCAAGCCCGATGTGGCCACGGTGCTCGTGAGCAAGGACATCAACCTGCGCATCAAGGCCGACGCCCACGGGCTCGCCGCCGAGGACTACGAGACGGACCGCGTGCGGCTGCAGGACTTGTATTCCGGCATGGTGGAACTCGCCGTGACGCCGGAGCAGGTCGCCAAGTTCCGCGCGGACGACGAACTGCCCGTCCCCACCAACCGTCAGTATTATCCCAACGAGTATTGCACGCTCACAGAGACCTCGAACCAGAAGCGCACCGTCCTGGCCAAGGTGGACGCCACGGGCAAGAAGCTCGTGCCCATCATTGACGTGCGCGAGGGCGTCTGGGGCATCAAGCCGCGCAACCGCGAGCAGCATTTCGCCTTCGACGCGCTGCTCGACGACCGCATCAAGCTTGTCACCCTCATGGGCAAGGCCGGCACCGGCAAGACGCTCATGGCCATGGCCGCCGGCCTCAAACGCGCGGTGATGGACCGCGAATTCCGCCGCCTCGTCGTGGCCCGCCCGACCATCTCGATGGGCAAGGAGCTTGGTTTTCTCCCCGGTTCGCTGGAGGAGAAGCTCGGCCCGTGGATGCAGCCGATTCACGACGCGCTCGAACTGCTCAGCGATCTGAACATGGGGAACGACCACCGCCGCAGCAGCGACCTCCTGCGCAGCGGCACCATCGTCGTCGAGGCGCTCAGCTACATCCGCGGCCGCAGCATTGCGAACCAGTTTATGATCATTGACGAGGCGCAGAACCTCACGCCGCTGGAGGTGAAGACCATCGTCACCCGCGTGGGCAACGGCACCAAGATCATCTTCACGGGCGACCCCTACCAGATTGACAACCCCTACGTGGACAGCTCCTCGAACGGGTT
The DNA here is from genome assembly GCA_964496695.1 of uncultured Klebsiella sp. Lineage (GTDB taxonomy): Bacteria > Verrucomicrobiota > Verrucomicrobiia > Limisphaerales > SXTU01 > SXTU01. The sequence continues at coordinate 60,418 of CAZCBE010000018.1, forward strand.
CAACTACATCATCAGCAAGTTCCGCGGCCACGCCATCGCCGCGCATATCGAGCTGCAGCGCGGTGAGCGCTCCGATCTCGCCGAACTGGCGGCGAACGTGTTGTAGCGCAGCGGCGTGAGCCCCGGCTTCGCATGGCACCAGCGTTTCAGCGGCCTGCGTTGCATTCGTCTGCGAACTGGATGATCGTTCGTCCGGTGCGTCTCTCCCCCGCGTCTGCCCGGGCGTTTTGTCCGCCAAAGCGGGGTTCCAAGATTCCCGAAAATTTTTGTGGCGCAAAAGCTCGACCTTGATACATTCGCGCACTCTTTTGCGGGCGGTCATGCCCGGCAGCGTTAAAAACTACGGGCCGCCCTGCAGGAGAACCGACTAACGCGGTGACTACTAAGAAGCAAATCGTGAAAAAACCAGCGGCCCCGGCCAAGAAAGCCAAGAATGTTGGCTCGGCTACCCTCGCCGCCATTCTGGGCCAGTCCTTGCCCCGGCAGGATGCCAAGCAGTCCGTGATGTGGGCGCCCAGCGGCAAGGTCAAGATCAAGCCGGAATGGCAGGTTTACTACAGCACGTTGCTCGACCTCCGTGAGCGGCTGCAGAGCCAGATGAGCGGCCTGGCCAAGGAGTCCGCCACCGAGATGGAGAGCTACAGCCTCCACATGGGCGACTCCGGCACCGACAACTTTGACCGTGATTTCGCCCTCAGCCTCCTTTCCTCCGATCAGGACGCGATCTATGAGATCGAGGAGGCGCTCAAGCGCATCGAGCGCGGCACTTTCGGCGTCTGCGAACTGACGGACAAGCCCATCCCCAAGGCCCGCCTGGAGGCGATTCCCTGGACGCGCTTCACCGTCGAGGCGCAGGCCCAGCTTGAGCGCGAAGGCGCGCTCCGGCAGAAGCGCCTCGCCGCCCTTGGCTCCATGGAGAGCACCAGCGTGTCGGAGATCGAAGACGGCGACGCCGAGGAAGCCGAAGAAAAACCCAGCAAGGACAAGGAATAATTTATGGCCCGTGAAATCGTAACCATCGAATGCACTGAAGCGCGCAAGCTGGGCAAGTCCCCGTCGCGCTATCAGACCAGCCGCAACAAGAAGCTCCAGCAGGAAAAGGTGGAGAAGAAGAAATACAATCCCGCGCTCCGCCGGCACACCCTGCACCGCGAAATCAAGTAATCTTTATGCCCCGCAAGACCCATACCGACAAGAAAGACGCCAAGGGCCGCCCCACGGAGCGCCGCGCTCCCCGCCCCAAGCCCAAGATTGACTTCACTGTGGACGCGATTGACTACAAGAACGTCAATCTGCTCAAGCAGTTCGTCACCGACAACGGCCGCATCCTGCCGCGCAAATACACCGGTCTCCCCGCGCAGTTCCAGCGCCGGGTGACGACCGCGATCAAGCGCGCCCGGCAGATGCTGCTGATGAAGTAGGCTTTCACCCTCCGCCACTGGCCCTGCGCCGTGGCGGAGTTTTTGTGCCCATGGATTGCAAATGATTTGCATGAGGCTTTTGCCTGCGGTATTGGTTTTCCCATGAACCAGCTTCCGTTCACCCCGAGCGCTGTCGATGTTTTCCCCGGCGGGAAAGAGCCGGGGAGAGAACCAACGGCCCGCCAACGGCCGCGATTTCCGCCCTTGAAGTGGAGCGCGGCCCTCCGGGCCGCAGCGGCAACTTGCGAAGTGGGTCGTGCGGATGGCCGAAGCATTTCTTGGTCGGGGTGGCTGCTGCGGGCGGGACGCCCGCGCTCCGGTTCATGGGAAGGGAGACCGGCCACGTCATCGCAGCGAAGCCGCCTGCTGGCCTTGGTGCTGCTTCCGTTGCTCGCCTTCTCCGCCTGCACCCGCGCCGCTGAACCTGCCAGCAAACTCAAGGTCCTCACCAGCTTCCTCCCCGTCTATTGCTTCACCGCGAACATCGCGGGCGATCTCGCCGAGGTCGAAAACCTCCTGCCGGCGAACGTCGGCCCGCACGACTACCAGTTCGCCCCGCGCGACCTCCGCAAGCTCTCCGGCGCGCAGCTTTTCGTCATCAACGGCCACGGCATGGAGGAATGGCTCGGCAAGGCGGTGAAGGCGGCGAAAGGTTCCAAGACCGCCACCCTCGTCGAGGCCTACGCCGGTGTGCCCAAGGAGCGGCTCATCCACGAGCTGCCCCACATCCACCTCCCCGGCGAGCACGGCCATCACCATCACGACGGCCCCAATCCCCACCTCTGGCTGGACCCCACGCTCGCCGCCCACGCCGTCACCAACATCCTCACCGCGCTGCAAAAGGCCGACCCCAGGAACGCCGCCGCCTACGCGGCCAATGCCGCCCGCTACGTCGAGCGCCTGCACGCCCTCGACCGCGAACTCGCCACCGCCCTCGCGCCCTTCAAGGCGCGCCGCATCGTCACTTACCACCACGCCTTCCCCTACTTCACGCGCCGCTATGCCCTCGACCTCATCGGCGTGATCGAGGAGGTGCCCGACGTGGAGCCGTCGCCGAAATACCTGGCCGCTCTGCTCAAGGTCATGCGCGAGAAGGACGTGAAAGTCATCTTCACCGAGCCGCAGTTCTCCCCCAAGCTCGCCGAGCGCATCTCCAAGGACACCAAGATCCCCGTCGCCGAACTCGACACGCTGGAGACCGGCCCGCTCAAGCCCACGGCGTATGAGGAGGGATTACGGCGGAATCTGAATACGCTGCTGAAGCATTTGAAGTGAAGGTAGAGAAACCCAGGGCGAATGAACTTTTGTGCGCGAAAGAGTCGAGCGGGCCAAGTCCTTTGCCGAGGGCTGAAAGCCCGGCATGTGATAGCCCGGGGTGAAGCCCCGGGTCGGGGCCACGAAATTACGTTTAGCCCTGAAAGGGCGGAACACTCTCCCCGTCCCGCCTTCACCATGATGGGTTGCCTTGGACCTCGACCTCTGCATTCGTCCCGTCTCTGCGGTGCGGCGGAATTTGCTTTCACCGCAGAGACGGGACGACCGCAGAGAGAGCCAGAGCGCGCTTGCCCGCTCGTCGGCCCACTCCGCATTCTTCATTCCGCACTCCGCATTTCCCCGTGACCCCCTCCCACACCACCTGCAGCCACTCCGCCGCTGACATCGCTGTCTCCGTGCGCGACCTGCGCGTCACGCTCGGCGGGCAGGCCATCTTGCGCGGGGTGAACCTGCACCTGCATCGCGGGCAGCTTGTCGCGCTCATCGGCCCGAACGGCTCGGGCAAGACCACGCTGCTGCGTGCCATGGTCGGCCTGCAAAAGCCTGACTCCGGCGACGTCCGCCTCTTCGGCGAGAGCAATTTGAAGAAGGCCCTGCCGCGCGTGGGCTACGTCCCGCAACGCCTCTCGCTGGACCGCAGCTTCATCCTCAGCGTCCGCGAGTTCCTCGCCCTGCGCCTGCGCGAGACGCAGCACTGGTTCTGGCACCGCCACCGCGACACCGACGACCGCCTCCGCGCCGCGATGGCTGAACTGGGCGCGGAGCCGCTGCTGGACCGCCCCATCGCCGCGCTTTCCGGCGGCCAGCTTCAGCGCGTGCTCATCGTCTTCGCCCTGCTGAAACAGCCCGACCTCCTGCTCCTGGACGAACCCACCGCCGGCGTGGACTCGCCCGGTGAACAAGACTTCTACGAAACGATTGCGGAGGTGCATCGGAAACACAAACTCACCGTCGTGCTTGTGTCGCATGACCTCTCGATGGTCTATCGCCACGCCTCGTGGGTCTATGCCCTCAACGGCGTCGTCTGCTGCGAAGGCACGCCGGAGCACGTGATGAACGCCGACTCGCTCAAGGAAGCCTACGGCCTGAACGTGACGCCGTATCACCATCACAACCATTCGCACGGGCCGGGCGGGGGAACTGCCCAATGAGCAATGACGTAATGACCAATCAATGGCCAATGCACAATGCCCAAGCGGAGGTTCAGCACCAGACGCATGATTCCGCACCGCTCCGCGCAACGGCAGGGCTGAAAGCCCGTCATTCGATAGCCTGGGGTGAAGCCCCAGGTATCGTGTCCAGCAACCAACTAAGCCCTGAAAGGGCGCTACACCTGGCCGCGTTTACGCGCAAAGAACCCACACCAAGCTCCTCGAGTTCGTCACTCCTTTGGCCCGCAACGACACCCACCGACTTGAATTCCCATGAGCTATCCGCTAGTTCCGCCCCTACAGGGCGGCTATCATCTGCTACGCGCGACCTGGGCCTCCGTCTCGCATTGCTCGGCTCCAGCCCAGGCTATCGAATGACGGGCTTTCAGCCCTTTCCCGCAGCGGTCGCCCCAGCCCATTGGGCATTTGACATTGGGCATTCATTGGGCGTTGAACATTGGCCATTGGTCATCGCATGACATTCTTCTCCGACCTCGAACCCTTCATGCTCCGCGCCTTCGCGGTGGCCGTCATCATGGGGCCGCTGTGCGCGTTGCTTGGTGTATTCGTCACCGCGCGGCGCATGTCCTTCTTCAGCGACACCATAGCGCACGGTGCGCTGGCGGGCATCGGCCTGGGCTTCCTGCTCGGCTTCGAGGACCCGACGCTGCCCATGGTCCTTTTCAGCCTGCTGGTGGCCGGTGCGATCCTCTGGCTCAAGGAGCACACCGATCTGCTCACCGACACCATCATGGCGCTGCTGCTCTCCGGCTCGGTGGCCTTTGGCATCATCGTGCTGAGCCTGCTCAAGAACCGGCGTGGCGAGCTGCACCGCTACCTCTTCGGCGACATCCTCAGCGTCGGCCCGGCCGACGTGTGGCTGGCCGCCGTGTTGTGCGCGTGCATCGGCGCCTGGCTCTTCACGAAGCTGAGCGCGCTCGCCCTCCTCACCGCCAGCGAGGACCTCGCGCATGTGTGTGGCGTGCGCACGCGCTGGCTGAACTACGTCTTCGTGCTCGTGCTCACCGTGGTCGTGTCCCTGAGCATCCGGTTGCTGGGCATCATCCTGGTCACCTCGCTCGTCGTCATCCCGCCCGCCGCCGCGCGGAACCTCGCGCGGAACCTTCGCCAGCAGGTCATCCTGAGCCTGATCATCGGCCTCTTCGGCGGCGCGGCCGGCACGGTGGCGAGCTACCGCTGGGACATCCCCTGCGGCCCGGCCATCGTGATGGCCTGCATCGCGGTCTTCATCGCCTCGTTGCTGGCGGGCAAGCTCTGGCTGAACCAGCCGGTGAAGGGGTGATCAGGGGTATGAGGCTGGCTGGCCCCGTGGGGTCCACTGACAGCCCAGTTGCTCCGTTGGGGGCGTGGCCGGTCAGATTTCTTCCGCTGAGGGACGCCTGGCCATGGACGCGCTGGCGGCCAGTGGGTATGATATTCGCATGCACCACAATCACTTGCACCCGGTTGGGCAGCCGGATCTGATCAGCAGTGCCGACGCCGCTCTGGCCACGTCCTGTGTTGCGCCGCCATTTTCCACTTTGGCGTTCGGGCTGCCGGCCTTGGACCGCTATTTTCAGACGCAATGAAAATTCCGAATCGTTCTACATCCGGCCAAGGCCTGCGTGAATTCACTGCTGAATCCCTGCTGTTACCCCGGGCAAAAGTGGCTGCCGGGCTCGCCCTCCTCACTTTCTTCATTTTTCTGCCGGTGGCGAGTTACGAATTCATCAACTACGACGATGATGCATTTGTGACCAACAACCCTAAGGTCGCACCAGGATTTACCTGGGAGGGAATAAAGTGGGCCTTAACTTCGGCGGACATTGACTACTGGCGGCCCCTGAGTTGGCTGTCCCACATGCTGGACATTGAGTTGTTCGGTGCCATGGCGGGTGGGCACCATCTGGTCAATCTGCTGATCCACTGCGCCGCCGTGGTGATGGCGTTTCTGTCGCTGGACCGGCTCACGCGAGCCTTCTGGCCCAGTGCCATGGTGGCGGCGCTCTTCGCCTGGCATCCCTTGCATGTGGAGTCGGTCGCCTGGATCGGCGAGCGGAAGGATGTCCTCTGTGGCTTGTGTTGGTTTTGCACGCTCTGGGCTTACGCGCGCTATGTTGAGCAGCCAGGTTCGCGCCGGTATTTGATGACGTTCTGCTGGTTTGTGCTGGGGGTGATGTCCAAGCCCATGATTGTCACTCTTCCTTGCGTGCTGTTGCTGCTGGATTTCTGGCCGCTGCGCCGCTTCGCCCTGCCCGGGACGGCGGGGGGGCCCGGCGGCGGGGGGCCTGACGGGACGGTGCCGTTGTGGCACCTGCTCAAGGAGAAGGTGCCCTTTCTGGCCGTCGTGCTGGTGCTGTCCGTCTCCACCATTTACTCGCAGCACCATGTCGGCGCGATCGTGGAACTACAGGCTTACTCCGGGGCGTTCCGTTTGCAAAACAGTCTGGCCAGTTATGGCACTTATGTGACCCAGACCTTTCTGCCCATCGGTTTCTGCGTATTTTATCCCATCGAGAAGCTCGCCACCTTGCATTGGGTCAGCAGTGGCCTGCTGATTTTGGTGGTTGGGGGCGCTGGCCTCTACTGGGCCAGGCGTTTCCCTTTCGTGCTGGTGGGCTGGCTATGGTTTCTGGGCGTTTTGTTTCCGGTGATTGGCATCCTACAGGTGGGTGATCAAGCCCACGCGGACCGCTACACCTATCTTCCCTTGACGGGTCTTTTCATCCTGGTGGTCTGGCTGGCATGGCATTGGGCGGACGATCAGAAGCAGCGCAAGCAGTTCTTGTTGTGGAGTGGTGTAAGTCTGCTTCTGGTCTGCGCAGCGGTCACCCGCAGCCAGCTAAGTCATTGGGAAAACAGTGTGACTGTCTTTCGCCGGGCCGTGATGGTTACATCCATGAACCACATCGCCATGAACAACTTGGGTGCTGAACTCGCAGCGCGAGAGCAGACTCGCGAAGCCATTGGCTACCTGCGCGAGGCGCTCCGCATCGAGAATCGTCAGTTGCCTTGGTTCAATCTCGCGACGGCATACTGGCAGCTAAAGGATGAGTCCAGCGCTCTGTTTGCGATGTCCCGGGGATTCCGGATGAATCCGAAGGGGAGTTACGCCAATGAGCAAATGGTGTCGCTTCTGGATTCAGTCAGCAAGCGGCCGGAATTGACAATGTTGCGCAAGTTTGTGGCGGTGGGCCATGCTGCCCGTGGGGAATATGTGGGGGCTGCGGAGCAGTTGGCAGAGGTGACCAAGCTTGCGCCAGCCGACATCAATGTGCGGGTGGACCAGGCCGCGTTTCTGGCCATGGCCGGGCAAGAGCTGCGGGCTGTCGCGGTCCTGGAGGAAGTGTTGAAGCTGGCGCCCACCAATGCCCTGGCCCACAGCAACCTCGGGGCGCTGCTGGCCAAGCAGGGCCGGGTGCAGGAGGCCTTGGCGCATCATCAGGCCGCGATTCAGGCCCAGCCTAAGAACGTGGACAGCAGGCACAACCTTGCCCTTCTGCTGGCCCGGATTGGCCGGATCAAGGAAGCCCAAAAGGAATTTGAAGAGGTGCTTCGGCAGCATCCGCTTCATCAGCCTGCTTTGCAGCAGTTGGCGTGGCTTCTGGCGACGCAGGCTGAATGCCGTGATGGCCGGACTTCGATGCGGCTGGCTGGGCAGATGATGAACCTCGCACGAATCCACACGGCCACCCATTTGGATGTCCTGGCCGCCGCTGCCGCCGCTGCTGGCGAATTCGATCAGGCCGTGGAGATTGCGCGGAAGGCGCTTGAGCTGGCCCGGCGTGACCGTCAAACCGCGCTGGTAGAGGCGATTCCAGTCCGGCTCGCGCTTTATCAGTCGCGCCAGCCTTTTACCCAGCCTCACGTCAGCACGAACTGATGGACTTTGTCCGAGGGCTTTGCGCCCGCGCCATAACGAGTGGGATGCTAATTACTGACTACGCTGGTCAAATCCCGGCTGTGCGCCACAGCGCGCTCAGATGTAGCGGTGGGTGCCAACCCGACCGTGGAGGAACCCTTGGAGGGGTGGGCGCGTGGCGGCGGGCAACGACAACTACGGTCTTCAGCCCTCCTTTCGCGCACCCGCCTGCGGAATCGGATCGGCTCCGACGGTTTAGGAAAGCAAAAAGGGCACCCGTTGCCGGGTGCCCTTGCGTGCAAGGAGGGAGGCTGATCGCTCAGTTCGGGAACAGAGTGAACAACTGGGCAGTGCCCAAACCGCCCGCCTGCTGGGTGAGCTGGGCTTGGAGGCCGGAGGAGGTCACCTGCTGGACGCTGCCATCGGACAGGGCCAAGTTGCCGGCCATGTCGTGCTGGGCGGCCGGGCCGGCACCCGTCGTGCCCGTGCGCCAAGCGGCCGTGTTGACGTAAGCGACGCCGGCTGCGTTCATGGTGGTAGCGTTGATTCCGGCACCGATGCCGGCCGAGAATTTGTCAATGTTGGCCTGGGTGCCATAGCCCATGTTGCGGTCACCGCTCAGGATCGCATTGGGCTGGGTTTCATCGGCATTGATGCCCACCACGAAGGAGGTGGCATGATCTTTGCCGGTGGTGGCGTAGCCGGTATAGACATTCGCCGCGATAGCGCCACTGTCGCCGCCACCCACCTGATTGTAGCCGGTAGCCCCGGTGGTGAAGTCGGACTTCATGCCGTTGAGCTTGTTGCGGTCGCCCGGGCACATCAGGATCTTGGCGGACCCGAGTTCGTTAGACATGGCCCCGAAATGCGCCCAGACGCGGGTGGTGGCCAGCGTGGGCGGGAAGAAGTTGGCGTTGTTCATGACGCCGGTGACCGCCCAGCCGGTCACGCGGTAGGGGAAGCGGTCGTCGTTGTCATTTGCGAACACCTTGAAGGAGAGCCCGATCTGCTTGAGGTTGTTGGCGCATTTGATGCGGGCGGCCTTGGCTTTGGCCTTGGCGAGGGCGGGCAGGAGCATGCCGGCCAGGATGGCGATGATGGCGATGACGACCAGAAGCTCAATGAGCGTAAAGGCCCCGATTTTTTTGCTGCGTAGCTGTTTCATGATGTGTTGCGTTTGTTTGTTCAGCCGGACCGTCCTGAGAACTGCTCCCAAGACTTCTACTTAGGCTGAATGGCTTATAGCAGTGATGGTGCCAGGGGTGTTGAAGTGTCACCAAAGGCAGCAAATAGGCATGCAGAATCGCAAACCTGAGCCCAAAGCTATGCAAACGCCGAAAGGGTGCCAGCCGTGGGCGGTCGATCACCAGATGAGTGGCTTTATTAACATTTGTGTAACTTGTTTGTTTTCAACACTTTGCGATGCATCGGTTCGGGTGGTGACGGCATTGTAGCTTAAGACCTGCCCCATTCGTTGGTGAAAGGAACGGCTTAAGCAGTCTGTGATGTGAGGGAAAACAGCGCATCAGGCGTGAAAATCACGCTTGCTCCGTTTCCCCAGCACCTGAGGCTAAGGCAGCAAAAAGGGCACCCGTTGCCGGGTGCCCTTGCGTGTAAGGAGGGAGGCTGATCGCTCAGTTCGGGAACAGGGTGAACAACTGGGCAGTGCCCAAACCGCCCGCCTGCTGGGTGAACTGGGCTTGGAGGCCGGAGGAGGTCACCTGCTGGACGCTGCCATCGGACAGGGCCAAGTTGCCGGCCATGTCGTGCTGGGCGGCCGGGCCGGCACCCGTCGTGCCCGTGCGCCAAGCGGCCGTGTTGACGTAAGCGACGCCGGCTGCGTTCATGGTGGTAGCGTTGATTCCGGCACCGATGCCGGCCGAGAATTTGTCAATGTTGGCCTGGGTGCCATAGCCCATGTTGCGGTCACCGCTCAGGATCGCATTGGGCTGGGTTTCATCGGCATTGATGCCCACCACGAAGGAGGTGGCATGATCTTTGCCGGTGGTGGCGTAGCCGGTATAGACATTCGCCGCGATAGCGCCACTGTCGCCGCCACCCACCTGATTGTAGCCGGTAGCCCCGGTGGTGAAGTCGGACTTCATGCCGTTGAGCTTGTTGCGGTCGCCCGGGCACATCAGGATCTTGGCGGACCCGAGTTCGTTAGACATGGCCCCGAAATGCGCCCAGACGCGGGTGGTGGCCAGCGTGGGCGGGAAGAAGTTGGCGTTGTTCATGACGCCGGTGACCGCCCAGCCGGTCACGCGGTAGGGGAAGCGGTCGTCGTTGTCATTTGCGAACACCTTGAAGGAGAGCCCGATCTGCTTGAGGTTGTTGGCGCATTTGATGCGGGCGGCCTTGGCTTTGGCCTTGGCGAGGGCGGGCAGGAGCATGCCGGCCAGGATGGCGATGATGGCGATGACGACCAGAAGCTCAATGAGCGTAAAGGCCCCGATTTTTTTGCTGCGTAGCTGTTTCATGTTTGTGTTGTGTTGGTAAAGCCGTAGTGCTCTGAGAAACGCTCTCCGGGCACTGACTTAAGCTGTCGTCCTCACTAGCAAAGCAAACGCCAATGGAAGCACGGCCGCAGTTGGCATACCTCCCTCCGGAGCACGCTCAGGCGACGTTAACATCTAACTCGCAACCAATTGCAGCATAGAATGTTACGATTTTTTAGAGAGCTTTTATTCGGCCTGAATCGGGTGATCCGATGTAGTCCGTAAAGACTATCTAACGGCCTTGGATGCAACCGATATAGGCATTAATGGCGTGCGTTTTGCTTAATCAGCCTCAGTGAGTCTGGTCGGGAATTTTCTTCGGTCGCGTGAGGCACACGCGATTGAGACTGGTCGGGCTCAAGTGGGAGCCTGCCTGAATAGGCTGTTAAGCCTAAGACAAGTGCAGCAACTCAACCGATGGCGGGCCTGCTGCGTCCATTCCTTTATCCGCATCCCAGCAGTTCGTCTTCGGGTGTGGCGCGGAGCCCCACAGAGCGGGAACGCAAAGGTGGTGACGATGGCTCCAAGCCGATGCTCCCCCGCCAGCTCAGCCTCGCGTCAGAGCCCCTAATTCGCCGGTTCCAGATATTTGACCACCGCCTCCGTGCGTGATCGGACTTGGAGCTTGTCGTAGATGTTCCGCAGGTGCGCCCGGACCGTGTCAAAGCTGATGCCGAGCTGCTCCGCAATTTCCTTGTAGCGATGCCCCTTGGCCAGCAGGGCCAGGATCTCCTTCTCGCGGGTGGAGAGCACCTCGGTGCTGCGGCCCGGGCTTTTGACCTTTTGGAAGTGCTGCACCACGATCCGCGCGATCTTGCTGGTCATCGGTGAGCCGCCCTGCTGGACCTCGGCGATGGCCTCCAGCAGCTTGGCGGGTGGCGTGCGTTTGAGCAGGTAGCCGCTCGCACCGGCCGTCAGCGATTCGAAGATCAGTTCCGCGTCCTCATACATGGTCAGCATGAGGAAATGCACCTCCGGCATTTTGGCCTTGAGCTGGCGCACACATTCGATGCCGGAGATGCGTGCCAGGTTGATGTCCATCAATACCACTTGTGGCTCCGCCCGGGGCAGCTCGACGATGGCTTCCTCGGCGGAGCGGTGCGCGCTGACACAGGCGAAGCCTTCCGATCCGTTGAGCAGCACGCTCAGGCTGTGGCGCACGTCACTGTCATCTTCCACGATGGATACTCTGATGGTCATGGTTGGTTGGGTTGCGGACCGGCCGGTGCCGGTCGGTCCAGTTTATGATAGGTGTGAACCGATGCGCTGTAAAATTTGGGTGCGTGGACGCTTCATGCCGGAGGGGACGGTTCCACCACCGCCACCGGCGGCACGGCGAAGGCCATCGGGATGTGAAAAGTCAGGCGCGTGCCCGCGCCGGGCCGGCTGGACAGCTCGAACCGCCCGCCCAAGGCCTCGATGCGGGCGCGCATGTTTTGCAGCCCGTTGCCCCCGGTGCCGGCGGTCGCGAAGCCCCGCCCATTGTCACTGATGGTGAGTTCGATTCCCTCCGGGACCACGGCCAGCCGCACGCCTACTTCCGTGGCCTGCGCGTGCTTGGCCACATTATTTAACGCCTCCTTGAACGCCAGAAACAGGTGATGCCGCCGCTCGGCGGACAGGACATGGGCGGGCAGGGTGGCCGGCACGTCGAGCCGGCAGCGCACCGGGGTGGACTCAAAGAACTCCTCGGTGAAGTGGACGATGTAGGCGGCGGTCCGGTCCAGCGTGTCGTTGCTGGGCTTGACCGTCCACACGATCTCGTCGAGCGATTTGGCCACCTCGCGGGACTCGGTGGTGATCTTGTCCAGTTGCCGGCTGACCGCTTCGGGCGAGGCGATTTCCCGCCGCGCCAGCTCCCCCAGCAGACTGATCTGCGTCAGGCGCGAACCGAGCTGGTCGTGCATGTCCGCCGCGATGCGGGACCGCTCCGCTGCCAGGGCGTGCTCCTGTTCCAGCGTTGCGATCGTCCGCTGGAGCTTCCGCACGGAAACTTGCCGGACTCCATAGGCGATGATCCCCAGCCCGCCCGCCGTCGAGAGGCTCAAGAACCACCAAGTGCGCCAGTAGGGCGCCAGCACCGTCACCGCCAGGCCCGAGCCCAGTTCATTCCACACCCCGTCGCTGTTCACCGCCCGCACTTCGAACATATACTGGCCGGGGGGAGGGTTGCCATAGATGGCCGTCCGCTCGTCCCCGGCGTCAATCCAGTCCGAGTCATAGTTGGTCAGCCGGTATTTGAACTGGACCCGCCGTGGTGCGGTGAAGTTGATGCCGGTGTATTGGATTTCCAGGCGTTTGCAGCCCGCCGGCACGCGCAATTGCGCCTCCGGCCGGGTCCGGTCGGTGACCGACTCCGTCGCGCCCGTTTCCTCCGGCGGCGGGTCCACCTTCAGCAGCCGGCCGTCCCCATAGGCGTCTTCGATCAGCACCGTCGGCGGCCGGGCGTTGAGCCGCAGGTTGGCGGGGTCCACGATGGCCACACCCTGCGGCGTGGGGAACCACAGGCGGCCGTCCCGGGTCTGGCAGCCGGAGGGCTGGTTGCCGCCGTTGCACTCCCGGCCGCTCAAGCCGTCGGCCTTGGTGTAAGTCGAGCACCGCACCGTGGGCATCTGGCCCTCCACCGCCAGTTCCAGCTCGCGGGTCGCCACGCGGAAGATGCCGCGGTTGGACCCGAACCAGAAGGTGCGCCGCCGGTCCTTGAAGATTTGGGAGATGACATTGTCCGGCAGCCCGTGCTGGGTTTGCAGGGCGGTTATCTTTCCCGCCCGGCAATGGGCCAGCCCGCGCGAGGTGCCCGCCCACAGGACGCCGTTTTCATCCTCCAGCAGCACCCGCACAAAATCGCTCGGCAGCCCTTGGGCGGTGGTGAGCGTGGTGAACTGCCCGTCGCGCAGGCAGCTCAGCCCGCCCCCGCCCGTCCCGAACCAGACGGCTCCGCTGCGGTCACACACGATCGCCCGCACGTCGGAGTGGGCCAGGCCGGACGCCGCGTCGTAGTTCTTCACGCCGGTTTCCTCGAAGCAATAGGCGCCCTTCAACTGCGTCCCCACCCACAGGCGTCCCCGGGGGTCCTCGTAAATCGCCCGGATGAACTTGCCATCGAAGCCCTGCTCCAGACCGAACGGCTCAAACCGCTCGCCCCGCCGGCGGAAGATGCCCCCGCCCCAGGTGCCCACCAGCAGGTTGCGCTGCCGGTCCTCCCATACCGCTGTGACCTGCTCGTTGGCCAGTCCCTGGGGGGTGCCATAGTGCGTGATGCCGCCTTCCTTGCGCACGGCAAAGAGCCCGCCGGCGGTCCCGAGCCAGACGGCTTCGTCGGCGTCTTCACAGACCGAGGCTACGTTGTCCTGTGGCAGTCCGTTCCGGGCGTCCAGCACTTCAAACACCCGCTGCCGCAGCCGGTCCAGGCCGCCGTTCAAGGTGCCCACCCACACATTGCCCTCCGCGTCCTCGCAGGCGGCGAGGACCGTGGCCGCCCCCAGTCCGTCCTTCACTCCGATGGTCTCCACCCGCCCCTCGAACAGCCGGATCAATCCCCGGCCGCTGGCCCCGATCCACACCGCCCCCTTGCGGTCCTCCATCAGTATCTGCGCCGCATCGGACGTCATCAGGCCTTCGGTGAACTTGATGGCCATGCTGCCGTCGTGGCTGGTCAGTTGCGCCAGGCCTTTCTGGTCGGCCAGCCAGACCCCGCCCTGCCGGCGGGGGGCCAGGGCCACGTCCCCGGATGCCACCCACGGATGCCGTTCAAATCGCTCGTTCTTCACGCAGCCAAACCAGCGGGCCGTGGAGGCCCAGACCGTTCCCTCCGCATCCAGCACCAGCCCGCGCACCGGATCCCCCGGCAGCCCCTCGGCCTGGCCCAGCGACTGCGCCTTGCCGCCCGCATAGCGGACCACGTCTCCGCGCATGGTTCCGAACCACAGGCCACCGCGCGGGTCCTCCGCGATGCAGTTCACTGTGTTGTCCGCCACGCCCAACTGGGCCGGCACCGTGACCTCGCCGCCCCTCAGACAGCCCACTCCGCTGCCCTCCAGGCCGAACCACAGCGCACCCCGCGAATCTTCGAACACACAGGTGATGCGGTTGCCGGGGAACCCCGGCATGGTGTCCGGCGAGAACACCTTGAACCGCACCCCGTCGAAGCGCACCAGTCCGTTGCGCGTGCCCAGCCAGAGATAGCCGTCCCTAGACTGGTAGATCGCCGTGACCGAGCTTTGCGGCAGCCCGTCGTCAATGTGCCAGTTCTCAATATGATGGCTGCCCGGGAAAAAGCCCGGGCTGGCCGCCCACGCGCCGGGCAGCGCCACGGCCAGCAGCCATGCCCACGCCAGCCACCAGCCCGTCCGGCCGCCTCGGGCGGAAGCCGGCCGGCGCGCCGGTGATTCATCAAGGCGTGGCCGCATGTGAATGCTAATAGGCAGAAACGGGGCGTCTTCGAGCAAGCCCAAAGCATCCGATTCGGCATAAATGGCTGTGTTCTTTCCAGCCCTAGCCCTGCGGCGCAGAAGACGCAATGGTTCGCCGGGCCGACGGCCAGGGCAGGGCACCGTCAAGTGACCGTGCCCGCCGAGGATCCATCTCTGCACTTCTCTGCGCGCTCGGCGTCCTCTGCGTTAAGGCGTCTCGCGTCGCGACTTTTTCGCCTCGGCTAAGCCAGTATCTCCCCCACCACCTGCCCATGCACATCCGTCAGCCGCCGGTCCAGCCCGCTGTGCCGGAAGGTCAGCCGCTCGTGGTCAATGCCCATCAAGTGCAGGATCGTCGCGTGCAGGTCGTAGCAGTAAGTCTTCCCCTCTGCCGCCTTGTAGCCCCACTCATCGCTCTGCCCCACGGAAACACCCCGCTTGATCCCCGCGCCCGCCAGCCACGTTACAAACGTCCCGCCGTTATGGTCCCGCCCCACGCTGCCTTGCGCGAAGGGCGTCCGGCCAAACTCCGTGGTCCACACCACCAGGGTGTCCGCCAGCAGCCCGCGCGACTTCAAGTCCCGCAGCAGCGTGGCGATGGGCTGGTCCACGCTCGCCGCCATCGGCGGCAGCTCGTTCGGGATGTTGCCGTGGTTGTCCCAGTTGCCCGTCGCGCCCTGCGGCCCGCTCCACACCTGCACGAAGCGCGTCCCCCGCTCGATCAGCCGCCGCGCCAGCAGGCACCGCCGCCCGAAATCCTCCGTCACCTTGTTCTCCAGCCCGTAAGCCTTGCGCGTCGCCTCGGTCTCCCGCGCGAGGTCGAAGGCCTCCGGCGCGCTGAGTTGCATCTTCGCCGCCAGCTCGTAGCTCGCGATGCGCGCGTCCAGCCGCGAGTCCGCCGGGTTTGCCGAGGCGTGTGCGCGATTCAATTTGTCCAGCAGCGCCAGCCCGTCGCGGTCCGCGTCGCGCGAGGCGAACTTGAACTTCTCCCGCGCGAACAAGTCCGGCACCAGCTCCGGTGCCCCCGCGTTGAGAATCGTTCCCTGATGCACCGCCGGCAGGAAGCCCGCGCTGAACGTGCCGTTCTGATTGTAAGGCAGCCCCTTCGCATCCGGCAGCACCACGAACGTCGGCAGGTTGTCCGTGAGCCGCCCGAGTCCATAGCTCACCCACGCGCCCATGCACGGGAAGCCCGGCAGCAGCATCCCGCTGTTCATCATGTAGGTGCCTGGCCCGTGGACGTTCGTCTTGCTCGTCATCGCCATGAGGAAGGCGAGTTCATCCACCAGCTTCGCCTGCTCGGGGAACATGCTGCTCACCCAGCGCCCCGACTGCCCGTGCTGCTGGAACGGGAAGGGACTCTTCATCATCGTGCCCGGCATCGCGGTGAACCCCTCGGGCTTTTCCGTCGGCCCGAGCTTCTGTCCGTGCAGCTTCTCCAGCGCCGGCTTGTAGTCGTAGGTGTCCATCTGGCTCACCCCGCCGGTCATGAAAAGCTGGATCACGCGCTTCACCTTCGCCGGATGGTGCAGGCCGCCGTTGAACTCCGGCTTCGGCACGCCCTCTCCCAGCACCTCGTGCGCAAACAAATCCGCCATCGCCAGCCCGCCGAGTCCCCCGCCGATGCGCCAGAGGAAGTCGCGCCGCCCGAAAGGAGTGCGGCCTACACTGTCGCCAAGCACCATCCGGCCGCCACGCGCTTCTTCTCCCTCTCCCCCATTGGGGGAGAGGGCTGGGGTGAGGGGGAACGGCGT
>CAZCBE010000019.1:0-75314 GCA_964496695.1 uncultured Klebsiella sp.
CCCATGTCTATGCCCTCGTTGTCACCCATGTCTATGCCCCGTGCCGTGAGGGGTGCCGTCCGGCGACATTCTACCGATTGGCTTTGGGAATTGGTATGGGGTGAGAATTCCTGGAGCGAAAGCGGCGTGCTTTAAGCCCTGAACCGTTGCGAAGCCTGAGCAGGATTAGGATCAGGATTACGAGCCGGAGACGTGGCCGAAACCCTCGTGCTCCTGATCTTGATCCTAATCCTGCCCCAGTTGCATGCCTAGGACTCGTTGCTGGTAGGGCGCGTCCAGTCCATGGGGGCAGCGCACAAAGGCCCAAGCCCGTCTCTACTCATGCCGCAGCGCCTCAATCGGGTCCAGCGCCGCCGCCCGTGAGGCCGGGTAGATGCCGAAGACCACGCCCACCGCGCCGGAGATGCCGAAGGAGATCAGCACGGACATGGGCGTGACGATGGTCTTCATGTCGGTGAGCTGCGAGACGAGCAGCGGCGTCAGGACGCCCACCACCACCCCGATCAAGCCGCCGCCGACCGACAGCACGACCGTCTCGACGAGGAACTGCGTGATGATGTCCTTCTTCTTTGCGCCCAGCGCGCGGCGGATGCCGATCTCGCGGGTCCGCTCCGTCACGGTGGCGAGCATGATGTTCATGATGCCGATGCCGCCGACGATGAGCGAGATGGCCGCGATGGAGCCGAGGACGATGTTGAAGATGCGCTTGGTCTGCTCGGCCTGGCGGAGCAGTTCCAGCGGCACGATGACTTCGTAGTCGGGCTTCGGATGAAAGCGCTTGAAGAGCGTGCGGATCACCGGCACGGCCATTTCGACGTCGTCCACGGAGTTGAACTGCAAGGTGACCTGGTGGAGCTGCACTTTCTCGGCCTCGTAGGTGCCGGCGGAGCGGCGGATGATGGTCTCGCCGAAGCGGCTCTTGGTGGTCGAGAGCGGCACATACACGTTGTTGTCTAGCGGTTGGCCCTCGGACTGGCCGGACTGCGGGCGCTTCTCGGCGGTGGAGCGTTCGCGCAGGAGGCCGACGACGGTGAAGTAATCCGCGCCAATTTTCACTTCCTCCTCCAGCGGGTCCTGATAGGGGAAGAGGTTTTCCGCGAGGCTCACGGTGAGCACGCAGACGTTGTTCATGTGCGTCTCGTCGGTCTCGGTGAGGAAGCGGCCGCGCAGGAGTTCCACGCTGGACATCTCCACGTAGATGGGATGGGTGCCGATGATCTGCGCCGGTTGGACGAGGTTGTTGAAGCGCACCTCGTCCCGGATGATGCGCATGGGCAGCACGCGCCGGATGCCGGGGATGGTGCCTTCGAGCCGGGCGACATCGCTGTAGGTGATGCCGTAGTCATTCACGAAGCTGCGGCCGGAACTGCCGGACTTGGAGTCCTGCGAGGGCTTGACGCTGCGCAGGATGATGTTGCTGGAGCCGAGCTTCTTGATGGCCTCCTGCGCCTCGTAGCTCGCGCCCTCGCCAATGGCCAGCATGGCGATGACCGAACACACGCCGAAGATGATGCCCAGCATCGTCAGGCCGGAACGCATCTTGTGCAGCAGGAGGCTTTTGACCCCGAGCTGCATGATGCGGAGGAGTGCTCTGGCGCGCATGGTTCGGACGGGAAGGATAGGCCCTCCGGGCGAGTGCGCCAGAAAAAGGTTCGGGGACGGAGCGGAGGGGGCGTATCTCGACACTGCCCCCGACCTCGTCCCGCTGGGCAAGCGAGGACGCTTGCGACACGGCCGGCCGGAGGCCGGCGCTACGTAGCGCCCGTCGCGCTCGGGCGCATCTTGGCCCTGCCCCCGCACGACGGCGGAGCGCGGCCCGCTGGGCCGCAGCGGCTGGCAGCAGGGAAAGGCTTGGGAAGCTCCGCAGCCCGTTCTGCAGGGTGGCCGCTGCGGCCCGGAGTGCCGCGCTCCGGGGGCTGTGCGCGGATGTGCCCGTGCGGAGGGGGGAGTGATGGAGTGGTGGAGTAATGGAGTGGTGGAAGGGACGCCTTCGCTCCATCACTCCACTACTCCATTACTCCAGCACTCCAATGCCCCGTGGGCGCATCTTGACACTGCCCCCGGAGCGCGGCTGTGTCCCGCTCGGCGCGGGATCAGCCGCAGCAACGTCGGAGGGCCGAACGATGTCGGAACGCCTTAACGCCTCCGGCCTGGCGCAGCCGCTGCGGCTGGTCTCCGCGACACAGCCGCGCTCCGGGGGATTTCGTTCCTCGGGGGCAGTGTCGAGATGCGCCCATGCCCCGTCCCTCGGTCGAAAAAAGCTGTCCAACTCCCCGCGCCGTTCCCTACCCTCGCGGCCTTATGTTCGACTTGGTCAAAGTTCAGTTGGTCGCCACGGCAGACAAGCTCGCCCAGATGCGGAGGTTTCTTTGACGTGCCGGGCACGCAAAAGCGGCTGGCGGAGCTGGACTCCGTGATGGCGCAGGAGTCTTTCTGGAACAATCGCGAGCTGGCGCAGAAGGCCATTGACGAGGCCAACACCCTCCGCAAGCAGGTGGACCCCCTGCTCGCCGCCGAGAAGCAGCTCGACGACTTCCGCATGATGGTCGAGTTGGGCGAGGCCGAACCCGTCGAAGCCCAGCCCGCCGTGCTCGCCGAAGTCACGCGCGACCTGGACAAGTTCGTCAAGGACATGGACGCGCTGGAGCTGCGCTACCTCCTCAAGGGTCCGCACGACAAGAACGGCTGCATCCTCAGCATCAACGCCGGCGCGGGCGGCACCGAGGCGCAGGACTGGGCGAACATGCTGCTGCGCATGTATCAGCGCTGGGCGGAACTCCGTGGCTGGAAGGCGGAGGTCACCGACATTCTTCAGGGCGAAGTTGCGGGCATCAAGAGCGCCACCATGACCATCGAGGGTGAGAATGCCTATGGCTTCGTCAAGGCCGAGCGCGGTGTCCACCGCCTCGTGCGCATCTCGCCGTTTGATTCGAATCAGCGCCGCCACACGAGCTTCGCCAGCGTGGATGTGATCGCGGAGATCGAGGAGGCCGGGGACATCGTCATCAACCCCATTGATCTGAAGACGGACACCTTTCGCTCGGGCGGCAAGGGCGGGCAGAACGTGAACAAGGTCGAGACCGCCGTCCGCATCACGCACGTGCCCACCGGCATCATCGTCGCCTCGCAGGGCCAGCGCTCGCAGCACCAGAACCGTGCGACGTGCATGAAAATGCTGCTGGCCAAGCTCTACGCGCTGCGCGAGGACCAGCAGAAGTCCGAGATGGAGCGCTTCTACGGTGAGAAAGGGGCGATTGGCTTCGGCCAGCAGATTCGCAGCTACGTCTTCCAGCCCTACCGCATGGTGAAGGACCTCCGCACCGGCGTGCAGACCAGCAACGTGCAGGCCGTCATGGACGGCGCATTGGATGATTATGTAAACGGCTGGCTGCGGGCCGGGTGCCCGCAGAAGCGCATGCAGGGCGTGCCGGATGAGGAAGAGTAAGCAGTGATTAGTAATTAGTCCGCGCTTGGCACGGGCGGCGGCCACTGGCTACTAATCACTCAGCACTAATTACTAATCACTTTGTCCATCCTCGACACCATCGTTGCCCAGAAGCGGCTCGAAATCGCCCGGCTTACGAACGAGCCGGTGACGGTCGCTGAGCTGCGCGCCGCGCTCAAACTGCGGGGTCTCCGCGACTTCTTCGGCGCGTTGCGCAAGCCCCGGCATGGAGACGTGGCGCTCATCGCGGAGGTGAAGAAGGCCTCGCCCTCCAAGGGAGTCATCCGCGCGGACTTCGATCCCGTGAAGATCGCGCTGGAGTATCAGGCGGCGGGGGCGAGCTGCCTCTCCGTGTTGACGGACGAGAAGTTCTTCCAAGGCTCGCTCGATTACCTCGCCGCCATCCGCGCGGTCGTGGACCTGCCGCTGTTGCGCAAGGACTTCATCGTTGATGCCCGGCAGATTCGCGAGGCCGTCATCTGGGGTGCTGACGCCATCCTGCTCATTGTCGCGATTCTGGATGACCGCCAGCTCCGGGAGTTTCATGACCTGGCCACCTCCGCCGGGCTGGCCGCGCTCGTGGAGGTCCACGACGAGCGGGAGCTAGAGCGCGCCCTGGCCGCCGGGGCGACCTTGATCGGGGTAAACAACCGTGATCTGAAGACTTTCAAGGTGGACATGGCCACCACCGAGCGCATCGCCACGCGGCTCTTCTCCGGTCCGGGCACGAACCACGCCGCGCTGCTGGTGGCCGAGAGCGGCATTCACACCCGAGCCGACGTGCTGCGGCTCAAGCGCGGCGGGGCGCGGGCCATCCTCGTAGGCGAGTCGCTCATGCGGGAGGCCGATCTGGTCGCGAAAGCTAGGGAGTTGTTAGGCGGCTGAGTTTCACCTACCTTGCCGCCATGAAACAGCCCTTGCGCGTCCTCGTGGTCGAGGATTCCGAGTTTGACGCCAAGATGCTGGTGCGCCTGCTGGACCGGGGCGGCTACGCAACCGCCTACGAGCGCGTCCAGACCGCCGATGCGATGGCGGCTGCGCTCACGAACAAGGAGTGGGACCTCGTCCTCTCGGACTACAATCTCCCGACGTTTAACGCCACGCTGGCCCTTCAGCTCCTCCAGGCCACCAAGCTCGACATCCCGTTCATCATCGTCTCCGGCGGCATCGGCGAGGACATCGCCGTGGCGGCGATGAAGTCCGGCGCGAACGACTACCTGATGAAGGGCAACCTCGCGCGGCTGGTCCCCGCCGTGGAACGCGAACTGCGCGACGCCGCCGTCCGCCACGCCCGCCGCAAGGCTGAGAGCGAACTGCGGGAGAGCGAGCAGCGCTACCGCCTGCTCTGGGAGACCGCCACCGACGCCATCCTGCTGATGGACACGAAGAGCGACATCCTCTTCGCGAACCCGGCGGTGCAGGGCATTTTTGGATATGGGCCCGCCGAACTGGTCGGGAAGAACTTTGCCATGTTGCTGCCGGAGAAGCTTCGCGTGACTTCGGACACCACGTTCCATCGGCCCGAGCAGATCGTCACCACCGCCCAGCGCCGCACGCTGGAAACCGCCGGTCTCAAGAAGGACGGCTCGGAAGTCCTGCTGGAACTGGCCTTCAATGACATTGAACTCGGCGGCCAGAGGTTGTTCGTCGCCTTCATCCGCGACATCACCGAGCGCGAGCGCAACCGCCGCGAATTGCTGGAGCACGCCGAGCAGTTCCGCGTGGCCCGCGAGATTCAGCAGCACCTCTTTCCCAAGGCTCCGCCGAACCTGCCCGGCTTCGACATCGCGGGCGCGTCCTTCCCTGCGGCGGCGGCGGGCGGCGACTACTTCGATTTCATCCCGATGGCGGACAACGGCCTCGGCCTGGTGGTGGGGGACGTGACGGGGCACGGCATCGGCCCCGCGCTGCTCATGGCCGAGACGCGCGCCTACGTGCGCATCGCCGCGCTCAATCGTGCCGACTCGGGCGAGGTGCTCACGCGCACAAACATCGCGCTGGCCGAGGACATCGGCTCGGAGCGGTTTGTGACGTTGTTTCTGGGCCGGCTGGATGCCACGGAACGGCAGCTTTCCTACGTCAGCGCCGGCCACCCGCCCGGCTATCTGCTTGCCCCCGATGGCACGGTGCGGATGGAACTGCGCCGCACTGGCGTCCCGCTGGGGATGCGGCCCAACACGGAATACCGCCTCGCGCCGCCCATCCTGCTGCACCCGGGCGAGATTGTCCTGCTGCTGACCGATGGCATCGAGGAGGCGATGGGACCGGGCGACGAGATGTTCGGGACGGAGCGGATGTTCGACGTGCTGCGTGTCAACCGGGACAAGTCCGCCGCGGAGATCGTCGGCGCTTTCTACCTTGCCGTGCGCGAGTTCTGCAAAGGCGCCGAGCAGCAGGACGACGTGACGGCGATTGTGCTGAAGGTGCTGTGATGAGCAGAGGGAGCGCGCTGACTTTCCGCAACCGCCATCGTGAGAATGCGGCTTCCGTGCTGCGTATTGCGTGTTGCGTGCCTGCAACCGAACGCGCCCGGCACGCAGCACGCAACACGCAACACGGAGCACGCACTTGAACCGCTTCGCGCAATCCCTGTCCCGCCACGGTCTCACCCTCCGCCGCGCCCCCCTGCACACCCTCCAGCTCAACGTCGGGCGCAAGTGCAACCAGACTTGCCGCCACTGCCATGTGGATGCCGCACCGTGGCGCACGGAGATGATGGAAGAGGCCACGGCCCGGCGGGTGGCCGACTGGATTCAGATTCACCGGCCCGCCGTCGTGGACATCACGGGCGGTGCGCCGGAGCTGAACGAGCATTTCCGCTTCCTCGTCGAGTCGGCCCGGGCGTGTGGGTGCCACGTCATTGACCGGAACAACCTGACCATCATCGAGACGGAAGCGTTTGGCTGGCTGCCGGAATACCTCGCGGCGAACGAAGTGGAGGTGATCGCTTCGCTGCCGTGCTATCTCGAAGAGAACGTGGACGCGCAGCGTGGGGACGGGGTGTTTGCAAAGAGCATCCGGGCACTGAAACGGCTCAACGCCGTCGGCTACGGCACACGGCTGCCGCTGAACCTCGTCTATAACCCGCTGGGACCGAAGCTCCCACCCCCGCAGGCCGAGTTGGAGGCGGACTACAAGTCCGAGCTGCGCACACGCTTTGGCATCGAGTTCACGCACCTGTTCACGATCACAAACCAGCCCATCGCGCGCTTCGCCGAGGACCTGCGCTCACGCGGCGAGTGGGATGCGTATCTCGAACTGCTTGCCAACGCCTTCAATCCCGCGACCGTGGACGGGCTGATGTGCCGGAATACGTTGAGCGTCGGCTGGCAGGGGGAGCTATACGACTGCGACTTCAATCAGATGCTGGGGATGCAACTGCGGGAAGAGGGGGAGTCCGAGAGCAAATTTGCCAGCGGAAATCCGCCTCCTCACGTCGGCGGCTACGGGCTGTTTTTGTGGGACGTGACGCCGACGGCACTGGACGGACGGGGGATTCTGACGGGCGATCATTGCCTCGCCTGCGCTGCGGGGGCGGGCAGCAGTTGCACCGGCACGCTGGCAGGCGCGTAGCGCAAGCCTCCGGCTTGCCGTGTCGCCGGCGTCCGCGCCGGCCAGTGCGTGCGTGAGACGGCTGCGCTACGTTCGCCCAACGGGCCGGCGAGGACGCCGGCGGCACGGCAGGCCGGAGGCCTGCGCTACGCGGAGAAAGAAACAGCCCGCGTCCCTTGGCGGAACGCGGGCTGGATGCGGAAGTTGCGGCCCTCAGGCCTTGCGGGCCTTAAGCACGTCGGTCTTGCCCGGGATGGCGATCTGATACATGCCGTCGGGGCCGGGCAGGCTGGGCGGGGTGAGCTTGATGGCCTCCTCCCAGGAGACCTGGTCAATGCCCTTCACCATCGTGTCGCTGACCTCGGACTTCATCGCGTCGTCCCAGGAGATTTCCTTGCCGGAGTAGGTTGCCATGCGGCCGAGGACGGAGGTCATGGAGCTGTCCGCGCCATAGAACGCCTCGTTGAACGGCTTGTCGTTGCGGATGGCGTCGAAGAGGTCGTCGTGCTCCTGCTGGTAGGGGTCCTTGCCGCCGCCCTGAAAGCGCCATTGGTTCTCGCCGGTGATGGTGTAACGGCCGAGGTTGGCGATGCCCTTGGTGCCGATGGCGTGCTCCGACACGTCGTTCCAGCAGCCGAGCTGGTGGCGGCACTGGCTGAAGCAGACCGAGCCGTCCTCGTAGGTGAACTCGACGACGTGGTGGTCGAAGATTTCGCCGTAGTCCGGGCCTTTGCGGGTCTCACAGCCGCCGTTGCCACGGGCCTTGACGGGGTGGCCGCGCTTGACCCAGTTGATCACGTCGAGATTGTGGATGTGCTGCTCGCAGATGTGGTCGCCGCAGAGCCAGACGAAGTAATACCAGTTGCGCATCTGGTATTCGAGTTCGGTGAGCTTGCGGGCGGCGGTGCGCTCCAGGTCGGCGCGGGGCTTGACCCACGGGGTGTTGCCGTTCCAGTAGGCGCGCATCGCGACGATGTCACCCATCTGGCCGTCATGGATGCGCTTCATGATCTCGAGGTAGCCGGCCTGGTGATGACGCTGGAGGCCGACGCCGACCTTGAGGTTCTTCTTCTTCGCCTCGGTGGCGGCGGCGATGACTTTCTTATAGCCGGCGACGTCCACGCACACGGGCTTCTCCATGAAGACGTGTTTGCCCTGGCGGACCGCTTCCTCGAACTGCATCGGGCGGAAGCCCGGCGGGGTCGCGAGAATGACGAGGTCGGCCTGGGCGATGGCCTTTTTGTAGGCGTCGAAGCCCATGAACTTGTTCTCGTCCTTCACCTGCACCTTGTCCTTGTGCTGCTTGGCGAGCTGGGCGAGGGAGCCGTCCATGCGGTCCTTATGCACGTCCGCCACGGCGACGAGCTTGACGCTCTCGCCGGTGCTGAGGGCCTGGTTGGCCGCGCCGGAGCCGCGTCCACCCATGCCGATGAGGGCGACCTTGATCGTGTCGCCGGGGGAGGCACCGTGGACGAAACGCTCGATGGGCAGCGTGCTCAAGGCGGCGGCCGTGCCGGCGACCTTCGAGGAGGTGGAAAGAAAACTCCGGCGCGTGACCGGCGAGGGAGTCGCGGGGACAATCAGGTTGCTCATAGATTCAAACGCATTGGACGGGCCGCCCGCCGCGACATACGCGACGCCAGCAGCAAGTCCGTTCACCAACTGGAACGTGGTGAGTGTATTGAGGCGCGGCATATTGTCCAGTGCGGGGAACCGGGTGGTTGGAGGTCGTTTTCGGCTGGCGACGCAGATGGGGCGCGGCATTTATGCCGCTTCAACGCGCTGCGCTCCTTGGTAACCCCCCAGCCCTGCCATGTTCGGACGATGAAGCGGCATAAATGCCGCGCGCCGGGGGCCACCTCGCACTTGACGCTGCCCCCTCCCGCTTCTACGTTGCGCCAATCCAAACCCCCATGAACTCCCACGAAACGGCCATCCGCGAATTCGCGGGTCGCCTCGCTTTCCTGCTCATGTTCCGCAGCGCGGTCCGTTACGCGACGGTGTGGCTGCTGGGCGTCGGGGTCGCCGTGCTCGTGGCGCGCGTGACGGGGCTGGTGGCGACGCATTGGCTCATCGGCGGGTTGATCGGCCTGATCCCCGTGGTGGGCGTGGCGGCCTGGCTGGAGTGGCAGCGGCGGCCGCAGCTCGCAACCGTCCGCGCGGCGATGGACCGGCACAACCACTCCGGCGGCCTGCTCATGGCAGCCGCGCAGGCCGACGTCTCCGCCTGGCAGAACGGCGCCCAGCCCGTGCCGCCCACCGTGCGCTGGAACAGCGGGCGGCCCATCACGCTCTTCGCGGCGGCGGCGCTCTTCCTCGGTGCGTCCATGCTGATGCCCGAGCGGTTTGTGGTCGGTGCGGCGCAGCGTCCGCTGGATGTGGGCAAGCTGGTCACCGAACTGACCGAGCAGATCACGGCGCTCGAAGAGGAAAAAGTTTTGAAGGAGGACAAGGCCCTCGAACTCAAGAAGGAGCTGGCCCGTCTCGGCAAGGAATCCGCCGCCAAGGACCCGGCCAAGACCTGGGAATCTCTCGACCATCTCAAGCAGGCCAACGCCGACCTCGCCAAGCAGGCCGCCGAGGAAGCCATCCAGAAGACCGATGCGATGAAGCAGGCCGAGACCCTGGCCGCCGCGCTGGGCCTCCTGCCGGATTCCGCCTCGTCCCTCCTGGAGCGCGCCATGCAGGACCTGGCCTCGCTGCTCCAGCAGGCCAAGCTCGAGCAGGGATTGCTGGCCGCGAAGCTGCCGGAGGAACTCCTCAAGGCTGCGAAGGACGGCAAGCTCAACCCCGAGCAGCTCAAGGAATTGATGAAGGCGCTCCAGGCCAACAAGGACAAGATGGGCGAGTGCCTCAACAAGCTGGCGAACCTCAAGCTCATTGACCCCAAGCTGCTCGAAGCCTGCAAGAACGCCGGCCAGTGCCCGAATCCCAACGGCCTCGCCGCCTTCCTCGCCGAGAACGGCGCGAATCTCGACTCCGTCCTTCTGGTCGTGCAGTCCTATGGCCAGGGCGGTGTGGGCCGCGGTCGCGGCGATGCGCCGCTGACGTGGACCGATCCGTCCGACGAGTCCGGCATGAAGTTTAAGGAGACCGCGCTGCCCATGGGGCCGCTCAACGGCTTGAAGGACGCGCAGCTCGTGGGCATCAGCCGCAGCGCGCCCGAAGTGACCGGCGACAAGGAAACCGCCCAGGCCGGCGCGCTGGCCGGCGCCGAAGCCGGCGGCGGCGCGGCGAACGTCCAGCAGCTCCTGCCCCGTCACAAAGGCGCGGTGCAGCGGTTTTTCAAGCGGGAGAATTAATCGAGCGTCCCGAGGAAAAGAAACCGAAGCGTGAGCATCAAGCCTGCGACACTCGTGTTGGTTTCGTTTGTCCTGCTTTCATGTGCCGCGCCTACCCTGCGCACGTTTGCGTGGAGCAACGACACGAGCACATGGATGACGCACAACTTGAACGGACTGCAAGTAAAGTATCCGCATGAGCTACCTGTGGTCCGTTGCAATCAAACTACCACCGCTTTCGCCATCTCCGGTTATGAGGGAAACCGTTCGACTGATTACTTCGGATTCGTGGTGGGCAATGGAGTTTACGTGGACTATCCAGCCAGAAAATCGTTGGAAATGCTTCGGAAGTCGGTTTTGGCCATGGATGGAAAGGTTATTGCCGAGCCGAAAGTTGCGGAGGCTTTTCAGTATCTTTTTCCAGTGTCGTCAGAGATTGACCAGAAGACCGGCAAGAAGCTAGTCCCCTCCATGGTCACTGTCAGCAGCTTTGGATGGTTCTTCACAACATCGGATGGAAAGGTGTGCGGTATCCGCTTGCAGAAATGGCACGCTCCTGTCGAACACTCAAACTGGAAACCTGAATCAGTCATGACGAAGGAGGAGATTGAGCTGCTGGACAAGGTCTATCGCAGTGTCCGTTAAAAATTCTTCCTGCGCGGGCACTTCTTCTTTGTGCCCTCTGCGCCCTTTCGCGGCAAATCAGAGCAGCCCCGCTTCCTTCATCGCCGCCTCCAACTCATCCGCCACGCCGTGGCTCCAAAGGCGATCGCTCACGTAGCCGCCTTCGCGCCGGACGGCGTCCAACGTCACGATGGCGCTTTGGAGTGCGGCGAGTTCTCGCCGCTTTCCGCAGGCGACTTGTCGCCGTCGAAAACCATTGGCCCGCATTCGCCCACAACCTGCCGTGCTCGCGCCAGCCGAGAGACGCACTTTCCACCGCCTGCCAGCCTTCTCTTCGACGGCGACAAGTCGCCTGCGGAAAGCGGTGACGAGTCACCGCACTCCATAAAGCGGTGCTAGTGGGCAGCGTGTTCCAGCATCAGTCGAGGGGTATCCGCACCCGGTGAGCGCGGGAGGAGTTTGACCCCTCCGGGGTCGGGACGGAAAACCGTTCCCCGTGGGTTTCACCCACGGCTATTCATGTGACACCCCTCCGGGGTTACCACAACTCCGATTCGCCCATCCGCCCGTCCGCTCGCTTGCGCACGCTTGTCCCCCTCGCCGTGCCTGCTACACTCGGTCCCATGCACTTCACTAAGTCACTCGCCTGCGGCTGGCTGCTTGCCGTCAGCCTCAGCGTTTTTGCCCAGCAGTCCAAGCCGGCCAACTACGATGAGGCCAAGGTCGGCAGCCTGCCGTTGCCCGACCCGCTGACGGCGGCGGATGGCTCGAAGGTCACGGATGCGAAGACCTGGCAGGCCAAGCGGCGTGCGGAGGTCTTTCAACTGTTCGAGACCCACGTGTATGGCCGCAGCCCCGCCAAGCCGGCGACGCTGGTCTATGAAGTGACCAAGACGGACCCACAGGCGCTCGGCGGCAAGGCGACCCGCAAGGAGGTGGCGATCTACCTGACCGGCAAGAAGGACGGCCCGCGCCTGGACCTCCAGCTCTGGGTGCCCAATGGCGTGAAGGGGCCGGTGCCCGCGTTCCTCGGCTGCAATTTCAACGGCAACCACGCGGTCCACCCCGATCCCGGCATCACGCTGAACCCCCGCTGGATGCGCCCCGCCCGCGACAGCGCCAACGTGGTGAACAACCGTGCCACCGAGGCCTCGCGTGGCTCGGAGGCCCCCCGCTGGCAGGTGGAGATGATCATCGCGAAGGGCTACGCGCTGGCCACCTACTACTATGGCGACGTGGAGCCGGACCACGCCGAGGGTTGGAAAGACGGTCTGCGCGCCGCGATGTCCAAGGACGGGGCGGGCACGAAGTTCGCGCCGGAGGCGTGGGGGGCAATTGGCGCCTGGGCGTGGGGTCTGAGCCGGGGGCTGGATTATCTGGAGAAGGACAAGGCGATTGATGCGAAGAAGGTCGCGGTGATCGGTCACTCGCGGCTCGGCAAGACCTCGCTCTGGGCGGGCGCGAGCGACGAGCGGTTTGCCCTTGTCATCTCGAACAACTCCGGCGAGGGCGGGGCGTCCCTCTCGCGGCGCGACTTCGGCGAGACCATCGCCGTGCTGAACAAGAACTTTCCGCACTGGTTCTGCGGCAACTACAAGCAATACACCGACCACGCCGAGAAGCTGCCGGTGGACATGCATGAACTGGTCGCGCTGGCGGCTCCCAGGCCCATCTACATCGCGAGCGCGGAGGAGGACAAATGGGCGGACCCGAAGGGGGAGTTTCTCGCGGGCAAGTTCGCCGAGCCGGTGTATGCGCTGTTTGGCAAGCCGGGCACCGGGGTAGGGGACTGGCCGTCGGTGAACCAGCCGGTGGGCGAGTTCATCGGCTACCACGTCCGCACCGGCAAGCATGACGTGACAGCCTACGATTGGGAGCAATACCTGCGCTTCGCCGACCGGCACTTTGGCCGGGCGAAGTAAGCGCGCTGTTTTCATCCAACTCCGATCCCGATGCATCCGCTCATGAAACGCTTGGCGATTCTTCTTCTGGCTGCCGGCTTCGCAACTGGAGGCGAATCGGTTGCGGCCGAAGCGAAGGCCAAGGCGGCCTTCCTCGGGGAAGAGCGAATCTACAAAACGGTGGAAGGCCGCGGCCTGCGCCTGTTCATCGTCAAGCCGGAGGGCTGGCAGGCGGCCGATCAACGTCCCGCGCTCGTGCTGTTTCACGGCGGTGGCTGGACGGGTGGCGCGCCGACGCAGTTCAACGATCAGGTCACCTATCTCGCGAAGCGGGGCATGGTCTGCGTGCAGGTGGAGTATCGGCTGCTGAAAGACCAGGGGCCGCCGACCAACTGCGTGCGCGATGCGAAGTCTGCGATGCGCTGGGTGCGCAGCCGCGCGGCGGAGCTGGGCATTGATCCCAGGCGCATCGGGGCGGGCGGCGGCTCGGCGGGCGGCCATCTCGCGGCGTTCGTCGGCATGGTGGAAGGAAATGATGACCCGGCGGATGACGTGAAAGTCTCGCCCAAGGCAAACGCGCTCGTGCTGTTCAACCCGGTGTTCGACAACGGTCCGGACGGCGGCTGGGGCACGAAGCGAGTTGGCGACCGCTTCAAGGAGTTCTCCCCGGCGCACAACATCACGGCGGACGACCCGCCGGCCATCGTGTTCCTCGGCCGCAACGACACGCTCAACGGCGTGCCGGTGGTCGAGCGCTTCCAGGCAAACATGAAGCAGGTGGGCGTGCGTTGTGAGACGCGGTTTTACGATGGCCAGGCCCATGGCTTCTTCAACAGCGAGCCATGGAAGACCATCACGCTCATCGAGTCGGACAAATTCCTGGCGTCGCTCGGCTGGCTCAAGGGCCCGCCGACGATCCCGGAACCGGACCCGGCCAGCGTGCCCAAGGCCCCGGCGAAGAAAGAGGCGGCCAAGTGAAGGCCAGGGGTGTTGTGTGAATCAAACTTGCCCATGCTTGCGCTCCGCATCCTGCTGTTGTGTCTGATGGCGACCGCCGCCCGCGCCGCCGAGCCGGTGCGCTACAACCGCGACATCCGGCCCATCCTCTCGGACAAGTGCTTCTTCTGCCACGGGTTCGACGAGAAGAAGCGCGAGGCCGGCCTGCGCCTGGACACCCGGGAGGGCGCGCTGAAGAAGAACGCCATCGTCCCCGGCAAGCCCGAGAAGAGCGAACTGCTCAAGCGCGTGACGACCCAGGACGCGGGCGACCACATGCCGCCCGCGAAGTCCAAGCTCCCCGCGCTCACGACCGCCGAGGTGGACCTGCTGCGCCGGTGGATCGCCGAGGGGGCGCCGTATGAGGCGCACT
Organism: uncultured Klebsiella sp.; assembly: GCA_964496695.1. Classification (GTDB taxonomy): domain Bacteria; phylum Verrucomicrobiota; class Verrucomicrobiia; order Limisphaerales; family SXTU01; genus SXTU01. The sequence continues at coordinate 14,173 of CAZCBE010000019.1, forward strand.
GGGCGTTCCTGCCGCTTCAGCCGGTGGAGAAGTCATTAGTAATTAGTGATAAGTCCAAAGTCCCTCGAACGCCGTCCCCACTAATTACTAATCACTCCTCACTAAACACTTCTCCTCTGGACGCCCTCGTCTCCACGGGCCTCGCCCCGCGCAAGCTCAAGCTCCAGCCCGAAGCGGATCGCAACACGCTCCTCCGCCGCGTGAGCTTCGATCTCACCGGCCTGCCGCCGACGCCCGCTGACGTGGAGGCGTTTGTGAAAGACACGTCGCCCAACGCCTACGAGAAGCTGGTGGACCGGCTGCTGTCGTCGGAGCATTACGGCGAACGCATGGCGGTGGACTGGCTGGACATCTCGCGCTATGCGGACAGCTATGGCTTTCAGGTGGACCGCGAGCGCGAGATGTGGCCGTGGCGTGACTGGGTGATCCGGTCGTTCAATCAGAACCTGCCATTTGATAAGTTCATCACGGCGCAGATCGCCGGTGACCTGCTGCCGAACGCGACCGATGACCAGATCCTGGCCACGGCGTTTAACCGCCTCCACCAGCAGGAGACGGAGGGCGGGAGCGTCGAGGAGGAGTATCGCGTGGAGTATGTGGCGGACCGCGTGCAGACCTTCGCGACGGCGTTTCTTGGCCTGACCTTTGAGTGCGCCCGCTGCCACGACCACAAATACGATCCCATCGCGCAGAAGGAGTATTACGGCCTGTTCTCGTTCTTCCAAAACATTGACGAGGCGGGGCTCTACTCGTTCTTCACGCCTTCCGCGCCCACGCCCGCGCAGATGCAGCTCGATGCGCCGGCGAAGGAGAAGCTGGCCGGGCTGGAGCAGAAGGTGCGCGAGGCGGAGCAGAAGCTGGGGGCGGTGCGCCTGACCCGGGCGGAAGCTTTCTCCACATGGTTGAAAAACCCGAAGCGCCCGCTCGCTCCCCTCGCCCCCATCGGGGGAGAGGGTGGCCAGAAGCCGGGTGAGGGGGCAGGGGCTGCGCACAACCCAGCGGCCTCGAACAAACCTGAGAACATCTCCACCCCCGCTCCTTCTGTTGCTCCAACCACGTCCGGCCCCCTCACCCCGGCCCTCTCCCCCAGTGGGGGAGAGGGAGGAAAAGTCGCGGACTCAGCGAATGCTTTTGCCATTCCGGGCGAACTGGCGCGCTACTCGTTTGATGTGCTCGTGGGCGGCAACAAGTTCACCAATGCCCTCGGCGGGACGAACTTCGCCACGCTGGCCGGGGAGAACAAGCTCGTGCCCGGCCGCCTGGGCCAGGCGGTGCAGTTCACCGGTGACGACCCCGTGAATCTTCCGCTCGGCAACTTCCAGCGGCATGAGCCGTTCAGCGTCTCGCTCTGGCTGCGCACGCCGGATGTGAAGGACCGCGCAGTGGTCTTTCACCGCTCGCAGGCATGGACGGATGCGGGGAGCCGGGGCTACGAATTGCTCATTGAGGACGGGCGGCTCAAGTGGTCGCTCATCCACTTCTGGCCGGGCAACGCCATCTCCATCAAGACCACGGCCCTCGTGCCCACGAACGCGTGGACGCACGTCGTCGTGACTTCGGACGGCAGCAGTCGCGCGGGCGGGCTGCGGCTCTACGTCAACGGCCAGCCGGCGACCAGCGAGGTCATCAAGGACAGTCTGACCAAGAACATCACCGGCGGCGGGCACGACAACATCTCGCTCGCCGAGCGGATGCGCGACCGGGGCTTCAAGGGCGGCGCGGTGGACGACTTCCGGGTGTTCGGCCGCACGCTGACCGCCTTGGAAGCAGCGGCGACGCACGACGAGGCGGCGGCGAAAGCCTTGCTGGCGAAAGCCGAGGCGCAGTTGTCAGCAAGCGAGCGAGCCACGCTGGAAGACTATTTTCTCGCCACCGTGGACGCGGAGTTTCCCAAGCAGCTCGTCGCGCTCAAGGCCGCCCGTGCCGAGCTGGTGAAGTTCGCCGACGGCGTGAAGGAAATCATGGTGATGCGCGAGCTGGCGCAGCCGAAGAAGTCCTATGTGCTTTGGCGAGGCGAATACAATCACCGGCGCGAAGAAGTCGGCCCCATCACGCCCGCCGCGCTCTCGCCGTGGCCCGCCGGCGCGCCGCGCAATCGCCTCGGCCTGGCGCAATGGCTCACCGCGCCGAACCACCCGCTCACCGCGCGCGTCACGGTGAACCGCATTTGGCTGAGCCTCTTCGGGCGCGGCCTGGTGAAGACGGCGGAGGATTTCGGGAGCCAGGGGGAGAAGCCCTTGTATCCTGAGGTGCTGGACTGGCTGTCGTCGCGGTTCATCCAGAGCGGCTGGGACACGAAGGCGCTGATGAAGACCATCGTGATGAGCGGCGTGTATCGGCAGCGGAGCCTTGCCGATGCGAAGACGATGGCCGATGACCCGGAGAACCAATGGCTTGCCCGCGGCCCGCGCCTGCGCCTGCCCGCCGAGATGATTCGCGACAACGCGCTCGCCGCCGCCGGCCTGCTCAAGCCGGCGCTGGGCGGTCCGCCAGTGAACCCCTACGAGATGAGCGAGTCTTTCAAGCCCGCGAACCCGACCGGCGGCGATGGCGTGTATCGCCGCAGCCTCTACACGAACTGGCGGCGCACCGGCCCGCCGCCCGCGCTGCTCGCCTTCGACGCCCCGCGTCGCGCCGTCTGCACCGCGAAGCGTGAGCGCACCGACTCGCCGCTCCAGGCGCTCATCCTCCTGAACGGCACGCAATACGTCGAAGCCGCCCGCGTGCTGGGCGAGTCGCTCCACCGCGATGCTGGCGGCAACGTGCCCGCGATGATCGAAGCCGGCTTCCTCCGCTGCCTCAGCCGCAAACCGGACGCCCGCGAGCAGGCCATCCTCCAGCAGCTTCACCGCGAGCAGTTGGAGCACTACAAAGCGAAACCTGCTGAGGCGGACGGCTTGCTGAAGACCGGGAACACGAAGCGCGATGAAAAGATTGCCGCGCCCGAAGCGGCTGCGGCGACTGTGCTGGCGCAGGCGCTCCTCAACCACGATGCGTGTGTGGTGAAGCGATGAGGGAAGAAGTAATCAGTGATTAGTAATTAGTTTATGAAGCCGAATACGCCTGGACCAGGGAAGCCGAGCGGGTTGCCGTTTGCGCGGGGATTCTGGGAATTGGTCGCGTATCAGCGGGCACGGGCGTTGCAGCGGCGGGTGTTTGAGTTGTCGAAGAAGTTTCCGCGCGAAGAGATGTATTCGTTGACGGACCAGGCGCGTCGGGCGGCGCGCTCCATTGGTGCGCAGATTGCGGAGGCGTGGGGCAAGCGTGACTACGAGAAACACTTTGTCAGCAAACTGAGCGACGCGATCAGCGAGTGCAATGAAACCCAGCACTGGACCATCAGCTCCGTAGACGATGGCTATCTCACCCGTGAAGAAGGATTGGAGGTGTGGAACCTCAGCCTTGAAGTTGGTCGCCTTCTCGCCTCCATGACCGAGCGTTCCGACGAATTCTGCCAGGACGCCGTCAATCCCCGCCTGCGCGAGCCCGCTCCTGAGTTCTTTTGCGCCGCCCCGCTCGCGTGGGAGACTAATTACTAATTACTTATCACTTCCCATGTCCCCGTTCCTTTCAAACCGCCGCCAGTTCCTCAACCGCTTCGGCGCGGGCCTCGGTGGCGCGGCCTTGGCAGAGATGCTGGCCGCGAACGCTGCCGCCGCGCCCACTGCCGAGCGCGGCATCCTCGGCGCTTCGCACATCGCCCCCAAGGCCAAGCGCATCATCTACCTGTTCATGTCCGGCGCGCCGTCGCAGCTTGATTTGTTCGACTACAAGCCGCTGCTCAACCAGCGCCACGGCGAGCAGCTTCCCGATTCCGTGCGCGGCGGACAGCGGCTCACGGGCATGTCGGGCAACCAGTCGTCCATTCCGCTCGTCGGCTCGCCGTTCAAGTTCGCGCAGCATGGCCGGGGCGGCGCATGGTTCAGCGAGCTGCTGCCGCACACGGCGGGCATCGCGGACGACCTGTGCGTGGTGCGCTCGATGTTCACCGAAGCCATCAACCACGGGCCCGGCGTGACCTTCCTCCAGACCGGCACCCAGATCGCCGGCCGGCCCAGCTTTGGCGCGTGGCTGAGCTACGGGCTGGGACAGGAGAACGCGAACCTGCCGTCGTTCGTCGTGCTCATCACCAAGGGCAAGGGCGGCCAGCCGCTGGGTTCGCACCTGTGGGGCAGCGGCTTCCTGCCGACCAAGCATCAAGGCGTGCTCTTCCGTGCCGCGAAGGACCCGGTGCTGTATCTCGGCAATCCCGCCGGCGTGAGCGAGGACAGCCGGCGGCTGCTGCTGGACCGCCTGCGTGAACTCCACGAGCACCAGTTCGCCGGCACGCCAGACGCGGAAATCCAGAGCCGCATTGACAACTACGAGATGGCGTTCCGGATGCAGTTCAGCATCCCGGATGCGACGGATGTCTCGGGCGAGCCGGCGCATGTGCTGGAGAACTACGGCCCCGACGTGAAGACGCCGGGCACCTTCGCCGCGAACTGCCTGCTCGCCCGTCGGCTTGCCGAGCGGGGCGTGCGTTTCATCCAGCTTTATCATCAGGACTGGGACCACCACGGCGGACTGCCCGGCGCGCTGCCGAAGCTCTGCAAGGAGACCGACCAGCCCGCCGCCGCGCTCGTGCGCGACCTGAAGGCGCGCGGCCTGCTCGACGACACGCTGGTCGTCTGGGGCGGTGAGTTTGGGCGCACGAACTACTGCCAGGGCAAGATCTCCGCGAACTTCGGCCGCGACCACCACCCGCGCTGCTTCAGCCTGTGGATGGCGGGTGGCGGCGTGAAGGCCGGGACGAGCTACGGCGAGACGTGCGAGTTCGGTTACAACATCGCCAACGACGGCGTCAGCGTCCACGACCTGCAGGCGACCGTCCTGCACCAGCTCGGCATTGACCACGAGCGGCTCACCTACAAGTTCCAGGGCCGCCGCTATCGCCTGACGGACGTGCATGGGGAGCTGGTGAAGGGGCTGGTGGCATAGGTAAGGGGGCGTAGTTTGACCCTGCCCCGAAGCCGAGCCGGCGGGGACGCCGGCGATACGGCCCGCGGGACGCGGGGCGCTACGTAGCGCCGGCCTCCGGCCGGCCGTGCCGCAAGCGTCCTCGCTTGCCCGGCGGGACGCGACCAGGGGCAAGTGCGCGGGATGCGCCCGTTGGCACGGGTGCTGCATGTTGCAGGTTGCGTGAGCCCGTCCGGGCGCGCATCTTGAGCCGCACATCCCATGTCCACCGCTTCGGCTCCAACCCGCTTCCCATGGCGTCAGGCCTTTGACGTGCGCGGGGCCTGGGCCTGGCTGTGGGCGGGGGAGTTCAATCCCGTCTTCGTGAAGGAGATGCGGCAGGCGGTGCGCGGGCGGCTGGTGTTGTCGGGATTTCTGCTCGTGCTGCTGGTGATGTTCGGCTCTTCCGCGTCCCTGCTGCTCACGTCGAGCGTGGATGATCCGAACTTGGGCCGGCAGATGTTTGCGATCCTGCTGGGCGTGTTGACCGTCCTGACGGGCGTGTGCGTCCCGGCCTGGAGTGGCAGCCGGATGATGGGAGAGCGGCACGCCGAGGACGGGGTGGACCTGCTCTACTACACCCCGATGTCGGCGGAGGAAATCATCCAGGGCAAGTTCCTCTCCAACGTGATGCTGGCAGCCGTGTTCTTCTCGGCGGGCGCGCCGTTCCTGGCCATCACGCCGATGCTGCGGGGCCTGGATGTGCCCACCGTGATCATGGTCACCGGGCTGAACTTTCTGACGGTGGTGTTGGTGAGCCAGGCGGGCCTGGTGCTGGCCAGTTTGCCGATGGGCCGGGTGTGGAAGGGGGTTATGGGCCTCATCGTCGGCATGTTCAGCGCGCCATTTCTGGTGGCCTGGCTGGCGCTGTGCATGAGTTACGGCTTTCAGTCCGGCGGCCCGGACGGCCTGCCACTGGGTTTTTTGTTTGCGATGGCCGTCGTCTTTGGCCTTCTGGGGTTGAACGTGCTCATCGTCATGGCCGCCAGCTACATCGCGCCCCGGAACGGCATCTACTTCCGGCGTGACCGGGTGCGGGCCGCCCGGCCACCACCCCTCCCGAACCGGTCATCACCGGGTTGACGCTGAATCTCCAGATGTCATGCTGCGTCAGCACTAGCACCAACAACCCTGTCCGTCATGAACCGACCCCGTGCGTCCAAGCGACACGCCTTTACCCTGATCGAACTGCTGGTCGTGATTGCGATCATCGCCATCCTGGCCGGAATGCTCCTGCCAGCGCTGAGCAAGGCCAAGTCCAAGGCCAACACCACCGTCTGCAAGAACAACGTCAAGCAATGGGCCATGGTCACCCACCTCTATGCCGACGATCAGGATGACAAGCTGCCGTATGCCTGGAGCCGTTACAACACGCAGAATAACAGCTTCGACTACCTGCTTTCCCCCTATTTTCGCGGGATGGCATTCAACTCTGGAGCGCAAGGCATGAGCTGGACCAATTCGCTTTCCAAATGCCCGGACCGCCAGAAGGAGCGGCATGATGTGAATTATCTCGATACGCCGGTGCCCGTGCCCGCCGGGACCAACCCTTGGCGGATCAGCTACGCCATGAACTACCACGTCTCGCTCAACTACGTGAACGGCGCCGCTGTTACTGCCGGAGACTTTGTCGCCACCGCCCGACGCGCCCAGGCAAACCGGCCCAGTGACACGTTTCTGGTCGTGGACACCGGCTGGCGAAACAACCATCCCGGGCTGGGTGATTTTAGCACCAACGTCATCGGCTACCGGCATGGAATGACTTATCCGGGCGGACGGGCCAACTTGGGCTTCCTCGACGGCCATGTGGGCGACTTCAATATCGGCAGCACCAACGGGATCATCCTCGACTTCAAGTGAGCCGCGGCTCAGTGCCGTCGCATGGACAGCCGGTGGTTCACGCGCTTGGTCTGGGTGTAGTCCAGCGGCGGCAGGTCGGTGAGCGTGGGTGACTCGGTTTCCCGCAGGATGGCCTTCGCCCGCGTCTGCAAATCCCGCCAACGCGGCGAGTCGAGATCCGGAGCGTGGGCGACTTGCCGCAGCACGCTGCGCCACTCGATGATCATCCGGTCAATGTCCCCCACGCCGAGGAATTCCGTCACCCAGCCGTTCTTGCCCAGCGGGTCGCGATGCACGTCCGCTGCGATCTCCTCCGCGCCCGCGCCGTATTCTGGTGGCACGCCATTGTCGAGATAGCCGGTGAAGTTTTGCGAGCCGAACAGCCGCTGGCAGGCCATGGCGATGCGGCCGTCCCAGCGCGCGTCGCCTTTCGTGAAGCGATGCCCCGCGTGCAGGTTCGCCAGTTCATACACGAGGTCGGTCAGGGGCAGGGATTCGTCCTCCAGGGCGGCGGCGATGGCCAGCCCGTCACCCGAGTGGAAGAAGCTCACGATGCGGCCGCGCCGGGTCGGCACGCCGTGTGCGTCAATGAGGCCGAGCCGCCGCCAGATGGTGGCCACGCCCGCGCCGGTGGGCAGTTGTTTGCATTCCGGCACGCAGGGGCAGCGGGCGCAATCCTGCGGGAAGACCTCGCGCTCCGGCGGCCGCCACAGCGCGACGCCATGCGCATCCACGCAGGCCTTGAGCGTGAGCCGGCCGAGGGCCAGCACCACGCGCACGGGGCCGAGGCCGACCTCCGGCACATGCTCGGCGAACTCGTCCTTGAGCCGCACCGCTTTGGGATACTCGACGCTCAGCACGGGGGTCTGCTGCGCGGCGAACCGGGCTTCCAGCACGGGCATCACCAGTTCGCGCCAGGTTTGCAGCGAGGTCTGGCGGGCGTTCCAGTCCGTGAGCTTGCGCACCCATTTGGCGAGCAGGATTTGCTGGCCGTTCAGGACATCCGCCACGGTGAGCGCGCGCGCGCAGGTGCCGTCGGGCAGCTTGATGAGCGACCCGCCCTCGCCGAGCTTTTCCATCGCGGCCTCGATGGTCATGGCGGAGTGGAGGCGAATGGGCGAGGTGGCGTCAGGCGTCCCGCCTGACGTAGAGGACGGCATCCTGCCGTCCGGTCTGGCTGGCGACGGCGCGGCGGTTTCGGCCAACGCGGCGTTTTGTCCGCCGGGCGGGACGCCCGGCTCCACGGCAGGCAGGATGCCTGCCGCCACGGGGGCGCCGAGGATTTGCTCGGTCGTGGCCCGGGGGCGGGCGGCGACGGGGGCGCTCAGCTTCAGCATGGCCAGCACGCCGGGGGCGAGCGGCTCCATCACCTGCACGCGTTCGGACGGCACGTCCTTGAGCGCCGGCCACGGCTCCCATTCGCCCCGGCTGTTCAGGAACTGCCGCACCATCTTGCGCACATGCCGGGCGCGTTCGCCGTCGGTCGCCAGGCCACAGGGCGTCTCGGGATTGCGCAGCGCGCCCTCGACGCCGAGCAGGATGGGCTTGGTGGTGAAGAGCCGTTCCTGCACGCGCACCGCCTCGCGGAAGGGGTTCAGGCCGTTCACCGCCGCCGCGCCCATGATGCCCAGCAGCGCGCTCCAGTCCACCAGGCCGGAGCGGGCGAGGAAGGCGGGACGGCCGTCGAGCAGGCGGACGCCGTTGGCCGACACGAGCACGTAGCCGATCTCGTCAATGCCCCGGCGGCCCGCGCGGCCAAACATCTGGAGGATCTCGTCCGGGCGGATGGGAATCTCCACGCCGTCGCGCCGGTAGGAATCCGCCGCCAGCGCGACGCTGCGCAGTGAAAAGTTGATGCCCGCCGCCAGGCCCATCGTCGCGACCACGACGCGCAATTGTCCGGCCTTGGTCAGCGGCTCGACCACGCCGGCCCGCGCCCCGTAGCTCATGCCGCTGTGGTGGTAGGCCACGCGGCAGCGCAGCAGCCGGGCGACCTTCTCACCGACGAGCGACTTCTGCTCGTTGGTGAGCGTGAGCGGATTGGGATTAGGCAGGAAGCGGGCGATCTCCGCGGCCAGGGCTTCCGTCTCCTTCCGGCGCGGGGCGAAGATCAGCACCGGCCCGAGGTCGTCGGCGAGCGCCTTGGCCACGAGGCGGGGCCAGTAGCCCTTTACCTCGCTGGGGACGTGCATGCTCAGGTCGTTGGCGTGGACCTCCTCCAGCGGGACGGGCCGGTGCAGATGCCGCACAAGCTGCGCCTTGCGGCCCAGCCGCTCCAGCCACTTCACGATGTGGTGCGGGTTTTCCACGCTGCCGCTCAGGAGCAGCAGCCGCGTCTGCGGCGGCGCGAGGGCAATGGCCAGTTCGTAGTTCAGGCCCCGGTCGGGGTCCGCGAGCATCTGATACTCATCAATCACCAGCAGGGCCGGGCCGTCGCCACTGATGAGCCGGTATTTCTGAGTTTCGAGCGTGGCGACAATGACGGGGGCGTCGAGGTTTTCGCTGAGGTCGCCGGTGGCGATGCCCACATGCCAGCCGCGCGCGCGCCACTCGGCGAGCTTGTCATTCGCCAGGGCGCGGGTCGGCACGGTGTAGATGGCCTGGCCGTGCGGCTTGCCGAAGTTGGACCACAGCTCGAAGACGAGCGTCTTGCCCGAGCCGGTGGGCGCGTGGACGACCACGTCCTTCCCCGCGCGCAACGCGGACACGGCCTGCTGCTGCCACAGGTCGGGGACCGTGACTTGGTTGAAGGCCGGCTGGTCGGCGGGCAGTTCCTCGTGGGAGGGCACGGCGAGACGATAGGCCAAGCGCGGGAAAGAGGAACGGGATTCTTCACCTTCGGGGCCATCGGGCGCCATGTAGCGCCGGCCTCTGGCCGGCCGTGCCGCAAGCGTCCTCGCTTGCCCGGCGAGGCAAGCCCGGGGGCGGTGGGCAGATGCGTCCCCGGGGCGGAGAGGTGGGCTTAACCGGGCGCATCTCGGCACTGCCCCCGGAGCGCGGGTCTGCGACCCGCAGCGGCCGCCCTTGTCCCTTGCGGTTCGTGTAGGCCAGCGGGACGTAGGATCGGACGTTGCTGCGGGTCACAGACCCGCGCTCCGTCGGCTTTCGGGGGCAGTGTCGAGATGTGCCCGGCTTAACCTGAACTCCGAAACAGCCGTTGTGAAATCGGCGGGTAGCACAGGCCACCGGCCTGTGCCGGGCGGCTGCCAGCCGCTCGGAACGACCACACGCAACGGACAGTTTGCCGCGTCACAGTGGAAGCAACCCCGCCCGTCATTCCGTCCGGCCAGTGGCCGGACGGCACAGGCCGGTGGCCTGTGCTACCCATCGGAGTTCGGGCTTAAAGCGTGTGGCCGGGATGGCTGCACCGGGGCGCATCCATCAGATTTGTGCCGGCGGAGTAGTGCCCGCCCTGCGGACAGCGGGGCAGCACGCTTCCCTTGAGGTAGGCCAGAATCGCCGGGTGCGACAACGAATAGGCGTCGGTTGGCGCCTTCCTGTTCTCCAACGCCCATTGCTCAAGGCCGCCCTGGATCATTTTGAGCTGCGGAATACATGGCCGACGGCTGTGGTTGCTGGAGCGCGCTTTCTGGAAGTTCGGCACCAGGATGGCCAGCACGATCCCGATGCCTGCGCACAGCACAAACCAGTCGAAGAGCCGCCACTTTGCTTGGGAGAACAGGCCCATTTTACGCTTCGTTCGAAAGCCGCCGGCTTGCGGCGGCTTTCTTGCTCGTCTCGTTTTCGGCGGTGTTCATTGGCTAAAGCGTGTGGTGAAACCCACCGATGGTGCAGCGCGGGCTGCTGGAGATTGTTGGACCCGCGAGGTAACGGCCGCCATCAGGACAGACCGGGAGCGCGCTGCCCTTGAGATAGGCCAGCAAAGTTGTATCGCTTAACGCATAGGTATCCGCTGCCATTTTCTTGTTCTCCAACGCCCACTGCTGCACCGCGCCATCAATCTGCTTCAGGTTGGCGACGCACGGTGCTTTGGACGAGGTCGCGCGTGCCTTGATGAAGTTGGGGAGTCCAAGCACAGCGGCAACCAAAACCATGCCCAGGACAAGCAACGAAGCCGCCCAGCCCATCGCTGAATTGCTTGAGGGCTCGTCGTCCATGGGTCAAAGCGTGTGGCCAGCACTGCGAATGGTGCAGCGCGGCGAGGCTGAGACCTGGCTGCCTCGCAGGTAGCGTCCGCCTCCCGGGCATTCTGGCAATGCTGAGCCCTTCATGCAGGCGAGAATGGCTGGATCGCTGAAGGAGTAGGTGTCGGTCGCGCTCTTCTTGTTCTCCAGCGCCCACTGTTGCACCGCCGCATCAATTTGCCTCAGGTTGCTGTCGCAGGAGGTCTTCGCCGCAGTGTGGCGTGCTTGGTTGAACTTGAAGATGCCTAGCGCGGCAGCGGCTACGATCATTCCTAGAATGAGTGTCCAAGCCGCCCAGCCCACCCCTGACTTGCTTGAAGGCTCGTCTCCCATGGCTCAAAGCGAGTGGCCGGGAATGGAACACCTCGGCCGGTCAGCCAGATTTGCTCCCGGCGAGTAATGGCCGCCGCCGGGACAAGCTGGCAGCTCGGAACGTTCCAGAAACGCAAGCACCGTCGGGTCGTCCAGTGAATAGGTGTCCGTCGGCTGCTTCTTGTATTCCAACCGCCACCGCTGCGCTGCTTCATTGATGCTCTTTAGATTGGGAACACAGGCGTTCACGGCGGCGGTGGCACTTGCTGGCCGTAGGTTTGGCACCAATATGCTGAGCCATAACCCAAAGATGAGCGCGACGAGTATCCTGAACGGCCAGCCGAAGGCGGATTTCTTGGCAGCCTCGTTCGTCATTACTTCAAAGCGTGTGGCCGGGGATGGTGCATGTCGGCGAACTGGACACATTCGGAGCCGTGGAGTCTCTGCCGCCGTGCGGGCACTCCGGCAATCTCGAATGTCTCATGAATTTCAGGATGGCAGTATCTGTGAACGAGTATGTGTCTGTTGCAGTTAACTTGTTCTCCAAAGCCCACAGCGCGACTGCGCCATCAATCTGCTTCAAATTTGAGATGCAGGCGTTCTTCGCACTGGTTCGGCGGCCCGGTGGGCGTGTGTAGTTGGGGATTGCCATCGCTGCCAGTGCTGCCAGCAGCGCCAGGCCAACGACCACAGTCCACACGTAGCAGTTATTATCTGAGGCTCCATCATTCATGGGTTCACACTTTGTTCCATGCTCTCTGGTTCTCCCGGCGGTGCAGTTTGCTATTTGAGGTTCCAGGAGCGCTCATCGGTAAACCGCGTGATAGGGGATGGAGCAAGTGGGCAGTTCGCCAACCTTGCGCGGAAGCTGGTAGCTGCCATCGCTCGGGCAAGTGGGAAGTCGGGAGCCTTTGAGATAGGCCAACACCTCAGCCGGCGCAATCGTGTCCCCCTTCGCGCGTTGATGCTCAACGGCCCAGTGCTGGACCGCCGCCAGCATCTGTTCCAGATTGGCAACGCACTTGCCTCGCTCGCCCGCTTCTGGATCTCGGGACTTCCATTCAGCGTATTCACTGGCGAGCGCACATATCAGAACGATCACAGTCATCACGATTTTCGGCAGTTCCACATCACGCCACCTGCCAGTCCATTTTTTCGGCCAGTGCTTCCTCAGGACTGGAGCGCCGACCCGCAGACGGGGCCGATTGCTTGGACCACTATTCCACCAGTGCTTCATCACACCTTGTTCCACGGCGCGCGGTTTTCCCGGCTCCGCAGCTTGTTCGCCTCCGCATCCCCGATGAACTCCTCCTTCGCCGGGTTCCACTTGAGCGGGCGGCGGAGCCAGTAGCCGATGTTGCCGAGCTGGCACACCTGCGCCGTGCGCGCGCCGATCTCCACATCTGCCACGGGTTTCGCCCGGGTCTTGATGCAGTCCACCCAGTTCTGCTTGTGGCTTGCGGCGATGGCCGGGAGCTTGAAATCCTGCTCACCGAGCGGCGTTTCGAGGATGGACTTGGGCGTGGACTCGATGCCCTTGCGGTCCACGTAGATGGTGCCCAGCTCGCCCTCGAAGGTTGTGCCGCTTGGGCCGCCGTGGAACATCTCGATGCCGTTCGCATAGACGAAGCGCAGGCCGGTGTCGCCGCTGGCGGGCGGGTGGATCTCCACCGGCGCGGAGCCGTCCATGCCCAGCGCCCATTGCGCGATGTCGAAGTGGTGCGCGCCCATGTCCGCGAGGCCGCCGCACGCGTATTCCTTGTAATTGCGCCACGCCGGGAAGTGCTTGTGGATGTCCAGCGGGCAGAGGATCTGGTTGAAGGCGCGCTCGGGCGACGGGCCGTTCCACAGGTCCCAATTCGTGCCGGCGGGCACGGGCTCGGCGGGGAGATCGCAGGGCTTGGCCGGGCCGCCGACGCCCACGCGCACGGTCTTCACCTTCCCGACGCGTCCGCTGCGGACGTATTCCACAGCCTGACGGAAGTAGCCCTTGAACTCCGTGCGCTGCTGGCTGCCGGTCTGGAAGACGATGCTGTTCTCGCGCGCGGCGGTGACCATCGCGCGGCCCTCGGCGATGGTGAGGGAAAGGGGCTTCTCGCAATACACGTCCTTCTTCGCGCGGGCGGCGAGGATGGCGGGGATGGCGTGCCAGTGGTCCGGTGTGGCGATGCACACGGCGTCAATGTCCCGGCGCGCGATCAGCTCGCGGAAGTCGCCGAACGGAGTGCAGCCCTTGTAAGCGCCGGACTCCTTGTCCTTCGCGTAGGCTTTGTGCACGCGCTCGACGGCATCCGTCAGGCGGCCTTCGTGGACATCGCAGACCGCGACGACCTGCACATCGCTCATGCCGAGGAACCCGCCGAGGTGGCCGCGGTTCATCATGCCCATGCCGATGAGGCCGAGGTTCACGCGGCCGTTCGGGCCGGAGCCGGACTTGGTCGCGGCCCAGACATGAGCCGGCAGGAGGAACGGCGCGGCGGAAGCGGCGAGCGTGGCGCGGAGGAAGGAGCGACGGGTGGAATGGGCGTGGAGTTTCATGTGAAGGGAACGACTGGCTTGAGTAGGGATATAATCATCCGGGGGCGCACCGGTGTCGAGCAGAGTTCAAAACGGCAGAGGCAGATTTGTTTCGGTGTAACGCGCAGGCGATTTGATTCCCCGTTGCAGTGGTGCCGTTCTCCCTTTTTATGAGCCGATTGTGGCAGGAAAATTAGGGGCAGAAAAATTGGGATGAAAAATCTTCCTGCCCCTAATTTTCCTGCCCAATCGGCGCGAAGCGTCAGGAGATTGCAGCGTTCTACCGGCTGAAGCCGGGACTCCGAACCTCCGACTGCCGCACCACTTCCATCAGCTCAACCAGCGAGCGCACTTGCTCGCCGGGCACGGGTGGGGCGTGACGTCGGATCAGGCGGGCGTGCAGGCCGGCGGCGCGGGCGCCGGTCACGTCCTCGTTCACGCTGTCGCCCACATGCAGCGTGGCTTCGGGCGGGACGCCGAGCTGCGCCAGGGCGGCGGCGAAGATTTCGGGCGCGGGCTTGGTGAAGCCAGCGTGACAGGAGACGACCACGACCTCGAAGCGGTCGCGCAAGCCCAGCCGTGCCAGCAGCGGTTCCAGGCGGTCGTCCCAGTTGGACACCACAGCCAGCCGGGTGCCGTGGCGGGCGAGCGCGTCAAGCGTGGGCAGCACATCGTCGAAGACGTGCCATGCGTCGGCCTTGGTGAAGCGCTCATACACGGCGGGGAAGAAGCCGTCAGGCAGTGGTTCGGCGATGCCCGTGAAGGAGTGCTCCACCAAGTCCAACCACGCGGCGCGTGAGTAGTCGAAGCTCCGCTTCACCCGCCACGCGGCGGCGAACTGCTGGTTCAACCGCGCCGGGTCCGCACCCCGCACGCCGAAGCGCGCGGCGACCTCCGCATAGAGGTGGCCGACCGACGGCCACGGCTCCAGGAGCGTGCCGCCGGCGTCGAAGGTCACGGCTTTGATCGCGGGTCCAGAGCGCACGACGGGAGTCTGGCGGAGCCGGAGATTTCTTCAATCCGTCCCGCGAGGTTTTTCGATTAACACCATCGCCACGCCTGCCGGTATCCATGCTCCCGCAAACTAAAACTTAATTGTTGAGCTATGAACAATGTCTCGTTAACCCTCGAATCCAACATGGACGCCCACCCCGTTCCACGCCGGCTGCCGCTCGCGGTGAAGCTCGGCTACACCGCCTTCATGGCCGTGCTCGTGCCGGTCTATTGGGCCAACTACGGCCCGACCAATTTCCTCTACTTCTGTGATGTGGCGCTCTTCCTCACGCTGGCCGCCGTGTGGACGGAGAGCGCGCTGCTGGCCAGCATGGCGGCGGTGGGGATCGTCCTGCCGCAACTGGTCTGGGTGGCGGATTTCGTGGCGGGCCTGGCCGGGGTGAAGCTGCTGGGGATGACGGCCTACATGTTTGACGCGAAGCGCTCGCTGTTCCTGCGCGGGCTTTCGCTCTTCCACGGCTGGCTGCCTTTCCTGCTGCTCTTCCTCGTGAAACGACTCGGGTATGACAAACGAGCTTTCCCGGCCTGGTGGGCGCTCGCGTGGGCGCTGCTGGTCTTCTGCTACGTCGCCATGCCTGGTCCGATGCCGAACGCGACCATTCCGGTGAACATCAACTACGTCCACGGCATGAGCGACGACGCGGCGCAGACGTGGATGCCGCCGCTGGCCTGGCTGGCCACGCTGATGGTGGGCCTGCCGGCGCTGCTCTACTGGCCGACGCATCTCGCGCTGAAGCGTTTTGCGGCGCAGGCGAAGTGACGCCAATCCTCAATGCAAAGCGGTGGCGTGCTGCCGGACGGCACCCCAACCCTCTCCCCTCCTCCGAGGAGGGGAGAGGGAGAAGCCGGGCCGGCGCGGACGCCGGCGCTACGTAGCGCCGGCCTCCGGCCGGCCGTATCGCAAGCGTCCGCGCTTGCCCCCGGAGCGCGGACGAAGGCGAGGTGAGGTGGAATTGTCCTGGAGCGCGGCTGTGTCCCGCTCGGCGCGGGATCAGCCGCAGCAACGTGCGAGCGGCGAGCGGGGTGCGAAGGCCGGAAGGCCTTCGGTCAGGCGACGTTGCTGCGGCCGGTCCCCGCGACACAGCCGCGCTCCGGGGGCCGGCGAGGACGCCGGCGGCACGGCAAGCCGGAGGCTTGCGCTACGCTACGTAGCGCCGGCCTCCGGCCGGCCGTGCCGCAAGCGTCCGCGCTTGCCCGGTCGGAAAGGGCGATGTGGTCGGTCGGACGTTGAAGCGGCGTAAACGCCGCGCGCCGGGACCACCTTTCCCCTCGACACGTTTCTCTCACCCGGTAGGTTCCGCCCGCCTTCCAGCGCCGGCGCTGGGGCCGTGACATGAGCAGCGACGCTTCCGCCCCCAAGATTTCCGTCGTCATCCCGATCTACGGGAAGGCGGGGGATCTGCCCCGGCTGCTGGCGGCGCTCCAGGCGCAGACGCTTCGGCCGCACGAGGTCATCCTGGTGGACAGCAGCCCCAAGCCGATTGACAGCGCGCCGCCGGGCACGCGGCTGATCAAGAACCCCGTGGATATCGCATTGAGCTGGGACTACAACCTCGGCGCGAAGGAGGCCACGGGCGATTACATCCTGAACATGCAGCAGGACTGCCTGCCGGAGAACGACACGGCGCTGGAGCGTTCGTTCAAACTGCTGACGGCAGTGCCGAATCGCGTCTCCGTGGTCGCGCTGGTCACACTGCCGGAGGAGAATTTCCGGAACTATGGTTTCTGGGGCCAGGTGCTGATGGCCAAGTGGGTCGGGCGCATCCGGCAGGGGATCAGCGGGAAGTTCGACCTGCACCGTCGCGAGATTTACATGGGCATCGGCGGCTACGACACGGAGCGGTTTCACTTCGCGGGCGAGGACATGGATTTGTTCATGCGCCTGAGCGAGCGGGGCGAGGTGTTCGTCAGCGATGTGGAGATCATCCATCTGCATTTCCAGTCGCAGAAGCAGAGCTGGGATGTTGTGGCCAAAAAGTGCTACCAGCTCGCGGAGTCCTTTGGCGCGCTCTTCCGCAAGTGGGGCTTTCAGCTCCGGCGCATTCCTTACGCGGGCCACTGGACGCATCACCTGGCCAAGTATCTGTATCTGCTGATGCCGCTGCTGCCGTTTTATCCGGTGCCCGTGCTGCTGTGCGTGTTCGTGGGCAGCAATCTGGGCAACATGGAGGCGTGGCGGATCAAGTCGTGGAAGACCTGGGTGTATCTGCCATGGTTCAATTTCCTGAACTTCTTCATCGGGCTGGCGGGAACGGTGCGCGGGTTGCTGACGGGGCGGCAGCGGTATTCGGTGAGCAAGTGAGGCGGGGATTTGGCCACGAAAGGGCGCAAAGAGCGCAGAGGTGGAAAAACAAGTTCTCCGCTGTTTTCGGTGGAGCGGGGAGGCGGCAGGGAAATTCCAAGCTCCAAGTCCCAAGCTCCAAAGAAACTCCAAGCCTCAAATTCCAATCGTTCAGCGCGCCACGCGGCCAGCCCTTCCGCCCTGGTTCGTCCCCTTGACATTTGGAGCTTGGAGCTTCTTTGGGATTTGAAACTTGGGATTTGGAGCTTCTTCCACACGCCATTCGACTGAAACCAGCGGAGAACCAGGAAACAGGGAAGGGTCAGAAAAATGGGAGGGGGATTGAGCGGGGAGATTCTGAAGATGTCTGGGCTGCTCGGCGGTTTCGGTCCGCCGGCTCTGCGGCAGGCGAGGACGCCTGCCGCCACTGGGAGTGCGGATGCGTCAGGCCTGAAAGGCCGTCCGGTGACAGCCCAGGGTGAAGCGAAGCGAAGCCCTGGGGGCACCAACCCCTGCCTTGCCCGCCCTGTAAGGGCGGGACGGTTGCGCCTTTACAGGGCGCTTCCAACTTGGAAATCCATTTCCCGGGGCTTCACCCCGGGCTTTCACCGGACGCCCTTTCAGGGCTGGATGGCTTTGATTGCCCTTGCCAAGGGGCCGGGGCGCTCGGAAGGTTTGGGCATGCAAAGCCTGTTTTCATACCCCCGGCTGGTCCCCGTGCTCGTTGCCTCCTGCGTGGCGCTCACCGCTTGCACGAGTGTCGCCCAAGACACGGCCAAGGATGGGAAGAAGGATGCCTCCCGTTATCAGACCGGCGTGAAGACGCGCGATGGGCTGGGCAAGTTTTACTTCGGCCGCGAGATCGCGCACTACATGACCCATCACGGGGCGCCCTGGCTGGAGCGCGCGGAGCGGGAGCAGGAGGAGCGGCCGGATCTGGTGATGAAGTCGCTCGGGCTGAAGGGCGGCGAGACCGTCGCAGATCTGGGGTGTGGCACCGGCTACTACAGTTGGCGGCTGGCCAAGATGGTGGGCAGCCAGGGCGTCGTCTATGGCGTCGAGATTCAGCCGGAGATGCTGGAGCTGCTCGCCGGGAAGATGAAGGAGCGCGGCATCACGAATGTCGTGGGCGTGCTGGGCACCACCACGGACCCGAAGCTGCCGAAGCCCGTGGACCTGGTCATCATGGTGGATGTTTACCATGAGTTCGACCACCCGTGGGAGATGATGGATGCGATCTGCAAGCAGTTGAAGCCGGGCGGCCGCGTCGTCTTTGTGGAGTTTCGCGGGGAGGACCCGGAAGTGCCGATCAAGCCGCTGCACAAGATGACCGAGGCCCAAGTGAAGAAGGAGATGGCCGCGCAGCCGCTGGAATATGTCGAGACCATCCGCACGCTGCCGTGGCAGCACCTGATCATCTTCCGCAAGAAGGCGGGGAAGTAGCCAGGAAACGCGTGGGAGAGGTGGGGTGACCGACGGGACTCGAACCCGCAACAGCCAGAATCACAATCTGGGACTCTACCATTGAGCTACGGCCACCGCACGCGCGCAGGAAATTAGGGACACAAGGCGGGTGGGTCAAGCGCCTGCTCACGGGTTGTTTGCCGGGCGAGGGCGGGAGACCCAGGAAACGGACAGGTAAATCAACCACTGATGGACACGGATGCACACGGATGCACACGGATGGAAACCGGAAGCGAGCCAGATTCCGCTTAGTGGATGGCCAGCGGTCTTTGGAGCCAGTTTTACCTCAACCGTGGTTGCCCTGTGAAGTGGCCGGACTTGAAGGCTGGTTTGGGTCTGCCTACCGTGCGTTGCCGCCCGGCCCGGGCCGAAATACTTTGCAAGAACGGCGGGACGGTGGACGAACCGTTCGTTGATGGCTTCTCTATTGCCAGTGACATCGCAAAACGAAAATCCGTTGAACACGCGTGAAAGCCTGCTGGGCCGCCTCAAGGACTGGCAGGACGAGCGGAGCTGGCGGGACTTCTTCGAGACTTACTGGCGGCTTATCTACAGCACGGCGCGCAAGGGCGGCCTCTCCGACGCCGAGGCGCAGGAGGTGGTGCAGGAGACCGTCATCGTGGTGGCCAAGAAGATGAAGGAGTTCAAATACGACCCGGCGGTCGGCTCCTTCAAGGGCTGGCTCAAGCTCGTCACCCGCCGGCGCATCGCGGACCAGTATCGGAAGCGCAAGCCGAACGAAGTCGGCCTGGCCGATGACGGCACGGCGGACGCGGGCACGCGGGCGATTGACAAGCTCCCCGGCGACCAGGGGGACAAGGTGGACCTGGCGTGGGAGGCGGACTGGCAGCAGAGCCTGCTGGACCGCGCGGTGGAGCTGGTGCGGACCCAGGTCAGCCCGCGGCAGTATCAAATCTTCGACCTCTACGTGCTGCGGCAGTGGCCGGCGAGCCAGGTGGCGGCCAGCCTCGACATCAGCACGGCGCAGGTGCATCTGGCCAAGCACCGGGTGCAGTCCCAGATCAAGAAGGAGGCTCGCCGGCTGGAACGCTCGTTCCTCTAGGCGGTGCCCATGAGTTCTCCCCCAGAACCCGTGCCGGCGGCTTGCCGCAGCCGTCCGTTGGTCACAGCAGGACGAAGCAAGCGTTCCACCCGCAGCGCGGCGGCGGCAAGCCGCCGACACGCGGTTCACGGGCTCCCTGCACGAAGCCTTCGTTTCGCGAACTCTCACCCTGGGGCCTGGTGAAAGAGGTGCTCTGCCGTTTTCTGCTCCGGCTGGTGGGCCGGCTGCGCGAGGGAAAACCGAATTTTGAAGGCCCCTCGTCGTCAGGTCCGGTCGTGGGCTATTCGGCGCGCCGGAAGATGTTGCGGGCGGTTTCGCGGCGGCTTAAAAGCGGTCGCATGTCGCCGCCACCATGAGTTCAACGCCGCCATCCAGTTCCGGTTTGCCGCGTCCGCCCAGGGCGCCGCCGGTCGTGCCGGATTATCAGGTGGACCGGCTGCTGGGGCGGGGCAGCTACGGCGAGGTGTGGCTGGCCCACAGCGCGCTGGGGACCCGGCGCGCGGTCAAGGTGGTGTATCGCGACAGTTTCGACAGTGACCGGCCGTATCTGCGGGAGTTCGCCGGCATCCGGGCCTATGAGCCGGTGTCCTCCCACGAGAGCCAGGTGCGGGTGTTTCACGTCGGCAAGAACGACGAGGCAGGCTACTTCTACTATGTGATGGAGCTGGCGGATGACGCCGCCAGCCTGACGAAGGCGCCGACGGCTTCCGCCGCACCGGAGGCCGTGATCAATCCGGCCGACTATGTGCCCGCCACCCTGGCGGCCTGGCTCAAGCAGCGCGGCCGGCTGCCCGGTGCGGAGGCGCTGCCCATCGCGCGGGCGCTGGCCTCCGCCTTGGACCACCTCCACGGGCACGGGCTGGTGCATCGGGACATCAAGCCGGCCAACATCATCCTCGTGGGCGGGCGGCCCAAGCTGGCGGACATCGGCCTGGTCACCAGCGCCACGGATGCGGACACGCTGGTGGGCACCACGGGCTACATCCCGCCGGAAGGGCCGGGCACGGCGGCGGCGGACATCTTCAGCTTTGGCAAGGTGCTCTATGAGACGGCCACGGGCAATGACCGGCAGGAGTTCCCGATGCTGCCGGAGGAGCTGGCCACCCTGCCGGACCGGGAGCAGTTGCTGGAGTTCAACGAGATCATTCTCAAGTGCTGCCACATGGACCCCCGGGAGCGCTACGCCTCGGCGGGCGAGGTGCTGGCGGATGTGAAGCGCATCGAGGCCGGCCACTCGCTGCGGCGGGACCGGGCGCGGCGGCGGCAACTGGCGGTGCTGGCGGCGGGCCTGGTGTTCACGCTGGCCGTGGCGTGGGGCTGGGGCAAGTTCCGGCCTGCGGTTGTCACGCCGCCGCAGCCGCCGCCGTCCACGCGACCAGCCAAGGCCAAAGTGGCGGAACCGGTGGGGCGCTGGACCAATTCGCTGGGGATGATCTTTGTCAGCGTTCCCGGGCTGCCGGTGCAGTTCGCGATTTGGGAGACGCGCGTCCAGGACTACGAGCAGTTTGCCCGGGCGACGCGCCGGCCGGCCACGATGGCGCGCACCACCGTGCGGGGCCGCACCAACCTTGTCTCGTGGGACCAGCCTTCCGAACTGAAGCCGGCGGGCAATCACGCGGTGCGGCTGGTGACGTGGGACGATGCGAATGACTTTTGCGCTTGGCTTACGGAGCGCGAGCGTGCCGCCGGCTGGCTGCGCGAGGGGGAAAGCTACCGGCTGCCGCTGGACCTGGAGTGGAGCTGGGTGGTCGGGTTGACGAATGAGACCAGCGGCACGCCGCTGGAGCGGCACACCGAGGGGGCGAACACCTACGTGTATTACTGGGGCACCAACTGGCCGCCGCCGGCCGGGGCCGGGAACTTCTCGGACGAGAACTCGGTCATGTTCCAGCACATCCCGGGGTATTTCGATCCGTTTCCGGGCATCGCGCCAGTGGGGACCTTCCCAGCCGAGCAGCACGGGCTGTTCGATCTGGCGGGCAATGTTGCCGAGTGGTGCGGGGATGAGCTGGTGGAGCGTGCCAAGGGCGGCTCAATGGTGCGGGTGGTCCGCGGCGCGGCCTATGAAAACTCCGGCCAGACCGCCTTCCGCATCTCGCGGCGGATGATGATGCGCGCGGAGCTTGCGTATGCATCCATTGGCTTTCGCGTGGTGCGCGTGGCCCTGCCGGGCCCGGTGCCGCCGCCACCGACGACGGCGGTGGCGTCAGTGCCTCAAGTGACCGAGCCGCCGGTTGCACCCGCGCCGTTACCAGCGGTGGTTCCCGGCGTCCGATGCACGAACTCGCTGGGGATGGTCTTCATCTCCGTGGCCGGGGTGAGGGCCGAATTCTCCATCTGGGAGACCCGCATCCGGGACTTCCGGGCCTTCGTGGACGCCACCAAGCACCAGGCGGATGTGGGCCGGTTCAATGAGATCCAGGCGGATGGCAAGCGGGTCACCATCGAGCGCCACTGGTATGAGGACGAGGTGGCGGCGAAACCCGACTGGCCCGTGCGCGCCATTTCACCCCGGGATGCGCTGGCCTTCTGCGCGTGGCTCACCGCCCAGGAGCGCGCCGCCGGGCTGCTGCCCACGAACCTCTGCTACCGCCTCCCGCGCGACCCCGAGTGGAGCTGGGCCGCCGGGCTCACGAACGAGCCGGGCGCGACCTCCCTCGAACGGTTCCAGTCCGTCGCCGGGCAGCGCTACTATTGGGGCACGAACTGGCCGCCGCCGCCGGGCGCGGGGAACTTCTCCGGGCGGGAGTCCATCATGGCGGTGAGATACCAGATCCCCGGCTACCGCGATGACTTTCCGACGGTGGGCCCGGTGGGTTCGTTCCCGGTGGAGGCCAACGGCCTCTACGACCTCGCCGGGAATGTGAGCGAAATCTGTGAGGAATGGCCGCCTGTGCCCTTCATGGAGCCGCGCTTCTCGCGCCGGGGCGCGTCCTTCGACCGTTCCGAGCCGGAGAGCCTGGAAATCCGCTTCCGCAAGATCGTTCCGCTGAAGTATTCGAGCGTCCACGCCGGCTTCCGCGTGGTCCGCGCGCCGGTGGAAGCGGGCCAGCCGTGAACCGATCTCGGCCCAAATCCCGGAGAGAGAACCGCGGATGACGCGGATGGCGCGGATCAAGAGCACTTGCGCAGGCGACCACGGTTGGATCGGTTCCCCGGCGGGAAAATGGGCAGGTTCTTTCCCATCCGCGTCATCTGCGGTTATTCCGGAGTTTGGGCTCAATCCAAGCGCGGTGGGAGGGATTTTCCTGCAAGAATCACTCCGAGGGCGCGAAGTGTCCTGTGACTGAACCATTTTTCTCCGCGTGTGCGGGGAAGGCAGGCTCTGACCCCAAATAACGTGTGCGGGCCGGAGCCTGTCGTTTTTTGTCCGCATCCGTTTCACAGCGCGTTGCGGCCGTCCGCCAGCACCCGGCGCAGATGTTCGGCCTCGGTCCGGGACAGGGTCACGGTCAGGCGCATCTGGTCGGCCTTGGAGGTGGTCAGGGTGAACCGCTGGTGCCGGAACCGCAGGCGGGGCAAAGTTCCTTCTGACGGAGGCGTGAGTTTGAGGCCGGTCAGCGTGCCTTCCAGCAGGAGGGGAACCCCGTCTTCGTTGCCGGCCTGCTCTGGTGCCCGCCAGAGTTGGCCAAGGGAGGTGGCGTTAACCTTATAGTGACCCATTTGATTCGGGCCTTCGAGCCAGGCGAATTGCGTTAAGCGCCGGGTCAATTGCTCCAGTTTGGCTGGGGAACTTTGCTTGGTGGCCAGGACAGCCTCCAACCGGTGATTGAGCATGCGTTCCAAGGAGGCCAGCGCCCGGGGGCTGGGGGGCCGCTCGCCCCGGCAGATCTGTTTGTGCAGCGAGTAGGTGTAGCCACGCTCGCCGAAGGCCGAGCGCTTCAACCCGATCACCCCCAGAAACTCATGGAGTTCGTGGCCAAACTCGTTGGCCGGGTGCTTTTGGCGGCGGTGGTTCACAAGAGCACCTTCGCGGCGTGGCTGCGCGTCTTGCAGAGAATTCCTCATAGGTCACTTATTTTGGACAATTGCCCAAGGTGTGGGTGGGCGTGCGCGCTTTTATCTGCTTCTGTCGTCCGCTGTAAGAACTCAGAAAGAGTTTGCAAGAACCGGTTCCTCGCGCGCGAACCATCCCTTGTCGCCTCATAGCCGCCGATTGTTCAACGGGGCCGGGCGAAGCGGTGCGGAATTCAGGCAATCCATGAAAATGACCATGGCACTGGCCCATTGGCTGCGGTTCACCCTCGCCATCAGCGCACTCTCGCGCCCGCTGACTGCTCCTGCTCCGCTTGTTCCATCCCGGTTTGGTCGCTTGCTGGCGTTGGCCGCCCTGCTGCTGGGACTGACGGCGGATTTGCGCGCCCAAGGCACGGCCTTCACGTTTCAAGGCCGGCTCACGGACAGCGGTGCGCCCGCCAACGGCCTCTACGACTTCCAGTTCGCCCTCCGGGACGCCCTGACCGCCGGAAACGCGGTGGGCACCCCGCTCACCTTGAACCCCGTCGGGGTCACCAACGGCCTCTTCTCCGTCACGCTGGACTTTGGGGCCGGCGTCTTCAACGGCTCCGCGCGCTGGATCGAGATCGGTGCGCGCACCAACGGCTCCGCCTCGGGCTACACCGTCCTCACCCCGCGCACCTCGGTCGCGCCTGTGCCTTACGCGATGTTCGTCAACACGGACGCCCTCGCGGCGCAGATCGCCACGGTCACCTCGCAGGTGTCGGCCTTGAGCAATCTGGTGTCCGTCCTGACCAATCAGGTGCTGACCCTCACGAACCAGGTGACGGGGCTCACCAACCAAGTAAGCGGGCTGACCAATCAGGTGACCGTGCTGACCAATCAAGTGCTGACCCTCACTAATCAAGTGACGGTGCTGACCACCTCGAACACCGCGCTGGCCACGCAGTTGGCGGCCGTTTCCAACTATTTCACCACGAACCTCCCGGCGGGCGTGCCGGTGGTGTCGAGTGATGTGCAGGACCCCGTGTTTCTCGCGCAGGGCCTACAACTGTTTCAGACCGTGCCGGCCCCGCCGTGGGTGAACGGCACCGTCACCGGGGTGCCCTCGGCGCGCGCGGGTCACTCGGCGGTGTGGACCGGCCAGCAGTTGATGGTCTGGGGCGGCGATCTGGGCAGCGGCTCCTACAGCGCGGGTGGCGGAGCGTATTCCCCGGCGTCGGATGTCTGGCAGAATTTCACCGCGTTCCAGGCCCCCAGCGCGCGCGCGGGACACACCGCCGTCTGGACCGGCACGGAAATGATCATCTGGGGCGGCTCGGGTGCGGCGGGCTTTGCGACCACGGCCAGCCGCTACCACCGCATCAATGCCGAGTGGAACGCGGTCAGCACCGCGTCCGCCCCGGCCGCACGCGACGGGCACACGGCGCTCTGGACCGGATCGCGAATGGTGATCTTCTCCGGGCGCAACGGCACCGGCCTGCTCGCCGATGGCGGAGCCTACGACCCGGTGAACAACTCATGGTCGGCCCTGCCCACCACCGATGCCCCGGAAGGCCGCCGCTTCGCCACCGCCGTCTGGACCGGTGCGAGCGCCCTGTATTGGGGTGGCCAAGGGGTCGGGGGAGAACTCGCCAGCGGCGGACGCCTCGACTGCAACGCCGGCCTGCCCCAATCCTGGCAGCCCATCGCCACCACCGGCGCTCCGGCGGCCCGCACGCGCCACACCGCCGTCTGGACCGGCTCGAAGATGATCGTCTGGGGCGGCCAGCAGAGCGGTGTCCTGCTCGGGGACGGTGCGGCCTATGACCCGGGCACCGACACATGGACGAACCTTCCGTTGGTCGGCGCACCCGTTGCCCGGGCCGGCCATGTCGCGGTCTGGTCCGGCACGGAGCTGCTCATCTACGGCGGCGAGGACAGCAGCGGCACCCCGCTCGCCAGCGGCGGCGCCTACGATCCCGTGAAGAACAAGTGGCGCACCCTCGATACGGCCACCGGCGCGCTGGCCCGCACCAGTTCGACCGCAGTCTGGTCCGGCTCGGAACTGATTCTCTTCGGCGGCCAGTCCGCCAGCGGGCCGCTCGCCGCCCTGCAACGCCTCACGCCGCAACCCGCCTTCTATTTCTTCCGCAAGCCATGAAAACAGAATCTGCCAATCCGGTGGTCAAAGCCTGGAACGTGTTGCGTGCTGCGTGTTGCGTGTCCCGCCACGCCGGCACGGCTGGGAGCGCCGTTTTCACGCAGCACGCAGCACGCAGCACCTTTTTCCTGTTCGCGCTGTTCGCCTGCGCTTTCCCGGCCCACGCCCAATGGACCACCCAGTCCATCACCCTCAAGCCCGGCTGGAACGCCGTGTATCTGCATGTGGACGCCACGCACACGAACCTCGCCGGGGCCGTTGGCGGGGACGGGGCCAATCCGATCACGGAAGTCTGGCTCTGGCAGCCCGTCAGCGCCCCGGGCCGCTTCATCAACAACCCCCAGCAGCCCGCCGTGGTGAACAACGACTGGATCTCGTGGAACCGCAACCCGGCCCTCACCGGCGGCTTGGAAAGTCTGGGGGCCAACGCCGCCTACCTGGTGCGCAACGGCAGCGGTGCGAACTACACTTGGAACATCGTGGGCCGTCCCGTCCCGCCGAACTACTCGTGGACCTCGCAGGGCGTCAACTTCATCGGCTTCCCCACGCCGCCGGTCAATCCGCCGGTGGTGGACACGTTCTTCGGCCCCGTGCCCGCGTTCCAAAGTCTTGCCGAGTTTTATCACTACCCGGGCAACGAGGCCGCCGGTGCGCCGCCGAACACGACCCAGTTGTTCGCGCTGTTCTCCACGCCTCTCAAGCGCGGCCAGGCCTTCTGGATCAGGGCCAACAACCTGCACAATAACTATTTCGGCCCGCTCCAGATCATTCCGCAAAGCCCGGACGGCATCCACTTCGGTGTCGAGCTGGGCCAATACAGTCTGCGCCTGCGCAACCTGACCGCCGGCACGCTGCGGGTGACCAACTCCCTCGTGGCCTCCGCCGCCGCTCCCGCCGGGGAGACGCCTTTCGTGGCCAGGCCGCCGCTCCTGCTGCGCGGGGCGATCAACGCCTCGAACCAGGTCTTCTCCTTCACCGACTTCTCCGCCCCGCAGGTCATCACGCTTGCCCCGGCGGGCACGCCCGGTTCCGATGCGGAACTCGTCCTGGGCCTGAACCGCGCGGCCATGACGAACGCGCCCGCCCAGCCCGGCGACCTCTACGCCGGCATCTTCCGCATCAACGACTCGCTCGGTTACACGCAGATCGAGCTGCCGGTCAGCGCGGTGAAGACCTCCAATCGCGGCCTGTGGGTCGGCAACGCCTCCGTCAACCAGGTGCGCCACTACCTCAAGGCCTACCAGCGCGACTCCTCCGGCCAGCCGGTCGTCGGCCCGCTCACCACCAATGGCGCGCCCTTCGTGGTGACCAGCGTGGACAACTCCTGGGGCGCGGTGCCCTCGCCGTTCAACCTGCGCCTGATCATTCACAGCGACACCAATGACGTTGTCCGCCTGCTCCAGCGCGTTTACAACGGCTGGGACCAGCACACCAACGCGGCCCTCACCCTCACCGAGGCGCAGCTTGACCCCACCCGCCTGGCTTCCGCCCGCCGCATCAGCGCCGCGCACCTGCCGTGGTCGGCGAACAATCAGACGTGGACCGCGACCGGCGCCTTTCAGACCGGCAGGAGCATGACCAACCTCGTCACGGTCAACTACAACGACCACGCATCCAACCCCTTCGTCCACACCTACCATCCCGACCACGACAACCTGAACGCACTCTTCAACGGCGTGCTGCCCGTGGGCGTGGAATCCTTCGGGGTCAAGCGGGAGATCATCTTCACCTTCACGGACCCGCCGGTGGAATACAACAGCCTGACCTCCGGCAGCACCCGCGTGGAGGGCACCTACGAGGAGAACATCAGCTTCATCGGCCGCGCCTACGTGCTCGGCAACGTCACCACCAACGAGACGCGCACCGTCTCCACGCGCGGCACCTTCAACCTCAATCGCATCAGCACCATCCCGCACCTCAGCGTGCCCTGAAGCATGGACTCCGCGAACTTTTACCGACTTATGGAAACGCCTTTCCTCTCCGCTCCCCGTAGCCGCCGACGTGAGGAGGCGGCTGCCGTGGCCCGTGCTGCCGCGACGCGCACGCCTTCCCTCGCCCCCACCGGGGGAGAGGGCAGGGTGAGGGGGCGGGCCGCTTGCGCCGTTTCCGTCACGGATGAAGATTCGGCTTGGCGCCCACTGAGCCCGTTGCTGGCTGGAACTGCTGCGGCCCCCGCCCCCTCACCCCGGCCCTCTCCCCCGATGGGGGCGAGGGAGAAGCATTTCGCGCGCGCGCGCCTGCTGGCTTCCCTCGTTGCCGTCTGGTCCGCCTTCACCCTCTCCGCCTCCGCCGCTGACCAATATCCGCCGGGCAAGCTCACCTTCCAGGGCCATCTCACCGATGCCACCGGCGTTCCCCTCGGCCAGACCGCGACCACCAACGCCCAGGTGGAATTCCGCCTCTGGCGCAGCGCGGCCGGCACGGCTCCGGCGGACTTGGTCTGGGCGGAGAAGCAGACGGTCAAGGTGACCCGAGGATTCTTCAACACGCTCCTCGGCGGCGGGGCGGCCACCGGGGTGTCCGGTGAATTTTTCACGAACAATCTCGCCGGCCTTTTCCTCGGGCCGGACGCCTCGGACCGCTACCTCGGCGTCACCGTGGTGGGGCAGGGGAATGAGATTGCCCCGCGCATCCAATTCTTCTCCTCGCCCTTCGCGCATCTCGCGCGCAGCACGGCCACGCTGCTCAATGAGAGCGGCCAGCCCGTCCTGGCCACCGCTCCCGGCGCCGTGGGCGTAAACCTGGGCGGCGCGGCTCCCGGCGCGACCCTCGATGTCGGCGGCACGGTGAAGGCCACGACCTTGGCCGGTGACGGCTCCGGCCTCACCAGCGTCGCCGTCGCGGCGGCGAATGTCACCGGCACCTTCGACGCCTCGCGCATCGCGGATGGCACCATCACCGGCGCGAAGTTCGCCACGAACACCATCGGCACCACGCAGCTCGCACCCAACGCCGTCACGGCGGCGAAGCTCTCGCCCGACGCCGCGCTCGCCGTCGCAGGCTTGGCCGGCGGCGTGGGCAACGGCGGGGTGATCATCTCCAGCAACAAGGTGGACGCCGTGCTGCACAACATGGGCTATGTGAACATCGGCCGCGCCAGCTTCGAAGGGCCGAAGTGGACCGTGCGCGCCACCAAGGACACGCCCAACGCGCCGGTGGGCCGCGTCAACAGCATCGGTTCCACCGACCACCGGGCGTCCGCCACCATCTGGACCGGCAGCAAGTGGATCATGTATTCGGGTGACGCCATCATCGGCGGCTACGCCACGGACGGCGGCATCTTTGACCCCGCGCTGAACTCATGGACGCCCATCTCCACCGTTGGCGCACCCACGCCGCGCAACGAGATTCAATTCATCTGGACCGGCACGAAGGGCCTTTTTTGGGGTGGCCACGATGGTAATCCCTACGCTGATGGCAGGATTTACGACCCGGTGGCGAACACCTGGTCGCCCATGGGCACGGTGAACGAGCCGCAGGCGCGCAACCGGCACCGCAGCGTCTGGACCGGCACCGAGTTGTTCGTCTGGGGCGGCGAGTTGGTGAACAACATCAACAACAACCCGAACAACGGCGGACTCTACAGCCTCGCGACCAATGGCTGGCGGGCCATCGCCGCCGCGCCCATCGCCGGTCGCCGTGACTACAACTGCTTCTGGACCGGCAGCGAAGTGCTCGTCTGGGCTGGCGTGGCGGCGGGCGTCTATAAGAACGACGGCGCGTTCTACAACCCGGCCAGCAACACCTGGCGCCTGATGAGCACCGTCAACGCCCCTGCGCCGCGTGAGGCTGGCGGAGCGGTCTGGACCGGCAAGGAATTCATCGTCTGGGGCGGCAACCTCTCTGGAGCGGGTTCCGATGGCGGCCGTTACGACGTCGCAACAGATACTTGGATTCCGTTCAACGCGCCCAACTTGTCACCCATCTACGAGGGGGCCGCCTTTTGGAGCGGCTCGAAGGTGTATTACGTGCAGGGCAGATTCTCGGGTGCCTTGGTCAATGATCATGGCGGCGGCTTTTACTCCGGCTTCAGCTACGACCCCTCGAACAACAAGTGGGAGTATTTGCCGCATGCGCCCCTCACCCAGACTTGGATGCCCCACGCCTGGACCGGCACCGAGCTGCTGACCTTTGCGTGTTATCCAGCGGATGGCAACGACCGCACCGTGCTCTCCTTCAAGCCTGAGTCCGAGACGTATTTCTACGCCAAGACCACCCCGCCCTCGGACAACTGGGTCATCCGCGCCACCAAGGACACGCCCAACGCGCCGCTGCCGCGCATTATCGCATACGATGGAACACCGCAGCGTTCCGTCTGGACCGGAAGCAAGTGGCTGATCTGGGGTTTGGATGCGCTCCCACTGTCTTCGGGAACTTTGCTCAATTCTGGCTCCATGTTCGACCCCGCGACCGACTCGTGGCAGATGATTTCCCCTACCAACGCTCCCGTCGCGCGCTCCGCCTTCTCCGTCATCTGGACCGGCAGCAAGGCCATCTATTGGGGCGGCTTTTCGACCACCAATTCCTTCCTCGCTGACGGCAAGGCGTTTGATCCGGCGGCCAACACCTGGGCTAACGTGTCCGCCACGGGAGCGCCTTCCGGCCGCAACCGCCACACCGCCGTCTGGACCGGCACCGAGATGATCGTCTGGGGCGGCGTGGTGAACACGACGCAAACCGTCACCAACAACGGCGCGCGCTACAATCCTACGACCGACACTTGGACCACGATGGCCGCGCCGCCCGCCGGCTTCACCAACCGCTGTGACCATGTGGCGATTTGGACCGGCACCGAGATGCTCGTCTGGGGCGGCAGCACGAACAGCAACATCAACCTCGCCACCGCCGCGACCAACAACGGTGCGCGTTACAACCCCACGAGCAACACCTGGACGCCGATGAGTTCGGTCAACGCCCCCATTGGACGTGCACTGGCCCTGGCCGTCTGGACGGGCACTGAGATGGTGGTCTGGGGCGGCTACCTCGGCGTCACCAACAGCAACACCGGCGGGCGCTACAATCCCACGACGGACACTTGGACCCCCTTCGACACCGGCCAATACACCTGGTCGCAGGAAGCCACGGCTGTCTGGACCGGCTCGAAGGTGATCTGGGCTGGCGGCTGTGATAATGTCGGCCTGGTCAACCGCTCGGGCAAAGGCGGCATCACCTACGACCCCGTCACCGGCATCGTCGGCACGCTGCCCGTCGCGCCCATCCAGCAGCGCAACATGCTCTACGCCTGGACCGGCACCCAGCTCCTCACCTTTGGCTCATGGGAGGATGCCCTCGACCGCACCGTGCTCTCCTACCAGCCCTGACGCGCCATGAACTTCCCCGCACCCCGCACGCACATGAAACGCACCTTCACAGAATTGAGCGCGTCGCCCGCCGTCTTTGCCTTCTCCCTTCGCGGAGCGAGGGGAGAAGGTGGCCGGTTCGTCCGCCGTAGCCTCGGCGAAGGTGGAAGGCCGGATGAGGGGTGTGGCCACTTGCGCCGTCGCACGGAACCCCTCACCCCAGCCCTCTCCCCTCATCCGATGAAGGGAGAGGGAGAGGAGTTGCTGCAATCGTCCGCGTCTTGGACTGCGGTGGCAGAGCGCAGCGGCGACACCGCTTTGGCTTCCCGCGGAGCGGAACGCGCCGTGAAGGGGACACTCTTGTCCCCTTTGCCGGATCGTAAAGTGTTGGCCGCACTCAAAAGGGGACAGGAGTGTCCCCTTCACGGTGCCTTTGCCCTCTTCGCCGCGCTCGTCTTCGCTTTCACCTCTCCCGCCTCCGCCGCTGATGCCGTCCCGCCCGGCAAGCTGGCCTTCCAAGGCTTCCTCACCGACGCCAGCGGCCAGCCGCTCGGGGTTCCGAATCCCGTCAAGCCCGTCCTCACCTTTCGCATCTATCGCAATGCCACCGGCACCGCCCCCGCCGACATCGTCTGGTCCGAGTCGCAGACCGTCGTCGTGGACCAGGGTCAATACACCGCGCTGCTCGGCAATGGCGCGGCGGTCGGCACCGAGCCGAACACCAACCACCTCGCCACGGTCTTCACGGGCGCGGATGCCTCGGACCGTTTCCTTGGTGTGACGGTTGCAGGCCAGAGCGAGATCCGCCCGCGCATCCAGTTCTTCGCGTCACCCTTTGCGCAGTTCAGCGGCTCGGCCACGATGCTCGTGAGTGCCGGCGGCAATTCGCTCCTCACCACCGCTGGCAACAGCGTGGGCGTGAACCTCACCAACGCCCCGTCCACCGCGCTTGAAGTCGGCGGCAGCCTCAAGGCCACGACCTTCGTGGGCAGCGGCGCGCAGTTGACCGGGGTTTCCGTCTCCGCCGCGCGCGTCACCGGCACGCTCACCGCCGCGCAGATCACCGACGGCACGCTGACGGGTGCGAAGGTGCCGGACAGCTCCATTGGCGTCGCCCAGCTCACGGACGGCACGGTCGGCCCCGGTGCGCTGAACACGAACACCGTGGCCGCGCTGGCTGCGCAGATCGGCGGCGTGGGTTCGGGGGCCATTATCGTCTCCACCAACGCGAACAATGCCACGCTCGCCGCGCTGGGCTTTGTGAACCTCGGCCCGGCCACGCTGGACGGGGAGAGCTGGACCATCAAGGCCTTCAACGGCGCGCCCAATGCGCCCAGCCCGCGTCAGGCTTTCACCGCAAGCAGCGACATCGGGTTTCGAATGTCCGCTTGGACGGGGAGCAAGTGGATTGTCTGGGGTGGGAACGCTTGGGGAGGCGGGGTGCTGGGCAACGGGGCCATCTTCGACCCAGCGCTCGGCACATGGACGCCGATGTCGAGCGTCAATGCACCGTCGGCGCGGAAGGATTTTCAGACGGCTTGGACTGGCACAAGGTTCCTCATCTGGGGCGGCACCACTGGCAACTCCATCGGCGACGGCCGGCTTTATGACCCGGCCACGGACAAGTGGACGACCATGGCGGGTCCAGGACGGCCGGGCTACACCACGAACCGGACTGATTTTACGGGCGTCTGGACGGGCACCGAGTTCATCGTCTGGGGCGGGCAGTCCGGCGGCATCTATTGGGACGACGGGGCGATCTACAATCCCGATACGGACACCTGGCGGGCGATGGCCCCCAGTCCCTTGGCCGGTCGGCATCTTCACTCGGCCGTCTGGACGGGCACGGAAATGATCATTCAGAACGGCAGTTCCTCGGTTTATTACGACGACGGTGCCCGCTACAACCCCGCGACCGACACTTGGACGCCCATGCCCTTCAACCCGATGGGCAAGTCGAGGAGCTGCGGTGCCGTGTGGACCGGCACGGAGATGATCATCTACGGTGGCTTCGACGGCGGCAACGTGCATGGGGGCGCGCGCTACAACCCGGTCAGCAACACTTGGAAGCAGATCAGCCCCGGCTTCGGCACGCTCTCCGCGCGTTATCGTCCGCTTGTCGCGTGGACCGGTCACGAGATGATCATCTACGGCGGCGGCAATACCGTCAGCGGCCTCAATGATGGCGTGCGCTACAACCCGGCGACGGACACGTGGGTGACCTTGGGCGATGGGTTCAATTTCATCGCCGCCGGTGCGAACGTCCGGCTGCACGACGGTTTTTACACCTGGACCGGCAGCGAGTTCCTGTGGTTGGGCTTTTGGAACGACGGCGGCAACAACGCGGTCTATTCCTACCGCCCGCCCCGCGCCGCCTACCTCTACGCCAAGCCGTGAACTTTCAACCGCGCATGAACATGAAACACGAATTCACCTCGCCCCGGGTCCGCGCGACGCCGTCTTGGACTGCGGTGGCAGAGCGCAGCGGCGACACCGCTTTGGCCTCCCGCGGAGCGGAATACGCCGTGAAGGGGACACTCTTGTCCCCTAGGCCACAGCGTTTCCAGGCTGCTTATCGGGGACAGGAGTGTCCCCCTCACGCCCGCTCCGCGGGACTGAAAAGCGGCGTGGCGCTGCTCTTCCCGCCGCAGTCCAAGACGTGCGCCGCCTTCGCCGCGCTCCTCACCGCGTTGCTCGCCCTCACCCTCCCTGCCTTCGCCGCCGATTCTCTTCCTCCTGGCCGCATCAGCTACCAGGGCTTCCTCACGGATTCCACGGGCCTGCCGGTCGGGCTGTCCGCGCCGCTCACGGCCCCGGTCACCTTCCGCATCTACCGCAGCGCGGGCGGCACGACCGCCGCCGACGTGGTCTGGGCCGAGACGCAGAACGTGGTCATTGACCGCGGCCATTACAGCGTGGTGCTGGGCAGCGGCAGCGCGACGGGCCAGCCCGCGGATGCCGGGAAGTTCACGAACAACCTCACCCGCGTCTTCCTTGGCTCGGATGTCTCCGAGCGCTACCTCGGGGTGCGCTTGGGCGGCGGGGCCGAACTCTCGCCCCGCGTGCAGTTCATGGCCCAGCCGTATGTGCATAGCAGCCGCGCGGCGACGGGCGTGGTGGACCCGAACGGCAACTTGATCATGGCGGTGTCGCCGGGCGGACTTGGGATCAATCTGACCAACGCCGCCACCGCGACGCTGGACGTGCGGGGCACGGTGCGGGGCACGGCCTTTCAAGGCAACGGCGCGGGCATCACGAACGTGACGACGACGCTGGCGAACCTGACGGGCACGCTGACCGGGGCACAGATCGCAGACGGCGCGGTGACGGTGGCGAAGCTGGTGGCGGGCACGGTGCCGGGCAGCGCGCTGGCGGACGGCTCGGTGGACAGCACGCGGCTGGCGGCGGATGCGGTGAACTTGATCCTGAGCCAGGCCGGCGGCGTGGGCGCGGGCGGCGGGGTCTTCTCGCAAAGCCCGACAAACACGGCGCTTACGGGCTTGGGCTTCGTGAACATCGGCAAGCGCGTCATCGGCGGCGACCGGTGGGTGGTGAAGGCGACAGAGGTTACGCCCAATGCGCCACAGGCGCGGATGTATCGCTACGGCAGCACGGACATGCGCCTGCAGCGGACCTGCTGGACCGGCACGAAATGGATCGTCTGGGGCGGGGTGAACGCCAACGCGTCGGCTTACCTCGGCGACGGGGCGGTCTTCGATCCGGTTTTGAACTCGTGGACGCCGATGTCAACCAGTGGCGCGCCGAGCGCGCGCGATGAGTTTCAAACCATCTGGGTGGGCGACCGGATGTGGCTGTATGGCGGATTCAACGGAGGCTATCTGGGGGATGGTTTCTTTTACGACCCCGCCACGGATCAGTGGACCGGCATCAACACCGCCAATGGTCTCGGCCCGCGACACCGCTTCAGCGCCTGCTGGACCGGCACGGAAATCATTGCATTTGGGGGTGCCAAACCCGGTGTTTGGGTCAACACCGGTGCCCGCTACAACCCGGCGACGGACTCCTGGCGCAGCATGGCATCCAATCCGCAGCGCAGCGGCTTTGGCGACCAGTGCTTCGCGTGGACCGGCACGGAGATGATCATCGCCGGCGGCCACAACACGGCGGACTCCACCGCCGGCATCAACAAGGCCGCGCGCTACAATCCGGTGCTGGACAACTGGACCCCGATGCCGGATATCCCGTTCAGCTTCGCCCAGTCGAGTTCCGCATGGACCGGCACGGAGTATCTCTACGGCTTCGGCCACGGCAGCTCGGACATGCGGTATGCCCGCTACAACCCGGTGTCCAACACCTGGAGCGCCATCCAGACCGCCAAGCCTGGACTGCCAAACGACGGCACCGGCAAGGTGTATCATCAGGCCGTCTGGACCGGGACCGAGTGGATCATTTCCGGTGGACAGGACGGTGCCAACAACCGGGCGGAAGGTGCCCGGTTTAATCCGCTCACCGGGCGGTGGAACAGAATCCCGGATGTCCCGCACACGACTACCTACATGCCCTTCACCTGGACTGGCAAGGAGATGCTCAGTTTCGCTGACTGGGTCAACGACAGTGACGTGAGCGTCATCAGCTACCAGCCGCCCATTGAGGCTTACCAATACGTGAAGCAATGAGCCACGCGGCTGACAACATAAACGCGACGCGCTTTCCCACCCTCGCCCCCACCGGGGGAGAGGGCAGGGTGAGGGGGCGGGCCGCTTGCGCCGAGACGGCAACGGGTGCAAAAGCGGCTGAACGGTTGCACCTGCGATCGGGGCTGACTGGAGCTGCGGTTGCCCTTGCCCCCTCACCCCGGCCCTCTCCCCCGATGGGGGCGAGGGAGAAGAGCGATGCGTTCGTTCGCCAAAGCGCCTCTTGGACTGCGGTGGCAGAGCGCAGCGACGACACCGCTTCGGCCTCCTGCGGAGTGGAAAACTCGGTGAAGGGAACACTCTTGTCTCCTATACCGCAGCGTTTCCAGGCTGCTTATCGGGGACAGGAGTGTCCCCCTCACGCCCGTTCCACGGGACGGAAAAGCGGCGTCGCGCTCCGCTTGCCGCCGCAGTCCAAGACGCGCATCGCCTTCGTTGCGTTGGCTGCTTCGTTGCTCGCTTTCGCCCTCCCCGCCTTCGCCGCGTCCGTCGGTGAGCTGATTGACGACCGCCTGGCCGTCGAGCGGGTCTATTACGCGAAGCAGGTCGGTGCGAAGATTCCTTTCGAGCAGGCCGTGTCACGGTCCGTCATCGAGCGCCGTGTGCAGCAGGAACTGCTCAAGGAGCGCGTGCTGAAGCAGGTCTATCGGCTCGACATCACGCCCAAGCTCGTCGCGGAGGAAGTCGCGCGCATCGAGCGTTCCACGATGGCGGGGGACATGCTCGCGCAGATCAAGCTGTCACTGAACAACAACCCCGAGCGCTTCGCGCGTTCGGTGGCCAAGCCGCTGGTGGTGGATCGTGTGCTGCGTGCGCGCTTCGAGGCGGATGCCGCCGCGCAGAACGGTCAGCGGCAGACGGCGGAATCCCTGCGCGCCCTGTTGCTCGCCGCGAAGCCCGGGGAACGCGCCGCCCTGCTCAAGGCCCGCCCCGAGGTGCGCGAGGTGAAATGGCAGTTCGGCGCGAAGCCCAAGACGGACCTCGCCTCCGCGCGACCGGCTCTGGAGCCGGGCCTGCCCAAGCAGTATTTCACCGACCTGCCCGCCGAGATGCAAAAGGTGCTCGACGCCCAGCTCCGCCAGCCCGGCGACGTGAGCGCGGTGTTCGGCTCGGATCAGAACTTTGCCCTTTACCTCGCCACGAGCCGCACCGCCGAGGCGTTGACCGCGCAGGCCGTGGAGATTTCGCGCCTGAGTTTTGAAGACTGGCTGACCGCACAGGCCCGCACGAACCCGTGACACTGATGAAGACTTTTAACGCAAAGACGCAAAGACGCGAAGGCGTCGAGTCGCGAATTCCGCGAATGGACGCGCATGGGGACGCCGCCTTTGGAATTCGTGCTGATTCGCGGAATTCGCGTCCCTCCGACTTTTCTTGTTTCAAACCGTTATGAAAAACCTGATTCGCCTCTTTCCTGGCGTGATCGCCCTCCTGGCCGGCGTGGCCGTGGTCCGGGGACAGACGACGTTGCAGGACGTCCCGTCCGCGCTGCTCCACGTCACCACCAATGACTTCCAGCGCGGCGCGAACTGGCAGTCCCAGCGCGGCGTGCCGCTCTCCAGCACCGTGGGCACGCCCGCCGCGTCGGACGGCCGCCTGCCCGCGGGCCAGCCGACGCCCACGGCCGGCCAGTTCCAGGGCGTGGTGAGCTACGGCGCGGTGACCCTCGCGGCGAACCCGGCGATCCTGAGCACCGTCAGCAACTTCGCGGCGAACGCCGAGGCGATCAACTATCCCCGGTCCAAGGATGCCGCGAGCGGGATGGTGCGGCTCGTGCTGCGCGCGCAGGTCGGTGCATCGTGGATCAGCCAGGAGTCCTCGCTGCTCTTCGGCTCGGTCATTCCCGTGCCGGACACGGACATCAACGGCTCGCCTTTCACGGGCGGCGTGCAGGCGACCAACTACTGGGCCGCCGAGCCGTTCACCACGAACGGCCACGCGGGTGCAGGCTACTACTACAGCCCGCACGCGAAGCAGGTCTTTGCGATCCAGGCCGGTGACGTGCGCCTCACCTGGCGGCGGAGCACCCCGCTGCCCAACGCGGTGGACGACCCGCCGGCGGATTACGCGGGCAATGAAAACGTGAGGTATGCGCTGATCGCCGGGCAGTATTACCAGTTGCTCCCCTCGCAGCTCGTGACCTCGGAGGGCGCCTTCAAGCTCACCCGCAAGATGTATTGGACCGAAGGCATCTTTGCCGCGACCGGCCAGCGCATCTCCGTGCCGTCGTCGGTGGTGAAGGATGTGAAGGTCGGCTACAACTCGGTGTTCCCGCAATACGTCGCGAGCAACGAGGTGTTCGTGGCCAGCGGCAGTTCCAGCCCGTTCGGCACCAACTCCGTGCTGCTGGACACCCGGACGCTCTGGTTGGACAACGGTTTCATCACGGCCTACAACAAGGAAGGCCGCGTCTTTGTGGAACTGCTCGGCAACACGGTGGCGACCGGCGTGCGCGAGCACCTCGGCTATGAGCTGCTGGATGTCACCCGTGAGCCCGTGGTCGAGGACGTCACCACCGAACTGGGCGAGCGGCTCACGGCCTACCCCAACAACAGTCCTTCGGACGCCGGCCTGCGCCCGGCGCCCCTCGTCAATCTGTTCGGCCCGAACTACGTCTATCAGCGCTATGTCGGGACGGATGGCGCGCTGGAGCTGTATGCCACGCGCGTCACCCCGGAGCTGAACTCCTCGAAGGCCCATTGGCTCCAGCAGGGCATCGCCGGCATCTGGTGGCCGAGCCGTTTCGTGCGCTATCGTCAGGTCTGGCCTGCGGATGCCGCCCGTTACAGCCACTACATCCGCCCGACCTTGAGCGACGAGCCTTCCGCGCAGGCCACCGCCATCCAGGTGCCGGTGGAGAACACGCCCACCATCGAATACGAGGACCCCACGGACATGATCCGGTCCAAGCTCACGCCCGACCTGAAGTTCTACACCTACCTCGACTCGAACTATCCCGCCCTGCGCACGCTCATCCGCTACTCCTCGGGTGACAAGGTGGCGTTTGAGCGCGTCTTCTCCTGGCTGGACCGGAATCTGCGCACGACGAACTTCGCCGGCTCCGTAGCCACTGAATTGTCCGCGTGGGATCAGGGCAGCGGTGCCTTCAATTTTGCCGACCCGCTCAAGGGACCCCGCGTGGTGGACACTTACGCCTGGGTCGGTCAGCGCCTGACGCCGCCCGCGGGTGAGCCTGTGACGCTGAAGATCGCCCCGGACGGCGAGCCGGCGGCGAACGCGGCCTCCGTGTATCTCGCGGGCTTCATCCGCACCAACCAGGGCACCGGCTTCAGCGTGACCGCCTACAGGAACCCGTTCGAGCTGGGCTTCTCCGAGGCTTCGGCGGGCTCGATCATCCCCATCACCGCCAGCAACAACAACGCGACGCTCGAAGTCTGGTGGTATCGCGGGAACGTGACCGACGAGGTGAACGGCTTCAACAAGACCTACTGGCCGTCCACGCTGGCCCGCTACAACGTCCTCTGGCCCACGAGTTCGCCCAATGCGCGGGAGATCATTCTGGCCAGCAACGCCGGCAGCGAGGCGCTCACCAGCCTGGAGGCCAAGGGTGCGCTCTACTTCCAGAACGATCCCACCCAGTTCGGCTACAATCCGAACGAGGAGCACGCCTTGCTCCAAGGCGGGCAGGCCTGGGCCTTGCGCGACGACCTAAACCTCACCAACACCGTCGGCTATTCTTCGCATCCCTACGTGCTGCTGGAATACACGGATGCGGATGGCCGGCCCAGCATGACCCCGTTCCAAGTGCTCCGGGAAAAGGGGAACGTGATCTTTGACTACACCCGTTCGGCCGGCACGAGCCTCCAAGC
Organism: uncultured Klebsiella sp.; assembly: GCA_964496695.1. Lineage (GTDB taxonomy): Bacteria > Verrucomicrobiota > Verrucomicrobiia > Limisphaerales > SXTU01 > SXTU01. The sequence goes on from CAZCBE010000019.1 coordinate 53,691, forward strand.
CCCCATGCCGCTGCCGCTGCTGGAACGCCCGCTGGGCACCAAGGTCATTGGGACTCCGCCGCGCAGCCTGAACGTGGAGATTCAGCAGGAGGTCGTGGCCAGCGCGACCGTGACCGAGGCGTCCGGCTTCTCGCACGTCACTCTGACCACGGGCCGCCGGCACTTCTTCCAGCCCTACGAACGCCTCTCCTTGCAAAACGTCCCGGCGCAGGGCGCGCCCACCAGCCGTTGGCTTTACACCACCAATGCCAGCGGCGGGGCCTTGCAGGCGAGCGGCTTCGTGTCCAGCACGATGCCCACCGAACTGGGCATCTGGACTGCGGGCGCGCAGCCGGGCGACTTGACCAAGTATCGTTTCCGCGTCACGTCCCTGGCCGGCCTAACGCAGGGGCAGCAGATCGTCGTGCTCCGCAGTTCGTTGCATACCAACTGGCTGGCGACCATCGCCGGCACGGGCGTCGTCACCGGTGATTCGTATGTGGAAATCCAGTTCGTCGGGAACACGCCGACGGACGCCCAGAGCGGGACGATCCTGCTGCAGCCCGATCCCGGTCTCACCGCGAACTCCTTCACCGGCTGGCGGCTGGCCTACGAGCCGCTGTCGGAAGTCATCAGCGACCCCGTGGCGCGCGCGCGCTTCGCCAGCTTCACCTATCAGGATCGCAAGGGCGATGTGTGGTTCTATCGCGGCCCGCACTCGGCGGAGGCCGGCGGGAAGATGGTGATGCAGTTCTACTACAAGACTCTCGAAGGCTTTTACTTCCCGTCCCTTGCGTTTGATGCGCAGCCCTCCGTTGGCATCATCACGCCCTACCTGCGGTCGCGGAATCCGGACGGCAGCTTTCTTGGTGATCCCGTGCTGGGCGACGCCAACGGGGACAACAACGGGGACGGCAATTCGCTCGGCATCGCCTACCGGCCCGTCTGGCCGGACAGCGTGCCAGTGTTGATGATGGCGGAGTCCCTCACGATGCCCAAGCGCGGCCTGCCCTCGGTGCGCGGCCAGACCAGCATCAACCTGCTCTACCAGCAGCCGCAGTTCACCGGCGGCCTGGGCGCGCAGGCGGCCGTCCTGCACGACCCGACCCGCGAGAAGCAGTTCAAGCTCGCGGCCAAGACCAGCGTGGGCTCGCTCAACAAGGTGCCGGACTCCGTCCGCACCAGTTCGTATCAGGGCCTGCTCTACTTCCCGAACCTGCCGCCGCATCTCGTCGAGCGCTTCTTCTACGACCCGAACCGCGGCGTCAACGGGGCCATCGTGCTGCGCGGCCAGTTCAAGCAGGAGATCGTGGGGGACAGCTACCTGCTCCTGAACGTGCTTGGTCCCCAGGACTCGCAGGCGCTGCGTGACTTGTGCATCGGCAGCGACCCGCTCAAGTCGCAATGGGACAGTGCCGTCGCCAACGGCCTGACCACCACGATGGAGAAGTTCGTGGAAGACCCGGGCCGGCCCGGCACCTTCAAGGCCGGTGCGTCCGAGGTCGTCGGCCCGGGCACCCTGGCCCAGGCGAAGGATCAGGACGTGGCGGTGGATTCCTATGCTCTGACCGCCACCGGGCCGGGCACGGGCTACGTCACGATGGTGATGGGGGATGGCTCGGCCTTCACCCCTGCCGGCGAGCCGGTGAGCATCCAGATCATCAAGGTTGTGGACACGCTTTATCCCGGCCAGTTGAAGATCGTGAAGCCGTCGAACCCGCTGAGCGAGATGCTCACCCTCCAGCAGGTGGTGGACCTCGGCGGCAAGGTGGATGACTTCGAGTTCGAGTGGCTCATTGCCGCGCCGGTGCAGGGCGTGCCGCCCACAGTGTATCAGAACACGCGCCGCCTCCTGCTCGGGGACGGCACCTGGAAGCACCTGCGCTTCCCGCTGACCACCGACCAGCCGGCCACGGTGCAGTTCACCGATCCAACGCGGGTGATCGCCGAGGTGACCACCGCCGTCACCCCCATCAGCCTGATCCCGTTTGCCACGGTGGGAACGAACGACGGCAAGCTGAGCTTCGTCCTGCCGCCCGGCCAGCCGCAGACCATCAAGCCGGGCACCCCGCTGGTGGTCCGCGACCCGCAGGGCAACGAGTTCACCGCCACGTTGACCAGCATCGCAGGCACCACCTATCAGGCGCAGCCGGCCACCAACCTCTTTGTCACGCTCGATGCCGACCAGGAGAACGTGCCGGAATCGCTGGCGGTCCTGCAGCTCTATGAGCGCGCGGTGGCCACGCAGCCGCAGAGCGTCGTCTTCCGCGAGTTCACGCTGAACGACGCCACCGATTACTCGCAGTATTTCCTGAGCCTGGACCTGGACCCCACGCTCGGGGCGAAGGTGTATCTCGACGGGCAGTTGGTCGCGATTGCGAACCTCGGCTCGATTGACACGGAACCGTCTGTGGCTCCGGGCAGCTTCACGCCGCTCGCCCGTGCCTACCTGCTCGGACCCGACCAGTTCTCCGGCGGCACGCGGACCAACGGGCAGACCATCCACCGCGTTGCCGTGGAGTTCTTCTCCGGTGCGCTGCCGGGGGCGTTGCTCGACTTCAATCTCCGCCTCGAGGCCTATGAGTCCGTGGATCAGACGGCCCAGCCCGGCACCCAGTGGCTCGCGCTGGACCCGTCCAAGTTCCGCGACAAGGTCCGGGCCATCCTCGGCACCGGGGCGGATGTGCGGGCGCTCTCCGACAACTACGTGCTCGCCCGCTACCGTGCCACGAACGTGACGCACGCCTCGTATTCCCGGGGCTGGTCGCGCTGGACCGAGCCGCAGCTCGCGGAAGGCTGGATCAAGCGCGTGCTCGCCGGCATCAACCCGTTCAACCAGCGGGTGACCGACCTCTTCAACAACAGCGTGAACACGGACGTCAGCATCCTCACCCAGGCCGGCAAGCGCTGGGAGGGCGACGTGGCGCTCAACTTGGAGAGCATCAACAACTACGGGCTGATCGAAATCTACGAGACGGTCCTGCGCCGCGGCCGCTCCATCAGCATTGATTCCGGCATCAACTACGGCCCCGCCAACGACGCGCTGCTCCTTGCGGCGACCTACTTGAACGACCTCTACATGATGCTCGGCAACGAGGCCTGGGCGGACTCCGCGAATCCGACCATCGGCATCGGCACGAAGGACCCGGCCAATGGCGACATTGCCACGGCGCTCTTCGCCTTCCGCGGCCAGGTGGCGACGCTGCTGGAGGAGGAACTCGCGCTGCTGCGCGGGCGCGACGACTTCCTGCAGCCCGGCGTGCAGGCGCAGCCGGTTTACAACCGCATGTTCTGGAACTACACCCGGGGCATTGATGCCGGCGAGGTGGTTTACGCGCTCAACTACAACATCAAGCCGCTCGCGGGCAGCGCGTCCATTGACGCGGCGGGCGCGGCCCACATGTATCCGCAGGGCCACGGCGATGCCTACGGCCACTATCTCACGGCGATCAAGGAGTTCACCGCGCTCTTCATCTCGCCGAACTTCGACTGGGTGCCGCATTCCGAGGCCGTCACCGTGCTCGGCCAGCCGGTGCAGGTGAACTATCAGAACGAACGCAAGTTCGCCGCCGCCGCCTCGGCACTCTCCCGCGCGGGCGCTCAGGTGCTGGATCTGACCTGGCGGCGCGACTACGTCCCGGGCGGGGATTCAGGCTGGGAGTCGCTCTCCGTCACGGCGACGAACACGACCCGGCAGGTGCCCACCACCCGGCATTGGGGCGTGGACCAGTGGGCCTCGCGCACGATGCAGGCGACTTACTTCAACTGGGCGATTGGCAACGCAATCCTCCCGGCAGTGGACCCCGACCCGACGCACGAGGGCATCCAGAAGGTGGACCGCACCACGGTGCCGGAGCTGCTCGAACTGCCGGAGACGGCGCAGGGCATCCAGCTCTCGCTCGACAACGCCGAAGCGCACGCCACCCCGCTGGGCCTCTCGGCCGGCAGCCTCGCGTTCGACATCAATCCCAACCAGGTGGTCGGCGCGAATTCCCAGACCCACTTCGAGCAGATCTACGACCGCGCGCGCAAGGCGCTGAACAACGCCGTGATCTCCTTCGATGACGCGAAGGATGTGACGCGACAGTTGCGGTCCGAGCAGGACAGCCTCGCCGAGTATCAGGCGGCGGTCACGCGGCAGGAGCAGGCCTACACGAACCAGCTCATCGAACTTTATGGCACGCCCTACACCGATGACATCGGACCCGGCGAGGCCTACGACACCGGCTACACCGGCCCGGATCTCTTCCACTTTGCCTACGTGGACCGGCCCGAGCTGAGCTTCAAAGGCACCTACGAGCCGACCAAGTCCAAGAGCTACACCATTGATTACTCCCAGCACGAGCGCCCGATTGTCGAGGACCTGATCGCGAACGTGGTGGCGTTTGCTGCGAAGTATTTCCTCAAGGTGGACGCGCAGTTCGCGGTCCTGAAATCGCAGGTCCGCACGGTCAAGTTCACATTGGACGCCGACGGCTTCTTCCAGAAGCCCGCCGACTGGACCGGCAAGCGCCAGTCGCCCGGCCAGTTGCAGGACGCCATCGCGAAAGTCACGCTGGCGCGCAACAACCTCGCGGCGGCCCTGGAGGCCAATGACCGGGCGGCCATGAAGTTTGATCTGACCTGGGGGCAGTTGTCCGACCGCGCCAAGGAGCAGTTCTATGTGGCCAAGATTGACAAGGGTGTCTCCATCAAGGAGCTGAAGAAGGCCTACACGGACGCGGCCAAGGCGCTCAAGGACGCGACCACCAAGACCGCCCAGAAGACCACGGAGAAGCTCACCGATGCCGCCGCCACCGCGCCGCCGACGTCGTTGATCGCCGGCGTGGCCGCCGGTGGTGACGCCACCTCGGGCATCCGCAGCGCCACCAAGGCCGGAGCCGCCACCGGCGAGGTCATCAAGGACGCCGAGGTGATCGCCTCGGACAGCACCCAGCGCCTGAAGAACCTGCTGGATGTCGCGAATTCCAACCTCGTCTATCACGCCACGCTCGTGCCCCTGCGGCTCAAGATTCAGAACGCGCCGCTGCTCAACGACGCGAAGCTCGCGCTGCGGGACATGGACGCCACCATCTTCGAGATCAACAAGCGGGTCGTCGAGCTGGACGAGGCCGTCAACATCTACCGTTCGCTCGTCGCCAAGGGCCAGCGCATCCTGACCGAGCGCGAAATCTTCCGCCAGCGCACCGCGACGGTGGTGCAGGGCTACCGCACGCGCGATGCCGGCTTCCGCATCTTCCGGGATGAGAAGCTGGAGCGTTACAAGACGCTCTTCGAGCTGGCCGCGAAATACACCTATCTCACGGCGAACGCCTACGACTACGAGACCGGCCTGCTCAACACGGAAAAGGGCAAGCGCTTCGTCAACCGCATCATCAACTCCCGCGCGCTGGGCATTGTGAAGAACGGCGAGCCCCAATACGCCGGCAGCAACACCGGTGACCCCGGCCTCTCCAGCGTGCTGGCGGAGATGAAGGCGGACTGGGAAGTGCTCCGGGGCCGCCTCGGCTTCAACAACCCGACCGCCTACGGCACCACCGTCTCGCTGCGCACCGAGAATCTCCGCATCGTGACCGGCGCGGAAGGCGACACGACTTGGAAGGATTCACTGAACCAGTCCCGCAAGGCCAACCTGCTGGACGACGCGGATGTGAAACGCTACTGCATGCAGATTGATCCGGGCAACGGCCTCCCCGTGCCGGGCCTGGTGGTCGAGTTCAGCACCACGGTCACCGACAGCCTCAACCTGTTTGGGCGCGAGCTGGCCGGGGGCGACCACTATTACGACTCCAGCTACTTCGCCACGAAGATCTTCTCCGTGGGCGTGGCGTTGGAAGGCTATGTGGGCATGGACAGCCCGGCGGCGAACGGTTCCTTGGTCAGCTCCTCGGGCAGCACCTCGCCCGCCGATCCCACGACCAGTTTCCTCGATCCCCAGGCCCTGGCCGCGACGCCGGGCATCTACCTCATCCCGGTCGGCGCGGATGCGATGCGCAGCCCGCCGCTGGGCGATGTCAGCTCCATCCGCTCGTGGTCGGTGAACGACATCACCATCCCGCTGCCCTTCAACATCGGCGGCTCCGAGTTCTCCACCAAGCCGCTCTACACGTCGAGCGACTCGCTCACGGAGCCGCTCTTCGGCCTGCGGAAGCACGCGACCTTCCGGCCCGTGGCCACGACGGCCGCCTTCACCAGCAACATCTACGGCGGCGGCGGGCAGTTGCAGCAGTCGCAGTTCACCAACACCCGCTTGATCGGCCGCTCGGTCTGGAACACCAAGTGGAAGCTGGTGATCCCCGGCTACAAGCTCCTCCACGACCCGAACGACGGCCTCGACCGTTTCGTGAACACGGTCAAGGACATCAAGCTCCACTACGTGACTTACTCCTACTCGGGCAACTGAGGCTGCGAACCATTCTTCCTCCTATGAACCGTTCCTCTTCCCTCACCTCGGTGCTCCGGTGCGCCGTGGTCGCACTGGTGCTGGCTGCCGCCGGTCTGGCGCAGGCCTTCCCGCCCGCGCTGCCACACACCATCTATGGCATGGCGCGTGACGAATACGGCAACCCGCTCCGCACCAACGCCACCATCATCCTGACCACCTCCGCCGGGGTTTCCGTGTCCTGCGTCGTGGACCCCGAGGATGAACCGGGCGTGAACTTCCGGCTGACCGTGCCGCTTGATTCCGGGGTCAAGAGCGACATCTACAAGAACGGCGTCCTGCAGCCTGCGGTGCCCTTCCGCATCCGCGTCAGCATCAACAACGCCACGTTCCTGCCGCTTGAAATGGCCGGCGACTACTCGCTCCTCGGCCAGCCGGGCAAGAAGACGCGCATTGATCTCACGCTGGGCGAGGACACCAATGGCAACGGCCTGCCGGATGCCTGGGAGCGCGCCATCATCGCCGCCCGGGGCTGGAACCTGGGATTGAACGGCCTGGATGCGAACTCCTCCCCGGGCAAGAACGGGGTGAGCCTCCTGCAGGAATACGTCGCGGGCACCTATGGCTTCGAGGACGGCAACGGCCTGAATCTCGCCATCGCCCGGGTCGAGTCCGGCACGCCGGTGCTGGAGTTCCTCGCCGTGCGCGGCCGCACCTACACCATCGTCGGCTCCGCCAGCCTGAAGACGTGGGCGCCGATTCCGTTCCGCGTGCTCCTGCCCGACGGGGGGGGCGAATCCGTGAGCAGCTATCTTTCCACCGAGGTGCGGCTGTTGCAGGTGGCGGTGCCGGCCCCGGCCACCGGGGCGGCCCCGCTCTTCTACAAACTCCAGATCCAATAAGGCTCCGATGCGCCGGATGGTTTGCCATACGTTTGCCGGGTTGCTCTTGGTCGGCGCGGCCGTCTTCACGGGGTGCTCGCGGACTGAGCCGGCGGCCCCGCCGGAGGTTCCCCGCGCTGCGCTGGTCTTGAAGGAAGGTCGCCTGTATCGCCCGGCGCAGTCCGCGCCCTTCACCGGGACGGTGGTGGAGCATTACTCGCCTGGCCGGCTGCAATCGCGCTCCGTCATTTCCAACGGCCTGCTGCACGGGTTGTCCGAAGGCTGGCACACGAACGGTGTCCGGCAGGTCACGGAGAATTTTGTCGGCGGCGTGTCCGAGGGCGTGCGGGTCAAGTGGTATCCCAGCGGGGCAAAACAGTCGGAGGCCGCCATTGCCGGGGGCAAGCTCAACGGCACCTTCCGGCGCTGGCATGAGAATGGCCGGCTCGCCGAGCAGATTGAATTGCGGGACGACCAGCCGCATGGCGAGTCGCTCGCCTATCATCCCGGCGGCAGCCTCAGGACGCGGGTCCGTCTGGAGCGTGGCCAGGTCGTCGCCACGGAAACCTTCAAGGAGGGCGAGGTGCCCGGGCCCCCCGTGCTGACGGCGGCGGCGAAATGAGGCCGACGCCGTGAACCGCACCCTCTCCATCTGGCTCCTGTCCCTGATGGCGCTGGCCGGCACGGCCGCTGCCCAGTCACTGGACCTCACCCGCTCCCGCCTGTCCGGCGGCGGCGGCGCGAGCACGGGCGGGCAGTTCACGCTGTTCAGCACCGTGGGCCAGGCGGAGGCCGGGCCGAAACTGCTCGGCGGTTCGTATGCGATTGACACCGCGTTCCTGAGCGCGGCGATTGACAGTTCGATTCCCATCGTGGTCTTCGCGCAGGGCGTGGTGACCGTCACTGAGGATGCCGGGGCGCAGACCCGGGCCGCTTTCACCACGTTTCTGCCCGGCCAGGCCGGTGAACCCGCCCAGCCGCCCACCTATCAGTTGGCGAACAACAATGCCGCGCTCTTCAGCACGGCACCCGCCATGGCGACCGACCGCACGCTCAGCTTCACCCCCGCGCTGAACGCCTCGGGCAGCGCGACGGTGACGGTGGTGGCACGGCTGAGCGGAGTGGACGTGGCGACGAATTCCTTTTCAATTGTCGTCCTGCCGGTGAATGACGCGCCGGTCGTTACCCTCGCCGGCAACGTGACCGTGCTGGAGGACGCCGGAGCGCAGAGCCTGGCGGCCTTTGCCACGTTCACCCCGGGCCCCGCCGATGAGTCCATCCAGACGCCCGCCTACACGCTCACGACGGACAACGCGGCGCTTTTCACCACGGCCCCAGCCATTGCGGTGGACGGCACGCTGACCTTTACGGCGGCAGCCAACGCGAACGGTTCGGCCACGGTGACGGTCGTCACCAGCGACGGCGGGGGCACCGCCAACGGCGGCGTGGACCGTGCAACGAACACCTTCACCCTCACGGTCACCGCCGTGAACGATCCACCCGCGGCCACCTACGCCATGAGCACGGTGACGGTGTTCGAGGATGCCGGGGCGCAGACCCTGGCGGCCTTCGCCACGTTCACCGCCGGTCCGGCGGATGAATCCGCCCAGACGGCGAGTTACACTCTCGCCGTGGACAACGCGGCCTTGTTCAGCACCGCCCCCGCGATTGCACCCAACGGCACGCTGACCTTCACCTCCGCCGCAAATGCCAACGGTTCCGCCACTGTGACGGTCATCGTGGCGGACAGTGGTGGTGCCGCCAACGGAGGCGTGGACCGCAGCACCAACACTTTCGCGATCACGGTCACACCCGTGAACGACGCGCCAGCAGTCACCTACGCCATGAACAACGTGGTGGTTCTGGAGGACGCGGGCGGCCAGACCCTCACGAGCTTCGCCACGTTCACTGCGGGTCCGGCGGATGAGTCCGCGCAGACGGCGAGTTATTCCCTCACTGCGAACAACGCCGCCCTGTTCAGCGTGCCGCCCGCCATTGCGCCCAACGGGACATTGACCTTCACTCCCGCCGCAAATGCCAATGGCTCCGCCACGATGACGGTCATCGTGGCCGACAACGGCGGCACCGCGAACAACGGCGCGGATCGCAGCACCAACAGCTTCATCATCACGGTGACTCCGGTGAATGACCCGCCCGTGGTGACCCTCGCCCTCGGCACCGTGACCGTGCTCGAAGACGCGGGCGCGCAGAGCCTCGGCGCTTTCGCGAGCTTCTCAACCGGCCCGGCCGACGAAGCGGCCCAGGCGCTCGTCGGCTACACCGTGGCAAACAACAACGCCTCGCTGTTCGCCACGCCGCCCGCCCTCGCGCTCAATGGCACGCTCACGTTCACGCCCGCCGCCCATGCCAATGGCAGCGCGACGATCACGGTCATCGCGCAGGACAGTGGCGGAACGGTCAACAACGGCGTGGACCAGACGACCAACACGTTCACCATTTCGGTGACCGCCGTGAACGACGCGCCGACGATGGCTTTCGCCACCAACCACGTGGTCACACCCAAGGACGCCGGGGCGCAGACGGTCACGGGCTTCGCGCTGTTCACCGCCGGACCGGCGGACGAGGCGGCGCAGACGGCGGCCTACACCGTCACCACGGACAACGCCGCGCTGTTCAGTGCCGCTCCGGCCATCGCACCAGACGGTTCCCTGACTTACACCACCGCGCCGGCCGCGGAGGGCATGGCCGCCGTCACCGTGGTGGTGCAGGACAACGGCGGCACGGCCAATGGCGGGGCGGACAAGGCGACCAACACCTTCAACCTCACCGTGCTTTCGTTCGCCGCGGCCGAGGACATCTACACGGTGGTCGAGGACGGTTCGCTCGTGGTTCCCGCCGGGAGCGGCGTGCTGGCCAACGACATCGGCACCACGTTGCGCGCACTGCTCGTGACCACGACCACGCATGGGGTGTTGGCCTTAAACCTCAATGGCTCGTTCACCTATCAGCCCGCCGCCGACTTCAACGGCCCGGACACGTTCACCTATCAGGCCACGAACAGCGCGAACACCTCGGCGGTGACGACCGTGACCCTCATGGTGAAGCCGGTGAACGACGCGCCCAGCGTGACCTTTGCGCAAAGCACGGTGACGGTGCTGGAGGATGCCGGGGCGCAGAGCGTGAGCAGCTTCGCCACCTTCTCGCCCGGTCCCGCCAGCGAGTCCGCCCAGACTTTGGCGGGCTATGCGGTCACGGTGGACAACCCGTCGCTCTTCACCACGCCGCCGGCCATCAACCAGGCCGGGGTGCTGGCCTTCACGCCCGCCCCGGACGCGAATGGTTCGGCGGTCGTGACGGTCGTGGCGCAGGACAGCGGTGGCACGACGGACAGCGGCGTGGACAAGAGCACGAACACGTTCACGATCAGCGTGACGCCGGTGAACGACGCGCCGACTTTCACCCTCGCCCAAAACACGGTGACGGTGCTGGAGGATGCGGGGGCGCAGACGGTGAGCGCCTTTGCCACGTTCTCTTCAGGCCCGGCAAACGAGTCGGCGCAGACACTTGTGGGCTATGCGGTCAGTGTGAACAACGCGTCTTTGTTCAGCGCGGTCCCGGTCCTCAACAATGCGGGGGTGCTGACATTCACCCCCGCCGTCAATGCCAACGGCACCGCGACGGTGACCGTGGTGGCGCAGGATTCCGGTGGCACGGCGGGCGGCGGGGTGGACAAGGCGACGAACACCTTCACGATCAATGTGACGGCGGTGAACGATGCGCCCAGCGTGACGTTGGCCCAGAGCGTCGTGACGGTGCTGGAGGATGCGGGCGCGCAGAGTGTGAGCAGCTTTGCGACGTTCTCTCCAGGCCCTGCGAACGAATCGGCGCAGACGCTGGTGGGCTACACCGTCACGGTGGACAACGCGGGCCTGTTCAGCACGGCCCCGGCGATTGATACCAACGGCCGGCTGACGTTCACGGTGGCGGCGAACTCCAACGGCACGGCGACCGTGACCGTGGTGGTGCAGGACAACGGCGGGACAGGGCTGGCTCCGACCGGGGTGTTGCCAACGACTCCGAGTGCCGTGGACAAGGCGACGAACACCTTCACGCTCAATGTAACGGCCGTGAACGACGCGCCGAGCGTGACGTTTGCGCAGGGCACGGTGACGGTGCTGGAGGACGCGGGTGCGCAGAGTTTCACCGGGTTCGCAACGTTCTCCGCAGGACCAGTCAACGAGTCAGTGCAGACGCTGGTGGGCTACACGGTCACGGTGGACAACGCGGGCCTGTTCAGCGCGGTCCCGGCAATTGACACCAACGGCCGGCTGACGTTCACGCCGACGGCCAACTCGAACGGCACGGCAACGGTGACGGTGGTGGTGCAGGACAGCGGCGGAACGGGGCTGGCTCCGACCGGGGTGTTGCCAACGACGCCGAGCGCCGCGGACAAGAGCACCAACACCTTCACGATCAACGTGACGGCGGTGAACGATGCGCCGAGCGTGACGTTCGCGCAGGGCACCGTGACGGTGCTGGAGGACGCGGGGGCGCAGGCACTCGCGGGCTTTGCGACGTTCTCCCCTGGCCCGGCGAACGAGTCGGCGCAGACGCTCGTGGGCTACACGGTCACGGTGGACAACGCGGGCCTGTTCAGCGCGGCCCCGGCGATTGACACCAACGGCCGGCTGACGTTCACGCCAACGGCCAACTCGAACGGCACGGCGGCCGTGACCGTGGTGGTGCAGGACAACGGTGGAGTCGCCGACAGCGGCGTGGACAAGGCGACGAACACTTTCACGATCAGCGTGACGCCGGTAAATGATGCGCCGACCGTGACTCTGGCGCACAGCATGGTGACCGTTCTGGAGGACGCCGGCGCGCAGGCGGCCAATGGATTCGCCACGTTCTCCAGCGGCCCGGCCAACGAGTCCGCCCAGACGCTCGTGGGCTACACCGTCACCGTGGACAACGCGGCGCTCTTCAGCGCGGCCCCGGCGATCAATACCTCCGGTGGGTTGACGTTTACGCCGGCCGCGAACTCGAACGGTTCGGCGATCGTCACCGTGGTGGCGCAGGATTCCGGCGGCACGGCGGGCGGTGGTTTGGACAAGGCGACGAACACCTTCACGATCCAAGTGACGGCGGTGAACGATGCGCCGAGTGTGACCTTTGCGCAAAGCACCGTGACGGTGCTGGAGGATGCCGGCGCGCAGAGCCTGAACACCTTCGCCACGTTCTCGCCGGGCCCGGCCAATGAGTCGGCGCAGACTTTGGTGGGCTACACCGTCACAGTGGACAACGGAGCCCTGTTCAGCGCTGCGCCGGCGGTGGCAAACAATGGCACGCTCACCTTCACCCCCGCTGCGAATGCGAACGGATCAGCGGCGGTGACCGTGGTGTTGCAGGACAGCGGCGGCACGACCGACGGCGGTGTGGACCGAAGCACGAACACCTTCACGATCAGCGTGACCTCCGTGAACGATGCGCCGAGTGTGACCTTCGCCCAGAGCGTGGTGACCGTGCTGGAGGATGCGGGCGCGCAGACGGTGGCCGGCTTCGCCACCTTCTCCCCCGGCCCGGCCAATGAATCCTCCCAGACGCTGGCGGGCTACACCGTCACCGCGAACAATGCGGCGCTCTTCAGCTCAGCCCCGGCAATCAACCACGCCGGCGTGCTGACCTTCACGGCCGCTCCCGATGCCAATGGCAGCGCGACGGTGACGGTGGTGGTGCAGGACAGCGGCGGGACGGGGCTGGCCCCGGCCACGGTCAGCGTCTCTCCCAGCGCGGTGGACAAGGCGACCAACACCTTCACGATCAACGTGACGCCGGTGAACGATGCGCCGGGCATGACGTTCGCCCAGAGCACGGTGACCGTGCTGGAAGATGCGGGCGCGCAGAGCATGGCCTTCGCCACGCTCTCACCCGGACCCGCGAACGAATCGGCGCAAACATTGGTGGGCTACACCGTCACGGTGGACAATGCAGCGCTCTTCACTTCGCTCCCGGCGATCAACAACGCGGGCGTGCTGACCTTCACCTCCGCTCCCGACGTCAACGGCAGCGCGATGGTAACCGTGGTGGCGCAGGACAGCGGTGGCACCGGCCTGGCGCCGACGGATACGGCGGCGACCCCTGCGGGCATGGACAAGCGCACGAACACCTTCACCATCAGCGTGACCCCGGTGAATGACGCCCCGAGTGTGACCTTCGCCCAGAGCGTGGTGACAGTGCTGGAGGATGCGGGCGCGCAGAGTGTGGCCGGCTTCGCCACCTTCTCTCCCGGACCGGCCAATGAATCTGCCCAGACCCTGGCGGGCTACACCGTCACGGTGAACAACGCGGCGCTCTTCGGCACAGCCCCGGCCATTGACAGCAGCGGGCGGCTGACCTTCACCTCCGCGCCGGACGCGAATGGCAGTGCGGTGGTGACCGTGGTCGTGCAGGACAGCGGGGGGACAGGATTGCAGGCCAGCGCTTTGAAGCTGCCGGCTCAGGCCGGTGGGGTGGACAAGAGCACCAACACGTTCACCGTCAGTGTGACGCCGGTGAACGATGCTCCCGCAGTGGCCTTTGCTCAAAGCGTGCTCACGGTGCTGGAGGATGCGGGGGTGCAGAGTTTCGATGGTTTCGCGACCTTCTCCTCCGGACCGGCCAATGAATCGGGGCAGGTGCTTGAAACCGGCTATCAGGTGTCGAACAACAATCTCTCCCTGTTCAGCATCCAGCCCGTGCTCGCGCCCGATGGCCGGCTCACCTTCACTCCGGCAGCCAACGCGAACGGTTTGGCCGTCGTCACGGTCATCGCGCAGGACACGGGCGGCCTGGCCAACGGCGGCGTGGACAAGACCACCAACACCTTTACGATCAGCGTGACGGCGGTGAATGATGCGCCGATGGTGACCTTTGCGCAGTCCACCGTGACGGTGCTGGAGGATGCCGGGGCGCAGAGCGTGGCCGGCTTCGCGACCTTCTCCCCCGGACCTGCCAACGAATCCGCCCAGACCCTGGTGGGCTACACGGTCACCGTGGACAACGCGGCGCTCTTCCTCGCGGCCCCGACGATTGACACCAACGGGCGGCTCACCTTTACCCCGGCGACCAACGCCAACGGCAGCGCGACGGTGACGGTGGTGGTGCAGGACAGTGGCGGCACGGGTTTGGCCCCGACACAGAACGCCACTCCTCCTGTCGGCGTGGACAAGGCGACCAACACGTTCACCATCAGTGTGACGCCGGTGAACGATGCGCCGGGCGTGGTCTTCGCGCAGGGCACCGTGACGGTGCTGGAAGATGCGGGGGCACAGAGCCTGGCAGGTTTCGCGGCCTTCTCGGCGGGCCCGACGAACGAGGCGGCGCAGACCTTGGTGGGCTACACGGTCACGGTGGACAATGCGGCGCTCTTCGCCGCCTCACCTGCGATCAACAACGCCGGCGGGCTGACCTTCACTCCGGTGCCCGATGCCAATGGTTCCGCTACCGTCACGGTGGTGGTGCATGACTCGGGTGGCACGGCGGACGGCGGGGCGGACAAGCGCACGAACACCTTCACGATCAATGTGACGGCGGTGAACGATGCGCCGGGCGTGACGTTCGTCCAGAGCGCGCTCACCGTGCTGGAGGACGCGGGCGCGCAGACGGTCAGCGGCTTTGCCACCTTCTCTGCCGGGCCGCTGAATGAGTCGGCGCAGGTGCTGGTTCACCAGGTCACGGTGGACAACTCCGCGCTCTTCAGCGTCGCGCCGGCCATCAGCGAAACTGGAGTGCTGACCTTCACGCCTGCGACAAATGCCAACGGCAGCGCGACGGTCACCGTGGTGGTGCTGGACAGCGGCGGCAGCGCGCTGGCTCAGCTCATCACGGATGTGTTCCAAATCGGCGGAGTGACGCTCTTTCCGGGTGCTGCTCCCTTCAGCGGACCCTTTTCCGCGTTCCCGGGCAGTCCGCTGATCGGCGGTCCAGCCGCCGGTCAGTTGCCGCCGGGACCGCTCGGGGTGGACCGGAGCACGAACACCTTCATCATCACCGTGACCCCGGTGAACGATGCGCCGAGCGTGACGTTCTCCCGGAGCCTGGTTGCGGTGCAGGAAAGCGCGGGGCCGCAGAGCCTCGCCGGGTTTGCCACGTTCTCCCCGGGTCCGGCCAACGAATCGGCGCAGTCGCTCGTGGGCTATACGGTCACCGTGGACAATGCCACCCTGTTCAGCGCGGCCCCGGTCATTGACAACAGCGGCAGGCTGACGTTCACGGCCGCACTTAATTCCAATGGTCTGGCCACCGTCACGGTGGTGGTGCAGGACAATGGCGGGACCGGGCTCACCCCCACTGGAGCAGGGCCCGGGCCGCTGGGCGTGGACAAGAGCACCAACACCTTCGTGCTCACCGTGGGGGCCGTGAACAACGCGCCCATCGCGAACCATGACAGCTACACGATGAACCAGGGCGACGTGCTGACCATCAACGGCCCCGGCGTGCTGGCCAACGACACCGACGTGGAGTTTGATGCGCTGACCGCGACCAAGCTCACCGACCCGGCACATGGCACGGTGACCCTCAATGCCAACGGCGGTTTTAACTACACGCCGGACACGAACTTCTTCGGCCCCGACACGTTCACGTATCGGGCTTCGGACTACGGTTCGAACTCCAACCCGGCCACGGTGAGCCTCTTGGTGTATGCCCGGCCCACCAATGCCGTGCCGCCGCTGCAGCGGGTTTTCTCGAGCACGGTGCTGCGTTTCTCGGTCACCAACATGCCGGACGCGAATGCCCTCCGCGTGGGTGACCCGGACAGCACCGTGCTGACCGTGTCGCTCGCGGTGACCAACGGCACGCTGAGCCTGACCGTGACCAACGGGCTGGACCTGCCCAACGGCTTTGCAGGCTCCAACGCGCTGGTGCTGGCCGGAACGATCGCCGACCTGAATGCCGCACTGGAGAGCCTCGCCTACCGTTCGACTACAAACTACTTCGGCGACGATGCGCTGGTGATCGTCTCCACTGACGAGGGCGGTCGCACGAACCGGGGTGGCGGCGTGGTGCCGATTCTGGTGGAGATCCCCACGCTGGGAGGCGTGCCCCGGGTCTCGTTGGAGAATTTGAACGACCCCATGACGGGCCGGATGATCACCAATGTGACGATGGTCGCCTCGGACACGAACCTGGTGAAGGAGATCACGTTCAATCCGACCAACAGCGAGGTGAACGTGCTGGCCGTGGGCGGGCAGGACGGTTCGACGAACCGCTCGGCCATCACGGTGACGGTGGAGTTCAACGACGGCACGACCCAGCTCGTGACGATTCCCGTGATCATCTACCAGCCGTTGCTGACCAGCGTCAGCGGGGACGCGGCCTACACCAGCACTTTTGGCGCGCCGATCTTCAATCCGCAGACCAGCCTGTATGAGCAGAAGGTGAGCGTGGTGAACCACACGCCCTTCGACTTCACCGCGCTGCGCATCACGGCGACGAACCTGCCGGCCGGCGTGACCTTGCGCAACGCGAGTGTTACCAACGGCGGGCTGCCCTACATCGAATACAACCTGGCGGTGCGCTCCGGCAGCAACATCACGCTCACGCTGGAGTATTACAATGTGAACCGGGCCAGCGGCATCAGCCCCGGCCTCAAGCTGGAACTGCTGAACCAGACACGCGTGGTTCCGCCGCCGAGCAACCCGGTGATGGTCGCCGTCACTGGCCGCCGGGGCTACGCACCGGACGGGCGCATCCGTTTCTACATCGAGTTTCCGACCGAGGTGGGCCTGACCTACTATGTGCAGTATCAGGATGCCGTGGGCGACCCGTGGAAGACCTCGCCGGTGATCATCCCCGGCACGGGCAACCGGCTCAACTGGCTGGACGACGGCGCACCCAACACGGATTCGCCGCCCACCGCCACGCGCTTCTATCGCATCGTCACGGGCAACTGATGCCAAGCTCCCATGCCTATCGGTGGAATAGCAGAGAGGCCGCGATGCATGCCGGCTCCCTCTCCCTTCCTCGGAGGAGGGCAGAGGGTTGGGGGGAGGGGTGACTCCGGCGGCGTTGGTATTCTACCGACTTCCATTGAGATTTCGTGTCACTGGCCTGCTCTCCTCACCCCATGAAGAACGTCTCCCTGCTGCTGGCCGGCACCTGTGCCCTGCCGTTCGCCGCCGCCGCGCAAAACCTGAACGACCCGGCGGTGAGCCGGCACCACTTCGGCGCGAGCCTGCCGGTGTGGCTCAACGCGAAGGCGAAGTTCACCGCCACGCGCGCCACCAACCCCGGCCCCGCCGCCGGGGGCGCGGTGGACCGGACCTACGACGACGGCTACAACCGGGTGGACTCGACGGGCAACGCGCCGGCCATCCCGGGCGGCCCGCCCAGCACCTCGTTCTTCGGCTATGCCAGCGACGCGCAGGTGAACAACGCGGTCGGCGCGGGCACGCTGGACCTGCACAGCGTGGAGCTGAACGGCGGCGGCTACACCCGGAGCCTGGACAACCAGCCCTTTCCCGGGCTGGACCTCTTTTACCGCTACGACTGGCGGGCCAGCGGGAAGTGGCGGCTGAGCTGGGAAGCGGGCGTGGCCTACAACTGCTTCAAGTGGCAGCAGAATGGCGACCCGAACTCGACGGTGAACCTGATCACCGACGTGTTTCAGTTGGGCGGCGTGACGCTCTTTCCGGGTGCGGCCCCCTACAGCGGCCCGTCCGTGGCGCTGCCGGGCAGCCCGGTGATCGGGAGCACCCCGACGCGGACGCAGGGCAACGCAGCGGCCAGTGTAACGGGCCCGCGGAGGCTGGAACTGCACGCGGTGCAGCTCCGGCTGGGCCCGGCCTTGGACTGGGTGCCCAACGACAAGTGGAGCGTGGGCGTGCAGGGAGGGCTGGCGTTGGGCGTTGGTTTCTCGAAGCTGAGCTACGCGGAGCAGATCACGGTGGCGACGCCGAGCATCGCGGTGATCAACCAGGCGGGCCAAAGCTCACGGACCCATGGGTGGGTGGGATGGTTCAGCGCGGTGCGGGCGAGCCGGAAGCTCAACGAGCACTGGGACGCGCACGTGGAACTGCGGCACCTGTGGCAGGAGACGCTGCAGCACCACGGGGTGAATCGTTCGGCGGAGATCAATCTCAGCAGCGGCCTGGGCATCGGCACCGGCGTGAGCTACCGGTTTTAGCAGGCGCGCGACCTTCAGGTCGCTTCACGGCACACCGTTCCTGGGTGGTCGAATGCCTTTGGCGTGCGGACGCAAAAAACATTCGGCAATTCTCAAAACAGCACATTCGCCACAAACTGCCGCAGATGTTCCGGCGGCGTGCGGTGACGACGCATCACCACCACCAGTTCACGGGTGAACCTCTCGGGCAGCGGGATGCGCTGCAACGACTTCTTCTGACCGTAGAGTGCCAGCGCGCGGACCGGCACAAAGCCCACACCCATGCCCATCGCGACGAGGTTGATGATGAGGTCGAAGTTGTCCGCCTGCATCGCGGGCTCGCAGCGCCAGCCTTGACGGGCCATCCAGCCGCGCAGCCGCTGGCCGGTGTTGGAGCTGTCCTCCAGCAGGAGCCAGCGCTGCGTCTGCAGCCAACCGGCCCGGGCCTTGCGTGACTTGGCGACGCCCGCGAACTCGCTGGCGAGGGCGGCGGGAGCCACGAGGACAAAGGCATCCTCAAACGTGTGCGTGACCTGCACCGTGCGGGGCAGACGGCGGGGCGGACAGAGCACGCCGAGTTCGAGTTCGTTGGCCTCCAAGGCGCTCAGGATGCCGCTGCTGGGCTGGTGCGAAACCTGACAGGCCAGTTCCGGGAGGCGGCGCAGGTTCGCATGGAAAAGCCCGGGCAGGTGGGCGAGGCAGATGCTCCGCGAGACGCCGACCCGCACTTCCTTGCGGGCGCCCGCAAATTCCTCGCGCAGCCGTTGGAGTGTCTGATCCACGTCGCCCAGGAGCCGGGCTGAGTCGCGAAAGAGGAACTCCCCGGCAGGCGTCACGCGCACACTGCGCGTGGTCCGTTCCAGCAGGCTGAGTCCCAGGCTGCGCTCCATGCCCTGCATCTGGCGGGTGATGGCGCTCTGCGTCACGCCGGCCAGTTCCGCCGCCTTGGTGAAGCTGCGGTGTTTCACGATGAGTTGGAACAACGCCAGTTCATAGAGATCGAAAGGGGCGGTGGCGAGGAACTCATGCATGTTATGCAACAGTATATGATACTAATGAATTTCACTCAACCACTGTCATTGGCCTAGCGTTCGGGCGAACGAAAGATAAAACTATGGCAACACTCACTGAACGACTCCCGCAAAACGCTCCCGGCCGCTTCTACGTGGACATCACCTGCATTGACTGCGACCAATGCAGGGCGGCTGCGCCGGACTTCTTCCACCGCGACGCTGAAATAGGAATGTCCGTAGTCTTCCGGCAGCCCGTGACGCCGCAAGAGCTGATCTAAGCTCGAGCGGCGATGGAGGGCTGTCCAACGGAATCCATTGGCAATGATGGGGTTGGCTGACGGCGTAAAAGACGTTTTCAACCGCACGGGATCACGCTAAATCAAGCCATGCATCCGCCGCCCCGCAATGTCACGCGCCGCGCCTTTGTGGCCAGGTCTTCCGCCCTTGCCGCCGGTTCGCTCGCGGCCGCACGCCTGGGCGGAGCGCTGGCGGCCGCTGCGGCGGCCGGCCAGTCGCGGCAGGCCACCGGCACGCGGGCGGGGGAAGTGACCGACACCACGGCCATCCTCTGGACCCGGTTGACCGCGTCCGCCACGCGCAATCAAACGGGCCTCGTCATCCCCGGCCGGGTGAACCAGAAGAAGGCCGGGGCGGCACGGGTTACCGTGCCGGTGGAGGAGCTTGAGGGTGCTTGTCCCGGCGCGTCGGGCCGCGTGCGCCTGCGCTACGGAACCCGCGAGGATCTGAGTGATGGCAAGAACTCGGAGTGGATCGAACTGACGGCAGCGAATGATTTCATCCACCAGTTCCGGCTGGCCGGGTTGAAGCCCGGAACGACCTATCACTATGCGACCGAAACCACCGGCCCCGGCGGTTCGCCGGCGCATGGCGCACTCCGGGGGCGGTTTGAGACCGCGCCCGTGCCCACGGCTCCGGGCAATTTCCGGTTCTGCGTGATGACCTGCCAGGGGTATCCGGATCGCGGCCATCCGGATGGGCATGCCATCTATCCGGCCATGCTCGCACTCCGGCCGCAGTTTGCCTTTCTCACGGGGGACCTGGTGTATTACGACAATGACGAACCGCGCGCAGTGACGCCGCGCCTGGCACGCTATCACTGGGAGCGGATGTTCAGCCTGCCCCGGTTGGTGGAATTCAACCGCAACGTGGCCACCTACTGGCTCAAGGACGATCACGACACGCTGAACAACGACTCCTGGCCCGGCGCGAAGATGGGCGAGTTCACTTTCGCGGAAGGCCAGCAGATCTTCCGGCAGCAGGCGCCGCTGGCCGACGGGCCGAGCTACCGCACGTTTCGCTGGGGACAGGACCTGCAGCTTTGGCTCACCGACGGCCGCGATTACCGTTCGCCGAACAAGCAGCCGGACGGGGCAGACAAGAGCATCTGGGGCGCGGAGCAGAAGGCGTGGTTCAAGCGCACCGTGCAGGCGAGCGACGCGACCTGGAAGGTGCTGATCTCGCCGACGCCCTTGGTCGGCCCGGACCGGCCGAACAAGCACGACAACCATGCGAACGAGGGATTCCAGACGGAGGGCGACGAACTCCGGGCGTGGTTGAAGGCGAATGTGCCGGACAATTTCGTGGTCATCTGCGGGGACCGGCACTGGCAATACCACTCCGTGCATCCCGGGACGGGCCTGAACGAACTGAGCGTGGGCGCGGCGAGCGATGAACATGCCGGCGGCACCCCAGGACTGGATGAGAAATACCACCGGTTCCATCGTGTGAAGGGCGGCTTCCTCTCCGTGACCCTCAAGCGTGACGGAGCCGAAAGCGCGATCCGCTTCGAGCACCGCGACGTGGCCGGCAACGTGGTTTACACCTGGGATCGCCGCCGCGCGGCCGGGGCGTGACGGAACCGGTGGCACTGTGCGGCGAGAGGTGAGGAGAAGAAACGGAGTGGTAGAGTGATGTTATACCGACTGTGGGAATAGTTTGGTAACTCGAACGTGCGGAACTTCGCGGTCGTTCGCCCTCACCCGGCCCTCTGCCGCTGGGAGAGAGCCAACGGTCCGCCAACCGCCGCGATTTCAGCTCTTGAACCGCCCCCTCGTGCCGGGACCGGTGGCCGGCAGTTCGCGACCGCTGGCCAAAGCACGACGCACCTCTGTCTCCCTCGCCCTGCGAGGCACGAGCGGGAGAGGGGCGCTTCGACCAGTTCCCAACGCGACTTGACCTGCCGCACCTCCTCTCCCCGGCCCTCTCCTCCATTCCATGGAGGAGAGGGAGACCCGAGCACGCCAG
>CAZCBE010000020.1:0-4363 GCA_964496695.1 uncultured Klebsiella sp.
CCAGCCCTCTCCCCCAGTGGGGGAGAGGGAGAAGCGCGTCGTCGTCGCACGCGTGATGGCTTTTTGCTGCCGCTTCCTGCCATGAACCGTTCTCCTTCAGTCCGCACGCTTTCCCGCCGTGCCATGCTCGCCCGCTGCGCGAACGGCTTCGGTGCATTGGCTCTCACCTCGCTGCTCGCAGACCGGGCCCTCGGCAGCGTGGGCAATTCCCTCGCCCCGCGCGCTCCGCACGCCGCCCCGCGCGCCCGCTCCGTCATCTTCCTCTACATGGACGGCGGCCCCTCGCAGGTGGACACGTTCGATCCCAAGCCCCGGCTCACCGCCGAAAACGGCAAGCCCTTCGGCCTGAAGATGGAGCCCACGCAGTTCAACAACAACGGCAGCACCCTGGGCTCGCTGTGGGAGTTCCAGGCGCACGGCCAGAGCGGCATCCCGGTCAGCAGTCTGTTCCCGCACGTCGCCCAGTGCGTGGACGATCTCGCCGTGGTGCGTTCAATGACCAGCGCGTTTTCCGAGCACACGAACGCCAACTACTTTCTGCACACCGGCAGCGGCCTGCAAGGGCGGCCCAGCATGGGCGCGTGGGCCGGCTACGGCCTCGGCAGCGAGAACGCCGATCTGCCGGGTTTCGTGGTGCTCAACGGCGGCCTCGTCCCGCCCGGCGGCCTCGACAACTTCAACAGCGGTTTCCTCCCCGCGACGTATCAAGGCTCCGTGTTCAAGACCGGTGCGAACCCAGTGGCGAACGTGATCCCCACGGAGGCGAAGCCGGAGCTGCAGGACGCCAAGCTCGCCCTCATGCGCAAACTCGACGCGGGCGTCGTGGAGCGCTTCGGCAAGCTCGACGCCCTCGAAAGCTCCATCGCGAACTACGAGCTGGCTTACCGCATGCAATCCGCCGTGCCGGAACTGATGGACGTGCGCGGTGAGAGCGAGGCGACCCGGCGCATGTATGGCGTGGGCTCGCCGAACCGCATGACCGCCGTCTTCGCCGAGCAATGCCTGCTGGCGCGGCGGCTCGTCGAGCGCGGCGTGCGCTTCATCGAGCTGACCTGCCCGGACGGTGCGGGTGATCGTTGGGATCAGCACAGCAACCTGCGCGACGGCCACGAGAAAAACTCCCGCGCCGTGGACCAGCCCATCGCCGGGCTATTGCGTGACCTGAAGGGCAGGGGACTGCTCGATTCAACGCTCGTGGTCTGGGGCGGCGAGTTTGGCCGCACGCCGTTTGCGCAGGGCACCAACGGCCGCGACCACAACCCGTTCGGCTTTACCATGTGGCTGGCCGGTGGTGGTGTGAAGGGCGGGACCATCTACGGCGCGACGGACGACTACGGCTACAAGGCGGTCGAGAACAAGGTGGCCATCCACGACCTGCACGCCACGATGCTCCACCTGCTGGGCATCAACCACGAGCACCTGACCTTCCGCTTCAGCGGCCGCGACATCCGCCTCACGGATGTGCATGGCGAAGTGCTCCACGCCATTTTGAGCTGAACCCCGGCGCGCGGCGTTCACGCCGCTTCAACGTGCGACTGGCCTCAGACGGGACGATACCGTAGTAGCCCGATTCGCTTTAACGCAGAGACGCAGAGAACGCGGAGAACCGCAGAGATTTGCCCCTCTCAGCCGCGTTCGCCTTTCGGTGTTCCACTTAAGCTGTCACCTCTGCGCTGCTTTGCGTTCTCTGCGTCTCTGCGTTTACGGAAAGGCTCTCTGCCACCTGTATCGTTGGCTGAGTGCTCCATCGCGTTTCGGCGTTCGGACGTTGAAGCGGCGTGAACGCCGCGCGCCACCAAATCTGTGCGCCCCTGCGTTGACGCGGTGCGTTGATCCCTTCACACTCCGCGCGTCGCACAACACAACCGAACTGACCTCGCATGGCCATGCCTGACTCCTCCGCCAACTCGTTTTCACTCGCCGGCCGTGTCGCGCTCGTCACTGGCAGCAGCACCGGCCTGGGCAAGGCCATGGCCATCGCGCTCGGCAAGGCCGGGGCGAAGGTCGCCTTGAACTACGCCAACAACACCGCCCGCGCCAAGAAGTCCTTCGCCGAATTCCAGGCCCTCGGCCTCACCGGCGCGCTCTTCAAGGCCGACGTGACCAGCGAGACGGACGTCGCGAAGATGCACCGCGCCATCACGAAGCAGCTCGGCCCGGTGGACATCGTCGTCCTCAACGCCACCTGCGACCAGCCGCAGAAGCCCATCGAAGACTACGACTGGGCGTTCTACCAGCGGATGATTGATTTCTTCATCAAGAGCCCGTTCCTCCTCACGCGCGCGTGCCTGCCGCACATGAAGGCGCAGCGCTGGGGCCGCATCATCAACATCGGCTCCGAGGTCGTCGCGCGCGGCGTGCCGAACTTCACGGCCTACGTCGCGGCCAAGGGCGGGCAGAACGGCTTCCACCGCAGCCTCGCGGGCGAGCTGGCCCCGCACGGCATCACGGTGAACATGATTGCGCCCGGCTGGATTCCTGTGGAGCGCCACGAGAAGGACCCGCAGGCGCTCAAGGACGGCTACCGCGCGCTCATCCCCGTGAACCGCTGGGGCATCCCCTCCGACCTCGACGGTTCGGTGGTCTTCCTCGCGAGCGAGGCGTCGTCGTTTGTCACCGGGCAGACGCTGCACGTGAATGGCGGGCTGACGGTGTGTTAGGCATTGCTGCACGACCCGTGTAATCGAATTACTATGCCACGCCGTTCAGCATGGGAACCCGGCAATGTCTTTGAGGTCGCTCTTTCGCGCGACGGCTTTGCTTACGGTATGGTAATCGAGTCTCCGCTCGTGGCCTTCTTCGATTATCGCTTTACCGAACGCCCACCGGTTACCGACATCGTCTCCTGTCCGATTGCGTTTCGCATTTGGATTATGCGCTCCTGTCTCGGCAAAGGCGGGTGGCCGGTAATCGGCTTCGCTTCAGTGCCCGACGCACTGCAACAGTCACCCGACTTCTACAAGTTCGACGCCATTACCCGCCGCTTCTCATTGTATCGCGGCCATACCGAAGAGCCAGCGACCCGTGAGCAGTGCCTTGGCCTTGAGTGCGCTGCTGTTTGGAGCCGTAATCATGTCGAGTCACGCCTCGACGACCGCTTCTCAGGACGCCCCAATCCTTTCGCTGAGAGTCTCAGCGCTGCGCGCAGTTCTTGAGTGTTTACGATTCCAAACAAAAGCTTAACCCTATCCTGTAGCGCTCAACCTCTTCCCATGAACAAACACATCCTCCTCACCCTCCCCGCCGTCGCCGCGCTCTTGCTCGGCCTCACTGCTTGCAACAAACCCGCCGACCCCGCCGCGAAGCCGGGTGGTGACGCCTCGGCCAAGCCCGCCAAGAAACAGAAAATCGCCTTTGTCTCCAACGGCGTCGCGTCGTTCTGGACCATCGCCGCTGCGGGCGTGAAGGCTGCGGGCGAGAAGCTCGGCGTGGATGCGCAGACGCTCATGCCGGTCGAGGGCATCGGCGACCAGAAGCGGATGATTGAGGACCTGCTCACCAAGGGCGTGGATGGCATCGCCGTCAGCCCGATTGACCCGGCGAACCAGACCGACCTCCTCAACACCGCCGCCAAGCGCGCCAAGCTCATCACCCACGACTCCGATGCGCCCAACGCCGACCGGCTCGTTTACATCGGCATGGACAACTACAAGGCCGGGCGCCTGTGCGGCGACCTCGTGCGCGAGGCGATGCCCAAGGGCGGCACGGTGATGATTTTCATCGGCCGCATGGAGCAGGATAACGCCAAGCGCCGCCGCCAGGGCACGATTGACGCCATCCTTGGCCGGCCCGAGAACCCGAGCAACTTCGACCCCGCCGACAAGGTGCTCGAAGGCAATGGCTTCAAAATCCTCGGCACGCTCACCGACCAGTTCGACCAGGCCAAGGGCAAGGCGAACGCCGAGGACACGCTCGCGAAGTATCCCGACATCGGCGGCATGGTGGGCCTCTTCGCCTACAATCCGCCGCTCATGCTCGAGGCGCTTGCGCAGGCCGGCAAGCTGGGCAAGGTGAAGGTCATCGCCTTCGACGAGGCCGACGCGACGCTCGCGGGCATCCAGAAAGGCACCGTCCACGGCACCGTGGTGCAGAACCCCTACATGTATGGCTACAAGTCCGTCGAGGTGCTGAACGAGATTCTCAAGGGCAACGCGGGCGTGGTGCCCGCGAGCAAGTTCATAGACATCCCAGCGCGGCAGATACGGAAGGACAACGTGGATGAGTTCTGGACGGACCTGAAGGCGAAGGTCGGGGGGAAATGACGAGGGGCGAGCGAACGACCGCGAGCGCTATGGAGTGCGGTGACAAGTCACCGCACTCCACATGCCCCATGTAGCCGGCAAAAAGAGCCACACCAGGGGTT
>CAZCBE010000020.1:4373-55117 GCA_964496695.1 uncultured Klebsiella sp.
GCGGTGACTCGTCACCGCTTTCCGCAGGCGACTTGTCGCCGTCAAAACTCGACACGCATGGGTTCGTTAATGGTGCTACGGTTTGCGCCAGCCGCTTGACGCATTGTTATACCGAAGCTCATCAGACTTCGACGGCGACAAGTCGCCTCGGGAAAGCGGTGACAAGTCACCGCACTCCACAGGGTCGTGGGCTGGCGGGTGGTTTGATGCGATAGACTGATTCCTGGCATGCCCGCCCTCCTCGAAGCCCGCTCCTTGACCAAGTCCTTCCCGGGCGTGCGGGCGCTCAAGGGCGTGAGCCTCACCGTCGAGCGCGGCGAGGTGCTCGCGGTCATCGGTGAGAACGGTGCGGGCAAGAGCACGTTGATGAAAATCCTCGCCGGCGTGCAGACCGCCGACTCCGGTGAAATCCTCCTCGACGGCCAGCCCGTCGCTCTCCGCTCCGTCCACGACGCCCTCGCCAGCGGCATCGCGCTCATCCATCAGGAGTTGAACCTCGCCGACAATCTGGACGTGGCGGCCAACATCTTCCTCGGTCGCGAGCCGCGCCGCTTCGGCCTGATTGACACCGCGCGCACCCACCGCGAGGCCAAGCAGTTCCTCGACGCCGTCGGGCTGGATGTGAAGCCCGATACGCTGGTCAGCACGCTCGCCATCGGTCAGCAGCAGTTGGTGGAGATCGCGAAGGCCCTGTCCACCAATGCCCGCGTGCTCATCATGGACGAGCCGACCTCCAGCCTGTCCGCCCGCGAGGCTGAGAACTTGTTCAAGGTCATTCGGGACCTCCGCACGCGCGGCGTGAGCATCGTTTACATCTCGCACCGGCTCGGCGAGGTGAAGCTCCTTGCCGACCGCGTGACCGTCCTCCGCGACGGCGAGAACAGCGGCGGCTTGTCGCGCGAGGAAATCAGCCACGCCGCGATGGTGAAGCTCATGGTGGGCCGTGACCTCTCGCAGTTCTACCCGCACGAGCCGCATAGGGCAGGGGAGGTGGCCCTACATGTGGACCGCCTCCGCACGCCCGCGCACCCGTGCCACGAAGTCAGTTTTTCGGTGCGCGCCGGCGAGATTGTCGGCCTCGCCGGTCTGGTCGGAGCCGGGCGGACGGAAGTATTGCTGTCGCTCTTCGGTGTCACGCCCGCGCTGGGCGGGACGATTCGCGTGAGCGGGAAGGAAGTTTCCCCGACCTCGCCGCAGTCCGCCATTGAGTCCGGCCTGGCCCTCGTGCCCGAGGATCGGAAGAAGCAGGGCGTGGTGCTGGAGATGCCCGTGCGCGAGAACGTGAGCCTCGCCAGCCTGCGTCGCGACCAGCGGCAGGGCTTCCTCAACCATCGTCGCGAGGGCGAGTTGAGCACCGAGATGATCGGCGCGATGCGCATCAAGACTCCGAGCGACCGGCAGGTGGTGCAGTTCCTCTCCGGCGGCAACCAGCAGAAGGTCGTGCTGGGCAAGTGGCTCGCCATCCAGCCCCGAGTGCTCTTCCTCGACGAGCCGACGCGCGGCATTGACGTGGGTGCGAAGCAGGAAATCTACAAGCTGATGGAGGAGTTGGCACGGAAGGGCGTGGCGATTCTCTTCGTTTCCAGCGAGATGGAGGAAATCCTCGGCATGAGTGATCGCGTGCTGGTGATGCACGAAGGCCGCCTCACCGGCGAACTCCAGCGCAGCGAACTCAGCGAGGAAGCCGTGATGCATCTGGCGACGGGCGTGGAGGTGGCGGCATGACCACGCGTCGTGAGGGGGACACTCCTGTCCCCCGGTTCAGAACAAGTAAATATCCGTCTTATAGGGGACAGGAGTGTCCCCTTCACTGTCGTTTTCCCGCATGAAAAAACTCCTCGGCATCTTCGGCCTGTTGCTGGCCGTCTGCCTCTTCGCCACCTGGGCGAGCGAGAGCTTCCGCTCCGGCTACAACGTCGAGAACCTCATCCGCCGCACGGCGCTCTTTGGTGTCATCGGCATCGGCGTGACGTTTGTCATCGTGACGGGTGGCATTGATCTCTCCATCGGGTCGGTCATCTGCCTGGTCGGCTGTGGACTGCCGTGGCTGCTCACGGTGCAGAAGTGGTCATTGCCGGCGGCGCTGCTGATGGTGCTAGTGGTGTCCATGGGCATCGGTCTCATGCACGGCCTGCTCATCACGAAGCTGCGGCTGCAACCGTTCATCGTGACCTTGTGCGGGCTGATGCTCTATCGCGGCATCACGCGTGGCTTCACCGGTGATCAGACCGTGGGCTTCGGAGACGGCTACAAGGGCCTGCGCGTGCTGGCCACGGGCAAGATCAGCATCCCGTTCGTGCAGGGCTTCGAGATTCCTGCGCCGTGGGTGGTGCTGGTCATTGTGGCGGTGATCGCCGCGATCTTTCTCAACCGCACCATCTACGGCCGCTACCTGCTCGCACTGGGCCGCAACGAGGACGCCGCGCGCTACAGCGGCATCAACACGGGCGGCATGATCATCCTCGCCTACGTCATCTGCTCCACGCTGGCGGGGCTGGGCGGCGTGCTCTTCGTGCTGGATGTGAACTCCGCACAGCCGGTGGACTTCGGCAACTTCTACGAACTCTATGCCATTGCGGCGGCGGTGCTGGGCGGTTGCAGCCTGCGCGGTGGGGAAGGCTCCATCGTCGGCGTCATCATCGGCACGGCGCTGATCCTCGTGCTGCGCAACGTCGTCACGCTCGTGACCAACCACAGCAACATCGAGTTCGCCATCATCGGCACGGTGATCCTCGTGGGGGTGATCGCGGATGAACTGGTGAAACGGTATGCGGTGAAGCGGCGGGCGGCGCGGGCGTTGGAAGAGGCGGCCAAATCCTGATTGGTCATACCGATGCCCGGTATGGCCGGCAGAATTGGGCGTGGTGTTTGTGCGCGCGCTTTCCCCTCACCCCGGCCCTCTCCCTTGGGGAGAGGGAGCGACGTAGTCCGCGTCCGTTGAATCCGAGCGCTGGCCTTGCTCCGTGGCTGGCTGACTGGCCCCCTCTCCTCGAGGGAGAGGGCCCCGGGTGAGGGGGGACGGTGCGTCCAGTGATCGAGCCACATTCTACCGGATTTCATCCCACATGGTATCAGGCCTTCGGCCTCGGACTTCTGAGTGATAACAATTCTCAATGACAATCGGTAGAGCGCGGTCGGACGCCACCCCTCACCCCAACCCTCTCCCCTCCTCCGAGGAAGGGAGAGGGAGAAGATGTGCGTTCACCTCAGTTCGCCGGGCCCCAGATCTTGACGAGCACGTCGTGGAGGGTGGGGTCGTGCTCCTTCAATTCCGCGCGCACGAAGGGGTAGAAATCGTTCCGGTAGAGGTAGGCTTCCGTGCCCTCGGCGAAGTATTCCTTGTGATTGGTGAGGCCGTAGTGCTTCACCTTGCTGCCGGTGTAGAGCAGGACGCTTTCGTAGGTTCCGGCGGCCTTCGCCTTGTTGTAGGCGGCCAGGACTTCCGGGTGGTCGAAGCTCAGGATTTGATCGTGATACCCGTGCGCCAGCTCGTGCAGCACCACGGCCGGGTGCTTGAACATCTGGCTCCGGGAGAAGAGTTCGCGCGCCTGCGGGATATGGACCTTGCGCGTGAGGCGCGGGTCGTGGCCGTTCGCGACGAGCCAGCCTTTGCTCGGATGATACTGCATCGCCTTCAACAGCGGATGGCTGTGCTCGATCCAGATCTCGATGGTCTGCAGCTTCGCGAGCGGCTCGGCGGGGACGAGAATCTTGATCCGCTGGAGATGGTTGGCGAGCATCATCAGCGCCTTCGCGCCTTCTTCGCGATGTGCGCCGTCAATGAGCGCCGGCTCAATGTGAACCTTCCAGCCCTCCATGTCCTTTACCACTGGATCGAAGCGGACGGGCGGCGGCGCCTTGCCCTGGTCCGCATTTTTCGAATCGGACGCTTGGGCTGAAACGGTGGATGGGGTGAATGGCAGCAGGCACGCGGCGAGGAGGATGAACAGGTGGCGCATAGTTCTAGGGGAGTTTATCGGGCAACGACGGACGCAGAACCTGGCCCAGCGCCCGCACGCGAGCTTCATCCGGGCGACCGTCCGCACCGAGCGTGGGCTGGAGCCAGCCGCCTTCGTCGTGCTCGTTCCAGCCGTAGATGATGATGGAGTTGGCGGGATTGAGGTCGCGGTTTGCTTTCGTCCACTCGACTGCCTCGCGGACATGCGCGGCGAGTTCGCCGGGCGTGGCCGTCACGGAGTCAAGGAGCGGCTTTTGCTGCGCAGCCGGCGTGCTGTCCGGTGTCGCGCGGACCCAGGTGACCCAGGGCGGCGGGCGCTCGTTGCGCGGGCGCGTGTCCCAGCCGGCGCTGGCGAAGGTGATGCTCGGCAGGCGGAGCGCGCGGGATTTTTCCCAGCGATCACGACGGATCAACGCGCACTGCTCGGCGTAGCTCGGGTGCGTCATGCTGTAGCTGCCGCCGCGCGCATAGGCGGAGATGGCATCGAATCCGAGCGCGGCCATGTCCTTCGCGTCCGACGCGGGATTCCAGCCCATGAGCACCAGATAGGGTGGCTTCAGGCCAGCACTTTGCGTTTGTCGCTTCAACTCATCCCAGTCGCCCTTGCCGAGCTGCTTCGGCTTCTCGAACACGAACAGCAATGGCCGGCCATCCAGCACGGTCTGGTAGTCGGGATGCCGGAAATGCTCGACCAGCCTGCGCCAGCCTTGCGGGACCATTTTGTCGAGCCGTGCGCCCTCCTCGACGAAGCAATAGCGGATGCCCCGCTTGTCCGGCGCGGCGAGGTAACGCTTCAAACCGATGTGCATCGCCGACGCCTCGTCCCAGTAATCCACGAAGGCCCAGTAGTTCAGCCCTGCCAGCGCTCCATACGCGATCTCCTGCTCCACGATGGCCTGCGAGTCACCGTTGATGCTCACCTTGTCCGCACTGACCACGCGCGCGAACCACGGCAGGCGGAAGTGATACTTGGGCTGACCCAGCGATGCCTCCATGGCCTTGACCACGGTCCCATCGCCATACCAGCCATCCCAGCGAATCGCTCCGACCGTCGGGCGAGCCTCCGGCCCGGCGGACAGCCCCGAGAGCGGCAGCAGCAACAGGGTGATGAGTGCCAAGGTTCGCTTCATTCCAGCTAGCATCACTGGTTCACCGCGCGGATTTCGAGTTTGAAATCGGCACTTCGCAGAAGGTCAGGGCAGCGAGGCTGTTCGCGCCGAGGAGCAGGGTGTCCTGATTCCACGCGATTTCCTTGAGGTAGGTGATTTGCTTCGCGGCGCTCGGCTCCTTCAACTTCAGCGTGAGCACGGTGCCCGCGACGCTGCCGGCGGCGACTTTGTCCTTCGCCCCATCCAAGTAAAACTGCCCCGCCAGCGTGTCGGTCCAGACCACCGGTTGATCGAACTCCACCGCGAGCGTGTCCTGCGCAGCGCTGGTGTAGCCGACGCGGCACAAGTTTGGCGCGGTGAGCGGACCGGCGGCGGCTTTGCCGTAAATGTCGCGCTCGATGAGCGGCTGCACCATGCGCGCGAACTCCGCCCAACCCACGAGCGGGAAGTGGCAGCCGCCCGGCGGCCGCACGCCGAGCGTCGAAAGGATGCTCATGTTCGAGAAGAGCTGCGGCAACGTGCGCTGCTTCTCGCGCAGGCGGTCACCCGCGCCGTCGCGCCCGCCCATCGCGCAGGAGTTCGGCCAGATTTGGAAAACGTAGTAGTGCTGCACGTTCGGGAAATCTTGTTTCCACGCACCGGCCATCTCGATGAAAAGACGATGGTAATTCTCCCAGCCGAAGCCGCCCGTCGGCCCGTCCGCGCCTTGGTCGTTCTCGCCCTGATGCCAAAGGATGCCGCGGATGCCGTGCGTCAGCTTCGCCTGCTGCACGCGCCAGAGCATCCGGCCATACATCGTGCTCAAGTCGCCGTGGTCGGCGGGCGAGGCCTGGTGTTCGTCAATGCGCGAGCCGCCAATGGCCGCCTGGATGATGCACACGGGCATCTGGTTGCTCGCGACGAGCCGCTTCGCCAGCTCCATGCCCCACCAGCCGAGTTCCGCCTGATGCTCGGGGGCGCTGCGTTTCCAAACGGGGCGGCACCACAGATTGGGCCGCGCGAGGCTGGCGCGCTCGGCGGCCTGCTGGCGGTCGCGCACCCAAGCGATGCCATCGGCGCGACCGGTCGGCCCGCCGTAGCTGCGAATCCACTCGTTCGTCTCCGGCGGCGACTTCTCGCCGGTGTCGGTCGCGAGCGCGTTCGACTGGCCGTCAATGAGGAAAGCGTCGCCGCACACGAGGTCGCCCACGCGGCGCAGCACAGTCTCGTTGCCGCCCGTGCGCGTGCCGAGCTCGACGCGGTATTTCACCAGCCCGGGCTTGAGCTTCACCGCAAAGGCGAAGGACTTGTCTGCGCCCGGCTTCGCGGTCTCGGTCTTCACGAGTTTCTCGTCGGCGAAGAGCTTGAGGAAGACCGCGTCGGCTGGTTCGGCGAGCGTGCCGTTGTAATGGAGCGTGCCTTCGCTGCTGTCGTCGCGCGCGTAGAACTGGCCGTCCTCCGGCTGCTCGTCCTTCCCGGGCACGCGCGCGACCCACGCGTCGCGCTTCGGCTCCGTCACAGCGATGGTCACGGACTGCATGGTGGGCTGGCCGCCGTTGCTGACCGTCGCCGTGACAGTGAGCGGGCCGCTGTTTTGCGCGCGCAACAGCCGCAACTTGCCGGGCGCGACTTCCTTGATGACCGCGAGCGGCCCCGCGCTCCACTCGGTCTTCAGCTCGCCCGCGCCGCGCGCCTGCATCGCCGCGAGGTTCGCGACCTGCGCCGCGACCTCGATGGTCGCGCGCCCGTCCCAAGCCGCCGGAGCCTTCAGCGTGAACACCGGCTCGGGGATGGTTTCCTTGACCGTGATGGGAACATCCTTGGTCTTCACGCTGTCGGCGAAGACCGCCTTGAACTGAAGCGTCGCCGTCGCATCGCCCGTCACGCGCCCGGCGGCGAAGCTGAAGTTGAAGCGGTCCGTCGCCACGACCTCCTCGCGCCCGTCGCGCTTCAGCAGCCAGTAAACTTTCTGCGCCCCGCCCGCCTGCGCGGTGAACGCAACGCTCTTCCCCTCGTCCACGGCAGCCTTCTCCGGCGACACCGCGAAGGCGTTGCCCGGCTGCACGAGCGGTCCGACCAGCGTCTGCTGCGGCTTCTGGTTTTCGTATTGCAGCCGCACCCAGTCGGCGGAGCGCGCGACCTTCGAGATGCGAACTTCGTCCAGGTCGCCGACGAAACTGTAGTTGTTATACCAGCCGCCGAGCCAGAGCCGCGCGGGCGTCCTGATGTTGAGTGGCGAGCCTTTGCTGGCATTGGTTCCCTCGGGCTGGCCGTTCACGTAGATGACCGACTCCCCTTGCCGGTAGGTGTGGACGACGTGCGTCCAGTCGCCGAGTGGGAGGCGGCTGCTGGCGACGTCGCCGCCGGAGAAATAGCAGTCCATGCGGATGTGCGGCGGGCTGCGGAGCTGCATCACGACTTTGCCCTGGGCCTGCTCGTTGCCCCAGGAGACGAGCGTGGAGTTCGGTGTGCGCGTGCGGAACCACACCTCTGAACTGTGGGGGCTCGCACCGGCCGGGTAGTTCGGAATCTTGTCGCCGCCGAACACGCCGGCCTTGCCGGGAAAATGCCGCGCGCGGCCGACGATGCCATTCGTCACCGACGTGCCGGTGTCCTTCGACTCCAGCGTGCCGACTTCATCCTGCACCGTATCGCCGAGGTGCCACACACTGAGGTAGCCGTTGGACTCGTTGAAAACCGCCTTGCCGTTCGATTCGCTTGTGGCATCGGACTTGCCCCAGAAGAGTTTCACCTCCTGCCGATCGTTGCCCTTGATCATCGGAACGCGGACCCAGATGCTGGCCTCGCCACGGATGCTATCCCATTCCTCGATCTGATACGCGAGCGGCTCGCCGGTCCTGCTGGCGAAGCGCAGGTCCGCACCGTTCGCCTGCGCCTGCTGGAAGTTGAACCAGTCCTTGTGCAGCCGCACGAGCAGCGGAAAGCCTTCGACCGCCACGCCAGCGGGCAGGTTCGCCCCCTCCGGCGTGGTGAGCAGGAAGAGCGAACCACGGTGCGCCCATGGCTCAAAAGGGGCCGCGGCTACCGTCAGGGCGAGGCCCAGCCAGGCGAAGAGGAACGATCTAAATGCTTTCATGGTGCGCTCAGGAAATGTCCACCACGCGCGGGCCAAGCACGTCGAGCTTGGGGCGGATGCCGAGGCCGGGGGCGGTGCTGGCGGACATGTAGCCGTTCACACGCTGCGGCGCGCCGTCCGCCGTGCTGACGGTGACGTAGCTGTTGAAGTCCGTGCTGGTGAAGCGGTAGGGCTCCGGCGTGCTGTGGGCGAGGTGCGCGATGGCGGCGGTGGTGATGTCCCCGCCCCAACTGTCCTCCAGCGTCATCGCGAGGCCCATGCTCACGCAGAGGTCACGGACCTGGCGGGTCTTGGTGAGGCCGCCGAGCTTGCTGATCTTGAGGTTCACCACGTCCATGGCGAGATCGGCCTTCGCGCGCAGGAGCATGTCGAGGCCGTCCACGTTTTCATCGAGGACGAAGGGGTGGTCCGTGTGCCGGCGCACCGCGAGGCATTCCTCGTAGGTTAGGCAGGGCTGCTCGATATAGACATCCACATCCCGCACGGCGCGCACCACGCGGATGGCTTCGTGCTGCGTCCAGCCGGTGTTGGCATCGGCCACGAGGCGGTCGGTGGGCTGGAGCATGGCGCGGACGGCGCGGATGCGTGCGATGTCCGTGTCGGGATCGCCGCCGACCTTGAGCTGGAAGCGCGTGTAGCCCTGGGCGCGATAGCCCGCGACCTTGCGCGCCATCACCTCGGGGTCTTCCTGCGAGATGGCGCGGTAGAGTCGCACGCTCTCGCCGAAGCGCCCGCCCATCAGCACGCACACGGGCAGGCTGGTCGTCTGGCCGAGGAGGTCCCAGCACGCGATGTCCACGCCGCTCTTCACGTAGGGATGGCCCTTGAGCGCGGCGTCCATGCATTGATTGAGCTTGGCCAGCTCGCGCGGGTCTTCGCCCAGCAAGTGCGGTCCCAGCTCTCGCAGCCCGGCACGCACACCCTCAGCATAGGCGGGGAGGTAGAAGGGGCCGAGCGGACAAACCTCGCCATAGCCCGTCAGCCCCGTGTCCGTCTCCACGCCGACGATGGTGCTGTCAAACACGCTGACGGACTTGCCCCCGGACCATTTGTAGCTGCCCTCGTGAAGTGGGAGTTCCACCCGATGGGCAAAGATGCGGTTGATTTTCACGGGCGGAGTTTAGGCAAAGCCGGGGCGGTTTGTCGCGGGTAAGGTTTTGGGAGGAAAGCGGAAGTGGAACCATGGAGGCACACGGAGGCACACGGAGGCACACGGAGGCACACGGTTCACATGGTATCGGGCTGACGGCTGGACTTACAGCGCCAACGGCGCGGCCTCATCCCAGCCTGGGGCAACGCCCCAGGTAAGGTGGGCGCAGAACGGCAAGGGCTGAAGGCCCGGTCTATTGCATTTCAATTATGCCGATGTGGGCAAACCCGTTTTTCCGATTCTCCAGACTGGAAGCATCCGGGTCGTTTTCCTAACCTCCTGCGCCATGCCTCAATCGCTTAGTCTCGTCGTCGTCCACGTCATCTTCAGCACGAAGGATCGCCGCCCGTTCATCGACGCCGAAACGCGACCCAAGCTCCATGCGTATCTCGCGACGCTCGCCCGCAACATCGGCTGCGAGGCGTATCGCGTAGGGGGCGTGGCGGATCACGTTCATCTCGCGATCCGATTGTCGCGCACGGTCACGATTGCGGATTTGGTGGAGACGTTGAAAGTGTCTTCGTCGAAATGGATGAAGGCGCAAGCGCCCGGATTGGCGGAGTTTTCATGGCAGCGGGGTTATGCCTGTTTCTCCATTGGACCCGCGGATTTGGAAGCGCTGCGGGCCTACATTGACGATCAGGAGAATCACCATCGGACGCGGACGTTCCAGGAGGAGTTCCGGATGTTTCTCAAAAAGTATGGCGTGGAATACGACGAGGCGTATGTGTGGGATTGACGGTTGGGATGGGTTAATTGGGCGAGAGTCCGGGGATGATGGGACGGGCCTTCAGCCCTTGGTCTTCTTGATGGGCGAGATTCCTAGGGCGTTGCCCTAGGCTGGGATGGAGCGGGCCGTTGGCCCTTGCGAAGGCGGGCTTGCGCGCGATTTCGGAGTGCGACCAGCCACAGCACTTTTCGAAGGACGAAGCGCATAGATCAACTTTCCGACCAAGCCAGCGCGCTGCGGTTGGGCTGCGACACAGCCGCACTCCGGGGTCTAGATCACTGCTGCTTCGCCAGTTCAGCAAGCATCTGGAGGAGTTGCTGGTTGATGAGGACGGAGGCGTCTTCCTGGACGACGTTGGTGCCGAGCCAGGTTTCGTAGCCGCCCAGCTTGTGGTGCTCGGGCGTGGGAAGGTAGCCGTGGCGGGCATTGGCGAGCCCGATGACCATGGTCTGCGGGAAGGGGCTGCGCTGCTTCAGTTCGAGGCCGATCTCGACGAACGCCTCGAAGGGAATGCCGCAGACGGCGAGGTCGCCGATGCGGAGGGCCTGGAGGACGACGGTGATGGTCTCCTCCTTGCGCTCGGCGGCGGCGATGGTGCTGCGGGCGTAGTTGTCGGCGAGGCGCGGGAGCTGTTCCTTGGCCGCCGGGTCCTTCACGGCGACCACGGCTTTGGCCGCGGCGAGCTGCTCGGCGCTGGGGCGGCGATACTTCAAGGTGAGTTCCCGCTG
This sequence comes from uncultured Klebsiella sp., assembly GCA_964496695.1. GTDB lineage: Bacteria > Verrucomicrobiota > Verrucomicrobiia > Limisphaerales > SXTU01 > SXTU01. The sequence continues at coordinate 15,125 of CAZCBE010000020.1, forward strand.
GACCATGCCGAGCGTGACGTCGCTGCGGTGCCGCTCGATCTTGCGTGTGGCGAGCCAGGCGGCGTCGGCGGCCTTGGCGGCAACGAGGCGGATCTGCTCGAAAGGCTCGCGCGGCGGGCGGTTCACGAGGAAGGGGATGTTGTTGATGTCGCCGGACGCGCCGTTGGAGAGCATGGCCACAAACTCCTCGTCGGCGCGCAGGCGCGAGGGCATGAGCCGGGCGAACTCGCCGAAGTAATCGGCGGACATGCGCCCAGCGGGCGAGCCGCCGACGTAGTGCAAGGAGTAGTTCGCGAAGAGGGCGAGCGGGCGGCGGCGGGTGTCCTGCACGGAGAGGACGGTGAGGTCGGGATCGGTGGGGCCGGCGGGGCGCTCCAGGGTGGCGGGGTCGGTGCCGGGGTTCATCTTCACGGTGTCGAGCTTGCCGTAGGGATTGAGGGGCATCTTGCCGGGCTTGAGGAACCAGCGGCGGTTGAAGACTTCGTCGGGCAGGGGCTGGGCGGCGTGGCCGAGGGCGGCGGGTTTCAACCTGGCATGGGCGCGGGCGATGGCGTCGGCGATGCCTTCGACGAGGAGCTTGCGGTAGGCGAAGCCGTTGGCGTCGGTCTCGCGGGCGTTCGAGGAGGGGCCGGTGTGGGTGTGCGTGGCGGAAATGAGCATCCGGTTCGTGGCGATGCCCGTGCGCTGGGCGGCGAGGGCCTTGGCGTCGTCGGTGGTCTCGCGGGCAAGGCCGAGGTTGTCCACCACCACCATGGCCAGCGTGGTGCGGCCGTCGTCGAGGACGAGGGCGCGGGCATGGAGGGCGTCGTGGGCGTTGGTGGCAGGATTGGCGCTGAAGCCGCCGGGCATGTTCAGGGGAAAGAGGCGGGGCGTGATGTCCGCGGCGGCGGCCCCGGCGCGGAGCGGGGTGACGGCCTTGGTGGAGTCAGCGGCGTGGAGCGCGAGGGGCAGGGCGCAGCCAAGCAGGGCGAGGAGACGGATGATCATGCGGCGGGTTGGACGGCGGTGAGGGCCGGGGGAATTTCAAAAAGAACGGATTTACGGCAAGGGAGCGGAGAAATGGGGAACAGGAGGAGCAGGATTAGGATTAAGAGCAGGAGTGGGAGAAGGAGTGGGAGGGATAGGGAGGGGATCTGGAGCCAGTGGTCGGGTTCGAACCGACGACCTGCTGTTTACGAAACAGCTGCTCTGCCACTGAGCTACACTGGCGGCGTCCAGAACGCAGCGGGACAATAGAAAGGCAGGCCGGGGAAACGCAAGAGCGGAAGTGCGTGCGGAAACGGCTGGAGCGCATCTCAGTTGCTTGCACCCGGGATGCCACGCTCTGCGCCTTCTCCCTTCGCGGCGCGAGGGGAGAAGGTGGCCGGAGGCCGGATGAGGGGGGCCTTGCGCCGACGCAGCCACCCCTCACCCCAACCCTCTCCCCTTGCTCCGCGCAAAGGGAGAGGGAGTGGCAAGCCAACCACTTCGCAGCCCTGCTTGCTTTCTACTGCCGTGTTGCCATGGCAACCGTTGGGCTTCGTTTGGACCAACAGGCACCGGGTTCAAGCCCGGTGCCAATGAGAGGACTAGAAACTGAGATGCGCCCAAACGGCTTGAACCCGTGCCGGCGGCTTGCTGCCGCCGTGTTGCGGGTGGCTTGTTTGAAACCGGGTCGTCCTGCTGCGGCCCATCGTCGGCGGCTCCAGCCGCCGGCACGGGGTCAGGAGACGCGGGCGCTACTGGGTGCTGGCGAGCCAGGCGAGGACTTGCGCGGCGGCTTTGGAAGTTCCGGTGCCGAGGACGTTGTGGTCGGCAGTCCAGACGATGTGGTTGGCGCGCCAGCCGGGGCATTCGCGGCGGAGCCAGCGTTGCGCGGGCAGCCAGGGGACCACGGGGTCGAGCACGCCGGTGAGGTGGAAGACGGGCAGGGTGGCGGTGCGGGCGATGGGGCGCGGGTCGTTGGCCGCGATCAGGCGGAGGCGATGCACGGCGGCCTGGCGCAGGGGTTCGCTCCAGCGGGCCTTGAACTCGCGCAGGGCGGCGAGGACTTCGGGGTTCTGCTTGAAGCGCCAGCGGGCGAGCACGGCGTAGGTGCTCACGATGGCGCTCAGCCAGGGCAGGGGAGCCCGGCGGCAAAGCCATTCCGTGGCCCGCACGCCGCCGAGCCACGGGTGATGCACGAAGCCGCCGGCGAGGATGAGGCCGTCGGCGTGGAATGGAGGTAGCCGCCGAGGTGACGAGGCGGATGGTGTGTGCGTCGGGTCCGCCTCCTCACGTCGGCGGCTACGGGACAGGAGGGGCCAGGCGACTTGCGAGCCGAAGGATTCCGCCAGCAGCCAGCCATGCTTGATGCCGTGTTCCTGCAACTTCGCTTCGACTGCGGCCGCGAAATCCTCCAGCGACCATGTCACCGTATCCGGATACGTGAACTCCACGAAGCGCACGCGCCCGGCCACTGCCAGCCGGAAGCGCGTGACCAGCAGCCAGTCGCCGTGCAGGCCAGGCAGGTAGATGAGCGTCGGCAGCGCGGCGTCACCGTGGATGCGGATTTGGAGAACGTCTGAGGTCATGGGCGATGAACTCATGGTCGTAGGCGAGAAGGTGAGAGGTCGCTATCTTCCCACGGAAAACAAGTGAGACTCCTCACGTCGTCTCCTACGGCGTTCATGGAGGCAGCAGTTCACGGGAGCGCTGGAATATGGCCTTCGGCACGCCGAGCGCCTGCTTCAGTTCCACATCGCGGTCCCAAGGGTTTTCAATCGCGCTGATGCGAGAGCGTTGTTCGCTCGTGAGTTGCAGGGGGTAGCAATAGGGCGAGCACAGGGCTGTGTTGATGAGCGGGAAGTCGGAGCCGAAGAGGAGGCGGCCCTGCCACTCGGGGCGCGTGAGGGCTTCCTGGAGATAGCCCAGCTTGTTGACCTGCGTGAGCGAGGAGATTTCGGAGAAGAGGTTGGTGTATTGCGCCATCATGGGCGCGAGGCGGTCGGTGTCCCGCTGGCCAGCGTTCGCGCCGGTGGAGGCGATGTGGGCGACGATGACGGTGACGCCGAGCTTGAGCGGGAGATGGAGGCGCTGCGGGTCGCAAAGTTCATCGCGGGCGCTGGTGAAGGAACGCTCCTGTCCGGCGTGCGTGAGGAGCGGGAGCTTCAGTTCAACCAACTTTCGATAGAAGGGCGTGAGGCGTTCATCGGCGGGGTCGAACTGCATGATGCTGGGAATCCATTTTACGAGTCGGGCACCGTTCGCCTTGGCCCAGTCGAGCTGCGCGAGGGCGTCCTTGCGCAACGGGTTGATGCTCGCGCCGAAGAGGAGGTTGGTGGTCTTGGCGGTCTCGCGGGCGACGAACTCGTTGGGCACGTAGATCTCGGTGCGGGTGCGGTCCAGTTCGCCGTTGCCATCCATCACGCCGTCCATGGCCAGGAGGATGGCCTGGCCGACGTGCCGGCTCCCGGCAAGCTGCTGGGAGATGAGCTGCACGACGTGGGCATCGCCCTTCTCGATCAGTTCCTCGCGCGTGGTGCCGAAGCTGTTCAGGTAGATCCGCAGTTTCCAGCTCGATTCCATCTGCTTGGAGATGAAGCACCCGCTGTCGCCCGCACCGATGCCGGCCGTGTGGCAGTGGATGTCCAGCAGCTTGGCTTCCGGCAGTGGCTCGGTCGGGCGATACGGGCCGGTGTGGAAGACCTTGCAGGCCACGCAGCCGCCGAGGGAAAGCGTCAGCAGGGTGATGGCGAAGATGCGCGGCCACCGGCGTTTCTGCGGCGGGGTGGATGCCGTGGGAGCGGTTTCGGTGCTCATGCCGGAGGGGAGTCTGCCCGCGAAACACGCGAATAGACGCGAACGGGAAGACGGCGAAATGAGGAACTCAGGGCTATAGCTTGATTCGCGTTCATTCGCGTGATTCGCGGGCAAGTTGTCGGTGGTTGAACCGCCCTTGGGTGATGAAGGTCGCCGCCTGCTCGCAGACTTCGCGGTGGCAGATCATGAAGCTGTGGCGGATGGGCAGCACGAGATGGTCCGTCATGCCGGACAGCTTGGTGGACTCGACGGCGACCCGGCCGTCACCGGGGTGCGCGGGATCGAACCATTTGCTCAGGAGCGAGCCGCTGCCGGCGATGACGCCGAACTCGCAGTTCAGCGGGCCGGCCCGCTGCGGGAGATCGTCCGACGCGGTGCCCAGGCGTGCGAGATTCGGCCCCATCACCCAGCGCGCTACGGCGCTGTGCTTGAACGGGTGGGCCATTCTGCTCCCCTGATTGGGTGGGGCCAGCATGACCACGCGGCCCAGATTGGTGATGGCGTGCTGGGAGAGATATTGGCGCAGCGCTATCCCGCCCATCGAGTGAGTGACGAAGTGGACCTTCTCGGTGCCGGCGGGAAGCTTCGTCTGCAGCGCGCGATGCAGGTGTGATTCCACGGCCTCCTCCAGCGGCGTGCGCCAGGTGGGATAGGCGAGGTTGAGGACGTGATAGCCCTGGTGCTTGAATGTCCACTCCAGCCGCTTCATGGCCAATGGCGCGCCGTAGAGGCCATGCAGAAGGACGACCGTTTCGGGCTTTGCAGCCAATACTGTCGGCGCTGCGGCACAGGTTGTCACGGTGCCGAGGGTGAGCAGGCAGGATAAATGTCGCAGGCAGGCCCTCATGCGGAGAAGGGCGCGCCATTCGCACCCCGGAACCAGGTGATGCCCATGGCCAGAAGGGTGTAGGCAAACCAGTAGAGCCAGACGCGCCAGAGTTCCTGAAGCAGGCATTTGCGGATGTTAGCCAAGGCCCAGACGGTGACGGTCGCCCCGGTGGCGCCGACCAGCAGCGCGATCAGGACATTCTCTCCGAGCGAGGTGGGCAGTTGCCTCCCTAAGTTCAGATAGTAAGTGGCGAATGCGCCGGCACCGCAGATTGCTCCATAGGCAACACCCAGCACGCCCATCGCAGCCAGGACGCCCACGAGAGGCTTCCGTTCGCTGGCACCGGTGCTGGCAAAACCGGCACAGGCGAACATGGCGAAGAACATCCCAAGGATCATCAGCGGCACTCCCGCCAGCGCGATGATTGGCGAACTGGCCCAAGACGCCCCCAAGGTGACCAGGAGCAGGCCCAAGACAGAGGACGCTTTGTGCCAGACAGTCATGTTTTCGCCTGGTTAACCATAGCCTGTAATTCGCGGTGGTTCACCTTGCCGGTGCCGAGTTTGGGAATTTCCTTCACCACGACGATCTCGCGCGGAACGCAGAGGTTGCTGAGGCCCTTGCCTTTGACGGCGTCGCGGATTTCAGCGGCGGTGAGCTTCGGCTCGTTCGTGCAGCAGATGAGGGCCTCGCCCTTGTCGGCGTCGGGACGGGTGACGACGGCGGTCTGGCAGCGGAGACCATATTGGGGAAATGCGCCGGCCAGGGCGTCCTCGACGGCGGTGAGGCTGACCATCTCGCCGCTGATCTTGGCGAAGCGCTTCATGCGCCCGCGGATGCTCACGAAGCCCTCGGTGTCCACGCTCACGATGTCGCCGGTGTCATACCAGCCGCCGAGTTCCTGGAACTTCGCGTTGGCGTCGGCGTTGAGGTAGCCCTTCATGATGTTCGGGCCGCGCACGAAGAGGCGGCCGGTGGCGATGGGACGAGAGGCCAATGCCTCGGGAGTGGGCGGGAGAGCGGGGACGGTGCTGGGCGCGACGGGCGCGGCATCGGTGCTGGCCGGCTGACCGGTGGCAGGTGGGGCGTCCGTGTTGGCTGGCTGGCCCGCAGCCGGTTCCGCTGCGGGAGCAGCGGGAGCGGCGGGGGCATCGCCTACGCCGTCCACGGGTTCGACGCGCCACTCGACGCCGGGCAGGAAGCGCCCCGCCGTGCTGTGCTTGGGCTCGAGCGGCGTGGTGGCGCTGACGCACGGGCTGCACTCGGTCGCGCCGTAGCCTTCAAAGACGCGCACGCCGAACTTCTGCGACCACAGTTCCGCCGTCGCCTGCTGGAGTTTCTCCGCGCCGGCGAAGAGGTAGCGCAGGCTGCGGAAGTCGTAGGGATGCGCCTTGCGGCCGTAGCCGTTGAGGAAGGTGTTGGTGCCGAAGAGCACCGTGCAGTCGCGGTCGTAAAAGACCGTGGGCACCACGCGGTAGTGCAACGGGGACGGGTAGATGAAGATGTAGTTCCCGCGCACGAGCGGCAGCACCAGCCCGGCGGTGAGGCCGAAGCTGTGGAAGAACGGCATCGCGTTGAAGAAGCGGTCGCCGTCGAGCAGGTCGCACTTGGCGAGGAGTTGCCGGACGTTGGCGAGCAGGTTGCGATGAGAGAGTTCGACGCCTTTGGGCACGCCTTCGGAGCCGCTGGTGAAGAGGATGACGGCGGTGTCGGTGGGTTGAGAGTTGAGAGTTGAGGGTTGAGAGTGGAAGAAGGTGCCGACGAGCGCGGTGAACTTGTCGAAGGGGGCGATGGTTTCGCGGACGTCTTCCAAGTAGATCAGTTTGATGCCGGCTTTTTCGAAAGGCTCGGATTCGAGCTTGGCGCGTTTGATGAAGGCGCGGGAGGTGACGATGTGCTTGAGGCCGGCGAGTTCGGTGCAGGCGAGCATCGTGGCGGTGCCGGTGGAGTAGTTCAGGATGGCGGGGACTTTGCCGTGTTGCCAGAGGGCGAGCAGGACGACGGGGGTGGCGTTGACGTTCGGGAGCAGGACGCCGATACGGTTCGTAGCGCGACACTCCGATGTCGCATCTCGACACTGGAATGTTGAGCTACACTCTTTCGCGAGCCGTTCGCCCATGAGCTTCGCACCGATGAAGAGCTTGCGGTAAGTGAGCTGCGTCAGCGTGGCGTCTTCGAGGATGACTTTGCCCGGCTCGTCCGAGGCGGCCTGGGCGATGGCGGCGGGAACCGTCTTAGGCCCGAAGTCCATCTCCGCGTTGAACTGCTGGTTGACCATCTGGTCGCGCAGCCAGCGAGTGTAGAGCGATCTGCTTTGGGAGGTGCTCAGGTGCTCTTCCTTCGGCGGAGTGAGGAGGTCGCTGAAGTGCGTGGTGACCGGGGGGAAGCAGCGTTTCCAGCCGTTGTTCGGCGAGTAGGGTAGCCGGCTTGCCCCGCGCACGTAGGCGGTGATGACCTTCGCGTGGGTCTTGTGGATGAGGAAGCCCGTGCCGTCGAAGAGCTTCATCAACGTGCCGGTGCGGGAGAGTCGGCCCTCGGCGAAGAGGACGAGCTTGCCGCCCTTGGAGAGGAATTCGGCCATGTGCTTCACGGCGTAGGGCGAGGCGTTGTCTATGGGGAAGGTGCGCGAGTTCACCATGACGAACTTGTGGAACCACGACTTCTGCGCGGTGGTGCTGGAGGTGACGAATTTCCAGTCGCTGTCCAGGCACACGCCGATGAAGAGCCAGTCGAACCACGAGGTGTGGTTGGGGATGAGCAGCACCGGGCCGGGCGTGCGGAGCGCGTCCTCGTTGAACGCGCGGAAACGGAAGAGCAGCCAGACCAGGAAGCGGAGGAAGGATTTCATGGGGGAAGGATTAAGATCAGGAGCAGGATTACGATTTAGAGGCGGCGGGGGAAGGCTGTTTCCTACGTTGGTAAGTTAGGACGGCAGCCCAGCCAAGTAATGCCCAACTAGTCCACGCGGAGAGCCGGCCCAGCCAACGGTCGGGGGGAATGCGACCAGTCTCACCGACCTTGAGTGTGCCATTGAGCATGGCGAGGTCTCCGGGGAAGGGTGCGGTGGCCGTGATGCGACCGTCGCGCTCGATGAGTTGCGAGATGCCGGAACTGGCGACGCGCAGCACGGGCAGCCGATGCTCTGCTGCCCGCACCGGCGCGATGCGCGCATGGAGGCGGTGCTCATAGGCACCCCACTCGATCTCATCCGCCGTGGGCACGATCAGCGCCTGCGCGCCGAGGCGCACGAGTGTGTCGGTGACGCTGGTGAAACTCTTGTCATAGCAGATGCAGAAGCCCAGCCGGCCCCACGGTGAATCCCACAGCTTTTGTTCCGGTGCGGGCAGGCCGTCCGCCATCAGTTGGATCGGAATGGTCTTGGCCTGCTTGTGCAGGACGTTGCCATCGGGCCCGATCACAAAGACGGAGTTGTAGAACACCTTGCCGTCGTCGCTCACCGGGTCCTTGCCGCCGGCGACCAGGTGGATTTTCTCTTGTTCGCACCACTTGCGGACACGCGGGGTCACAAGGCCATCGAAGGCGAGTTCACTCAAGACGAGCACTTGCGCCCCGGGCTGCTTTGCGCGGAGGAGCTTCAAGGCTTCGAGGACTTCCAGGTCGTGCTTGTGCTCGATTTGAATGGCGGCGATGCGCAGAGGCTTCGCCCCGGCAGATTCATTGACTGGCGAGAGCAGGGGCACGTTGCAAACCAAGGCCAAGAGTGCGAGTCCGGCGGCGGTGGCCCCGAGCCTTTGCTTGCGAGGCAGAAGTGCCAGCCACGCACACGACGCCATGAGCAAGAAGCCGACGCCATAGACACCCGGCCAGTAGATCAGTTTGAGGTTCGGCCCTTCGGCGAAGGCGTAACCTGCGCTCAGCCAAGTGAAGCGGAGGAAGTAGAGTTCGCTGCGGAAGAACTCGAAGCCCATCCAGAGCACGGGGGCAAGCCACAGCGCAGTCTTCACGCCGAAGCGGGCCCGGACGAGGTGCTGGGTCATCACATACATCCCGAGCCAGAAGGCCAGCACGGCCCACAAGGCAACGGCCGAGAAGCCGAAGATGGTGTAGAAGAAGCCGAGTTGAGGGCCGAAGCACAGCAGGCCAACCGTGACTCCGGCCCACATGGCGCGGCGTGGGGTGGAGACTTCGGACAGGCGGAAGACAGCGAAGAGATAGACTGCAATGAGGAAGGCGAGCGGCGGGAACAGGAAAGCGAGGTGAAAACTCACGACGCCAGCCGCACCCCAGACCACTGTTGTCCGCCAGCCGGGCTGAGCCGATGCGCCGTGAGGGGGACACTCTTGTCCCCCGGCCGGCGCTTCAGCAGCGTGGTCTGGGCTGGCTGGCAAAGGGGACAGGAGTGTCCCCTTCACGGGAGGCGGCGCTCCTGTGGGTTTTTGGTCGGTGGTTTTCATTCGCGTCCTTTGGCGTGTTTCGCGGGCAAGCGATCAGTTCACACCTTCGCCTCCTCCTTCACGGAAGCCGGGAATTTCAACCAGGCGAGCAAGGCCGCGACCATCACGGCGAGGACGAGGAAGACTTGCGAGGCGGAGAGGTGGGCCTTTACGCAGGCGAAGACCAGCAGGCCGGCCAGCACCATGCCGAGGTTGTCGCAGAAGTTCTGCACGGCGATGGTCTTGCCGAGCTTGTTGGGGTCGGACTCAGCCTGGAGCGCGGCGTTGAGCGGGATCAGGAAGAGGCCCGCCGCGAAGCCCGCACCAATGAGCAGGCCCATCACCACGGGCAGGATGACCAGCACGGTCTTCTTCACACCATCCGCGCCCGCGTTCTGGATGAGCTGCTGCCCGATGTGCTGCAGGCCCAGCGGCTCGACGGCGAAGACCGCGAGCAACATGGCCGCGAGCAGGACGCCGTAGCGGCGCGTGCGGCTGAGGTCGCTCACGGCCAGTAGCTTGCCAGCGGTGAGGCTGCCGGCCATCACGCCAACACTGAGCCACAGGCCGAGCAGGGCGATCTGCGTGTTGTCCGGGAGCTTGAGCACATCGAGGCCCCACGCTTGGAAGTTGATCTTCATGGTCGCGCCGCAGACCCAGAAGAGCGCGGTGCCAACGAGCACCTTGCCCAGGCGCGGTCCGGCGAAGAGCGCGCGGAAATGGCCGAAGAATTCGGCGACGCTCTGGCCGACGCGGACAGTCACATCCGACGGAGTGCGCTCCATGAAGAAGTTCAGCGCGAGCGAGGCGCCGAAGATGGCGGCGACGATGATGTAGCAGATGCCGACGGGGAGCTGGTCCACCATTACGGAGCCGACGATGGCTCCCATCAGGATGGCGAGCAGCGTGAGCAGTTCGACCATGCCATTGGCCTTCACGAGGCGTTCGCGCGGGAGGATTTCGGGGAGGATGCCGTATTTGGCCGGGCCATAGACCGTCGCGCCGATGCCGACGAGGAAGTAGCCCGGTGCCTGCCAGATGTAGCCGAACCAGATGCTCAGCGCGCAGAGGCCGGTGCCGAGGAGTTTTAGGAAATTGCCGCCGGCGAGCCATGAGGTCTTGGCGTAGCGGTCGTTGAGATAGCCGGCCAGCGGGGCGAGCAGGATGTAGGGGATGAACAGGATGCTCGTGTAGATGGTGCTGCGGGTGCGCAGCTCATCGGAGGTGATCGCGCCGGTCTTCGCCAACAGCGTGAGCTGGCCCACGATAACGGCGAGGATGGCGTTGTCGCCCAAGGCGCCTAGGAACTGGCTGGCGAGCAGAAGGGGATAGTTGCGGGTGGATTTCATGGGAGTCAGAGGAGGATGCGGGAGGTTGGCTCACCAAGTAGCTCGACATTCCAATGTCGCGAAGGGCCGCGACAGGACTCGACATTGGAATGTCGAGCTACGTTGAACTGGCTGGCGAGGAGCAGGGGGTAGTTGCGGTTGGATTTCATGGGTTCAGGCGTTGGCTTGGGCGGCGCGGGTGGCGTTTTCGCTGATGACGGCGAGTTCGGTGACGAGCTGCTGGGCGCGGTCGGCGGGGAGGGTGCCCCAGACCTGCTCTGCGGCGGCGTAGTAGTGGGGGTAAATATCGGCGAGCAGCTTGCGGGCGGCGGGGGTGAGCACCACGAACCAGGCCCGGCGGTCGGTGGCGCTGGCCTGCCGGGCGACGAGGCCGCGTTCTTCGAGGCGGTCCACCAGGCCGGTGACGTTGGAGCGGTGCATGATGAGCTGGCGGCTCAGGTCGGACTGGGTGCAGCCGTCGGGAAAGTCGGTGAGGACGTTGAGGAGGTTGAACTGGCTTGGGCTGAGATCCCAGCGGGCGAAGAAGACGCGGCTGGCGTTCCACAGCTCCTCCGCCGTGCGCAGCAACTGGATCAGGGCCTGGTAGCGGGGTCCGGGCGAAGCGGCTTTTCGTTTCATCGGTGCATTGTTTAGCAGGAGATTGTTTAGATGTCACCATTGAGATTTTGTGGGCGGTCATTGAAGAAACCGGGGGAGGATGAAACCACTGACCGGCACTGACTGGCACTCATGGGAAGGAGGGGGCGATGACCTTTGCCGCAGGGCACAGCGGATGGAGGCGCAATACAAGCGGACCACAGAGCCGCGATGAACACAGAGAAAGTCCAGGCAGGAGAGGCCTCACGGAGTTCCCGCAGATTCAAGGCGATCCAAGCGAGGATTCCCAAAGATTGGGGACGGACAAAGATGGAAGGGCTGGCCGTTCCCAATCATTGGTTTGTCTCCGGGTTCCGAGGTGCGGTGGTTGAATGCGAATTCCGAAGGAGTGGCGTGGACAGCGCGCAGGATGAGCACGCCGGTTCGGAGACCGGCGCTCCGCCCGAGGACTCCATTTCCGGCGGGCAAATGTAGTGTCCTTCATCGGGGAGGGTTTGCTAGAAACACGGCCCATGAACAACTTCGTCCCGTGGCTGCCGGTGATCGGCTGCGTGCTGGGCTTGCTCTGCCTGCTGGGGGCGATGGGGGCTGGGCGCCGGCGGCGGCTGGTGGACAATTTGCCCACGTCAAAGACCACGGGCGTGTTCATCGGGTTGGTGGAGTTGAAGGGCACGGTGGAGATGGATGCGCCGCTGCGGAGCTACCTCGCGGAGTGCCGGTGCGCGCAGTATGCGTGGAGCGTGGACGAGCATTGGTCGCGGACAGTCGTGGAAACTTACACGGACAGCAACGGCAAGACGCAGACGCGCACGCGCACGGAGAGCGGGTGGACCACGGTGGCCAGCGGTGGGGAGCTGATGCCGTTCTATCTAAATGACGATTGTGGGGCGGTGCTGGTGCGGCCGGAGGGCGCGGACATCGAGGCGCTGACGGTCTTCGACCAGACCTGCACGAGCTGGGATGCGCTCTATTACGGCAAGGGTCCGGCGGGCGGGATCATGAACTCGACCGGGCGACGCCGGTTCCATGAGCACGCGCTCCCGTTGCACACCCCCGTTTATGTGTTCGGGCAGGCGCGGGAACGGGAGGATGCGGTCGCGCCGGAGATTGCGGCGGACAAGAGCGCGCCGATGTTCCTGATCTCGACGCGCAGCGAGCAGCAGATCAGTTCTGGGTTTGCCTGGGCTTACTGGGCGTGGCTGATCTTTGGGCTGCTGCTGGCCGTGGGCGGGTTCGTCTGGCGCGATGGAGTGCAGGGCCGGGATTTGGCGCGGCAATGGCCGATCTATCTGCTGCCGGCGTTTGGCTTTGGTTTCGCCATCGCGCTGGGCTGGGTCTGGATGGTGTTCAACAGCCTGATTGATCTGCGCCAACGGGTGCGGCAGGGATGGGCGCAGGTGGATGTGCAGTTGAAGCGCCGGTTCGATCTGATCCCGAACCTGGTGGCCACGGTGAGCGGGCTGCGCGATCATGAGTCGAAGCTGCAGGAGGAGGTCGCCTTGCTCCGCGCGCAGCAGGGGGCCACGCCGCCGGGAGTCGCGGGGCCGGAGTATGAGTCGTGTGCGAAGATACTGGTTGCCGTGCGGGAGGCGTATCCGCAGCTCACAGCGCAGCCGTCGTTTTTGGAATTGCAGAAATCGCTCGTGGATACGGAGCACCGGATTGCGCTGGCGCGAGGGTATTTCAACGAGATTGCCACCTACTACAACACCCGGCTGGAGCAGATTCCCGACCGGTTCGTTGCGGCGATGGGGGGGCTGAAGCCCCAGCCGCTGATGCTGGCGAATGATTTCGAGCGGGAAGCGGTGGCGGTGAACTTTGCGGCGTGAGGCCGTTCCGCCTGTAAACCACAGGTGTCATACCAATTCCCAATGACAACCGGTGGAATCGCTGATGAGGAGCGCGACGCCTATCCGGCTCCCTCTCCCTTCCTCGGAGGAGGGGAGAGGGTTGGGGTGAGGGGTGGCGTCCGGCAACCATCTACCGATTGGCATCGGGAATTGGTATAACCGCAGAATACGCGGAAAGGAGAGAACACCCGGCCGGGAATCCTCTGGCTCAATGGAACGGGCCTGGTTCCGTGACCGTTCTCTCCCATGAACACCGCGCATGGAGTTCCGGCTTCAGCCGGTGGAACGCCGCCCAGTTATAGACGCTTCGCGCGCAGCGTCCTGGCGGCTCGAATGTCGAACCGCCTAGCGCCGGGACTCCGTGCGGGCGGGGGATTCAGGCTGGCTGGGGCGGGGTCGCCTGGGTGCAGATGCGGTTGATGAGGTCCAGGAGTTCGCGCATCTCGAAGGGCTTGGCGCGGTAGTAGAGGTTGTTCTGCGGCTCGTCGCGCGGCATTTTCTCGGGAATCCACTTGCCGCTGATGACCACGCAGGGGAAGCCACGCCGCCGGCCTTGGACGAACATCACCAGGTCGAGCCCGGTCTGCGGCCCGCCGAACTGATAGTCCGTCACCACGGCATCAATGTGTTTCTGGTTGGCCTCCCAGAGTTTCATGGCCGACGCGATGTTGTCGGCCTCCAGCAGGTGCCAGCCCTGGCGCTGGAAAAGCATCCGGAGGGTGAGGAGCACGGAAGCGTCGTCATCCACCAGCAGCAGGGTGCGGGTGGGGGCGGAACTTTGCCCCGAGGCGGAGCCGATTGATCCGGGGCGGTTGATGTGCAATGCCATAGACAGCCCGGTGGTTCATTCGACTTTCCGCCGTCCGCCATCAGGCGTATGACGGACGGACACAGACTGACCGGCTGCGGGTGGTGCCACCGGAAACCCACACGTCCTGCCCGGACAATCGGCAAATATGACGTAAAGGTGAAGCAATTGTTACAGAGAATCCGTCGGCACTGGCGGATCGCCCTCGGGGGGCTGCTGTTGGCCGGGCTGGCCAGCGTGAATATGGTCGCCTGGCGCCATGCCTGGGCAATGTCCCATTTCGTGCGGAGCGGGGAACGGACGGTCTCGCCGGAGAAACTCGGCGTGCTGGCCAAGGTGCGGGTGCTGGCGCTGGGCGTGACGCTGCCGCGGCCGGAGAATCGGCGGACGCCGAAGGACGCGGGGCTGGACTTTCAGGCGGTGCGGTTTCCCGGAGCCAAGGGGATCGAACTGGAGGCTTGGTTGATTCCCGCCGGGGCAGCCACGACCCATGGAGTCGTGCTCCTCTTCCACGGCTATGGTGCGAGCAAGGAGGCGTTGCTGCCGGTGGCGGACGAGTTTCACCGGCTGGGCTGGGACGTGCTGCTGGTGGACTTTCACGGCAGCGGGGGCTCCGGGGGCGACACGACCAGCATCGGCTGGCACGAGGCGGAGGATGTGGCGGCGGCGTTCCAGGAAGCGGCCCGGCGGGCACCCGGCCAGCCCCGGGTGCTCTACGGCGTCTCAATGGGGGCGGTGGCCTGTCTGCGCGCGGTGCATGTGCAGGGGGTGAAGCCTGACGCGCTGATCGTCGAATGTCCGTTCGACCGGATGCTGACCACGGTGCGCGCCCGGTTCCACGCGATGCGCGTGCCCGCGTGGCCGATGGCCGAACTGCTGGCGTTTTGGGGCGGGCAGGCAGGTGGGTTTGATGCCTTCGCGCACAACCCGGTGGACTACGCGGCATCCGTGCGGTGTCCGACCTTGTTCCTGCACGGCGGGAAAGACCCACGGGTGTCGGTGGCGGAGGTCACACGAATTCACGACGCCGTAGTCGGGGCGAAAACGATGAAGCTCTTCTCCGAGCTAGGGCACCAGGCCTACGTGGAAGCGGAGCCGGAAGCATGGCGGAAAACGGTGGCTGGGTTCCTGCGCGACCACGCGAGGTAGTGCGCTTGGATTGACGCTGCCCCGTTCCGTGGTTACAAGTGTGTCACGATGTTGTCCGCGCCCAACGATCTTTGTCCCGTCCCCTGGCGCACTTGTTCTCCTGAAATTCTTTTCCACTGACACCCATGCCGACCCGAGCCAAAGCCCAGCCCAAATACAAACGCGTGCTCCTCAAACTCAGCGGAGAGGCGCTCGGAGGCGAGGCGGGGTCGGGCATTTCCCCGGAGGTCATCAAGGATATGGCCGAGCAGATCGCCGAAATCCACGCGCTGGGCGTGCAACTCGTCATCGTGGTGGGCGGCGGGAACATCTTCCGCGGCGTGTCGGGCAGCGAGCGCGGCATTGAGCGGGCGACTGGTGACTACATGGGCATGCTGGCCACGGTGATCAACGCGCTGGCGTTGCAGGATGCGCTGGAGAAGCAGAGCGTTCCCACGCGCGTCCAGAGCGCCATCAGCATGACGCAGGTGGCGGAGCCGTTCATCCGCCGCCGGGCGGTGCGGCATCTGGAAAAGAACCGCGTCGTCATCTTTGCCGGTGGCACGGGCAACCCCTTCTTCTCCACCGACACCGCTGCCGCACTCCGGGCGAACGAAATGGGTGCGCAGGTCATCCTCAAGGCCACGAAGGTGGACGGCATCTACGACAGTGATCCGAAGAAGAATCCGGCGGCGAAGCGCTACTCGCAGGTGAGCTACCACGACGCGCTCTCGCAGCAGCTCAAGGTGATGGACGCGGCCGCGTTCGCGCTGTGCATGGACAACCAGATGCCCATCATCGTGTTCGACCTCTTCAAGCCCCACAACATCAAGCGGGTGGTGATGGGGGAGAAGGTCGGCACGCTGGTGACGAACTGAGCCGGGTGTTGGCGGCGGTCGCCAACCCCGCAGACAGCCCGGCAGCAAGGGATACCGCCGGGCACGAGCCGGTCAGGGCAATGACCGAATGCCTCTTCGAGAAGCCCAGTGCGTAATGGAATTGCGATTTGCGCGGCCAGCCGCTAGCCTCCGCCCCGTGTCCGCCCCGTGCATCCATTGCTGCCGACTCGCAGCCAGTCCCGTGGGGGAAAGGCGTTGAATGGCAGTCCCGCTGCGCGTCTTGATGGTGGAGGACGATGAAAGCCACGCGGCCGCCATCATCGCGGAGCTGAATCGTGGCGACTACGTGCTGACGACGGAGCGGGTGTGGACGGAGGCGGCCTTCCAGGAAGCGCTCCAACGGGGCGGCTGGTCGGTGATTCTCTGCAACTTCCTTCTGCCGGACTTCAGCGGCATGGACGCGCTGTTGATGGTCCAGCAATGCGGCTGCGGAATCCCGTTCATCTTTGTCTCCAGCCAGATGGACGAAGATGCTGCGGTGGCGGCCTTGCGGGCCGGGGCGGCGGACTATGTCCGGAAGGCGAACTTGGTGCGGCTGCGGCCCACCGTCGAGCGCGCGTTGCGCGAGGCCGAGGAGCGGCGGGTGCAGGAGAAGCTGCGGCAGGAGACCGCCGCCCGGGCGCGGCAGCAGGCGGCGCTGGCGGAGTTCGGGCAGTGGGCGCTGGCGGGCATGCCGCTGGAGAGCCTGCTCGCCGGGACGGCAGAGCGGGTGGCGGAGGCCTTGGGCGTTGATTTTTGCGAAGTGCTGGAACTGAGCGCCGGGGAGGAGGCGCTGCGGCTGCGGGCGGGGACGGGCTGGCAGGGTGGCTGTGTGGGGAACGTCCGGCTGGCGGCGAAGGACGAATCGCAGGCCGGGGTGACCTGGCGTGGCGGTGTCCCGCTCATCGTGGAAGACTGGGCCACGGAAGCCCGCTTCCAGCCATCCGCACTCCTCCGGGAACACCACGTCGTCAGCGGCCTGACCGTGCCCATCCGGCTGCGGAACCGCGCCTACGGGGTGCTCGGGGCGCACGCGGGGTTGCTGCGCGTGTTCACGGCGGCGGATTCGCATTTCCTCCAGGCCATCGCGAACGTGCTGGCCACGGCCATCGAGCGCAAACTGGCCGAGGACGCTCTGCGCGAGAGCGACGAGCGGTTCCGCCTGCTGGTGGACGAGGTCAAAGGCTACGCCATCATCACGCTGGACCCGGAGGCCTGTGTGCTGACTTGGAACCACGGCGCGGAGCATCTCTTTGGCCACACGGCGGCCGAGATGATCGGCCAGCATGTGGCCCGGCTGTATCCCCCGGGTGACGTGGAATTGGGCAAGCCGGAGCTGGACCTGCGCCTGGCGGAGGAGATGGGCCAGTTCGAGGACGAGGACTGGCGGCAGCAGAAGGGCGGGACGGCCTTCTGGGCGAACGTGGTGATCACCGCGCTACGGCGGCAGGACGGGACACTGCGCGGCTATGGCGTCGTTACGCGGGACATGACGGAGCGCCGGCAGGCGCATGAGGCGCTGAAACTCAACGAGGAGAAGTTCCGCTCCCTCGTGAACCACATTCCGGATGCGGTCTGGACGGTGAATGCCTCTGGCGAGCTGCTGTTTATCAGCGGCAACGCTGAGCGGATTTACGGCTTCAGTGTGGAGGAGCTAAGATCCCAAGGCACGGCCCTGGGCCTGGCCCGGGTGCATCCTGACGACGCCCCGCGGCTGCGCAAGGCCTGGGAGAATCTCTTCGCACGGCAGGAGCGGTTCGAGGTGGAATGCCGCTACGAGCGCAAGGACGGCCGCCAAGCCTGGCTGCTGATGCGCGCCTCGGCGATCTACGAGAAGGACGGCCAGCTTGTGGCGGACGGCATCACCTCGGACATTACCGAGCGCAAGCGCGCGGAGGACGCCCTGCGCGAGAGCGAGGCGCGCTTTCAAGTCGTGTCCCGGGCGACCAATGACGTGGTCTGGGACTGGAATCTGGGCACCGACCTGATCTGGTGGAGTTCCAGTTTCCTGACCCAGTTTGGCTACCGCCCGGAGGAAGTTGAGCCCAGCATTGAGTCGTGGAAACAGCGGCTGCATCCGGCCGATCAGGCGCGGGTCGTGCATGGCATCCATGCGGCCATCAAGCGGGGCGATCAATTGTGGTCGGACGAATACCGGTTCCGGCGCAAGGATGGTTCCTACGCGTATCTCTTCGACCGGGGGTTTCTGATCCGCAGCGCGGCGGGCCAGCCGGTCCGGATGATCGGGGCGATGCAAAACATCTCCGAGCGCCGCCGGGCGGAGGAGCAGATCCGGTCGCAGGCGCGCCTGCTGGACCTGGCACACGATGCCATCGTGGTCCGTAACCTGAGCCACGAAGTGCTCTACTGGAATCGCGGGGCCGAGCGCATTTATGGTTGGAGCGCCGAGCAGGCGCGTGGCCGCCGGGTGACCGAGCTGGTGATGAAGGACACCAAGCCGTTCGAAATCGCGCAGACGGAACTGCTCGACAAGGGCGAGTGGAGCGGTGAACTGCGGCAGTTCACGCGGGACGGGCGCGAAGTAACGGTGAGCAGCCGGTGGACGCTGGTGCGGGGCGACGACGGCCAGCCGACTTCCGTGCTGGTGCTCAACACCGACATCACCGAGAAGAAGCGCCTCGAAGGCCAGTTCCTCCGTTCGCAGCGCATGGAGAGCATTGGCACGCTGGCGGGTGGCGTGGCCCACGACCTGAACAACATCCTCTCGCCCATCATGATGTCCGCGCCCCTGCTGCGCATGGACGAGCTGCCGGCCGACGATTTTGACCGTTTGCTGGACACCATCGAGACCAACGCCCAGCGCGGCAGCGACATCGTGAAGCAGTTGCTTGCCTTCGGGCGCGGCATCGGGGGAGAGCGCGTGGTGGTGCAGCCGCGGCACATCATCAAGGAAATGGTGAAGATCGCACGCGAAACCTTCCCGAAGAACATCACCATCGTCGCGGAAGTCGCGGAGAACCTCTGGCCCATCCTGGGCGATCCCACGCACATCCACCAGGTGCTGCTGAACCTGTGCATCAACGCTCGCGACGCCATGCCCAACGGCGGCACGCTCAAGGTCATCGCCGAGAACATGCAGCTCGACGAGCACTACGCCGTCCAGGACGCCGAAGCGAAGCAGGGCCCCTTCGTGAGCCTGCGCGTGGCGGACACCGGGAGCGGCATCCCCAAGGAGATCCTGGACAAGATCTTCGACCCCTTCTTCACCACCAAGGAAATCGGCAAGGGCACCGGCCTGGGCCTGGCCACCGTCACCGGCATCGTGAAGAGCCACGGCGGGCTGGTGCATGTGTATAGCGAGGTCGGCAAGGGCAGCGTGTTCAACGTGATGCTGCCGGCCGCGCCCAACGCCACCCCCGCCGGGGAGGACGCCGTCCGCGAGCCGCTGCCGATGGGGCAGGGGGAGACCATCCTTGTGGTGGACGATGAGGCGGGCATTCTGGGCGCGACCTGCAAACTGCTCGAGCGGCACAACTACAAGGTGCTCTCCGCGGCGGACGGGGCGGAGGCGCTCACCCTCTTCTCCCACCATCGCAGCGTCATCCGCCTGATCATGACCGATGTGATGATGCCGGTGATGGACGGCCTGGCCCTGACCCGCGTCATCAAGAAGATGGACAGCGAGGTCAAGCTGATCGCCTCCAGCGGCCTCGAGCACGATGCGAAGTTCGAGGAGATGCGCGGGCTGGGCGTGAATGTTTTCCTGACGAAGCCCTACACTGCGGAGAAGCTCCTCCACACCTTGCGGGACCTGCTGGCGCGGGACCCCGCGCGCACCTGACCTCTCCCCCATGCCAGAAACCACCCCTCCTTCATCCTCCGAGGCACCGCAGGTAACGAGCGGCAAGCGGACCCGGCAGCGTCATCAGTGGCACCTGATGTATTATGCGCTGGCCGCGTTCAACATCCTGACCGTCGCCTTCACCCTCCGGCTCAACCACCAGATGCAGGAGGCCTTCGCCCGCAGTGTCGAAGTGAGCCACTCGTGGGACCGGCGGCT
Source organism: uncultured Klebsiella sp. (assembly GCA_964496695.1). Classification (GTDB taxonomy): domain Bacteria; phylum Verrucomicrobiota; class Verrucomicrobiia; order Limisphaerales; family SXTU01; genus SXTU01. The sequence continues at coordinate 34,759 of CAZCBE010000020.1, forward strand.
GCAGGATTACGGAAATCTTTACGGTCTGGCCCAGACCGTGCAGGCCCGCTGCAACGACGTCTTCATCACCAAGGACGTGGCCCGGCAACGGGACGAGATGCGCGCGGCCCATATGAATTTCAAGAGCCGCATCCGGGCCAAGCGCGGGGAGGCGATCATCGCCACGGAGGGCGCCGAAAGCGCGAAGCTGATGGAGGAGTTTGACAAGCTCCGCACCGCCGTCGAGGGCATGGTGGAGACGGCGGAGGATTTGTTCGACCGGTTCAACTCGGACACGGCGGAGGCCGCCTCCCGGCGGCTGGTCCACGTCAACCGGGACTACGCGCTGATCATGGCCGTGCTGTCCGAGCTGCGGCTCAAGGTCAGCAGCATCCAGACGCGCATCTTCGACCAGCAGATGGAGGAGGTCGCCCGCCTGCGGCGCCTGGAATACGTGGTGGCCATCCTGGTGCTGGTGATGCTCGGGAGCGCGGTCTTCTACGGGGAACGCATCACCCGTCGCATGAACTCGGACGCCGAGGCGCTGGACCGCGCCCAGCACGAGCTGGTGGACACCGCCCGCCGGGCGGGCATGGCGGAGATCGCCACCGGGGTGCTGCACAACGTCGGCAACGTGCTCAACAGCGTGAACGTCTCCGCCTCGCTCGTAGCCGAGAGCGTCCGCAAGTCCAAGGTCACCAACGTCGAGCGGGTGGCCAAGATGCTGACCGAGCAGGAGGCTAAACTGGGCGAATTCCTGACCAATGACCCCAAGGGCAAGCAGGTGCCGGCTTTCCTCCGCACGCTGTCCACGCACCTGCTGGAGGAGCAGGCGCGCGCGCTCAAGGAGCTCGATTCGCTAGGCCAGAGCGTCGAGCATGTGAAGTCCATCATCGCGATGCAGCAGAACTACGCGAAGGTCACGGGCATTCACGAGACGATGGGCGTGGTGGACGTGGTCGAGGATGCGCTGCGGCTCAACGCCATCTCCTTCACCCGCCATGAGATCAAGGTGCGGCGGGAGTTCGACGCCAAGCCGACCGCGACCCTGGAGCGGCACAAGGTCATGCAAATCCTGGTGAACCTGCTCACCAACGCCAAGCACGCGCTCGACAAGCCTGAGGTGAAAGACAAGACTCTCACCGTGCGCGTCGCCCTGAATGGCAACGATTTTGTCCGCATTTCCGTCGTGGACACCGGCTCCGGCATCTCGCCGGAGAGCATGGCGCGTCTCTTCCAGCATGGCTTCACGACCAAGCCGCAGGGCCACGGCTTCGGCCTGCACCATGGGGCGCTGGCGGCGAAGGAGATGGGCGGCACCCTCAGCGCACACAGCGAAGGCGAAGGCAAGGGGGCCGTCTTCACGCTGGAAATCCCCGTGCGCCCGCCGGAGGGGAAGGCTTGATTCCGATGAACCCCGCCTTTGAACTGGTCCGTGTTGCGTGTTCCGTGCTGCGTGTTTCAAGCGCCCGGCACGCAGCAGCACGCAACACGCAACACGCAACACGCAGCACGTTTTAATGCACCGCATCCTCGTCATCGACGACAACCGCGCGATCCACGAAGACTTCCGGAAGATCCTCTGTCCGGCGTCGGCGGCCGTGGCGGATCTCAGCGCGGCGGAGGCGGCGTTGTTCGGCGACGAGGTGCCGCGGGAGACCAAGTCCGAATACGAGATGGACTCGGCCTACCAAGGGCAGGAGGCGCTGGCGCTGGTCAGCAAGTCCGTCATGGCGAACCGGCCCTACAGTTTGGCGTTCGTGGATGTTCGGATGCCGCCCGGCTGGGACGGCATCGAGACGATCACCCGCCTCTGGCAGGCCGATCCGCATCTGCAATGCGTGATCTGCACCGCCTACTCGGATTATTCCTGGGAGGAGATGGTCGGGAAGCTGGGCCGCAATGACCGGCTGCTGATCCTCAAGAAGCCCTTCGACAACGTCGAGGTCAGCCAGCTCGTCGTCGCGCTCACCGAGAAGTGGACGCTCGCCCGGCAGGCCCGTTCGCAGATGCGGAACATGGAGTCGCTCGTCTCGGAGCGCACCTCCCAGCTCGAGAAGTCCGTGGCGCTCACGCAGGCCACGCTCGACTCCACGGCGGACGGCATCCTGGTGGTGAACCAGGAGGGCCGCATGGCCGGCTACAACAAAAAGTTCCTCGCCATCTGGAACCTGCCGCCCTCGCTCATCGAGTCGAAGCATTACCAGGACATGCTCAATGCCGTGCTCTGGCAGATCAAGGACCCGGAAGGCTTCAACAAGAAGTTCCGCGAGCTGAACGACACGCCTGAGGCCGCGAGCTACGATCTGATCGAGTTCGTGGACGGGCGCATCTTCGAGCGCTATTCGCAGCCCCAGCGCGTGGGCGACCAGATCGCCGGGCGTGTGTGGAGCTTCCGGGACATCACCGAACGCAAGAAGGCCGAGCGCAAGATCCTCCAGCAGGCCAGCCTCATTGATCTTGCCCAGGACGCCATCATTGTCCGTGATCTTGGCCACTGGATCACCTCGTGGAACAAGGGTGCCGAGCGCCTCTTTGGCTGGACCTCGGAGGAGATCAAGGGCCGACAGGTGACCGAGCTGCTCTACCGCGATGCCACGGCCTTCGAGGCCGCGCAGAAGGAGCTGCTTGAAAAGGGTGCGTGGAGCGGCGAAATCCGCCAGCTCACCAAGAGCGGGCAGGAGGTCGTGGTCAGCTCGCGCTGGACGCTGGTGCGCGACGAGGAGGAGCACCCGAGCGCGGTCCTGGCCATCAACACCGACATCACCGAAAAGAAGAAGCTCGAGGCCCAGTTCCTCCGCTCGCAGCGCATGGAGAGCATCGGCACCCTCGCCGGTGGCGTGGCGCACGACCTGAACAACATCCTCGCGCCCATCATGATGTCCGCCCCGCTTCTGCGGCAGGGCCTGGGCCCGCGCGAGACCGAGACGCTCATCAACAACATCGAGACCAGCGCCCAGCGCGGCGCGGACATCGTGAAGCAGTTGCTGGCCTTCGCGCGCGGCATGGAGGGTGAGCGCGTGGTGGTCAACCTGCGGCACATGGTGGATGAGATTGCGAAGATTGTCCGCGAGACGTTCCCGAAGAACATGACCGTCCAGGCCAAGTCCAGCCGGGACCTCTGGCCGATCATCGGCGACCCGACGCACATCCATCAGGTCCTGCTGAATCTTTGCATCAACGCTCGGGATGCGATGCCCAACGGCGGCTCCATCACCATCGTCGCCGAGAACATGCAGATTGATGACCACTACGCCAGTTTTGACGCCGAGGCAAAGAAGGGGCCTTACGTCGTCCTCCGCGTCGCCGACACCGGCACGGGCATCCCGGCCGAGATTCTCGACAAGATTTTTGACCCGTTCTTCACCACCAAGGAGCATGGCAAGGGCACGGGCCTGGGCCTTTCCACCGTGCTGGGCATCGCGAAGAGCCACGGTGGCTTCCTGAACGTCGCCAGTGAACTGAGCAAGGGCACGACCTTCTCCTGCTTCTTCCCGGCGACGCCCAACGCCAAGGTCGAAGTGCGCGCCGAAAAGAAGCCGCTTCCGCGCGGCCGGGGCGAGACCATCCTCGTGGTGGACGACGAGCCGGGCATCCTGAATGCCGCCCGCCGCCTGCTCGAAACCAACGGCTACAAGGTCATCACCAGCAGCGACGGCGTCGAGGCCCTCGCCGTCTATGCCCAGAACAAGGAGGCCATCAAGGCCGTCCTCACCGATGTGATGATGCCCGTCATGGACGGCGCGGCCATGATGCGCGTGCTCAAGAAACTGGAGCCGAACATCAGGGTCATCGCCACCAGCGGCATTGACCAGGATGCGAAGTTCGAGGAGTTGAAAGCCCTCGGCATGAAGGCCTTCATCGCCAAGCCCTACACGGCTGAGAAGATCCTTACGGCGCTGCGTGACCTGTTTGAGGGTGACGCGCCCAAGCCCGACTGAGCCGTCATGCGCCGATGACGCTCCAGCCTGCCAGTCTCGCCGACCTGTCCCGTCAGCTTGCGGAGTGTCATGCAGCCAGCCGTCCGGTGGCCGCCGTTGACCTTGCCGCCTTGGCCGCCGTCCGGGATTACACCCCGGAAGACATGACCGTGACCGTGGAGGCCGGGGTGAACCTGGCCGAACTACAGGGCCAGCTCGCCGCGCGCGGCCAGTGGCTGCCCATTGATCCGCCGCACGCGGCGCGCGTCACCATCCGCCAGCTCCTGGGCGAGAATCTCTCCGGCCCGCGCCGCTGTGGGTTTGGGACAATCCGCGAGCACCTCATCGGTCTTGAAGCGGTGCTGGCCGACGGCCGGGTCACCCACTCCGGCGGCAAGGTCGTGAAGAACGTCGCCGGCTACGATCTGCTGAAACTCTTCGTGGGTGCGCGCGACAGCCTCGGCATTATCACCGCCGCCACGTTCAAGCTCCGCCCGCTTCCGGCTACCGAGGAGTTCGCCAGCGTGAAGTTTGACACCCTGGCGGAAGCGCTGGCCATGGTGGAGTCAGTCCTGGCCTCCCCGCTCACGCCGGTCGTGCTGGACTTGGACAACCTCCAGCTCGTCCCCGGCCAGCCGTTCACGTTTACAGTCAGTGCCGCCTTCGCGGGCACGTTTGAAGAAGTTGCCTGGCAACGAACCAGCGCCGCACAACTCGGCTTTCCTGCCAGCGCCCCGGGCGCAGCTACTGGATCGCAGGCAGGCACACCGCTGACGCCGTTGCCGCGCGACAGCATTTTTTGGAACGACCCTTCAGTCCTCGTTTCGCACTGCTCCGTGCTGCCCTCGAAGCTTGGATCTGCTGTGTCAACGCTCGGTCAGACGCCCTTTATCGCCCGGGCGGCCAACGGGATCATCTATCACCACGGAGCGGTTGCGCCGCGTCCGGTGGGCTCCGCCTCCACGCTGGCGCAGCGCTTGAAACAAACCTTCGACCCGCACCATATCCTGCCTGCCGCACCGGTATGAGTCTCCTGAAACTTCCGCGCTGCGTTCGTCCCGCTGGTATGGAGTCCCGCTTTCAGGCGGCGGGGTGCTCGACCGTCGGTGGCCATTCTGCGCAGCGTCAGGACCGTGGCCACGTTCCACCGGCTGAAGCCGGGACTCCGAGCGCGGTTCATGGCGCAAGGGAGTGGCGACAATCTGGCATCCATCCGCCGAGGCTTCCGGTATGAGCACCGCCGTCGAACCTTTTCTCGACCAGCAGAGGGCTCTCGCCTGCATCCACTGCGGCCTCTGCCTCGGCTCCTGCCCGACTTATCTCGAGACAGGCAACGAAAACGACTCTCCGCGTGGTCGCATCTATCTCATGCGCGCCATTCAGGATGGCCGCCTCCCGCTCGGTGACACCGCCGTTCAACATCTTGACCAGTGTCTCGGCTGCCGTGCCTGCGAAGCTGCCTGCCCCAGCGGCGTCCACTACGGCGAACTCCTCGAAGCCACCCGCGACCACATCGAGCATCATCACCAGCGCTCGCCGTTTCAGACCTTCCTTCGTCGCGTGCTGATCGAGCGCGTCTTCCCGCACCCGCTGCGCATGAAACTCGCCTTGCTGCCCGCGCGGTTGATCAAGCGCGCCGAGGCCGGGCACCTCCTCCCCCAATTCGCCCAGGGCGCCCTCGCCCTTATTCCCAACGAAGTGACCGAAGGCGATCTCCCCGGGGTTTCACCCGCCCTCGGCCAGCGGCGGGGCCGCGTGGGCTTCGTGCGCGGCTGCGTGATGAACGTGATGTTTGGCCGCACGAACGAGCACAGCATCCGCCTCCTCAACCGCGCCGGCTACGACGTCGTCACACCCCGCGACCAGGGCTGCTGCGGCGCGCTGCACGCCCATGGCGGCAATTTGGCCGCTGCCCGCGCCGCTGCCCGCGTCAACCTCGACGCCTTCGGCCACGAACAACTCGACGCCATCATCATCAACGCCGCCGGCTGCGGCTCCACGCTCAAAGAATACAGCCACCTGCTGGCAGGTGACCCGCGGGCCGCCGCCTTCGGCGCGAAGGTCAAGGACCTCTCAGAGTTCCTCGTCGCTGTCGGCTTCAAATCGGCAATCGGCAATCGGCAATCGGCAATGAAGGTGACCTTCCACGACGCCTGCCACCTCGCGCACGCACAGCGGATTACGCAGCCGCCGCGCGTGCTGGTGAAGGCCGTGGCCGGTGCGAATTACGTCGAGATGCCTGAGTCTGACGTCTGCTGCGGCAGCGCCGGCAGCTACAACCTCACCGAGCCGGAGATGGCCGCCCGCCTCCAGCGTCGCAAGGTGGAGAACATCCTGAAGACCGGCGCGACCTGCATCGTCACCACCAACCCCGGCTGCCTCCTCCAGATGCGCGCTGGCCTGGACGCTGCCGGGGCCGAGCACATCGAAACCCTGCACATCGCGGACTTCTTGGAACGCAGCCTTGCGGGCCAGCCCGGTGGAAGCTGAGCGCGGCAGCCGCAATCTGCTGCTCAGCAGGATAAATCCATGAGCCCTCGCGAATTTCAAATCAGCACTGATACCGCCTCGATGGTGGTCGGAGACAGCGAGGCGATTGCCAGGCTCGTTCGTGACGCAGCATCGAATCCAGAAAAGGTGGAGGAATACTTGGCTGATCTCGGCAATGAACCGTGTTCTGGTCAAATCGTGATGCTTTCAATCGGGTCCGATGGGGTGTTCGCCGTCACGCTTGAAATCCTTGGTGAACCTCGGATTGGTCAGTTTTCAACCGCTTCGAACCGGCTTCCTGAGGTTCAAATTGGTGGTGGAAGCATGACTCTCTGTGCTCCGGAAGATATCGTCGCTGGAAATTCGGAGGCGATGGAAGTCATCAAGTGTTCAAGCGGCGTGTATGGCGTGCTGGCTGTCCCTGCAATCTCGGACCGAAGAGTGTTGGTCCAGTTGGCACTACGCGAGTCTGGTGAGCAGGATTCTACAGCACAGTCTGGCATGAAGCGGGGGCAGATGGTGCAAGCGACCGGCCCCCGAAACATGTTGATCGGATTTACCCTGGCCGGCGCGACTCTGGCCACGATCGCTTTCGTCCTGATTCTAGGATGTCTGCGAGTTGTCGGTTCGGTAGTTTCAATTGGCCCTTGGTATGCGTGGACATTCGTTGGCGGATTCGTTCTGTTCCTGTTCGCCTCGGTGTTGATTCTTGCTCAGCGTAAGGAATGAAACTTGATGAGTGCATCATTTTGATGCTGCTCGGAAAACAGCAGCCTGGCGTGAAAGCTGGATTTGCACTTTGACACTGGTGTTGCACCCGCCACCCTCTTCCCATGAGCACTGACAAGAAACTCTCCGGCAAGGTCGCCATCATCACCGGCGCGAGCAAGGGGCTGGGCAAGGCGATGGCCCTCGCCTTCGCCGACGCGGGCGCGCGCCTCGCGCTGGCCTCGCGTGATGCCAAGCTGCTTGCCGAAGTTCAGGCGGCCTGTCGCGAGCGCGGAGCCGAAGCGGAGTTTTACCCAGTGGACGTGACCAGCGAGGCTCAGGTTGAGCAGTTGAAGCAGGACGTGCTCGCCCGCTTCGGCAAGGTCACCATCCTCGTCAACAACGCCGGCATCAACATCCGCAAGCCCGTCACCGATTTCACACTCGCCGAATGGCACCAGGTGCTCGACACGAACCTCACCAGCGTCTTCCTCATGTGCCGCGCCTTCGTGCCACACATCGAGACGGGCTGCGGCCGCATCATCAGCCTCGCTTCGATGATGGCGCACATCTCCATCGCGCACCGCGTGCCCTACTCGGCCAGCAAGGCCGGCGTCATGGGCCTCACCAAATCGCTCGCCCTCGAACTCGCGGCGAAGGGCATCACCGTCAACGCCATCAGCCCTGGTCCCGTGATGACGGAAATCAACACCCCGATCCTCAACAACCCGGAACTGCTGGCCAAGTTCACCGCCCAGCTTCCTGTGGGCCGGTTCGGCCAGCCGGAGGAAGTCGCCGCACTCGCGGTCTTTCTCGCGTCCGGCGACTCCGGCTTCATCACCGGCACCGATGTGGTGATTGATGGCGGTTGGATGGCGCAATGAGCGAGCCCGCCCCCCAGCCTGAGTCTCTGTCGGTCGCACCGGTCCCCCAGCCGATTCGCGGGCCGGGCCGGCTGCAAACCTTCGGCCGTCGCGCGCTGGCGACCGTGCTGCTCGTGATCTTCCTGCTGTGGCTGGAAGAACTCTTTGCGGACCCGCAAACCCGGCAGGGCTGGAAGCTCAAAGTGATGATGGTCCTGATTCCGCTCGGGCTGGCGGGCACCACCGCGCTGCTGCTGGCCTGGCGGCGGGAACGGCAGAACCGTCGGCCGGGTTGAGGTGGTGGGCCTGCTCGGATTTGAACCGAGGACCAAACGATTATGAGTCGTCTGCTCTAACCGCTGAGCTACAGGCCCAATAAGAACTGAGGACACGAGGCTTGCGCGCCCGGAAAGCTGCCGGGAACGGAAGCCGTTTCGGAGCCAGCACACCCCACCGAAACGTGGGATGTATCCTGTCGGAGTTGCTTCAAAGACGCAAGGGGCGGGACGGGCTCCATGCTTCCCGGCCTGTGACCAACCTCACCTTTGGGAGAGCGGCCACTCAGTGCAATCGCTGCCGGCGCGGGCCGCCGTTCATGGGGCAAGACTGGACGCACCCGCTTGGAAACCATCCCCACTCGGCGGCGGCAAGTCCCCGGCACAGGTCCAGGGCTCACGGCCCAAAGCATTCGATCTATGATTCCACTTGAAGCCCTCCGCAGTGGGGAAGTGACTGTCACCGCTAATTCTCCGCTCGCTCATTTCCTTCCGGTCAGCTTCACTCTTATCCCGTCAGCCACCGTGATGAAAACGACTGCTCCGCCAGTTCCCCAAGGACCACATGCTGTGCGTGCTGAAGTTCGCAAAGCCTACGCCTCCCTCGCCCAACGGGCTTCGGCCTGCGGACCAGATGCCGCTGCGTCCACATGCTGTGGCGGGGGCGGTCCGCCCGCCATCGGCGCGGAGCGCCTTGGATATCGCAGCGATGAGATTGCGGCCGCGCCGGAAGGTTCGAATCTCGGTCTCGGCTGCGGCAATCCCCACGCCATCGCGGCGCTGAAGACGGGCGAGACTGTCCTTGACCTCGGCTGCGGCGCGGGCTTTGACTGCTTTCTCGCGGCCCGGGCTGTTGGCCCGACCGGACGCGTCCTCGGCGTGGACATGACGATGGCGATGGTGCTGAAAGCGCGTGACAACGTGGCCAAGGTCGGCGTCCCCCACGTCGAGTTCCGGCTCGGCGAAATCGAGTCGTTGCCAGTGGACTCAAATTCGGTGGACGTGGTCATTTCCAACTGCGTCATCAACCTTTCGCCCGATAAAGCCAGGGCCTTCAGCGACGCCTTCCGTGTGCTCAAGCGCGGTGGTCGGATCGCCATCACCGACACTGTGCGCACGGCTGACCTGCCGGCTGGCATCCTCGCCGATCTGGCCGCGCACTGTGGCTGTGTGGCCGGGGCGGCTTCAGTCGAGGAGTTGGAGACGATGTTGCGCGCCGCGGGCTTTGTGAACATCCGCATCCAGCCCATGGACACCAGCCGCGAGTTCATCCACGACTGGCTGCCGGGGAAGAACCCGGGGGACTATGTGGTGTCGGCGAGCATCGAGGCGGTAAAGCCTTAGCGGGGGGCATGTTCGCATGGGTGACGCAATGCAATCCAACCTGTCTGGATCGCCCAAACCCGGTATGTTCAAGCGGTTCGCCATGGTCATTGGTGCGCTGGCATTGGTCGTCGGCTTGGGCGTTGTCGTGCTCGGTCCGATCGTCTATTTCGCAATGCGCGACGCGGAGCGCGAGCGGCCGCTCCGGGAGAGTCTGGGCCCGGATTTGCAGGCCCTCCACGACATCATTCCAATGCTGGAGCAGGGGAGCACGAACCATCCGCTCGTGGTCACGGGCAAGGTCCTGTTCCTCAAGCCGGACACCTGGATCTACGGAGCCCATGACAAACCGCCTCCTACGAAGTGGAATGGGCTGGTCGTCAAGGATCGGGCGCTCGAACTGGACGCCAGTCGCACTTATCGGATGCCGAAAGATCGGCAGCCTACGGCCACCGACATCCGCGACCGGCGACCGGTGACTCTCTTTATAGTGGAGGAGTGGAGCACGCCGCTCGGCACCTACGGCAAGGACGGACCGGTGGCGGCGGAAACGCGCGTGAAGATTTCAGTCGTGCCCTGGCCGTCGTTGCAGCCAGCCCATGTCCGGGAGTTCCTCATGCTGCCTCCGGGAAGCGTGACGTGGAAGCCCGGTGGCCGGTCCGTCGGAGATCAGGCCTCGGAGCAGCGGCCCGCCACGGGACAAATGCACTACGCCGCCTGGCTTGAGCAACAGATCGGCGCGAAGTTCTCCAAATTTGAAACCCACGACTGGTTCGGACGAGGCGGCGACCAGTCCGGCACTCCTGCCAACAAATGATATGGTTGGGCGACAATTCCGCCGTCGCCGGGCCTGCTTCGTTGGCCTGACAGCGATGTTCTTCCCTTATGGCCAAGAAGACGATTGGCTTTGACGTGGTCCGGGAGCTGGCCCTGCTGCTGCCGGATGTCGAAGAGAGCACCATGCACGGCGCCCCCTCATTGAAAGCAGGCGGCAAGCTTTTGGCGTGCCCCGCACTTCACCGGTCGGCGGAGCCCAACACGCTCGCAATCCGGCTCGATTTTGACCAGCGAGCCAGGCTGATTGCGACCGAGCCGGCCATTTACTATGTGACGGAACACTATGTGAAGCACTCCACCGTGCTCGTGCGGCTATCGCGGATGGACCGCAAGTCCTTGAGGAACTTTTTGAACATGGCATGGCGCTCAATGAGGCCACGCCCGAAAACCGCTCGACGCCGAGGCCGGGCGTAGAGCGGGGCGACCCCGCAGCGGGCGGCTAGGACGCGGGAATCCGCAGCTTCAACCCGTAAATGTCTGACGGGCCGCGAACGAGGCCGCAGTAGAAAACCGTGAACCATTCGCCATTGCCGAGCGGAGTCATCCACGCATAGGTGATGTCGCGGCGCTGCCCGAGCGTGCGCGGGAAGCGGGCGAGTTCGCCTAGGCGCTTCCACTTCAGGTCTTTCGCCTCCGCCGTCCACAGCACCACGCGTCCGAGCAGGCCGCCCGCGACCTTTTCGTTGTGCCGCTCGGACACCAGTGAATACAGCCGTCCGGGGTGGGCCGGGTCGGTGACGAGACAAGGCGAGGGCAGGGCGACTGGCCCGGCGAGATCCGTAGTCAGGCCGCGCTCGACGGACTGCCAGCTCTTGCCGAAGTCGTCACTGGTGAACTGCATGTAGTAGTTGCTGGTCTCCTTGGTGCGGACCAGACCGATGAAGCGGCCTTCACTGAATACGAAAGCCGGCTCCACCAGGCCCTTGTCCGTGAAGGCCTGCGCCTTGCCCCACGACTTGCCGCTATCGGCTGACCAAGCGAGCCACAAGCCTTGCGTCTGCGCCACCGAGCCGGCACGGAAGTGGCCGAAGACGGCCAGTCCTTTGCCGGGCACGGCGGGCACGCCACCGAAGACCGAGCCAGTCTGGTTGCGGTCAAGCGTGGCCGTGTCGGCGAGCTGCCAGGTGCGACCGTGGTCGGTCGAGCGCCAGCCGTCCACGGTGTTCGCGGTGTTGCCGCGATAGGCCATCGAGAGCAGGGCCACCGTGCCATCCTCGGCCACCCCAAGCGCGACGTTGCCGCCGGAAGTGTATTCGCCCTGGGCGGTGTAGCGTTTCAGGACGCTCGGAGCACTGAAGGTCGCGCCGCTGTTCGTGGAGAAGGCCACGGTCGGGCTGCCTTCGCCATGCGTGCCGTGGAACCGTCCGGCGACGAAGGCCACGACCAGCGTGCCGTCCTTCGCCCGCACGACCTTCGGCCAGGAGTGATGCGCGAGCCCGGCGTCGGCGGAGGCGGGGATGATCACGCGTGGCTCGCCGTAATCTCCGGCCAGTGAAATGGCCGGCTCGGCCGCCCCGGCGATCTGGATCAGGACGCTGAGGAGAACCAGCAGCAACGTAGGTTTCATTTGGCTTTCGCAACTTCGGCGATCTTCTGTTCCAGCTCCGTCCATTTGGCCTGCGCCTCGGCAACGGGGATGCCCTTTTTCATGCCAGGCCGCAGGTGGCCGCACTCGGAGAGCCACGCGTCCTTCAGGATGGCCTGTCGTTGCGCGATGAGCTTGAGCAACTCCGCGCCTCGCGGATGGATGGAGGCGATGAAGGCCGTGCCATCCTTGGCTTCCGCGAGCTTGTCTTCCGGGCCCTTGAAGTGGCGGAGCACCTCGCGCGCGATGAGCCAGTGGCCGGTGGCGTTGATGTGGACGCCGTCGCCCGCGAGCTTGTAGGCCGCGTCACGTTCGCGTTCGGCGGCGAGGTGTTTGGCCATCGGGAAGTGCGCATCCACCACCACCCAGCCTTGGGCGCGCTGGCTCACGAGCCACTCCGAGTAGCGGTCGAGCACGGTGTTGTAGCCTTCAAAGGGCTGCTTGTATTCCGGCAGGCCGGCGGGCAGGAGCCGTGCCTTGATGGGCAGGGGATCAAAGACCGGCGGCGTGATGTGGATGATCTTGGCCCCGGCGGCGGCGGCTTTCTTGCGGAGCAGCTCCATGCCTTCACGATACTTGGCGAAGCGGTCGTCGCTGAGCGGGTAATACATGCCGCAGTTCATGCCGTAGCAGGCGACGATGAGGTCGGGCTTGGCCTTGGCGAGCACGCGGTCGAGGCGTTCGTGGACGGTGGGGCGGGGAAACGCGCCGCCGGCGTGGCCGGGTTCGCTCAGGCCGCTGACGGTCTCGCTGGGCAGGCCGAGGTTGATGAACTCCACCGTGCTGTCGGGATGGCCTACGCGGAACGCAGCTTCCAAAGTGTCCACGTAAGCGCCGGAGTAGGTGATGCTGTCGCCGAGGAAGACGATGCGCTTCACGCCTTCCATGATGGACGTGTCGGCGGCGGACGCGGAAGCAGCCGAAGTGAGGAGCAGTGCGACGAGGAGGGGCAAAAGCTTCATGCGTTTGAGTGGGGGAAGCGTAATTCTCCATCATGCATCGCTGCAAGCCTGAGAACCATCAGGCGAGCGTGAACCGTCTTGGCCTGCGGTGGCATAACGGAGCGGCGACACCGCTTTGATTTCCCCTGGGGCGGAATCTCAACGTGGCAGATGCCTGGAAGCCCGACCTTCGCAAATTCTTGGTGGCGTGAGGCTCCGGCTGGAACCGCTCCGCAGGACCGAAAAGCGGCGTGGCGCTCCGCTTCCCGCCGCAGTCCAAGACGTCACGGAACCTCGGAGTGGTTTGGGGTTCAGTTCACCGCAGCAATCCACTGTTCGCCTTCAGCCATCGCTCGGCTTCCTCCCAGCGGGGGAAGGCCTCGGCTACGTGCCGCCAGTAGCGTGCGGAGTGGTTCATCTCGCGGCGGTGCATCAGCTCGTGGACACAGATGTAGTCGCGCACGAGGTCCGGCGTCTGCACGAGCCGCCAGTTCAGCGAGATGGTCCCGGAGCGGGAGCAACTGCCCCAGCGTGACCGCTGGCTGCGCACGGTGATGCGATGGACGGCCACGTTGAGCAAGGCGGCGAGTTCCAGCAGACGCGGAGGAAGTTCCTTCGCCGCAAGCTGCCACAGGTGACGCTCGATGAAGGGGCGGAGGTTTACCGTCACTTCGCGCAGCGCAACAACCTGATCGGCGAACCGCACGGTGCAACCGCTCGCGTGCGTCTCCAGTTGCAGCACGACGCGTTCGCCGCGAAAGAGAATCTCCATCCCGTGCTTCCACTCGGCGGCTTGGCGGACGCGGGGTGGCTTGGCGAGCTGCTTTTCCAGCCAGGCGGACTGCCGCTGGGCAAAGGCGAACGCTTCCGCACGGGTGCCGTTGCGGGGGACGGTGACCCGGGCCACGCGTTCGGGGGTGAGCCGGAGGATGTAGCGCCGCGCCTTGGGATTCCGCACGAACTCGACCGGAAGGTCCGTCTCGCCCACGCGCAGGGCAGACGCGGGCCCGACGGGGCGCACGCGACTGACGAGACGGGTGAAGAGGTCAAGCTGCACGCGGCAGGATTTCTAGAAGCCACGGCGCAAGCGAGGGAAAAGCGGTGGAAGAAAGTTCGGAAAATGGGGTCGGAAAGATGGAGACAAAGCCGGCGGACTCGCAAAAGAAACAAACCCCATTACGAGCGGAACGAGACACACGGAGTGAGCATCTCGGACAGAGGCTGCTCGGGCAAGAAGCGCGCTCCGCTCGCGCCTCCTGCGTCGGCAAATGGGGTTCGACAGAGTCTCACCCTGCCGGGTTTGCGTGACCCTGCCACGGCCTCGCTCCAGCTCGGTTCGCTGGCCCATGTTCAGCCGCCCGCCGGCTTCAGAAACTGCCCGGCGAGCGTGGCGACCTCGGTGCAGGCGGCTTCGCTCTTGCGCAGGAAGTGCTGGGCGTGCGTGGCGACGAAGGCCCGCTCCTGGTCGCTCAGGGGCTTGGCGCTCAGCACCACCACGGGGATGCCTTGCCATTCGGGACGACGGCGCATCTGGGTGAGAAATTGAAAGCCGTCCATGCCCAGCATCATCAGGTCCAGCACGATGAGTCCGGGCTGCCGGCTTTCCAGCAGCTTCAGCGCGCGGACGGCGCTTTCCGCCTCGACCACCTTGAACTGCTGCTGCTCCAGCGCCCGGCGGAAGATCTGCCGGATCACGGGGTTGTCGTCCACCAGCAGCACAAAAGTCTCCGCCGTGGCGGACGGGTTCGGGGCGCTCTTTGGTTCGGAGCCGCTGCCGGGCGTCGGTTTGCTGGTGTCAGAACTCATCGTCGTTTTTTGGTTGGCGGCCAAACCGCAGGCGAACTTAGGCTCGGCGAAATCATCTCATGCACCGCATCTGCACACTCGCCAAGGGCCGCGCGCTCTGCGATACACCACCCATGAAGCTGTTGTCCATACTCCTGACACTCGGGCTGTCTCTCGTGTTCACCACGGCGGCGGAAAAGAAAGCCGCCGACACGAAAGCCGCCGACACGAAAGCGCCGGCCAAGAAAGCCCCGGCGGCGAACTTCCAGCCCAACCCCAAAAAGCTCAATCCGCCGCCTGGCGTGGTCGTGCCGGCCGAGGTGAAGGCGGAGCTCACCGCCGGAGCCGCTGCGCTGGGCAAGGAGATTGAGGCATTGCGTGCGTCCTTGAAGTCGAAACCGGACCTGCTCGCGCTCCTGCCTGACGTGCAGATTTACCACAATGCCGTCCGCTACGCCGTGGAAGACGACATCTTCACCAGCACCAACCAGTTCAACTCCGCCCGCGCGCTGCTCAAGACCGGCTCCGAGCGCGCGAAGCAGCTTGCCGCTGGTCAGGCTCCGTGGAACACCAAGGCCGGCCTGCTCGCGCTGAAGAAGGAACTCGAAGGCAAGGCCAAGACGCCGACCACGCTCACGCACGTCCCCGTCGTGCGCGGCTACGTGTCGAAGATTGACGGCTCGGTGCAGCCTTACGGACTGAAGGTGCCGGTGACCTACCTCACCGGCGATGACAAGCCGCGCCGGCTCGACTTCTGGCTGCATGGGCGCGGCGACACGCTCATCGAGATCGCGTTCATCGAGGGCCAGCAGCGCGCGGGCGGCACGTTCCTGCCCGAGGACACGTTCGTGCTGGACCCTTACGGCCGCTTCATGAACGCCTTCAAATTTGCGGGCGAGGTGGATGTCTGGGAGGGCCTCGACCATGCGGCGAAGCACTACCCGATTGACCGCAGCAAGCTCTCCATGCGCGGCTTCTCGATGGGCGGGGCGGGTGCGTGGCATTTGGGCGCGCATCACCCGGACAAGTTTGCTTCCGTCAATCCCGGCGCGGGCTTCGTGGACGTGAAGAACTACCAGAAGCTCGGCGACAAGCTCGACACCATCCCGTGGTATGAGCAGAAACTCTGGAGCCTCTACGATCCGCTCGCCTGCCCCATCAACCTCGTCAACTCGACGCTCATCGCCTACAGCGGTGAGGAGGACGCTCAGAAGGCGGCCGCCGATCTCATGGAAGCTGCGCTGCTCAAGGAGGGCGTGAAGATGACCCACATCATCGGTCCGAAGACCGGCCACGCCTACGAGAAGGACGCGAAATTGGTTGTGGCGAAGCTCGTGGACGAGGCGACGAACAAGGGGATGAACCAACAGCCGAAGAAGGTCACGCTGGTGACGCATTCACTGAAGTTTAACTCGGCGCATTGGGTGCGGATTGATGCGCTGGAGAAGCATTGGGATGAAGCGCGCATCACAGCGACACTCGAGAGTGGAGCGGTAGTTGCCTATCCGAAGAACGTCAGCGCCTTCACCCTTTCTCCCAAGGGGCTTGGTGGGCTTGTGGTCAGCATTGATGGGAAAGCTCCTAAACAGCTCCCCAAGGCTGGAGGTTCTTCTGGCATTCCAAACTTGTTTCATTTCGAAAAGCGCGCGGGGGAGTGGTGGACAACTCCCAAGGCTGCAAGTTCGCAGGACGGATTGCACAAGCGCCACAACCTCCAAGGCCCCATTGACGACGCGTTCATGGACTCGTTCGTGATGGTGCGGCCCACTTACGAGGCGATGAACCCCGTCGTCGGACAATGGGCGAAAACCGAAATGGCCGAGGCTTTGTTCCACTGGCGGCGCTACTTCCGCGGCGAAGCGCGCGTGAAGGACGACTCCGCCATCACCGCCGACGACATCAAGAACAGCAACCTCATCCTTTGGGGCGACCCAAAATCAAACAAGCTCCTCCAACAGATCGCCCCCATGCTGCCCATCAAGTGGGACGGCAAGCAAATTACGGTCGGCAACAAGACCTACGACGCCACCAAGCACGTCCCGGTGTTCATCTTCCCGAACCCGCTGAACCCGTCGCGCTATGTGGTCATCAACACCGGCTTCAGCTTTCCGCAGTTCGCGGCGACCACCAATTCGCAGCAGACGCCCAAGCTGCCGGATTGGGCCATCCTGGACATGTCCGTGCCGCTGGCTGACCGTGTGCATGGCAAAGGCGTCGTGGACGCAAACTTCTTCGGCGAGAAGTGGGAAGTGAAATGAATGCGGAGTGCCGAATGCCGAATGCGGAATGGTTGCGGCGCGAGCGGCATCGCCTCGGCCCGGTAGGGCGAGACTCTGTCGAGCCCCATCTCGAGCGCAGCGCGGCGAGCGCGGCGAGTATTTCGGGTGAGGTCAAGCCCGGCCAAGAAGCTCGCTTCGCTCGCGCCTCCTGCGTCGGCAGATGGGGCTCGACAGAGTCTCGCCCTACCGGGGTGCTGGGGCTTGCCGCCAGCCTCTTCTCCCTCGCCCCCATCGGGGGAGAGGGCCGGGGTGAGGGGGCTTCGCGCCACGCGTTTCTCTCTACACCACGACCGAAGCTGGTTTGAAACCTCATGAACATCCTGCTCCAGAGCACTGATGGCGCGAGTTGTCTGGAGTTGCTGGACGTGCAGCCCGGGCGCGAGGATTTCGGCTGCACCATGTCCGTGAAATCCCGGGGGTTCACCGGGCAGCAGCGGTTCTACTTCAACACGGCCATGCTGCGGCAATTCTGTGAGGATCTCACCATGCTTCAGCCCACCACCTTTCAAAGCCGGCAGGCGGACATGAGCATCGTCACCCATTCTGATCCGGTGCGCGCCGTGCTCAAGGAGGGTTATGAGCCGGACCAGTTGTCGGTCTGGCAGGATGAGCGGCTGGGCGTGTGCGTGGCAGGGCGGCTCACGCAGCATGGACCGCCGCGGCAGGAGCTGCAGTTTAGCTTGGTCACTTCGGAGGCGGCCATCGAAGGGTTCCGGCGAGACTTGCGACGGTGTCTGGATGCGGCGGAGCGGTGAGGAGCGCGCTCTGACCAGGGCTCGAAACCGAGCCGACGCGGACGCCGGTGCCACGTAGCGCCGGCCGTGTCGCAAGCGTCCGCGCTTGCCCCGACCGGCGAGAAGCGAGCAGCAACCAAATGCACTCCAACCTGCGAGTCTCTACCTTTTCCGCTTGCCACCCCGTGCGCTTCGCAGAACGTAGCGCGCACATGGCATTGAACTTCTCCTCCTGCCTGCGCAGGTGCCCTCGGTTTGCATTCGCGCTCGTGCTGATCGTTTTTGCACTGGAAGAGGCCAAGGGGCAGTTTCGCGACCCCGCTGACCAGCTCTTTCGCCGCGCGCCCATGTCCGTCGCCGCACGCAGCGTGGTCATCCCGCTTGCCACGAACGTTCATCTGGCCTTTGACACCGAAACACTGCGCACGCACACGGCCTGGCGCGGAGCGGGCCTGCAATTGCATGGCACTCCCTACGATGGCGCGGCGGGCCGCTTTCTCGCGGATTTCGCCGGGGATTTCCTGTTCACCAATCCACCGCTCTTCCCGTGGGCCGGGGGCAAGCCCGCAAAGAACATCCTCACGGACTTTCCTTCGAAGCCGCGCTTCCTCGGCCTCAGCACGCGCGGTGGCGTGACCACGCTGATGTATGAGCTGCCGCTGGACGCGGATGAAGCCGTGCGGGTGCATGAGTCCCCCTCGGTGCAGTTCGTGGAGGGCGTGCCGGTGGTGGTGCGGCGTTTCGAGCTGGCGGCCAGCTACATGGACCTGGAGTTCACCGCGCACATGGAGGCCGGGCGCATGACGAGCATCGGCCAGAATCCGGCGGCGATGGGCATTCTGCGCGAGAAGGATTTGCTGCTCGTCGCGTTCCGGGGGCGTCCGCTGCTCGGCTGGAAGCCCGCGACGGCGCAGGCGGATTATGTCTATGAACTGCACCGGGAGAAGGACGGGCAGAGCGAACTGGTCTCCCGCCATGTCACGGGCGATGAGACCCATGCGGTAGTCCATATTCCGGCGCATCGCGGCGAAATCTCGTTTGAAGTGCTTTCCGTCGTCTGCGCGGACAAGGCGGAAGCGGAGCGGCTGTTGCCCAAGCTGGTTCCGGCGCGGGTCCTGCCGCCCGAATTGATGCGGGTATCCGAGCCGCCGGCTGAACCAGGGACGAACCGGGGGGCGCTCTTCACAGCGGATACGAATTCGCCCTCGTCGGTCGTGCGCGGAGACGCTGCGTTTCGAGTTGAGCCGCTGCGGGTGCCGCCGCAGATCAGTTCCCCAGTCACCGGCATGGACTTCCTGCCCAACGGAAACCTGGCCCTGTGCACGGCGCTGGGCGAGGTCTTCATCGTGCAGCAGCTTGGCAGCACGACGAACGCGCCGGTCTGGCGCCGGTTTGCCCGCGGGCTGATGGAGCCGGCCGGACTGCGGGTGTTGAGCGGCGAAATCTTTGTGACCCAGAAGTGCGAGCTGACGCGGCTGCGCGACACGGACGGCGATGGGGAGGCGGACTTGTTCGAGTGCGTGAGCCAGGGCTGGGGTTTCAACGGCAACCATCAGCAATTCGCGGTGGGGCCGGTGGCGGACAAGGGCAGCAAGCTCCACGTCTTCCTGGACGGGCGGGGCAGCCGCTGGGAAGTGACGTTTCGGGCGTGGGACGTGCGCTTCAGCCGGGCGGGGAAGGACTTTGAGGGCTGGGCCAGCGGTTTCCGTTCGCCCGGTGGGTGCGGCACCTTCGCCGGAGAGGTGTTGGTGACGGACAACGCGGGCCCTTGGGTGCCGGCGGCGAAGCTGGTGGTCGTGCAGGAGTCGCAGTTCCACGGCCACCCGACGACGCAGCCCGGGCCGCAGGAGCAGTTCAAGGACCCGAAGGAATTTGCCCCGCCCGCTGTGTGGCTGCCGGCTCGTTTGGCGAAGCGCGTGGCAGGCTTTGCGACCACGCCGGAGGGGTGGGGGGCGTTGGGCGGACAGTTGCTGGTGGGCGATGGCGATGGAGGGCTTGTGCGGGTGAGCCTGGAGAAGGTGAACGATCAATGGCAGGGCGCGGCATGGCCTTTTCTTAACGTAGCCGCCGACGTGAGGAGGCGGACGGCCACGAGCGCTGCGAATCCGCCTCCTCACGTCGGCGGCTACGGCGCAACTTGCCTGGCATTCAGTCCAGACGGGCAACTCTACGTCGGCGGAGCGGGCGGGGACCGGAAGGGACTTGGGCTGGCCCGGGTGAGCCTCGCTGGGGCGGTGGGATTCGAGGTGAAGTCGGTGAAGTTGCTGCCGGATGGATTTGAACTGAGCTTTACCCAGCCGGTGGAGGCGACGAGCGCGGCAAAGGCGGCAAGTTACGAAGTCGCGCAGTTTAATTACCGACACCAACTCGAACCGGGTGCGGAGCATGACTTCGATGGGAGTCCGAACCGGTCCTCGTTGCTGAAGGTGGCCGGGGTGAATGTGGCTGCGGATGGGTTGAGCGCGCGGTTGAAGGTGGCGGGGTTGCGGACGGGCTTCGTGACGAGCATTCGCGCCGCAGGCGTGCGGAGCGCTGCCACGCAGCCGCTGCGAAACGACACCTGTTTCTACACGCTGAACCAGTTGCCGAAGTGATGTGGCGGCAGGCGTCCCCCCCGGCGGTTAGCCCGGGCAACAGGCC
>CAZCBE010000020.1:55127-73552 GCA_964496695.1 uncultured Klebsiella sp.
GCGGCAGGCGTCCCGCCTGCCGTAGAGCCGGGCATCCTGCCCGGCGGAAAGGGCCACGACCGTGGAGGCGTCGTGTAATCCTCATGCCCTCGCATTCGCAGCCTATCGCCGGGCGGCGAGACGCCACCCTCTACGGCAGGCGGGACGCCTGCCGCCACGCTTTTGCCGGTTGTCACGGGCGGCGGCTGCGCTAACCTCCTGCGCCATGAAGCCACTGAATTTGATTTTGCTCGGAACCGCGCTGGCCGCCAGTGTGGCGCACGCCGAGTTCAAGGCCGACGTCGCGGCCATCCGGCAGGTCGGCGCGGAGGGGAAGGGGAACGTTCAGGCCGGCTCCGCCTGGCAGAACCTCGCGAAGGGCGATGCGAAGTCCATCATCTCGCTGCTCTCCGCGATGGACGATGCCAACGACCTTGCCGCCAACTACCTCCGCTCCGCCGTGGATGCCATCGTGGACCGTGAGCTGACGGCGGGACGGCCACTGCCGCAGGCGGACCTGGAGCGGTTCCTCGCCGAGAAGCAGCACAACCCGCGCGCGCGCCGGCTGGCTTACGAGCTGATCGCGCGGGTGTCGCCGGTCATGGGGGAGAAGCTGCTGCCGACCTTCGTCAACGACCCGAGCGTCGAGCTGCGGCGCGATGCGGTGCAGCGGTTGATTGACGCGGCGGACAAGGCGCTCACTCCGCAGGACAAGCCCGTCGCGACGAAGGGCTTTGCCGAGGCACTGACCTACGCACGCGACGAGGCGCAGATCAAGAAGGTGGCGGGTGAACTGCGGAAGCTGGGCCAGAGCGTGGATTTGCCGAAGCACTTTGGGTTTCTGACGCATTGGAAACTCATCGCCGCGTTTGACAATACGAAGTTCGCCGGGTTCGCCACGCCGTATCCGCCGGAGAAGGAACTGAACCTCGCGGCCGAGTATGACGGGAAGCTCGGCAAGGCGCGCTGGGTGGAGGTCGCCACGGCCAACGAATACGGGATGGTGGATTTCAACAAGCCCTTCGGCGATCTCAAGGGCGTGACCGGCTATGCGTTCACCGAGTTCAATGCGGCGGCAGCAGGACCGGCGGAGCTGCGGCTGGGGTGCAAGAATGGCTGGAAGGTCTGGTTTAACGGCAAGCTGCTCTTTGGTCGGGACGAGTATCATCGCGGGTCGCGCATTGACCAGTATCGGATGCCGGTGGAGCTGAAGGCGGGCAAGAACACGATCCTCGTGAAGGTCTGCCAGAATGAGGAGGTGAAGGACTGGACGAAGGAGTGGGAGTTCCAGCTCCGCGTTTGCGACGCGAGCGGCACGGCGATCTTGGCGAAGGACCGGCCGGCGACGCCAAAGGCGGCACCGGGAGCGGCGACGGCGGATGCGAAGAAAGGGACGAAGTGATGAAAGCCACTGGCACATTCGGACGCTTCCTTGATATGTCCACGCGCTCTCCCTCACCCCGGCCCTCTCCCGCTGGGAGAGGGAGCCACTTCGACCGCGTCCTGATGAGAGTGAGTGCCCTGTTACTCCAGTGCTGGCTGACGTTCTCCCTCTCCCAGCGGGAGAGGGCAGGGGTGAGGGAGAACGGATTGAGTTTGCCCTCAGCGTTCCGCCTCCTCACGTCGGCGGCTACGTGTGTGATGCTGGCCTTCCAGGCGAGTGCTGCCGACTGGCTGCAGTTCCGTGGCCTTGGCGGAACAGGCGTCGTCGCCGAGGCGAAGGTGCCGGCGCAGCTCGACGAGAAGAGCATCACTTGGAAGATCAATTTGCCAGGGCGCGGGCTGTCGAGTCCGGTCATCGTTGGTGATCGCGTGTTTGTCACGGCATCAAGCGGGACGGAGCAGGACCGGCTGCATGTGATTTGTTTCCGCGTGAAGGATGGAAGCAAGGTCTGGGAGCGGCAGTTCTGGGCCACTGGCCGCACGATGACGTTTCCGAAAACGTGCGTGGCGGCCAATTCCCCGTGCAGCGACGGCAAGCGGCTGTTCTGCCTCTTCTCCTCGAACGATCTCCTCTGCCTGGACCTCGATGGCAACGTGCTTTGGCTGCGTGGTCTGACGCGCGACTATCCGAACGCCAGCAACAGCCTCGGCATGGCGGCGTCGCCGATTGTGGTGGGCGACACGCTCGTGGTGCCGGTGGAGAATGACAGCGAATCGTTCTCGGCGGGCATTGACGTGGCGACGGGCGCGAACCGCTGGAAGCGCGACCGGCCCAAGCAGGCGTGCTGGGCCACGCCGGTGGTGTTGCCAGACGCGAAGTCCGGCCAGCCGCTCGTGGTGTTGCAGTCCGGTCCAGGTCTCAGCGTGGTGGATGCGCGCACGGGCACGGAGGCGTGGTATTTCACCGATGGGGCTTCGACGATGTCTTCGAGCGTGTTCACCGGCGGGGCCTTGTATGTGCCGTCGAAAGGCATGACGGCGATGAAGCCGGGGGCGGCGGGTGCGCATCCGGAGGTTCTCTGGCAAAATGCCCAGCTCGCGCCCAACACCGCCAGCCCCGTGGTGCTGGGGGACAAGGTCTTCACCCTGAACGCCGCAGGCATCGTGAGCGCGGCAGACGTGAAGGACGGCAAGCGCCTCTGGCAGCTCCGCACCACCGGTCCCTACAGTGCGACCCCGGTGGGCATCGGCAAGTTCCTCTACCTGATCAACGAGAAGGGCCTGCTGCAAGTGGTGGATACCGCCGCTGCGGAAGGCGCGGTGGTCAGCTCGCTGGATCTCAAGGACACCTTCATTGGCACACCAAGCATTGGTGCCGGCGCGCTGTTTATCCGTAGTGACAAGGCGTTGGTGAAGGTGGGTGGGTCATGAGAGTCATCGCTTCTTGCCATGCTGATTCCCGCGCTTGACGGAAACGGGTTGCTTCCCGCAGGCATCCACGATTGCTCGTTGGAAGAAGTCCGAACGCGGTTCGGGAGATTTCAGGGTTCGGACATCCGCTCGCGGCTGTTTGCACGACTGGAGGAGCTTCATGCCGCGATGGCTCGCAGCCAGATGTTCGCCGCGCTGATAGTGGATGGCAGCTACGTCACGGACAAACCCTCACCCAACGACATTGATGTCCTGCTGTCGTTGCGTCCGGAGCACGACTACGCGTCCGACTTGAGCATGAGCGACTACGCGTTGGTGTCCCGACCGCTTGTTCGGAAGCGGTTTGGTTTCGACGTTCTGGTTGCGACAGAGAGGTCTCCGGCGTATGAAGAATATGTTCAGTTCTTCGCCCGAGTTCGGGGCTGGCCCGACTTGAGGAAAGGACTGCTACGAATCGCATTATGAGCCACGAAGAAGCAGTTCTCGGCCAAAGCATTGAGCAGTTGGAGCGCATGAATTCCGCGCTGGCTCACCTCCGGACGGAGGTTCTGCCCAAGAACCCTCGGATGTTCGCCGTGATGGCAGAAGGCCCGCTGGAGGAAATTCGCCGCCTGCACGCCGAGATTACGCAACGAACCGAGGCGCTTGCGGCAGTTCCAGCAGCGGCATGAATCCGCTCCTCGAACATCAAGCCCACCTCAACCGCCGCCAGTTCTTCGGACGCGGGGCGACGGGGCTTGGCGTGGCCGCGCTGGCGTCGCTGATGAACCAGGACTTGCGCGGGGCCGACAGTCGGCAATCGCCAATCGCCAATCGCCAATTCCCCAACTGGGCACCCAAGGCCAAGCGCGTCATCTACCTGTTCCAGAACGGCGCGCCGACGCATGTGGATTTGTGGGACTACAAGCCCCGGCTCCACGAGCTGCACGGCAAACCCGTGCCGGAAGAATATGTCGCCGGCAAGCGCTTCAGCACCATGACTGGCAAGGCGGACGGCAAGCTCATGCTCGAGCCGGTCGAGCCGTTCGCGCAGCATGGGAAGAGCGGCGCGTGGGTGAGCCGCTTCATGCCCTACACGGCGGCCATCGCGGACAAGCTGTGCTTCGTGAAGTCCATGCACACGGAGGCGGTGAACCACGCGCCGGGCATCACCTTCCTGCTGACCGGCTCCGAGATGCCTGGACGTCCCAGCCTCGGCGCGTGGATGAGCTACGGCCTGGGCATCGAATCGCAGGAACTGCCCGGCTATGTGGTGATGACCTCGATCAGCAAGGACACGAGCTGCGGCCAGATCTTCTACGACTTCTACTGGGGCAGCGGCTTTTTGCCGACGCGCTACAGCGGCGTGAAGTTTCGCGGCAGCGGCGAGCCGGTGCTTTACCTCGGCAATCCTGAAGGGATGTCTGCCCAGGTCCGGCGCGGCCTGCTGGACGACCTTGCGCAGCTTAACGAGATGAAGCTCCGCGAGTTTGGCGACCCGGAGATCGCCACGCGCATCGCGCAATACGAGATGGCCTACCGGATGCAGACGAGCGTGCCGGAGCTGACGGATTTCTCGAAGGAATCCCAGGCCACGCTCGATCTCTACGGCCCCAATGCGAAACAGCAGGGGACGTTCGCCTACAACTGCCTCATGGCCCGCCGGCTCATCGAGCGTGGCGTGCGCTGCGTGCAGGTGATGCACGCGGGCTGGGATCAGCACAACTCCCTGACCACCGAGCTATACAACCAGTGCCGCGACACCGACCAGCCCAGCGCCGGCCTGGTCATGGACCTTGCGCAGCGCGGGCTGCTGGAGGACACGCTGGTGATCTGGGGTGGCGAGTTTGGCCGCACGCCGTTCATCCAGGGTGACATCAAGGAGCGCAAGCGCTGGGGCCGCGATCACCATCCCTACGCCTTTACGATCTGGCTCGCGGGCGGCGGCATCAAGCCGGGCATCACCTATGGCGAGTCCGACGATCTCGCGATGAATGTGGCGAAGGACCCAGTGCATGTGCATGACCTGCAGGCCACGCTGCTGCATCTACTGGGGATTGACCACGAGCGGCTGACCTTCAAGTTCCAAGGCCGCAATTTCCGTCTCACCGACGTGCATGGGCAGGTGGTGAAGGGGATTCTGGCCTGAGGCTTTCTCCGGCCCTCCCCCCGTGAGGGGGGAGGGCTTCCCAGGGTGGGCATTGGAGAAACGCGGGGGTTTCTTGAAAACTCCCGCGGTGAAGAGTCATTTCTTGTGGGACTGCTCGTAGTGGCGCTTGAGCATGTCCTCGCCGAAATCGTTCGCGAAGTCGCGCCAGACCGCGTGGACGTGGTTGGCGTTGTTCTGGGTGTTGTCGTATTCGAGCAGGAAGGTCGGGCCTTGCACGCGATAGTAGTGGCCGTCGCCGCGCTCCAGGCCGCCGGCCCAGGCGAAGGCGACCTTGTCCCAGCCGGCCTTCGCGATCTTCGCGAGGTCCTCGGAGGCGACATCGGAGCGGACGCGGTTGGCATACTCGCCGACGACCTTCTTGAGCAGTTCCTGCTGGGCACCATTGAGCTTGGCGTAAGGGATGCCCTCGGGTGTGAGGCGGTCCACCTTGACCTTGGCACCGGTGATGATGTCGGCGGGAGCCTTCTCGGCAAAGATCGCGGTGGTGCGCTGGTCCGCCGTGAGCGACTTCACGAGTTCACGACCGAGGTCTTCCTCCTTGCCCAGCACGCGCAGGCCCTTCTTGGCGCCCTCGCGAACTTCGCCGGGGTTGGTGCCCATGAAGGACGGAACGGCGGCGACTTCCTTGCCATCCACGATGGTGAAGCTCATGGACAAATGGTGGCCTTCAAAGCGCCAGGCCCAGGTGCCCTTGGCGTCGGGCGTGCCATAGACGCTGACGAAGTAGAAGACGGGGTTCCGGTCCACCTTGGAGTTCTTCTCGAACTCTTTGAGCACCGCTTCCAGGCTGATGATGCCGGTGGCCTTGGCGTAGCCGGGTTCGCTCAGGGCGGACTTGAGCAGCGCCATCGCCAGCTTGCGCTGATCCTCGGTCATCTGGGTCATGGGCAGGCCCTTGCGGCCGAAGGTGACCATCTCCGAAGGGATGAAGTGCCAGGCCTGCCGGGCCTCGGACTTGAGGTCGGGATAGTGGGCCTTGGTCTTCTGCTCGGCGCTGAGCGTGGCGAGGAACTTCTTGGCGGCGTCGGCCATCGCGTCGGCGGCCGGGTGGGCCTGGGCGGAAAGCGTCAGGGAACAAAGCGCGACCAGCAAAGCGGCGCGGCGGGCAGAAGCGAACAGTGTCATGCGGAGAGTCAAGACGAGCGCGACGGGAAAACAATCGAAAAAACTTTGCGAAAGGCCAAATGCGTCACCAGACACGGGCCCAGATGACCTTCAAGTAACGGCTCTCCGGGCAGTTCGCCATCACGGGATGGTCTGCCCCGGCACCAGTGCGGTCGAGGAACTGGAGGCGCTTCCCGAGGCGGTAGGCGGCGCGGGTGACGAGCTGCTCAAAGCCCTCCATGTCAATCAGCCCGGAACAGGAGCAGGTGACCAGCAGTCCGCCCGGCTCCAGCACGTTCATGCCCATGCCGTTCAGGTCTTCGTATTTGCGGCGGCCTTCCAGTTCGTCCTCGCGACTCAGGAGGAACTTGGGCGGATCAAGGATCACGACCGGCCAGCGGGTGTTGTTGCGCTGCATTTGACGGGCGAAGGAGAACGCGTCGCAATGGACCCATTCGATGCGCGCCTGATTGAGGTTGGCGTTGCGCTTCGCCTGCTCGATGGCCTTCTCGTCGAGATCCACGCCGGTGACTTCCTCCGCGCCGCCGAGGACTTTGGCGGCGAGGGCGAAGCCGCCGGTGTAGCAGCAGCAGTCCAGCACGCGCTGGCCTTTCACGAGCCCGGCCAGCTTGCGGCGGTTCTCGCGCTGGTCGCAGAAGAAACCAGTCTTGTGCCCCGAGGCAAAGTTGACTTCGTAGCGGACGCCATGCTCACGGATCTTTACGGAGCGCACGTCATTGGCGGCGACAAAACGGATGCCCTCCACGCGGGAAATGAAGTCATCCACTTCGATAATCTGTCGCTTGGTGCCGAGGCGCTCGTGGATGACCGGGAGCAGGCGCGCGAGGCGCAGGAACATGCCCAGGCTATGAATCTCGACGCTCAGGGTGTCGCCAAAACGGTCCACCGTCAGGCCGCTGAGGCAGTCGCCGTCGCTGCTGATGACCCGGTAGGCATCGGTGTTCGTGTCGAGGGCGAGCAGCTTGAGCCGCAGGTCCAGCGCACGATCCAGCGCGCGGTCGAAGAGCTCTTCGCCGACGGGTTCTTCACCGTGGTGGAGGACGCGCAACGGGACGCGCGCCTTGGGGTTCCACAGGCCGCTGCCGAAGCGCCGGCCTTCCTTGTCGAAGACCGCGACGAGGTCACCGGGCTTGGCGTCCTGCGAAGCCCCGGCAATCATGGCCGGGTAGATCGTGGGCTGATTGGAATAATACTTGAGCTGCACCCAGGGCCGCGGCCAGTCCTCGCTGCCGGGGGGCGGACCAGAAGGACGGCGTTCGTCAGGCGGACGCGAGGGGAAACGGGGACGGAGCGGTTGGGAAGTCATGGAGCGGGGCAGGGGCGATGGCGACAAAATGGCTGGGGCTAGTAGCGGAGATTCAGGCTCAAGCCGAAGGCGTGAAGGTCGAAGAGGTTGTGGGTCTCGTAACGATAGGTGGGCTGGAGGCTGATATGCTCGGTGAAACCATACTTCAGAGCGATGCCGATGCTCTGAAAATTCTTTTCACCGATCAGACCCTTGATGAGCTGCGAAGGATTCTCCTCGCCGATGGCATAAGTCAGCGTGGTGGATGACAACGGAGAGAACTGCCAGGTGGTGTTGATCAGGCCGGCGAAGCCGGTGTTGACGGGGCCACCCTTTGGTTCGGTGTGAGTGGCATACAACTGCGCGTGGGAAGCCCAGTGAGGATGCCACTGCCAAGTGACGCCGGGAACGAGTTGAAACACGGGCTCATCCGCGAAGCGCAGATGGGTGACACTGAGGTTCGCCGATACCTTGTCCGTAAAGAAATACTCCGTCTGCACCCCGGCCCGCCAGCGGGGGATGAAGCCGCCATTGAGCGCACCGCCCACATCCACGCCCATGATCCAGCTCGGCGTGACGTGGGTGTTCCAGCCGAGCAGGATCTGGTTCGCGGACGCACCAAAGCGCGAGAAGGTGCGATACTCGCCGGAGACCGTCATGCCCAACGGCTGCCGCCAATACGCGGCGAGATAGCCCTCATGCCACTCCTGCAGGCGGGCACCCGCACCGGAGGTGTCCTGCAAGGACGAGAACTCATAGCCGGTGCTGATGCCAATGACTGTGGGATTTGCCAGGCGCACCTGCTTGCGAAGCTTCTCCTGCGCAGCGTCGTGGAGGTCGGCGCTGGGCGCGGCGGGAACGCGGGCGACGGCCCGGGGCAGGGGCTCGCCGGTCTGCTTGCGCAGCAGGCTGAGCGCTTCGCCGCTGAGTTCGGGCTCCAGCGGGTCAAGCAAGGCCTCCAGGGCCACGACATTCACCTCGCCGCCATGGCTGGCGGCCCACTTCTGTGCCCACAATTCCGGCCAGGCATCCGCCGGCTGCACGCGCTGATAGTCGCGCAGCACGACAAAAAAGGCATCGGCATCCTTCTCTTGAAAGGCGATTTTCAACCGGTCCCGATAGACGAGTGCGGAGCCGGGTGCGATCCGCTGGGCCGAGTCAAGCGCCTGCCAGGCGCGGGTCACGTCACCCCGCAGCCACGCCACCTCGGCGATGCCCCGCCAGCCGGCCAGCGACTCGGGATTGTGCGTGACCACCTCCTCGTAGAGCGCGAGGCTTTCGCGCAGCTTGCTCTGCTGATGCGCCGCGTGGGCTAGGCCGATCACCGCCTCCTCGCGGTCTGGCGCGACCTGGGCGGCGCGGTTGAAAAAATCGCGCGCCTCACGGAACTGGCGTGCGGTAATGCAGACTTCGCCGGCTGCGATCAACGCGGAAAACTCGTGAGGATGAGCTTCGGCGTAGCTGGTGATGAGATTCAGCCCATCGTCCTTCTGACCACGGGCAACCAGGCGCTGGGCTTGAAAGGTGGTCTGGCGCAGGCGGAGTTCCGGATCGCTCGTGCGGCGGCTGGAGAGGGCGAAGGCCGCCTCGTCGAGGTCCACGGCGGCGTGGAAGGAAGCGAGGAACAGGCCCACCTCGGCATCCTGCCGCCCGGTGCGCTGATCGAGATCCACCGCCTGCCGGTAGGCGGGCGTCGCACGCCCCGCCGCCAGCAGGGCGCGCAGGAAACCGACGTGCGCGGTGACATGGTTGGCTCCGGTGGCCGCGATGGCATTGCCGTAGCCGGCCTGGGCCTCGCGCCAGTTGCCACGCCAGAGGTGGGTGTTGCCGTAGCCCTCCTGGGCGGTGGCGTCAGCCGGGTTCTCCTGGATGAGCCGTCGGTAGCGCTCTCCCGCGCTGGCGGCGCGGCCCAGCCATCCGATGTATTGCGCCTCCGCGAGCCGGAATTGGACATTGCCGGGGTCGGCTTGAAGCAGCCGGCGGATGATGGCCAGCGCTTCGCCGATCTGCCCGCGACGCGCAAGTGTCTCGGCTCGGAGCCGGGCCGTTTCCGGGGTTTCGAAAGCCGGCTGACCGATTGCGCGGGTTCGTTCAGGAACCGGAGGCGGGAGGGGAAACGAAGTTTGGGCGGTGACGGCGAGGGCTGCGCCGAGCAGCGTCCCGGCAGCCGCCCACCGCGCGGAACCGCGGGCCGCGCTCCACCCCGGTGAGGCCGCCCCACGCTTGGGCAAGCGCGGTGGGGCAGCAGGCTCGGCAGTCGCTCGGGGCGGAATCAGCATCATTGCCACTGCGCAACCGACTGTCCGCAGGGTGGCGCGACGCTACCAACGAGTGTCGCTCAAGCAAGCTGAAAGGCCGCGTGAGCAGCGGCGTTGACACCGTCTTTCGCACGCGACTAGCTTGGTGCGGCTACCAAAGCGAATGGCCACTTCGCCTGACACACCATCGGTTCCGACCTCCGCTGTGCGCGGTCCCGCGAAAGCTAACGACCGACCACTGCCTGGGCCGCCCATGCGATGAACTTGCGCCAGCTTCTTGCTCTCATTCGTATCAAGTTCGCCTATGGGCGGAAGATCAAGCATCTCTACTCCGAAGCGGGCCGGGTGTCGGTGGACTTCTCATATTCTCCGTTGGCTGACCTTCGGCCGTTACGGGGAATCCCGCTGCACCATCTGGGCCTCTACGGCACGGCACTGACCGACTTCGCCGAACTCAAGCAACTGGACTTCCGCAAATTGGATGTCGGCGGGACGGCCTTCGCCGATCTCTCGCTCCTCACCGGCAAGCCGTTGACCTCACTGGAAGTTTACCAGACGCCAGTCGCTTCTTTGAACGGAATCGAGGCGATGCCGCTGGCGTTCCTGCAAATCGGCGCGACGCGGATCAAGGACTTCTCACCGGTGGCACGACTGCCGCTGAACACGCTGCTGATGCTTTACGCTGAGACTGACGACCTCTCGTTTCTGGCCGGGCTGGATCTGGAGCGCTTCGGTTTCACTTTCACCCACGACATCTGCGGGCTGGAGCCACTACGGCGGATGACGAAGCTGCGCTGGGTCCACACCACCGAATACGACAGTTTCAGTGCCGAGGAATTCTGGCGGCGGCTCGATCAACGCCTTCCGCTGGATGAGAACCGGGCCGGTTTTCAGCGTGGGGAATAGCCGACGCTGGCCCAGGATTTGGGCCGGGAAAGAAAAACGTCTTGCCGGCGGACGCCAAGGAGGTGGGGGTGGGGAACCCCTCTGAAGAAACGTGCCGCCGACAAGACAGACGATAGCTACGCCCGCTCTAGCAATGGTGCAAGTAAATTTCCTCTGTAAAGCGAAACCCGCGAATTTCGCGGCTCTGAAGCAGACTTTGGGACACATTTTTGGCCATGCCACAGGGTTGGCGGACGTTTCAGTCGGCTTTCACACCACCTTCTCAGAATGCCCCGCGCTCCCCGTCCGTCCATTCTGCCATCATGCGTCTTGGCCTTGCCTCGCTCCTCCTCGCGTCCTCCCTGTTTGCTGCGGACGCCAACTGGCCCCGCTGGCGCGGTCCACGCGACAATGGCAGCACCGATGCTGGCACGTATCCCGTGAAGTTCGACGCCGACTCCGGCTGGCTCTGGAAAACTCCGCTGCCTGGCAAGGGTTGTTCCACGCCCATCGTCTGGAACCACAACATCTACGTCACCGCGCCCATCGAGGGAAAGGACGCCCTCGTGGCCTTCGACTGGGACGGCAAGCCGCTATGGCAGACCGCCTTCGCCGCCGAGAAACCTGGCAAGCACCGCAACGGCTCCGGCTGCAACTCCTCGCCCGTCACCAATGGCAAACTCATCTTTACCTACTTCAAGAGCGGCACGCTCGCGGCGGTGGATCTGGACGGTAAAATCCGCTGGCAGACAAACCTCACCGAACGCTTCGGCAAGGATACGCTTTACTGGGATTACGGCACCTCGCCTGTGCTCACCGAGCGCGACGTGGTGGTCACGCTCATGCACCACGGCGAATCGTGGATGGCGGCGTTTGACCAGGCGACCGGCACGCAGCGCTGGAAGATCGCCCGCAACTACACCACGCCCACCGAAGGCGACCACAGCTACGCCACCCCCATCGCCACCCGCCAGCAGGGCAGGGAAGTGCTGCTCGTCTGGGGTGCGGAACACCTCACTGCCCACGACGCGGCGGACGGCAAGGAACTCTGGTCCTGCGGCGATTTCAATCCCGAGGGCAGCCGCAACTGGGTCGCCGTCTCCTCCTTCGTCCTCGCTGGTGACTTCGCTGTCGTCCCCTACGGACGCGGCTCCCGCCTGCACGGCATCAAGCTCGGCGGCAGCGGCGATGTGACCGCCACGCATCGCACCTGGGAACGCAAGGACACCGGCACCTTCGTGCCTTCGCCCATCGAGCACGGCGGCAAGGTCTATCTCGTCCGCGACCGTGGCGAAGTCGAGTGCATCGAGCCGGCCACCGGCAAAACCCTCTGGTCCGGCCTGCTGCCCAAAAGCGGCTTGAACTTCTATTCCTCGCCCAGCTTTGCCGACGGCAAGCTCTACGCCGCCCGCGAAGACGGCATCGTTTTCGTCACCCGGGCCGATGGAAAATTCGAGCTGCTCGCCGAGAACAACATGGGCGAGCGCGTCATCGCCTCGCCCGTGCCAGTGGCGAACCGTCTCCTCCTGCGTGGGGAGAAACACCTCTTCTGCATCGCCGCGAAGTAGCGGCAGGCGTCCCGCCTGCCGTAAAGGGCGGCATCCTGCCGCCCGGACTAAACCGTGACCGTGTCAGCGATGGGGAAAGTTAACCTGTATCGCCGTCAGGGAGGTTCCTTCCACCGGGCGGGACGCCCGGCTCCATGGCAGGCAGGATGCTTGCCGCCACAGCGCTTAAGCGGTCGTGAATCCAAACAGCTTCGCCGCATTTCCCCCGAGCACTTTGGCACGCGCTTCCGGCGTGAGGAAGCTGAGCAGTCCCGCCAGCCGCTCGCGCTCTCCCCGGTAGCTCTCCGCTGTCGCCTTCTCATCAAATCCGCCGCCGTAGATCAGCCGGTCAGGTCCGAAAGCATCAGCAATCCGGCGGAGCACGCGCGGCAGCTCGGCGGCTTCCTTCTCCGCCGGCAGGGGCAGCGAGGAAAGCTTCATCACCGTATTGGGAAACGCGGACCACCGTAGCACGTGCTCGTAGTCTTCCGCATTGCTCTGAAACGGCCGGCCCAGATGATCCACCACCACGCGCGTCTGCTTGAAATCGCGGATCAGCGGCTCGAACCCGGCGGCAAAGCGCGGCTCGAAGTGCAGTTGCACCGACAGCCCATGCTCACCCGCGAGCTGCCAGAGCCGACGCAGCTCCGGCTTGTCGAATGGCGGCAAACGGTCCGGCTGGTAGGCGTGAACGCGCGCGGTTACAACGGCCAGGCGCTTGGCGAGATCAGGCAGCTTCTCCATCGAGCCGGGGCGGTCGCAGAAGACCAGCAGCGTGCCCTTGAGCCGCCCTTTGCCGACGGCCAGGCAGTGTTCGAGAAACCGGTGGTCGTCCTGATACGGCTCGGGATGCACCACGACGGCGAAGTCCACGCCCGCGCCGTCCATGAGCTGCAGCAGGAACTCCGGAGACGTGGGCTTTTCCGGCTGGTAAGTGCCGCGCGGGTGGTAGGGAAAACGCGCATCCGCCTTGCCGGCGAAGCAATGCGTGTGCGTGTCCACCACCGGCGTGCGGCGTGGTTTCGGCTCGGCGGCGAGCGAGGTCAACGCGGTGGTGGCCGTGACAGCGGAGCCAAGGAAGGTGCGGCGATTCATGGCAGCGCGAGCTTGTGTCCGTTGCGCTCCGCGTTGCCGGCCCGGTCGCGGGCGGAGGCGGTGAGTTCCTTGGCTGCGGCCAGCGTGATCTCCCAGTCCGCGATCCCGGCATGTTGCGTCACGAGCTTCGCCTTCTGGCCGTTCACCGTTACTTCAGTGACCTCGCCATTGTCCTGCGTAACGCCGCGCACGAGCAGCTTGCCGTCGGCCTGTTTGCGGGCGGAGAGGATCACCGTCGCGGGCGGCAGGTCATCCACGGGGTCGAGCAATTGCGGGAACGCGACCGGGGCGGACTTGGCCGCGCGCACGTCCCGGCCGGTGAACTTGTCCACGCTTTGGAAGTCCGCACCCGCCACCGCCGAGGGGAATTTGGTGCTCATCACCTTGGTCATTTCACCTGCCGCGGGATAGTCATGGAAGAAGTAGGTGACGGCGTTCTCCAGCTTGCTGTTGCGCGGGCCGCCGCCGAGGTCCACCACCTTGCCCTGCCGCGATTCGCTGCCGGGCCAGCTCACGTTCTTGAAGTGGCCGGCGGTGCCGGTGCGCGGCGAGGTGCAGGCGAGCTGGATGAGCGGGTCGCGCCCGGAGCGGCAGTCCGCCAGCCGCACGTTTTCGTAGGTGAAGTCGCCGTATTGCACGCTCTCGTCATCGTGGCCGCGGTTGATCGGCTCGGACACCACGCGTGTGAAGTCCAGGTTGCGATACACATGGGCGTCGTAGTCCGGGTGGTAGATGCCATAGACACCGTTGCTCACGGTCAGCCCGTCGAGGAGGAAGTGCGAGAGGTTCGGCCGCATCACGTAGTGCGTCTCCCACGCGCGCAGGTTCTTGGCGATGAACGGATGTGTGCGGTTGCCGGCCACCGAGCCGTTCACGTCATCGCCGAAGTTGAAGCTGTAGAGGCCCTCGCTGTGCGACTCGTTGTCCTCGAAGCGCAGGAAGGGCAGCTTGCGCACGTCCACGCGCTCGCGCTCGCCGCTGGGCTGGAGCGTGTTCAGCTCGGGGTTGAAGTTGCTGCGCTTGGCGACCTCAAAGCGGTAGCCGTATTCGTCGTTCTCGCAGGCGACGTTGCGGGTGAAGGAGTTTCTGCCGTTGGCCCACCAGAAGCCTGCGCCGTCGTTGGCATCGAAGGGCAGCACCTGCTTCGGCAGGCGCTTCCCGCGATACGCCTGCACGGCGAGGTTGCGGTCCAGCAGGTTGTATTGCTCCGTCGCGTCTTCCAGGAAGTAGCCGTGGCCTACCGACTGGTAACCGATGCAGTCGCGCACGACGAGGAAGTCCGTGCCGTGGATCGTGATCCAACGGTTGTGCGAATCCCAGACGCTCGCGCCGAGCACGCCGCTGCCGCGCATCGAGTCGCGCACGAGGTGGAAGTGGATGGCGTATTTGCCGAGGACGCCCTCCTTGCCGAGGTGGCGGAACTCCGCGTAGCTGATGCCGCCCGTGCTGTCGCGGTGGAACATGGTGTGGCCGCGCACGCCGTCTGGCTTGGCGGACTCGATGACGACGTTGCGGGACAGGTTGGCGACCTCACTGCGGTAGTCGCCCTCACCGAGATGCGCGTAGTCGAGCGCCTGATCCAGCGTGATGCGGTCGCCTTCCAGCGCGGTGATGCGGCGCTCTTCGGTCTGCACCTTGCGCGGCTTGGCGGCGGACTGACGGAAGGTGCTCCCCCCGCCGTAGCTCTCCTTCGATGCCGTGACGATGACCTTGTCGCCGATCCGCCAGCCCGTGACGGATGCGGAGAGTTTCACGGCGGTTTCGCCAGTCTTCACGGATGCGCCGAGCTTGAGCCAGGTGCGGTTCAGCGGAGCGCCATGCGTGTCCCAACGGCCGCCGCAGTTGATGATCGCGGGCAACGTCTCCGGGTTCATGCCCTCGAAGTGAACGAGGCGGATCAAGGCCGTGACTCCAGCCGGAATGGGCTGTTCCGCCGTTCCGATCTCCAGCATGGGCAGGGTGCCGGTGGCCGTGGCGCTGGGTGCGTCGGCATGACAATCGAAGCCATCCTCCGTGGTCGTCTCGCCCGGCTCGATCTTGATCAGCCCGACTTCCAGCCGCGTGGATTTCTGGCGGCTGAAAGTGAGCGTGCCCGCAACGTGGATCATGCGGATCGCATCGGTCGAGGCCACGTCATACGTCACCGTGTGGCCCGCGCGGACTTGCACCCGGTCACCGGCCTTGGGCGCGCGACCGTTCGCCCAAGTGGTGGGCGCAGACCACGCCCCGCTCTTCGCGGAACGGGCATCGAAGGTGACCGCCGTGGGATGGGCGGCCCGAATCGGCAATGCCAAAGCCAACGTGACCAGCAATAGCAGGGTTTTCATCCCTTAACCCGACTGGCCAGACCCGAGACACATTCATGCCTTGCCAGTTTCAATCCGCCGAAGCGGTGCCCGCCAAACACGCGAAAAGCCGCGAAACGCAATGCCCTTTCGCTCGCTTGCCCCTTTCGCATGCTTAGCGTGTTTCGCGGGCAATTCCTCCAACGAAAAACCGGCAGGCCATCGCTGGCCTGCCGGTCGTGAAGCGGAGTTGCTCGCAGCGCCGTTTAGCGGTCTTCGGCGGCGTCGAACGCGTGCTGGAGCGCGACGAGGTCTTCGCCGGGCTTGAGCGCGTCGAGGATCTTCTGCTCTTCCTTGAGCTGCTCGGGGCTGTAGTTGGCAGCCTTGACGGACAGGCCGATGCGGCGCTCGGCGCGGTCAATCTTGATGACGCGCGCGGTCACTTCCTGGCCGACGTTGAGCACGTTCTTGATCTTGTCCACGCGGTCTTCGCTGACCTGGCTGATATGCACCAGGCCGTCAATGTCGTGGGCCAGGCCGATGAAGGCGCCGAAGCTCGCGAGCTTCGTGACCTTGCCGGTGACGAGGTCGCCGACCTTGTAGAACTGGTCAATGGCCGACCACGGATCGGTGCCGAGCTGCTTCATGCCCAGCGAAATGCGCTGGTTGGCCTTGTCGATCTCGAGCACGACCGCCTCGACCTCGTCGCCCTTCTGGAAGACTTCGGACGGGTGGTTGATCTTGCGGGTCCACGAGATGTCGGACACATGCACCATGCCGTCCAGGCCCTCTTCGAGTTCGACGAAGGCGCCGTAGCTGGTGAGGTTGCGGACCTTGCCCTTGATCTTCGTGCCGGTGGGATACTTGGCCTGCGCCGCTTCCCACGGGTTGGATTCGAGCTGGCGGATGCCCAGCGAGATCTTCTGTTCGTCGCGGTTGATCCCGAGCACCACGGCTTCGACTTCCTGGCCGGGCTTGAGCACGTCCGAAGGCTTGGCGATCCGCTTGGTCCAGGACAGTTCGGTGACGTGGACGAGGCCTTCGACACCGGGTTCGAGTTCGACGAACGCGCCGTAGGCGACGAGGTTGACGACCTTGCCCTTGACCTTGGTGCCGACCGGGAACTTGCTCTCGATGGCTTCCCACGGGTTGGCGAGCTTCTGCTTGAGGCCGAGGCTGACGCGTTCCTTTTCCTTGTTCACGTCCAGCACGACCACGTCAATCTCCTGGCCGACCTTGAGGATTTCGCTCGGGTGGCCCACGCGGCCCCAGCTCATGTCGGTGATGTGCAACAGGCCGTCCAGGCCGTTGAGGTCAATGAACGCACCGAAGTCGGTGATGTTCTTGACCGTGCCCTTGCGGATGTCGCCCGGCGTCATCTCGGCGAAGAGCTTGGCGCGGCGCTCGGCGCGCTCGGCCTCGATCAGTTCGCGGCGCGACAGGACGATGTTCCGGCGGTCCTCGTTGATCTTGACGACCTTGAAATCATACATGTTGCCGACCATGACGGCGACATTCTTGGGGGGGATGACATCAATCTGCGACGCGGGCAGGAACGCTTCGACGCCGATGTTGACGATGAGCCCGCCCTTGACGACGGCCTTGACCTTGCCGGCGATCGTGCCGCCTTCTTGGCAGATGGTCTTGATGCGGTCCCAGTTCTTCTTGAACTCGGCCTGCTCGTGCGAGAGGACGACCATGCCCTCCTTGTCTTCGAGCTTCTCGATCAGGACGTCAATTTCATCCCCGACCTTGATGGCCTCGGGATCGAGGAACTCGCCGCGGGAGACGACGCCCTCGGACTTGTAACCGATGTCCACGAGGACTTCCTTGTTGCGGACTTCGAGGATGATACCTTTGACTATCTCACCAGCGGCGAAGCGTTTCGAGCTCGCGCGCATGGCTTCTTCCATGGTTAGCATACGGACTTATGTGTAACTGCGGGGAGACTAGGCGGGCGAAGGGCCCGGCGAAGAATCCATTGCCTAACGACCGACGTTGCAGGGCAACGGAGGTTGAAGGTTAGGTTGCGTTGTTGACCGACGTTTCTCAGCCTCTATGAACATCCACACACGTGGCGTTCAGGCGGGGCGGACAGTAGCGGGCGGGCGGCGGCTGGCAAGGCGTATTTCACCGCAGCGACCGGGGCGGGCGCATCCGCGCACTGCCCCCGGAGCGCGGCACCCCGGGCCGCAGCGGCCACCCAAGGTTTCCGCAGCAAGGACTTTCCGGCCTGATTGGGCGGTCGTGGACACTGCAAGCCGGGACGGCTCGTGCTTCCGGGCGGCACGCCGAGACGTCCGACCGGGGCAGGGCCTTCTGACCCCATCCGAATGGCGGTGGCGCGCAGCACCCCCCCTCCGCTTGGCGGAGGAGAACACCATAACGACCACCACTGCCCGTTTTCCCAATGGCTTCGTTTCGCAAAATCCGCTTCTGCGTCCGCGCCCCTGCGATGCCCCCCGTGCCTTGCCCCCTTCGTGTTCATTGGTGTCCTTTCGTGGTTTCCAATTGGCTTCGTTTGGCAAATTCCCTTGGCACCTGCCCGCGCGCCCCGCCCGCCCTCCATGCACATCCCATTTGAATACAAATACTTGTGGAAAACCGGCCAATCCTCCTGCGCGCTCGCAATGGCTTCGTTTCGCAAAAAACCGGTGTGCAACCACCTGCCGTCCCATGCCGCTTCCAGAGCGCCGATCCCCGCTAGGCGTGATCCCGTCCCTCCGGTCGCACTCCACACCCAGTTGGCTTCGTTCTGCAAAATCCCCTCTGTGTCCGTCCTGCGGTGCCAACCCCCTCGCTTGCTCCTTCGTGTTCATTCGTGGTTTCCAATTGGCTTCGTTTCGCAAAATCCCTCTGCGTCTGTCCCGCCTCTGCGGTGCAAATCCTCCCTCCGTGCCCCCTTCGTGTTCATGCGTGGTTTCCGATCGGCCTCCTCCGGCCCCCTGAGCCGGAACGATGCAGTTGAACGCGCATAGATGATGCAGTTTCCCGCATTCAGGC
>CAZCBE010000021.1:0-72855 GCA_964496695.1 uncultured Klebsiella sp.
GCTATGGAGTGCGGCGAGTTCTCGCCGCTTTCCGCAGGCGACTTGTCGCCGTCGGCATGCTGAGGTCGTCGCAGTGAGCAGGGCCACGCCTTCCTGGCGGCAGCCGAGAGCGCCCCGTGTTCAAGAGAGCGCAGTGGACTTCGACGGCGACAAGTCGCCTGCGGAAAGCGGTGACCAGTCACCGCACTCCATAACGCCCGCAGTCGCAGTCGCCTCTTTGAACTTTGCCGAGATGCCAGCATGAACGGACTGCCGCTCATATCCTTGCTGACCTTCCTGCCGCTGGTGGGGGCGGCGCTCGTCTTTGGAGTGGACCGCGAGCGGCGGCAGCTTGCCCGGGGCTTCACGCTGGCGGTCAACATTTTGGCGCTCGCGCTGGTCGCGGTCCTGTGGGTGAATTCCAACCCGGCGGATGGCGGCATGCAGTTCGTGGAGCGGCATGTGTGGATTCCGACGCTCGGCATTGAGTATCACCTCGGCCTCGACGGGCTGGGACTGGTCATGCTGATGCTCGCCGCGCTGGTGATTCCGATGGCGGTGCTGGCGTCGGAGAAGATTCACGAGAATGTCCCGCTCTACTGCGGCCTTTTTCTCTTTTTGCAGGGCGGACTCTTTGGTGCCTTTACGGCACTGAACTTCTTCCACTGGTTCCTGTTCTGGGAACTCAGCCTCATTCCGGCGTTCTTCTTAATCAAACTATGGGGCGGCCCGCAGCGGTCGGACGCAGCGCTTCAGTTCTTCGTTTACACGATGGTCGGCAGCATCACGTTGCTGCTGGCATTTCTGGCGCTCTTCCTCGCGACCGGCACGTTTGACTTCCTCAAGCTCGCCGAACTGGCGCGAACGAAGGCGCTCGGCCCGGCGGTGGACGCGAAGTTCGCGTGGCTCGGCTTGGGTGCTGGGAAAGCCTACGCGCTCCTCTTCATCGGCGCGTTGCTGGGGTTCGCGGTGAAGGTGCCACTGTGGCCGTTCCACACCTGGCTGCCGCTGACCTACTCGGAAGCACCCACGCCGGTCTCGATGGCGCTAACGGGCGTGATGTCCAAGCTCGGCGTGTATGGCTTCGTGCGGCTGCTGCTGCCGATCTTCCCCGAGCCGATGCAGGCGCTGCTCACGCCGCTGCTCTGGCTGGCGGTGGCGACCATCGTCCTGAGTGCGTTCGCCGCGCTCGCCCAGCGCGACCTCAAGCGCATCCTCGCCTACTCGTCCATCAACCACCTGGGCTATTGCCTGCTCGGCGTCTTTGCCGCCGCGAGTGCCACCGGGGGCGCACTCGACCGCGTGGCCGCGCTGAATGGCGTGGTGCTCCAGATGTTCAACCACGGCATCACCGCGAGCCTGCTTTTCTGCTTCGTGGCCTTCCTTGAAGACCGCAGCGAAGGCGCGCGCGGGCTGGAGGACTTCGGGGGCCTGCGCAAGGTGGCCCCGGTCTTCTGCGGACTGATGGGCATCGCGTTGTTCTCGTCGCTGGGCCTGCCGGGCCTGAACGGCTTCATCGGTGAGTTTCTCATCTTCAAGGGCGTGTTCCCCCTCGTGCCCTGGGCGGCGGTGCTGGCGCTGCCGGGCCTGCTCGTCACGGCCATCTTCATCCTGACCGTCATCCAGAAGGTCTGGTGCGGTCCGCTCAACGCCAAGTGGGCACGCCTGCCGGACCTGACCTACAACGAGGGGGCGCTCGTGTTTCCGGCGACGCTGCTGATGTTCGTGCTCGGCATCTGGCCGCAGTTCGTCATCGCGGTCATCAACCCGACGGTCGCGCAGTGGGTGCGGCAACTGCCCTTCTGACATGCTCGCCTGGACCATCTACCTCTCCTTTGCCGGCGCGCTCTTTTGCGCGCTGACGCCGCGCGCCAACCCGCGTGTGGCACGGGCGGTGGCGCTGGGGACGGCGCTGGCGGGGCTGCTTTGCGGGCTGATTGGGGCGGTGCAGTTCAAGCCGGACAACGGTCTCGAAGTCATCACGAATGTCCGGTGGATTCCGGCGCTGGGCATTGATTTCTCGCTTGCGGCGGATGGCATCAGCGTGACGCTCGTTCTGCTCACCGGCATCGCGGCGCTGGCGGGTGTGCTCTTCTCCTGGAACATCGAACACCGCACGAATGAGTTTTTCGCCTTTTTCTTCGCGCTGATCGGCGGGGTCTATGGCGTGTTCCTCAGCCTCGATCTCTTCCTGCTCTTTGTTTTCTACGAGATCGCCATCGTGCCGAAATACTTCCTCATCGCCATCTGGGGCTCGACGCGGCGGGACTACGCGGCAATGAAACTGGCGCTCTACTCGTTCATCGGCAGCGGCATGGTGCTCATCGGCATGCTGGCGGCCTACGCGGTGTCGGGGCTGGGGACGTTCGACCTTCAGGCGCTGGCCCAGCATGCCTTCACGCCCGAGTTCCAGCGCTGGGCGTTCCCGCTGGTGTTCGTGGGCTTCGCGATTCTCGCGGGCATGTGGCCGTTCCACACCTGGGCTCCGACCGGCCATTCCGCCGCCCCAACCGCTGCTTCCATGCTGCTGGCGGGTGTGGTGATGAAGCTCGGCGCTTACGGTTGTCTGCGGGTGGCGATGACGCTCTTCCCCGAGGGCTTGAAGATGTGGCAGCACGAACTGGCGGCCCTGGCGGTCACGGGCATCGTTTATGGCGCGCTGGTGGCGCTGGTGCAGAAGGATTTCAAATTCGTCATTGGCTATTCGAGCGTCAGCCACATGGGCTTCGTGCTCCTGGGGCTGGTGACGCTGAACGAGATCGGCTGGAGCGGCGCGGTGCTGCAGATGTTCTCGCACGGCGTCATCGCCGGGCTGCTCTTCGGCGTGGTCGGACGGATGGTCTATGACCGGGCGCACACGCGGGACCTGGACGCACTCGAAGGCATGGGGCTCACGCGCTCGATGCCCTTTGCTGCGGTGACGTTTGTCATTGTGGGTTTTGCTTCCATGGGCATGCCGGGCTTCAGCGGTTTCATCGCGGAACTGCAGGTGCTCATCGGGGCCTGGCAGGCGTTCCCCAAGCTCGCGGTCATTGCCGGCGTGGGCATTGTCATCGGCGTGGTCTATACGCTCAAGACGGCGGCGAAAGTGTTCTTCTCGGACAAGGTGCCGACGTCCGACCCGCATCACGGGCATGAACTGGAACCCATCTCGGTGCCGGAGCGGCTGGGCGCGGGCCTGCTGATCTTCTGCACCGTGATCGTCGGCCTGTTCCCGCGGCTGCTGCTGGATCTGATCGTGCCGAGTTTCAAATCACCGCTCTTTGACGGGCTGAGAAAGGGGCTGGGCTGGTGAACAACGACGACTATTTCAAACTGCTTTCCGCGCTGGGGCCGGAAGTGATCGTGGTGCTCACGGCGCTGCTGGTGCTGGCCGCTGACCTCCTGGGCCTGCAGGACACGCCACGCTCGTATCGCATGAGCATCGGGGCGGGGCTGACCACGGTGGGCTGTGCCGGGGCGGTGGCGTGGATGTTCATGAACCGGACGACGGGCACCTGGCACGGCGGCATGTTCATCATTGACCCGCTGAACGAGACGGTGAAGGCCGTGATCCTGCTGCTTACGGTGTTGACGGCGGTGCTCTCCGTGGATGCCAAGTTCACCCGGCACTGTGGTGAATACTTTGCCCTGCTGCTGCTGGCCACCGTCGGCATGATGATGCTCGTGAGCACGGAGGAACTGCTCATGATTTTCGCCTCGCTGGAGCTGGTCAGCCTCTCGCTCTACATTCTGGTGGCCTTCGACAAGCGGAGCCGGCAGTCCGCCGAGGCGGCGATGAAGTATTTCCTCTTTGGCGGCATGAGCGCGGCCTTCCTGCTGTTCGGCTTCAGCCTGCTCTACGGGCTCACCGGCACGACCTACGTTCCGCGCATGGCCTACAAGCTGTTCACGCTGGGCACGGACCCGCTGGCCACGGTGGCGCTGGTGATGGTCGTCATTGGTTTCGGCTTCAAGGTCGCGGCGGTGCCGTTCCATCTTTGGTCGCCGGATGCCTATCAGGGCGCGCCGCTGCCGAGCGCGGCCTTCATCGCCAGCGGGTCGAAGGTGGCGAGCTTCTACGTGTTTGCCAAAGTGCTGCTGCTGGGCTTCAGCCAGCTTGGCTGGGGCAATGACGCCAGCGCCATCGGCGGCTGGATTCCGTTGCTGTCCATCGTGGCCGCCGCTTCCATGGTGCTCGGCAACCTGGCCGCCATCCAGCAGACGAGTCTGCGGCGGCTGCTGGCCTACTCGGCCATTGCCCACGCGGGCTACATGCTCATCGGCTTTCTGGCGTTCGGTGGGGAGGCGTTTGCGTCGTTGCTCTTTTACGTCACCACCTACGCGCTCACCACCGTCGGCGCGTTCGGGGTGCTGAGCGTCGTCGAGGCGCAGGTGGGCAGCGACCAGATCAAGGACCTGGCCGGGCTTTCCCGCCGGGCACCGGTGCTGGCTGTCTGCCTGATGGTCTTTCTGCTGTCCCTGGCGGGCATCCCGCCGCTGGCCGGATTCTTCGGCAAGTTCTACCTGTTTGCTGCGGCCTTGAAGAACGAGGCCCTGAGCCTGCCTTTCCTCTGGCTCATCATTCTGGGCATCGCGATGAGCTGCGTCTCGCTCTACTATTATCTGCTGGTTCTCAAGCAGGCGTTTGTTGTGGAGCCGGACGAGCCGGCGCGCCCGCTCGCGGTGCCGTTCCTGGCCCACGCCGTCACCGTGATGCTCGCAGTGATTGTTCTGCTGCTGGGCTGCTA
Organism: uncultured Klebsiella sp.; assembly: GCA_964496695.1. Taxonomy (GTDB): domain Bacteria; phylum Verrucomicrobiota; class Verrucomicrobiia; order Limisphaerales; family SXTU01; genus SXTU01. The sequence goes on from CAZCBE010000021.1 coordinate 4,710, forward strand.
TCCCGGCTGGCTGCTGGACCCGTTGCAGGCGGCCATCGTCGAGCTGCGCTGGTAGGGCCGTTGAGAAATGGCGGGCATCTTCGCTGGGTGAGGCTTCGCGTTCCGCTCCACGCGGAGGTTTTCAAATCCGAGGCTTGACCCACCTTCCATGCGCCGCCACGTTTTGCGCGTGTCCATGAAGTCCATTTGCTCGCTGTTCACCGCGCTTGTCCTTTCCTCCCTCAATTCTTTCGCCGCGGACCCGGAAAAGGCCGTCGTGCAGATCTTCACCTTCAGCCAGTCGGCGGACTGGGATGAACCGTGGAAGTTTGACCAGCTTCGCCGAAGCAGCGGCACTGGATTCATCATCAAGGGCCGGCGCATCATGACCAACGCGCACGTCGTGAGCTGGGCACGCCAGCTCATGGTGAAGCGCTACCAAGACCCCCGGCCCTATGTGGCCAGGGTGGTGTTTGTCGGCCACGACTGCGATCTCGCGTTGCTGGAGGTGGAGGACTCGCTCTTTTACGAGGGCGTCGAAGCGCTGGAGTTTGGCCCGCTGCCAAAGGTTCGTTCCACCGTGGTCACCTATGGCTATCCGGCGGGCGGCGAGCAGATCTCCTACACGCGCGGCGTCGTCTCGCGGATCGAGCTGCAGACCTACGCGCACATCGGCAACCGCGCGCTCCTCGGCGTGCAGACGGATGCGGCCATCAACCCGGGCAACTCCGGTGGCCCCGTCATCCAGGATGACAAGGTGATCGGGGTCGCGTTTCAGGGCATGCCCGGCCTCGAAAACGCCGGCTTCTTCATTCCCACCACGGTCGTCAACCACTTCATGGAGGACATCAAGGATGGCAAATACGATGGCTTTCCCAGCGCCGGAATCCGCACCGCACCGCTGCAAAACTCCGCCTACCGGCGCAAGCTCAAGCTGCCCGACAATGACAAGGGAGTCCGGGTGGATTCCATCATCGCGGGCGCGCCGGCGGAGAAGGTGCTGCGGCCGGACGACGTGATCCTCCAGGTGGGCAAACACGAAGTCGGCAGCGACGGTTCCATCGTTTTCGAGGGCAACCGGATGGCCATGGCGATGGTGGTCCAGGAGATGCAGCACGGTCAGAGCATGCCGGTGAAGATCTGGCGGGAAGGCAAGGAACAGACGGTCGCCGTGGCGGTGGAAAGCAGCGCCACCGACAAGGTGCTGGGCAACCAATACGATGTGCCGCCGCGCTATTTCGTCTATGCCGGGCTCGTGTTCACTCCGCTGAGCCTCGACTACCTCAAGACCTTCGGCCGCAGTTGGTCGGACACCGCCGGGGCGGAGCTGACCTATGAGCTGTTCTACCGGCGGCATGAATCACCCAAGACGTTGCGGTCGGAGCCGATCGTGCTTTCGACCGTGCTGGCCGACGAGGTGAACGCGAATTTCCGCGTCCGCGGCCGCGCGCTCGTGGACAAGATCAACGGCATCCGCATCGAGCGGCTGGAAGATGTGATCCGCGCCTTCGAGCAGCCGGCCAACGGCCAGCATGTGATCGAGTTCATGCCCAAGAACACATTCGAGTGCCTCGAACGCGCCGAGGCGGAAAAAGCGAACGGGGCGATTTTGAAGACCTATGGCATCCAGAAGGACCGGAGGTTGTGAAATTCCAAAGTCCGGGCTCCAGGCACCAAAAAACTTCCCAGCTCCAAGTCCCAAGCTCCCTGATGAAACCGACATTTGTGTTTGTCGTCCCGTTCGCCGCCAGTTCGCCGGCGGCATCCCTCCGCACCGACCGGCCGTTGAAGCGTGGGATTGGGAGCTTGATTGGAGCCTGGGGCTTGGGAATGGGAGCTGTGCTCACCTTCCTGCTGGCGAGTTTCGTTCCGCCTGCCGCCGCTGCGCCTGCCAGCGAGTGGGAAAGCTCGCTGGTCTATATTGAAGTCACCCGCAAGGCCTACGAAGTATTCCAGCCGTGGACGCCCAAGGCGCGCACGGTGCAGAAGAACGGCCTGGTCATCGGTGCCCGGGAGATTCTCACGACGGCGGAGGAGTTGTCCGACCGCACGCTGGTCCGCGTGCAGAAGGGCGGCCGGGGCAAGTGGTGGAATGCCGAAGTCACCTGGATTGATTACCATGCGAACCTCGCACTGCTGACCGCGGCCGATGCCACGCTGTGGCAGGGCTTGAAGCCGGCGACGTTCATCACCGGCAAGCTGCCCAAGGAAGGGCTGCAAATCGTCCGCTGGCGCAGCGGCAACCTGGAAATTCGCAAGGCCGAGTTCAACCAGTTCCTGGTCGAAGACGCGCGGCTTTCGTTCTTCCAGCATCTCCAGCTTGAGGCCAGCACCGAGATGCAGGGCGTGGGCTGGGCCGAGCCGTTGGTGGCGAACGGAAAGGTCGCGGGCCTGGCGACGGGGCAGGGCGGCAACAACGCGCGGTTCCTCCCCGCGTCGTTCATCGAGCCGATCCTCACCGCACGCAAGGCGGGCAAGTATCCGGGCCTGGGCTTCTTCCCGTTCACCTGGCAGCCGGTGGAGAATCCCACCACGTTCAAGTTCCTGAAGCTTCCCGGCGACCCGCGCGGCGCACTGGTGATTGACGTGCCGGCCACACCGAGCGTCGAGCCGAACCTCAAGCCGCGTGATCTCATCCTGCAGGTGGATGGCTTCGACGTGGACAACCAGGGCTACTACAAGGACCCCGACTACGGTCAGCTTATTGTCGAAAACCTTGGTTCACGCCGGAAGTTCGCGGGCGACGTGGTGAAGATGAAGCTGTGGCGCGACGGCGCGCTGGTGAATCTGGATTACCGTCTGCCCAAGCTCGATTACTCCGTGAAGCTGCTGGCGGAGCAGACCTTTGACCGCGCGCCCGAGTTTCTGATCGCCGGCGGGCTGGTGTTCCAGCCGCTGAACATCCCGCTGCTGCGGGGCTTCGGCGAGGACTGGAAGCGCCGCGCGCCGTTCCGGCTGGTGCATTATGCGGGCGAGGCGCCCACGGCCGAGCGCTCCGGGCTGGTGGCCTTGTCCAGCGTGCTGCCGGACCCCTACGTGATCGGCTATCAGGATGCACGGCTGCTCATCGTGGACACCGTCAACGGGCAGAAGATCAGCCGGCTGGCGGACGTGCAGGCCGCGCTGAAAAAGCCGCAGGAGGGCTTTCACACGGTCGAGTTCATGCGGGGCGACAGCCTGCGCCGGATCGTGGTGGACGCCGCCCAGATGGATGCCGCCACAGGACGCATCCTCGAGCGCTACCGCATCCCGGCGGCGAGCCACATTGAGACGAAGTGACGTGCGGCGGTGGCGGCAGGCGTCCCGCCTGCCGTAGAGGGCGGTATCATGCCGCCCGGACCTGGGTAGGCGGACAACTTGGGAACTTCGGGTGGTTGTTGCCCTCCATCCGCCGGGCGGGACGCCCGGCTCTACGGCAGGCGGGACGCCTGCCGCCACTATGTTCCGGCTTGCCCGCCGGGCAGGAGGCAGCAACGATGCGCCCATACGATGAACACCCGCCAATTTCTCCTTTGCACCAGCGCCTGGCTGGCAGCGCTCGTCACCCACGCTGCGGACGCGCCCAAGCTTCCCGCCGGCTACAAGCTGCTTTATGAGCAGGATTTCTCCAAGTCCGACGCGCTCAAGGACTTCGTCTTTACTGATCCTGCCGCGTGGAAACTGACCAAGGAGAAGGACCGGCCCGCGCTGGAACTGCACAAGCAAAGCGCCTACAAACCCGAGCACCGCTCGCCGTTGAACATCGCACTCATCGCGGACAAGGTCTTCGGCGACTTCGTGCTGGAGGTGGAACTGCTCTCGACGAAGAAGCCCTACGGCCATCAGGACATGTGCTTGTTCTTCGGCTTCACCGGGCCGGCCGAGTATTACTACAACCACATTGCCGTGGCTGCCGACCCGAACGCGCACAATGTCTTCATCGTGAATGGGGCACCGCGGAAGAACATCGCGAAGGAAACCACCAAGGGCATCACCTGGGGTGAGCGCGAGTGGCATAAAATCCGGGCCGAGCGCGACACCAAGGCGGGCACCTACAAAGTCTTCTTCGATGACTTCAGCAAGCCCCTCATGCTCGCGGAGGACAAGACCTTCACCAAGGGCGGCATCGGTTTCGGCTCCTTTGATGACATCGGCATGGTGACGAGCATCAAGATCTGGGGGCCGGGTGTGGAGGCGAAGAAGACGGAGTTTTTCAAGCGCGCGGAGTGAGCCGCAGTCGCAGGTTCCAGCTTGCGCGTAAATTCCAGCATCCACCCTCCACAATCTCATCCGCAACCTGAAGGTTGCGACTACTATGCAACGCATCCTCCGAGACCAAGCCCGCAAGTTCGCGCTCGACTGGCGCGAGGAACCACAGCTCCGCGTCCAGCCGGGCGAGTCGTTTGAAATGGAGACGTGGGATGCCTCGTCCGGGTTTTTCAAGACGGAGGCGGACAAGGCCATCCCGGGCAACCGGCCGGGCTTCGACCGCATTCCGGCGATGGCGAACCCGGTGGGCGGGCCGGTGTATGTCGAGGGTGCGGAGCGGGGCGATACGTTGGTCGTCCACATCGAGGAAATCCTCGTGGCGGACTACTCGTGGATTGCCATCGGACCGAAGCGCGGGCCGCTGGGCGAGTCCACGCGCTGGCCGGAACTGAGCGGCGAATACACGACCAAGATTCTCCGGCACACGCCCGGCCCGAGCGGCACGATGCGCGATGGCACGGTGCATTTCAGCGACCGCATTTCGTGGCCGATCACCCCGTTCATCGGCACGCTGGGCACTGCGCCGGACCGCGAGGTTTGCACGAGCATTGACGGGCAGGGCGAGTGGGGCGGCAACCTCGACATCCGCGACGTGGCCCCCGGGAACAAGATTTACCTGCCGGTGCATCACGCGGGGGCGCGGTTTTATCTGGGGGACGTGCATGCCAGCCAGGGGGACACGGAGTTCACCGGCACGGCGGCGGAGACATGCTCGACGGTGCGGCTGCGCTTCGAGGTGCTGAAGGGGAAGAAGATTCCCTGGCTGCGCATCGAGAAGCCGGATGCGCTCATTGCCGTTCACGCCGCGAAACCGCTCGAGGAAGCGGTGAAGACGGCGACGTTTCACCTGATGGACTGGATCATCCGCGAACATGGCTTCACGCCCTCGGACGCCTACTGCCTGGTCAGCACCTGCCCGGACTTCCGCATCAACGTGTATCAGATGTGCAACATCGCAAAGCTGAACTATGTGGCGGGGGCGGAGATCCCGAAGAAGTATCTGGGGTAGGGGAGGGGAGGGGGACGAAGGGAGTATTGGAGTGGTGGAGTAATGGAGTGCTGACGACACGGGCTTTTCCAACACTCCAGTGCTCCACTACTCCATCACTCCGCTCCTCCCCTCAGTTCTTCTTCGCCATTACGGCGCGGGCTTTCTCCAGGATCTTCCGTTCGCGGTCGGTGAGACTGTGGATGCCGTGGGCGGAAATCTTGTCGAGGATGGGGTCCACCTCCTTGCTGATGAAATCGTCGTTGGCGGCTTCGGTCGTGGCCAGGCCAGGGCGCCGCAACTCAATGATGCCGCCTGCAGAATCCGACCGGGCACCGACCGATTCAGCATTGCGAGTTGGACGGCTGCGGCGAGAGGTCAGAAAGCCGTCCCAGTTGAACAGTTTCGCCACCGGGAAATCATCGCTGGCTTCGAGCTTGCGGCGGGCGTAGCCGATACCAAAGAGCAGGCCGCCAAGATGGGCCGCTCCCGAAACTCCTCCGAATGGGAACACGATGCCGAACACGGCCAAGCCCAGCAAGAACCAGAGCACCACGCTGGCGCGCAGGCGGACTGGAAAGAACAGGAATATGAAACACATCTCCCGCCACGGATTCAAAGTTGCGTAAGCGCCGAGCAGTGCGAGGACACCGCCCGAGGCTCCGATGACGCCAACCGCGCCATGCTGAGGGAGAAAGGTTGTCCCCAGGTGGAAAACTCCGCCGAGGAGCCCTCCTAGAAAGAACAGGCGCAGCAAATGCCGACGGCCATAGGCCTCCTCAATTGCCATGCCCATGAAGTAAAGCGCAAGGCAGTTGAAAAGCACATGCCACGGCCAAGGGCAGGCGTGGACGAATTGAAAGGTAACCAGCCGCCAAACTTGTCCGCTGAACAGCTCTCCGCGTTGCAATCCCAGCACTTCGGCGAGATCGAGTCGGAAAAATGTAAGCAGAATCGCCTGGATCAGAAAGACGCTTACCAGTGCGGCGATCAGATAGAACGTGGTCGTCCGGCGGAAGGAACCTTCCGTGGAGCGCATGTAATCCCGGTCATCAAGCACGGGCGGCAACCTACCGGCGGTCCGGGCACATTTCAACGGGGGATTTCCCTGTCCTGCCTTGCTCCGTTCGCCGCAAAGAACAGCCAGTCCTTGCCAAGGTGGGTCTAGCGGACCCACCCGTGCGCTACTATGTTGTCCCTGTGAAAGTCAACTCGCTTCACACCATCGCCCGGGCTGCGGACGGATGCCGCGGGGGAGCCCGATGGGCTGGTGCAGAAGCCCTAAACCAACCGCCTCGCGCGGCAACGAAAGAACAGCCATGAAAATCAAACCTTCCAATGGTGGGGTGATCGTCGAACTCGGGGCGCAGGAAGCCGGCCTGCCGGACAAGTCCTCGCCTTTTTGCATCCAGAAGATCCTCGTCCCGGTGGACTTCTCCGAATGTTCACGCAAGGCACTTCGCTATGCGATTCCCTTTGCGAAACAGTTCGGAGCCAGCCTGACCCTGCTGTTTGTCACCCAGATCAATTATGCCGTCGGGGAGTTTGGCATGGTGGACTCGCCGCTGCTGGAGGTGCAGGTGCGGGAGGCGGCCGAGCAATCACTGGACAAGCTCATGGCCGAGGAAATCGGCAACGCGGTGCCCGCCAGCCGGGCGATGCGCATCGGCCGGCCGGCCACGGAGATCGCGGCGGCGGCGAAGGAACTCGACGCCGACCTGATCATCATCTCCACCCACGGCCACACGGGCCTCAAGCATGTGTTCCTCGGCAGCGTGACGGAAAACGTCGCCCGCGTGGCCCCGTGTCCGGTGCTGGTGGTGCGCGAAGAGGAGCATGAGTTCCTCCGGGATTGAACGTGCTCACACGCACCGGCTCCAGTCTGAACGCCGAGCAAGTGCTCGGCGCTCCGGGGTCAGCCGCGGATGGTGAAGACCATGCCGTCGGGAAGGGTGAAGATGTAGTCGGCGGGAGCCTGGCCTACGATTCTTACGGTCACGGCGGTGCCGTCCACATCGGTGATCTGCAAGCCTACCTCGCCGGAGCCTTGGCCGAAAATGAACTGGAGGAGGACAGCGTCATCGTCGAGCGGGTCCACGACCTGCGCGCCTTCGTTGCCGCGCGGCAGGATGGTATCCCCATCGCAGATCTCGGGCTGGGCTTCCGTGGCGAGCCGGGACCGGCCATCGGCGGATACGATGGTGGTGTTGGTGCAATCGAGGAAGACCAGTTTGAGATTGGCTTTCATGAGCGGGCGGCTTCGCGGTCTGGAGTCGGTGTTTGGGTGTGAGAGAAAGGTCGCGTCGGCGGGCAGGAGCTGGCAAGCCGAAAGCTCTGCCCGACAGGCTTAATTCAGAATTCCCCCCGCGGACAGCTCCGCCCGGGGCGCATCTCAGTTGCTTGCCATCTCATTGGCACCGGGCTCCGCTTGGTGCGAGAGCGAAGCAGAGGCAAGCCGCTTCAATGGCTTGGGCGGCCTGATGCAGCAGGCACCATGGCCTGGCGCACGCCAAAGTCGGACTTGATGGCCACCGTCTCCGGCAGCGCGGAGCGTCGGGAGTGCGGCGTATTTCACCGCCGCGTTCGGTTGGGCGCACGGCGAGGGTGGCGAGGTGGCCAAGGCCGTGGCTGGAAAAGCGGTGCTGAAAGACACCGCACTCCAGACGCTGGCGCGACTTCCACCGTCTTGGGTTTCCGCGAACGGTGCAGGTCTGAGAGTGGAATCGCCAAATGCAAGAAACGGGGATGCGCCCGCTTCGCCTGGCATCTGCTTTTTCCGCGTGCAGCGCGGGCGTTCTCCGTGTTTCATCTCCACCCCGGTGGCCCGGCTGCCGGAGTTTATTATGGAAGACACGAATTCGCTGATCGAACAACGCCGCGCCAAGCTCGCCTCGCTGCGCAGCAAGGGCATTGACCCGTTCCAGAACAAGTTCTCGCCCAGTGAGAGCTGCGCCGTTGCCCGGGGCAATTACACCGAGGGCCGCGCCGTGGCCGTTGCCGGGCGCATCACTGCGCACCGGGACATGGGCAAGTCCATGTTCATTGACGTGAAGGACCAGAGCGGGCGCATCCAGGCCTACGCCCAGAAGAATGTTCTCGGCGATGAGCAGTTCGACATCTTCCGGCATCTGGACCTGGGCGACTTCGTCGGCATCAAGGGCACGCTCTTCACCACGCGCACGGGCGAAATCTCCGTCAAGTGCGAGTCCTTCACCATTCTCGCGAAGGCCCTCCGTCCGCCACCGGCGAAGTGGCACGGGCTGGAGGACACGGAGATCCGTTACCGTCAGCGCTACCTCGACTTGATTGCGAATGATGAAGTGAAGCGCGTCATGCTCCTGCGCAGCCAGGTGATCCGCGAAATTCGCAACTTCCTCCATGGACGCGGCTACATCGAGGTCGAGACGCCGATGATGCAGGCGATTCCCGGCGGTGCGGCGGCGCGGCCTTTCATCACGAAGCACGAATCGCTTGGCTGCAACTTCTACCTGCGCATCGCGCTGGAGCTTTACCTCAAGCGCCTGCTGGTGGGCGGCGTGGACAAGGTCTTCGAGATCGGCCGGAACTTCCGCAACGAGGGACTCTCCCGGAAGCACAACCCGGAGTTCACCATGCTCGAAGCCTACGAGGCCTACGGCGACTACGAAACGATGATGGATTTGGTGCAGGGGATGGTCTGCCATGTGTCGCAGGAGGTGCTGGATACGCTCGTGATCGAACACAAGGATGCGGAGGGCAAGGTGACCAAGACGATCAATCTCACCCCGCCGTGGAACCGCGTCCGCTACAAGGATTTGGTGAAACAGGTCGCGGGCGCTGATTGGTTCGACCTGACTACCAAGGAGCGTCGTCTGAGGGCTTACTCACTTGGAATCGACATTGGCCAAAAAGGCCCGTGCGCACCGGTAGAATTGCAAGACGCGATGAAGGGTGCTTGGAAGACTCTCACTGAAGAGGAAAGAAAGGTGCTTTGGCTTCGCTTCGGCCTCGACCCTGACAAGCTCGAAACGCCATACGAAGACTTCGAGGTGACCGGAGCGGTCTTTGAGAAGCTCATCGAGCCGACCTTGATCCAGCCCACCTTCGTCACGCACCTGCCGAAGCAACTCGTCCCGTTGGCCAAGCTCTCGCCGGACGATCCCTCGACTGTTGAGGTCTTCGAGTGCTGCATCAACGGCCAGGAGATCGCGCCGGCCTACACCGAGCAAAACGATCCCATCGCCCAGCGCGACACACTGGAGCACCAGGCTGGTGGCGAGCAGCAGAAGCTGGATGAAGACTTTCTCGTGGCGCTCGAACACGGGATGCCCCCGGCCGGCGGCATGGGCATGGGCATTGACCGCCTGTGCATGATGCTGCTCGGCCAGGAGAGCATCCGGGATGTGATCCTGTTTCCGCAGTTGAAGCCGAAGTGACCCACGGAAACTCAGCTAATGCACCAAATCCAAGGCCGGTGTCCTATTTGCAGTCATAATCAGACTGCGATTTTTCAAGACGCATCGCGAGTGGAGTTCATTTGTTGGCGCTGCGGCAAATTCGCATCGTCTCCTTCGGTTCTGGCGCACAAGCTTGGCTTTTCGCCTCAGCAAATCGCTGTTGCCTCTGGTTGGCTTTCTGAAAATCAGGAAGCATTCCTTCCAGCGAAGCAACTGCGAGAGCTTGCGAGTTTAGGAACCCCGACCATTGGAGAAAAGGCCGACAAGATTTTACGCTTCTTTACAGAGTTGAATCCTCTTGTCGGGACTCAGTTTATTCTACAGAGCACCCCTGGTTACGGGCCGGCACAAGTGTTTCATAGTGGCCACCATGTGGAGGTGCCATTCTACCAACTTGTGGCGCGAGCATGGGCCGTAAACGAAATAGAAGCACACTACCTGCTGGGAGATTACCTCGTGCGTGAGCCTGGTCAGCTTGAGTCAAAGCACGGCGGGTTTCAAATTACCCCAAAGGGTTGGGCACGCCTTGATGCGCTTCGAAACGCCAATCCACAATCGAAGGTCGGCTTCATCGCCATGTGGTTTGACCCGCAGGTCACTGACGCCTGGAGGTCGATCGAACAGGGAATTGGCGCGGCAGGTTACCAGCCTCTCCGCATCGACCAGCGGCAGCACAATAACAAAATCGACGACGAGATCGTCGCCGCCATCCGAGGCAGCCGCTTCGTGGTCTCGGACTTCACAGGTCATCGGGGTGGAGTGTATTTCGAGGCAGGTTTCGCCATGGGATTGGGCATTCCGGTGATATGGCTTTGCCGAAAGGACGAACTCGAGAAAGCCCACTTCGACACGCGCCAATACAACTTCATTGTTTGGGAACAGGCCGGCCTTTCTGAATTAACCAAGGCGTTGAAGAACCGCATCGAAGCCACGATTGGTCGAGGGCCTGTCCCTGAAAGCAACAAAGTGTCCGTGATTTAATTGCCTGTCCCCAGTTGAAGCCGAAGACGTAGCCGAGCGTCTGCGGTTTATTACCCGCAACCATCGCTGACGCGAACAACCAGCCCAAAATATGTCTGCCGCCTCCGATGAGCCTGCTGTGCTGACTCCGATACTACAACGGCGGGCCGAGATCCTTTCGGAACTGCTGACCAAGCTGACGACGCAGCGAACGCTGGGCGACATCACCAATGCGGTGAAGCTAGCGGTGAGGAGCGGAGCCGAGGCGCAGGGCATGGCCTTTGTCCTGCGGGATGGGGAGCAGTGCTTCTATCTGGACGAGGATGCGATGGCCCCTTTGTGGAAGGGGCAGCGGTTTCCACTCTCCGCCTGCGTCAGCGGTTGGGCCATGACGCACCGCACGCCGGTGGTCATCCCGGATGTGTCCGCCGATGAACGGGTGCCACAGGCCGCGTATCGTGCCACGTTCGTCAAAAGCATGGTGATGGTGCCCATCCGGGGGCTGCGCTCGCTGGGCGCCATCGGGGCCTACTGGAGCCGGGCGCACGCTCCCGATGCCCAGACCGTGAGCTGGCTGCAGACGGTGGCGGATGCCATCAGCCCGGTGTTTGAATTTTCCCTCGCCAAGGAGGACCACCGGACCGGACCAGAACTGGCTGCAGGGCAGGAGCGGGAGCTGGTCCGGGTGTGTGCGTGGACCCGGCAGGTGGAAATGGACGGCGTGTGGGTGCCGTTTGAAACGTTTCTGCGGCTGCGGTTCGGACTGGCGGTCACTCACACGATCTCCGAGCAGGCCACGGCGGCGATGATGGAGGAGTTGAACCGGGTTGCCCCGCCGCCGAAAGCGTGATTGAGTGTCCGCCGACGCATGAACTACTCCGCCCTGGCCTCGCTGGCCATCGCCCTGACCGCATTCGCCTGGCCGCTGGCTGCTGCCGAGGCGACCAAGAAACCGGTGCTGCTCTACAGCCGCTACTTCAACGCCGTGGGCGAGACGCGCTACCAGCCCGACGGAAACTACAAAGAAGTGCTCACCCGGCTGCGCGGCGAATTCGAGGTCCGGGTCCATGCGGAGCCGCTCACGGCCAAGACGCTCGCCGGCGTGAACGTGGTGCTCATCGCCAATCCGAGTGACAAGGCCGCCGGGACCAACCCACCGCCGCATCATGTGGCCGCCGGGGACATCACCGTGCTCACCCAGTTCATCGAGCAGGGCGGCGGCCTGTTCGTGATGGGCAACCAGGAGAACCACAACTTTGAGTTCACGGACCTGAACCAGCTCATGGCACGGTTTGGCCTCCAGTTCGTGGACCGGCACACGGACATCAAGCTGCTCCCGCTGCCGAAGACAACGCCGGTTATCGGCGGGCTCAACTGGCTGTATTACTCGGGCGGCCAGGTGCTGCTCACCACGGGCCACGCCGCCCGTCCGCGCGCGCTCGTGAGCAATGACCTTGCCATCAAGCCCATCAACGGCCCGCGCAATGAACCCGGCTGCCTGCTCGCCGTCGCCGAGCCGGGCAAGGGCCGCGTGGTGTTCGTCACCGATGCCGGCTGGGTGACGGACGATTCGCTGGCGGGCAAGCCGATCGGCGAAGTGACCGTCAAGGGCGCGGACAACTGGGAGATCATGCGCCGCCTCAGCCGCTGGGCGGCAGGGCGCTGAGGCCCGCTGTCGGCTCCGGGGTGACCTTGATTGAACATTTGAGCGGCGCAGGAATCCAACGCCGTTGACGGACAATTGCCATGAACGCCACCCTGGTTCGCCTCGTTTTTACCACCACCCTCGCCGCCACGCTGGCCGCCTGCTATTCCCCTGATGGTCGCCGCGATCACACGGCCTCGGGCGCGCTCATTGGCGCAGGGAGCGGTGCGGCCATCGGAGCCATGGTTGACCGGCGCAATCCGGGCCACGGGGCCTTGATCGGGGCGGCCGCAGGCGCGCTGACCGGCACCTTGATCGGGCATTCGATGGCTCACGAGGAGCGGGCACGCCGCGCGGCCGCAGCCCAACCACCGCCGGCCCCGCCGATCGCCGCGCCCGGTGTGAACCCGACGAGCCTTGAGGACATCAAGAACATGAGCAAGGCCGGCGTCAGCGATGAGGTAATCATCAATCAAATCATCACCACGCGGTCGGTCTATCAGTTGAACGCGGATGCGATTGTGGATCTGAACCGATCCGGGGTGAGCGCGAAGGTCATCAACCACATGATCAACACGCCCGGGGCCGCAGCGCCTTCACCCGTCGGCGTCACCGTCACCCAGGCCCCGCCGCCGCCCCGGGTGGAGACGGTCGTGGTGGCTCCGGGGCCCGGATATACATGGGTGGGTGGCGAGTGGGTGTGGTATGGCCGCTCCTGGGTCTGGGTCAGCGGGCGCTGGGTTTACCCGCCGCGTCCCCGGGTCGTGTGGGTGGAAGCCCGGTGGGTTCACGGCCCCGGTGGATACCATCATCATCCGGGTTACTGGCGCTGAGTCCCAACTCCGAAACAGCGAGCGCCGGAACACGCCGGCAGCGGGCGGAGCGCGGCGTTCACGCCGCAGAATGCTGCGGCTGAAAAAGAGCACTCGAACCGCATTGGGCATGCTCCCGTTTCTGCGGCCTGAAGGCCGCGCTCCTCGCCGTTGGCGTTCGCCTGCTTCGGGATTCGGACAGCGTTGGTCTGGCAGTTTCCGCAAGAACCGGGTGGGCAGGGCAGGGCAGGGAGGTATGCTGGCGACATGATTGCAGAGCCCACGACGGTAACGCCGGAGGACGACAGCCAAGCTGCGCTGGATTACGAGCGCGTGGAGCAGGCCATCGCGTTCCTCACCGAGCATTTTCGTGAACAACCCGATCTTGCCGCCGCCGCGCGGGCCGCGCACCTCAGCGAGTTTCACTTCCAGAAAGTCTTCACCCGGTGGGCGGGCATCAGCCCGAAGCGCTTTGTCCAGTTCCTCACCGCCGAGCACGCCAAGCGGTGCCTGGCGGAATCGCAGCCCGTGCTTGAGGCCGCACTGGACGCGGGTCTTTCCAGCCCCGGACGGCTGCACGACCTGCTCGTGTCGGTGGAGGCAATGACCCCGGGTGAGTTCAAGGCGCAGGCAGGCCGCCTCAGCATTGACTACGGTGTGCATCCGACGCGGTTTGGCCGGTGCCTGCTGGGGGTGACGGCGCGGGGCGTCTGCTGGTTGAGCTTCCTCGGAGAAGCGACCGAGGCTGCCGCCGTGGCGGAACTGCGCGCTCACTGGCGCGGGGCGGTTATCGCTCACCAGCCCGAGGTGACAGGCCCCGTGGTGGCACGCATCTTTCGTGACTTCGGGCGACGGCGCGACTCCCTGAGCCTGCTGGTGATGGGGACGAACTTTCAGCTCAAGGTCTGGCAGGCGTTGCTGCGCATTCCTCCGGGCGCGCTGGTCACTTACGAAGCACTGGGGCAGGGGATCGGTGCCGGGAAGGCGGCGCGGGCGATTGGCAGCGCAGTGGGGAGCAACGCCATCAGCTACCTCATCCCGTGTCATCGTGTGATCCGCAAGAGCGGGGTGGTGACGGGCTACCGCTGGGGCAGCACCCGGAAGCAGGCCATGCTGGGCTGGGAGGCGGCGCGGGCCGAAGGCTGAGCGGGTGGAGCGCCGGTCTCCGACCCGGCGTGCATCGCGATGCCAACCAACGCGCCGGATCGGCGACCGGCGCTCCGTCACCGAGCCAGCAGCACCGCAAAGGTCACGACGAAACCCACCAGCAAGGCGGGTGCGGTGCGCTTGGCAATCTGGGCGGGCGTCACGCCCACGAGCAAGGCCGTGTAGAGCACCACGGCCGCGACGGGGGACATCGTTCTCCCCCACGATGCGCCGATGGCTCCGAAGACGCCGAGGTCCAGCGCGGCCGGGAGATTGGTCACACTCAGGCCGGGCAGCACGGCCCAGGAGAAGGCCACGCTCGGTCCCATGCCGGAGCCGGAAACCACGCCCAGACTCATCGGGAAGGCCCCGCTGGCCAGTGTTCCTAGAAAGTCGTTGCCGGCGGCGAGACGCACCAGCCGGTCCGTCAGCCCCGCTGCCGTCATGCCCACAAAGAAGCAGCTCGCCGCGATGATCAGTGTGATGATGTGGACGTAGGCGTAGGCCGCGCCGTGCGCGAACTGGTTCATCAGCTCCACCACGCGACCGCGTGCGACGAGCAGCGCGATGACGCCGGACACGGCCATGGCCAGCCACACCGGCAGCCCACCCGGAAACGCCGCGCTCAGGGGCGGCAGCAGGTGCCAGCCCGGCATCGCGAGGAAGATCAACGCGACAGGCAGGGGTGGCAGGGCGGCCTTGACCCAGTCCACCGGCGCGTCGAAATCCACCTGGGCAAACTGTTTCGCCTCCACCTTCTCAGAGGGGGTGCGCCGTGACAGCACCATGAAGGCGGCCACCGCCGCGCAAAACCCCGCCGTCAGCGGGGCGAACATCGCATTGAGGATGCTGGCCATCGGTGCTCCTGAAGCCTGCTGGATGGCGACTAGATCGGCGTCACCGGGGTTGAACAAGTTGCCCCCGCCGGAGCAGCCCAGGACCAGCGTGGCGGCGGCGATGAGCGGGTGGAACCCGGCTGCCTGCATGAGCGGCACCAGGATGGGGCCAACGGTGGCCGCCACCGCGGTCTGGCTGGTGATGGCGGTGTTGGTAACGAAGCCGACGAAGCAGCCGCCGGGGATCAGCAGCCATTTGGCGCGCTGGAGTGGCCTCAGGAGCAGCCGAACCATCTCGCGATCCGACCCGGTGGCTTTGAGCACATAGGCGTAGCCAAGGGAGGAACAGATGGGGCCTATGGTTTTGAGGTTGATGGCCTCGTTGAACAGGGCGGTGAAGAATTTGCCCGGGACGTGCGCCACCAGCGCGAGCAGCAGCCCGGCTGCACCGAGCGCGAGCCGCACATCCAGTCCCCTCACCATCGCACCCAAGGCCGCGGCGACGATGAGGAATGACAGGACGAGTTCCATGCGGGCGGGGAAAAGGTATCGTTTGCGTCCTGCTGGGCGAGGACTTTCTCGTTCAGGAGGTCATGCCGATATGCCACAACTGGCAAAGATTGAGCAGACGGGCACGGCGTTTGTCCAATTGCCAGCCCGGTAGTCATCGGATACGTTGCAACCGCTCCCGGGAAACCGGCTCTGACTCATGGCACAAGTATTTGAATGGATTTACGTAATTTTCGCCGTCCTGCTGCTCTTCGGAGCGGCCATCGCCATCCATGAGTGGGGGCACTACTGGGTGGCGCTCAAGCGCGGGCTGAAGGTCGAGGCGTTTGCCATCGGGTTTGGACCCAAAATCTGGGGCTGGACCAAGGACGGCATCGAATACTCCATCCGTTGGATTCCCGCCGGCGGCTACGTGAAGCTGCCGCAGATGCTCACGTCCGAGGCGTTGGAGGGTGACCAGAAGGGCGAGCCGCTGCCGCCGATTTCGCCGTTGTCGAAGATTCTCGTGGCGGTGGCGGGGCCGTTCATGAACCTCGTGTTCGCCTGCGTCATCGCGACGTTCATCTATTTCGTCGGCCTGCCTGTGCCAGTCAATCCGTCCGTCATTGGACACGTCGCGCCGGATTCGCCCGAGCACCAGCTCGGCATCCGAAACGGGGACCGCATCGTCTCCGTGTATGGCCAGTCGGTGAAGTCCTGGACGGAAGTTTTTGAGGCCACAATTCTTGCGCCCACCAATGTGCTGCCGGTCATCATCGAGCGCGGAGGGGAACGCAAGACCTACCACCTGGCCGCCAGTGCCGACAATCCGCTGAAGCTCAAGATGCTGAACCTAGACTCCGAGGAGAAGGTTGTCGTGGGGGACATCGCCGCCGGGAGTCCTGCGGCTGATGCCAAGGTGATGGCCGGGGATGTCATCATTGGTTTCGCGGGCGTGCCAGTCGTGGGCAAGTCGCAGTTGATTGATCTCGTCGGCAAGCGCGGCGGGCAGGCGACCGATCTCACGGTCGAGCGCGCCGGCAAGCGAGAAGTCCTCAGCATCACCCCGCGTGTCCTCGACGCCGGGGCCAAGCGGGCTCGCATCGGCATCGTTTTCGCCAACACACCGACCCGCTACGAAGTCCAGAAGCCGGGCCCGCTGCCATGGGTGCAGCTTCAGGAAGTCTGGGACCGCACCTGGCGCACGCTCAACGCGCTGTTCCACTCCAAGGAGACCGGCGTGGGCATCGAAGATTTGAGCGGCCCGCCCGGCATTCTCGCCATGCTCGCCGCCAACGTGAAGACCGACTACCGCCTCGCCCTCAGCTTCATGGTGCTGCTGAACATCAACCTCGCCGTGCTCAATCTGATGCCGATCCCCGTGCTTGATGGCGGTCACATCATGATGGCCATCTACGAGAAGCTGCGCGGCAAGCCCATCAGCGTGAGACTGCAGGAATACGCCACCACTGCCTTCGCCGTGATGCTCCTGTCCTTCATGGCCTACGTCTCGTTCAACGACTTCTGGAAGCGTTCCTCGCTCTTCAAGTCCATGTTTCAGCAGAACAGCCAGGTGGAGTCGGCACCGGCTCCTGCGCCAGCCCTTGCGAAGTAACGATGTGGAGCAGGATTAAGATCAGGATTAAGAGCAAGAGCAGCCGTTCCGCGCTGTCTCTTCTTAACCATACTCTTGCTCGTAATCCTAATCCTTCCCCCTGATTTTCCCGCCCATGCGCTACTGCGATTCTCCCTACCTCTTCCACCGCCGCCTCTCCCGCGAAGTCGTCGTCGGTGATCCTGCGCGCGGCGGCGTCATCATGGGTGGCGATCACCCGGTCGTCAGGCAGTCCATGCTCACCTGCGACACCATGGACACCGCTGAGTCGGTGAAGCAGACACTGGAACTCGTCGCCGTCGGGTGCCAGATCGTGCGGATCACCGCGCCCACGGTGAAGGACGCGGCGAACTTGAAGAACATTGTCGCCGACCTGCACGCGCGCGGCTGCTTCGTCCCCATCGTCGCCGACATCCATTTCAAGCCGGACGCCGCATTGGAGGCCGCCAACTGGGTCGAGATGGTCCGCATCAACCCCGGCAATTACGCCGACTCCAAGAAGTTCGCGATCAAGGAATACACGGACGACGCCTACACCGCCGAGCTGGGTCGCATCGAGGAGAAGTTCACCCCGCTCGTCCTCAAGCTCAAGGAGCTGAAGCGCGCCCTGCGCATCGGCACCAACCACGGCTCACTCTCCGACCGCATCATGAACCGCTACGGCGACACGCCGCTGGGCATGGTCGAGAGCGCGCTGGAGTTTGCCCATATCTGTCGCAAGCACGACTTCCACAACTTCAAGTTTTCGATGAAGTCGAGCAACCCGAAGGTGATGATCGAGTGCTACCGCCTGCTCACCGCGCGCCTCGTGCAGGAAGGGCCGGACTGGAACTACCCGCTGCACCTCGGCGTCACCGAGGCCGGCGAGGGCGAGGACGGCCGCATCAAGTCCGCCATCGGCATCGGCTCGCTGCTTTGCGACGGGCTAGGGGACACCATCCGCGTCAGTCTCACGGAGGACAGCCCGCGAGAGATTGAGGTTTGCAATGACTTGCTGGCGCAGATTTCTTTGCTGACGGTTAAAGAGTTGAAAGGTGAAGAGTTAAAGAGTGGCGGAACGAGCGGCAGCCCCCTCTTCAACCCTTCAACTCTTCAACCCTTCAACTCCACTTTCCCCTTCGATCCCTTCCACTTCGAGCGACGTTCCACTCCGGAAATCGAACTCAGCGAAACCTCCAAGTGCGGCGGCGAGCAGACCGTCCGCGTGGTCGTGACGCGCGCCACCTTCGACAAGGTCGCGCCAAAGATCCGCCCCAAGGATGACGTGAAGCCCGAGGGCATTTACGAGGATCTGAACCTCCTCGAACTCGACCCGACGCTGCCACTGCGCATCGAGGACATCAACTGCGACACCCAGCTTGTCACGGTGAAGGACGGCGTGAACCTCCCGCCGATCACGGCCTTCCGCCTGCTCGTCGCGCAGCTCAACCGCCTCGGGCGTCGTAACCCGATTCTGCTGAAGGATTGTCTTACCTTCGGCGACGCCTCCTCACTCCCGGTAGGGCGAGACTCAGTCGAGCCCCATCTCGAGCGTAGCGAGGCGAGTGTAGCGAGCATCTCGGCCAACGCTGCGCCCGCCCAAAAAGCTCGCTTTGCTCGCGCCTCCTTCGTCGGCAAACAGGGTTCGACAGAGTCTCACCCTACCAGTTGGCCGCTTGAGCCAAAGATCGCCCTCCTCCGCGCGGCCGTGAACATCGGCTCCCTCCTCGCCGACGGCATTGGGGACGCCATTCTCGTTCGCGGCGAGAGCGGCGCGGGCATGAGCCTGCGGCTGGCCTACAACATCCTTCAGGCCGCTGGCTGCCGCAGCTTCAAGACCGACTACGTGGCCTGCCCGAGCTGCGGACGCACGCTCTTCAACCTCCAGACCGTCACCGCGCGCATCAAGACCCGCACCGAGCACCTCAAAGGCGTGAAGATCGCCATCATGGGCTGCATCGTGAACGGCCCCGGCGAGATGGCGGACGCGGACTTTGGCTACGTGGGCGGCGCGCCCGGCAAGATCAACCTCTACGTCGGCAAGACCCCCATCAAGTTCAACATCCCGGAGGCCGACGCCGTGGACCGGCTAGTGGACCTGATCCGTGAGCATGGGAAGTGGGTGGAGCCGGAGATGGTGCCAGAGGTCGCAGCCGCCGTTTGACAGCCCAGCGACAACAGGACTAGCCTCCGACCATGACACAGTTGTCCATGAAGCAGTTCATCGCCCGATCTGCCCAGCAACCGTTGCGCATTCACGTTGCTGACGGGGCCACCTACAAACTCTCGCATCCTGATTTCGCCTTCGTGACCGAAGGTTCCCTCATCCTCGCCTCCGGTCCCGGGCATGATCTGGGAGTCGAGTTCGTCGTCTGCCCCTTGGCTCAAATCGCTCGGATTGAAGTGGTGAAGACCAAAGTCAAAGCGGCCTGAGAACTTAGTGGAACTGGAGGCAGAGTCCATCAGCAGCGTGTGTGACCGTTGACGTCATCCCAATTTGCTGAAAGCTTGCGACATGACGCTCACTTTGGACATGGCGGACTTGCGCGCGACGGTCGATCAAGCGTTGGAGCAGTTGAGGAATGCTCAAGTGTCGGACTTCGACCGTAAGCTCACGGAAATCGAGGTCTTCCTGCTGACCCTCTACGGTTTCGTTGCGTTGGCGGCGAAGCGAGAAACCGAAATCGAGCGCGCTGCCGAGGTATGGCGGAGTGCCTTGGAGTTGATTGAAGGTTCCGTGGCTTGCGCGCAAGCACACGCAAACCGCTGGCCCGGCCTGCATACGGCAGTGGACCGGATGCTGCAAATCCGATACGCGGCGTCGGAGATGCTCAAGCTTCACGCATGATTCTGGAAGACCCGGCACGTCTGTTCACCTCTATGCGTCCTCTGCGCCCTTTCGCGGCTCTCCTCTTCTTCCTCCTTGCCCTCATCGCCTCTGCCGCCCCCTCACGCCCCAACCTCATCCTCATCATCGCCGATGACATGGCGTGGGAGGATTCCGGGCCTTATGGCAACCAGGCCGTCCGCACGCCGAACCTCGACCGTCTCGCCCGCGAAGGCATGCGCTTTGACCGCGCGTTCCTCACGGCCAGTTCGTGCAGCCCGAGCCGGTCGAGCATGATCACGGGGCGGTATCCCCACAGCACGGACGCCGAGCAACTCCACTGGCCGCTGCCCAAGGCGCAGGTCACGTTCACAGAGAAACTCAAGGCTGCTGGCTACTGGACCGCCGCCGTCGGCAAATGGCACTTGGGGAACGAAGTGAAGGACCGCTTCGATCTCGTCCGCGAGGCGGGCGCGGGCGGCTTCCAGTTGCAGGTGGGTGCGGATGGCAGGGCGAAGAAGATGGTCACGGAGAAGAACGAGAGCGGCTGCACGGAATGGATTCCCACCTTGCAGGCGCGCCCCAAGGACAAGCCGTTCTTCCTCTGGCTTGCCGCGCTGGACCCGCATCGCGACTACGTGACGAACGCCATTCCCAATCCGCACCGGCCGGCGGACGTGGTCGTCCCGCCCTATCTGCCCGACGCGCCGGACACGCGCCGCGACCTTGCCCTCTACTATGACGAAATCACCCGGCTGGACGGCTACGTCGGCCAAGTGCTGGCCGAACTGGACAAACAAGGCGTGGCCGACAACACGTTCATCGTCTTCCTCAGCGACAACGGCCGCGCTTTCCCGCGTTGCAAAACGACATTGTATGACAGCGGCATCAAGACGCCGTTGCTGGTGCGCTGGCCGGGCAAGGTGAAGCCCGGCAGTGTGTGTGGCAGCCTCGTCAGTTCGGTGGACCTCGCGCCCACGTTCCTGGAGGTGGCTGGTGTTCCCGGCGCACCAACCTTTCAAGGCAAGAGCTTCGTCCCACTCCTCACGAATCCGGCCGCGAAGACCCGTGAGCACATCTTCGCCGAGCACAACTGGCACGATTTCGACGCGCATGGCCGCGCGGTCCGCAGCGAGCGTTTCAAATACATCCGCAACTACGACACCGACCTGCCGAACACACCGCCCGCCGACGCGGTGCGCAGTCTGACTTTCGTGGAGATGCGCCGGCTGCGGGACGCGGGCAAGCTGACGCCCGCACAACTCGCGCCCTTCCAGAAGCCCAAGCCCGCCGAGGAGCTTTACGACGTGGATTCCGACCCGAACGAGTTTCGCAATCTCGCCGCCGATCCCGCGCACGTCGCCACGCTGGCCCAGCTTCGCGATGCCTTGGCGAAGTGGCAGCAGGACACGAGCGATCCCATGCCCGGCGTCCGCGCGAAGGATGAGTTCGACCGTGAGACCGGCGAGCCGCTGCTGAACCGCCAGCGGCCCCGGCCCAGCAAGGCGCAGTTGCTCGGTGCCGGGGCGAAGCAGTAGCCTTCGCCTGCGCGCATGAACATCCACGCGATTTACCGCCACATCTCGCCGTGGTTCCGGCGACGGCGGCTGGCACGCTTTCAGGCGCTGTTCCATCCCACGAGCGAGACCACCATTCTGGATGTCGGCGGCTACCCTTGGTGCTGGCCTGAGGATGCCTGTCCGGCTCATGTCACCGTCGTGAATCGCGACCGGGTTACGAGCTTCCCGGACACGCCGCGCCGTCGGATGCAGTTCGGCGATGGCTGCGCGCTGGAGTTTGGTGACCGGAGCTTCGACATCGGTTTCTCGAACTCGGTGATTGAGCATCTGGGCACCTGGGAGAATCAGCAGCGGTTCGCGGCGGAGATCCGGCGCGTCGGTGGCCGGCTCTGGGTGCAGACGCCCGCCCGCTGCTTCTTCATCGAGCCGCACCTCATCGCACCCTTCATCCACTGGCTGCCGAAGGCCTGGCAGCGTCCGCTGCTCCGCTGGTTCACCGTCTGGGGCTGGGTCACCAAGCCCACGCCCGCGCAAGTGGACGCCTTCCTCGCCGAGGTGCGGCTGCTGACTTTTCCCGAGATGCAGGCCCTCTTCCCCGACTGTCACATTGAGCGCGAACGCTTCTGCTTTCTCCTCACCAAGTCCTACATCGCCGTGCGGGATGCCGCACCGCGCTGATTCCGTCTTCTCTCGCCGGGGCTTTTCGCTATAGTGCCGCCATGCCGTCATTCGACATCGTTTCCAAAGTCAACTCGATGGAAGTAGAAAACGCCGTGAGCCAGGCCAAGAAGGAGCTGGTCACGCGCTTTGACTTCAAGGGTTCCAACGCCGAGATCACCTTGGAGAAGCTCGAGATCAAGCTCAGCGCCCCGGACGCCTACAAGATGCAGACCCTGGTCGAGATCGTCCTCAGCAAGCTCGCCAAGCGCGGCATCAGCATGAAGAGCGTGGATGAAGGCGAGGCAGACCTCTCGCCGCTCGGCCATGCGCGCCAGTCCGTGAAGATCAAGGAAGGCATCGAGGTGGCGGTGGCCAAGCAGATCACCGGCTTTATCCGCGACGGCAAGTTCAAGGTCACCAGTTCGATCAACGGCGACGAAGTGCGCGTCAGCAGCAAGAGCCGCGATGATTTGCAGGCGGTCATCGCCGCGCTGCGGGCGAAGGACTTTCCGGTGTCGCTGAGCTTCGTGAACTTCCGGGACTGAGCGCTGTGTCCGTTCAGCCTCCAGCCAGCTACCTCGATTCGCCGCTCACGGAGCTGGGCTGGAACGCCCGGCTGGAGGCCGCCTTCGCCCCGCACCGGGCCGCTGGTCTCGTGCCCGCGCGAGTCGCCACCGAGGACCGGCATTACTACAACGTCTTCACGGTGGACTCCGAGGTGATCGCGCAGATCACGGGCCGACTCATGCACGACTCCTCGCCCACGGAACTGCCGAAGGCTGGCGACTGGGTGGCCATTGCCCTGCATGACGGCGATGAAAAGGCCGCCATCCATGCCGTGCTGCCGCGCGCGACGCAGATCTGCCGCAAGGAAGCGGGCCGGAACGCCACCGAACAGGTGCTGGGCGCGAACATTGACGTGGTCTTCGTGGTGCAGGGGCTGGATGACAATTTCAACCTGCGCCGGCTCGAACGCTTTCTCGTCATGGTCAATGAAGGCGGTGCGCAGCCGGTGATCCTCCTCAACAAGACCGACCTGTGCCCGCACACCGCACAGCGCATCGCCGAGGTGCAGGCGACCGTGGGCGAAACCCCGGTGCTGGCCGTCTGCGCCGTCACGGGTGCGGGCGTGAAGGGCTTGTCGCGGTGGATTCGCACCGGAGTGACCGTGGCCTTTATCGGCTCGTCAGGTGTGGGCAAGTCCACGCTCATCAACCGCCTCTTCGGCGAGGAGATTCAGGACACGCTGCCGGTGCGCGAGTCGGACGCGAAGGGCCGTCACACCACCTCCCGCCGCGAGCTGCTGGTATTGCCGCGCGGTGGTGTGGTAATGGACACCCCGGGGACGCGCGAGTTTCATCTCTGGCTCGCGGACACCGGCCTGCAGGACACTTTCCCGGAGATCGAACAGATCGCCCTCCGCTGCCACTTCACGGCCTGCGGCCACACGGTGGAGAAGCAATGTGCGGTGCTGGCCGCCGTCCAGAGGGGCGAACTGCCCGAGGATCGCTACAAGAACTTTCTCAAGCTGCGCGGCGACTTGAAAAAACTGAACACCGCCACGCGGCAGAACAATCTCGCCGCCAAGCGCCGCGACCGCGCCGCCCTGCGGGCCTACAACAGCTTCAAGCGTGACCGGCTCGGAGAAGACTAGGCGCCACGCTATTTCGACTGCCTGGCCTTGGCCTTCGTTGCTGGTTCCGGCGGTGCAGGGACGTGCAGGCTGGCCTCGTCGTAAAGCTGCTTGAGCCGGGCCACGACCTCCGGGTGCTGCGCCGCCACGTCCTTTTGCTCTCCCGGATCGTTCTGGAGATCGAAGAGCTGCATGGGCTGTGGCGCATCGCCGGTGCGTAGCCCCGGATGCTCGCTGGGCTGATACTGTTCGTAGGGCGCGAGGATGGTCACACCGTCGGGGCCGCGCGGGTCTGTCCAGCGCTCGCCGGGCTTGTGCAGCGTAGCCATCCCGTCGCGCGGGGCGCGGACATGCAGCTTCCAGCGCGCGTCGCGCACGGTCACCAGCAGCAGCCCTTGATGGCCGAAGATGGCTTGGTGCGGGCTCGCCGCCGCCGAGGTGAACAGCGGCATGATGTCCCGCCCGTCAATCACGCGGTCGGCCGGAGGCGCAATGCTCGCGGCCTTCAAGCTGGTGGCGAAGAGATCCATCATCACCGCCGGCGCGTGGCTCACCTGGCCGGCGGGAATCTTCCCCGGCCACCGCGCGAGGCACGGCACGCGATAGCCGCCTTCATAGGAACTGGCCTTCATCCCGCGCAGCCCGCCCGTGCTGCCCCCGAACCACGGTCCATTGTCGCTGCTGAACATCACCAGCGTGCGTTCATCGAGGCCGAGCGCCTTCACCTTCGCCAGCACCTCACCCACGCTGGCATCGAGATCGGCCAGCACATCGCCATAGAGTCCCGCGCCGCTCTGCTTGTAATGCTTCTCCGTGGTGGCGAGTGGCTTGTGCGGCATGACCTCGGCGAGGTAGAGGAAGAAGGGTTTCGCCTTGTTCCGCTCGATGAAGCTGAGCGCCCGCTCGGTGTAGCGTCGTGTCAGCGACGCCTGCACCAGAGGATATTCGATGGCCTTGTCACCCTCCATGAGCTGCACCGGCCGCATGTCATTGCTGTAAAGAATGCCGAGATACTCGTCGAAGCCCCGGCCCGTCGGCATTTGCTCGGGCAGTTTGTGGCCGAGATGCCATTTGCCCACCATCCCGGTCGCGTAGCCCGCCTGCTTGAAGAGTTGTGCCAGGGTGATCTCCGAAGCCGGCAGCGCGAGCGCATCGGCCAGCAGCCCGCCATCGGGTGCCGGATTCAGCATCATGCCGCAGCGAAACGGATACCGGCCCGTCATGAGTGAAGCGCGGGTGGGTGCGCAGAAGGGGGCCGGGCAGTTGAACTGCATCAGCCGCGCGCCCTCGGCCGCCATGCGGTCGAGGTTCGGCGTCTTGAACTTGGGATGGCCGTAGCAGCCGAGATCACCGTAACCGAGATCGTCCGCGAGAATGATGATGACGTTTGGTCGTGGTTCCGCCCCGTGGAGAACCACGTTTAGCCCGGCCAGCAGCAGGGTGAGCCACCATGCCAGATTGCAGCGCGCGCGACTCATTTCTTCCGGTCACGCCACATCCACCGCATTGCCTCGGGGAAAAGCTGCGTCCCGTGGTTGCCGCTGTGAACGCCCTCGCCGAAGACGAACTTGTGGTCATAGCCCTTCTCCTGCAACGCGGCGGCCATCGCCTTGTTTGCCTCCGGCCAGGAGCCGAACTGGTTCACGATGTCGTTGGAGCCGTCCTGCTGAAAGATGCGGATGGGCTTCTTCGCAGTGGTGCGCACCAGTTCGGGATACTTGTTGCCGCCCCGGATGTTCGTGAAGCTCCCCACCGTGGTGAAGCACTTGCGAAATTCATTGGGCCGCTCCCAGCACACCGTCCACGCGCAGATGCCGCCGCTGCTGCTGCCCGCAATGCACCGGCCTTCCGGGTCCTTGGTCAGGTTATACTTCTTGCCCACCTCGGGCAGGATTTCCTCCAGCAGGAAACGCGCGTAGAGATCGCTCAACGTGTCATACTCCACGCTGCGGTTGGAAGGCAGCGTGGCCGGCTTGCCATCGGAGCGCTTCGGGGGGACTTCACCCGGCTTTCCCATCACACCCGGCCGGATGAAGATGCCGATGGTCACCGGCATTTCCTTCTTGTGGATCAGGTTGTCAAAGACCGTCGGAGCCTTGTATTGCACGCCGTCCTGCGAGACGTAAACACAGGCGGGCGCCTTGCCGTCGTATTGCTTGGGCACGTAAACGGAATACTTCCGCAGCGTGCCGGGGAAGACCTTGCTGTCGTTCCACTCGTATTCCGTGACGACGCCCTTGGGCACCCCGGCCTGCTCCTCCGAGTCCGGCGTGAGCTTCTTGTATTGGTCGTCCGGCGACGGCGGCTTCTGGTCAGCCGCGAACAGCGGCGCGGCGAGGACGAGGCAGAGCAGGGGAGTGAGGATGGATTTCATGGGAAGGGGTAAAAGCTGTGCCCGCGAAACACGCGAACAGACGCGAAAAGAAAACTAACAGTCCTGTCCGCCCTGCTGCTTTTTATTCGCGTGCATTTGCGTGATTCGCGGGCAATTCATCTTCTGAATTTGGCGTCTGTCCCGCTACCGCAGGTCTTATTTCTTCTTCGCCGCCGCCGGCGGGTCCTTGGGCGGTGGGAGGAAGAAGAGGTTGCCGTTGGCCTTCGTCTTCCGGGCAAACACCTTGTCCGCACAGGTCACATACAGCACGTCCATGTTCGGCCCGCCGAAGCCGCAGCTCGTCATGAACTTGTCCGACGGCTTCGGCAGCACGCCGCTCATGCGCCCCGTCGGATCAAACACCTGCACGCCCACCGCGCTCGCCACGTAGTAGCGGCCCTGCCGGTCGCTCGTCATGCCGTCACCGGAACTGCGCGTCTTGTAAACCGGCGAGCGCCCGTCGGGACTCTTCGCGTTCACATCCACCTCGGTGCGCAACGTCATGTAAGGTTCCTTGTGCGTCAGGCTGCCATCCGGCTCGATGCGCATCGCCCACACATGCACGCCCGCCGAGTCCGACACCGCCAGCGTCCCCTGGTCCGACGAGAGCGTGATGCCGTTCGGCGCGCTGATGCCGGTGTCCACCGCGCGCTTCTCCTTCGTCTGCGGGTTCACGAACGTGATCTGCTTCTTGCCCGTCTCGGTGAAGTAAACGTGCCCCTTGTGCGTGACCACCAGATCGTTCGGTTGCACGTCCTCGGCAATGACCGTTTTCGTGCCCTCCGGCAGCATGAACGCCACGAGCTGCTTGTCCTTGCCCACGCAGCCATACAGCCGCCCGTCTGGCCCCCACTTCAACCCGCTGCACGACGTGCCTTCGAGGACCTTCGACTTCGTC
Organism: uncultured Klebsiella sp.; assembly: GCA_964496695.1. Taxonomy (GTDB): domain Bacteria; phylum Verrucomicrobiota; class Verrucomicrobiia; order Limisphaerales; family SXTU01; genus SXTU01. Next base: position 31,755 of record CAZCBE010000021.1, read on the forward strand.
CCATCCGGCGCGACTTTCCAAACCGCCGGCGGCGTGCTGCGCATGTCGCTGAAGTAGAAATTGCCCTTGTCATCCGCGCACGGCGCATCGGTGAAGCCATGTCCCTCGGAGACCAGCTTCCAGCCCTCGCCCTCGATGAGCAGCATCGAGAGCGGCATGTCCTGCGAGTGAGCCTTGAGCGTGAGCAGCGCGAAGCCGAGCAACGTGAGCGTCCAGTGGTCGAGTTTTTTCATGCGTTCTGCGGAGGTGTTTGACGGTCCTTGCCCGGCCCGGCAAGCGGAAAACACCGTGGTGCATTGTCCCCGCCAGCGCAACCGCCGCCAGCCAGCCTCCCGGAATGCCTGTCATGCATGCGATTGCCATTCGGTTACCCTTCCATCCCCGTCATAATTCTGTGCTCCATGATTTTGTGAATCTCTCCGCCACCGCACCGGCTTCCCCCCTGGCCTTTCCATCGGTCGTCTCCGTGAATCTGCGGGCCCACTTTGCTTTTCCTCTCGGTCCGATCTGTGGCGTGGCTATGCGTTCAGGCAACGGCTCGTTCCCGGGGTGAATCCTTCGCGTCAATCCGCGCGCTTCGAGGACGCTTTCTGGGCTTGGACCTGTCGTGCCGAATAGTCGTAGCTGGCCTCAGGATTGCCCGCGAGCGCGTTGAACTCCCTCTGCATGGCCGCCACCACTGCCGGTGACACCAGCCCGCGCTCCAGCAACTGCTCGGCCCCGCTCAGCCACAGCGTCCGCCAGTAGCCGATGAACTCCGTGCGCTGCACCAGATCAGTCATGCGGCCGTCCATCCGCACGGGCAACGTGCGGAACTGGATGTCGCCGAAGCCCGCCTCAGTGGCCAGCACGCCCAGGTCCGCCCCCACGTCCGGCACGCCGCCCAATTCCCGCTGCAGCGCGTTGAAGGCGTTCCAATACTCGGCCATGGCAGGACAGGGCGGCTCCACGCGCAAACCGGCGTTGAAAACTTCCGTGACGAACAGCACGCCCCCCGGCCGCAACACCCGCCGTGCCTCGCGCAACGCCCGCACCGGGTCGCTGAGATGCTCCAGCACCCAGATCAGGCACACCCCGTCGAAACTCTCCTCTGGAAACGGCAGCTCGTAGGCGCTGCCCTGATGCAGTTCCATCGCGCCCGCCGCGAGTTCCCCCTGCAATAATTCACGGGCCTTCTCCAGTTGTGCCGCCGAAAAATCCAGCCCAATCAAGTGCGCAACGGGAAACCGGCGGTGCAGGATCTGCAGTTCCGCCCCCACACCACAACCGACCTCCAGCACTTTCGCGCAGCCGGAGAAGTCAATCGTCGGAAAGATGTAAGGCTCCAGAAACCTCGCCTGTGCCACCAGCCGGGCCTGTTCCTCAGGGGAGAACGTGTGGATGTAGCCGGAGGACATGCTCCCGAAGTTGAGCGTTGAGAGATTGCGGAGCGGCTGTGCTCTGGTTCACGCCGCCGCCTGCGTCACCGTTTTCCGCCCTTCCACTCGCACCAACCCCCGCGCGAGGGCCGAGATGGCCATCGGATAGAGCTGCCGCTCGGCGATCTGGATGCGGCCGTGCAGCACGTCCGCGTCGTCCCGGCTCAGAACCGGCACAGTCTGCTGCGCGATGATCGGGCCGGTGTCCACGCCCTGGTCCACGAAATGCACGGTGCAGCCGGTGTATTTCACCCCGTAGTCCAGCGCCTGCTTCCAGGCTTCGAGACCGGTGAACGCGGGCAGCAGAGAAGGGTGGATGTTGACCACGCGCTGCGGAAAGGCGCGGAGGAACTCCCCCTTGAGAATGCGCATGAACCCGGCCAGCACCACCAGTTCCACGCCCGCCTCCTTCAGCGCCGCGATGTAGGCCGCTTCCGCCGCCTCATCCAGCTTGGTGCGGAACTTGCCCGGGGCGATGAAACGCGCCGGCAGCCCGCGATCTCGTGCCCGCGTGAGAATCCCTGCGTCCGCAACATCGCTCAGCACGATGGCGATCTCCGCCGGCACACTCCCCGAACTGATGGCGTCGGCAATCGCAACCATGTTCGAGCCCTTGCCCGAACCCAGAACCCCCAGGCGTAATTTCTTTTCGTCACTCACAGGGCGAGTCCTAACACATCGCGAAGTCGAGACAAGCGGAAAGGCGGTCGAAGGCCGGCGCTCAGTGGCGCCTGCATCTCGCAGGCCGTATCGCCAGATCCTCGCCGGCTCGGCTTCAGAGCCAGTGTCAAGCTGGTAGGGCGCGGTGTCCTCACCGCGCCGCCGAGGCCCTGTGACATACGGCTGCTCTCCCGCCCCATGAACCCGTGCCGGCGGCTTGCCGCCGCCGACCATGGGCTACAGCAGCACGATTCCTCCCTCATGATTCTGTGCGCTATGATTCTGTAACCTTCCCGTCTCTTCTCATCTGTGGTCGCCTTGAATCTGCGGGATGTTCTCTGCTTGCCTCGCCCATCCCGGCCTCTCTTTTTCTGACCCATCTTTCTGACCCGTTCATGAGGAGGGAGAACGGCCCCGAAGTTCGGCAGATCCCACTTTTCCAAACTATTCCCACAGTTGGCATCACATTCCGGGGGCTTCTGGGCTGTCGCATCGCAATGAAGAACGGACTGGCGAATGGGGACTGACGAATAAATACCGGGGGCGTGGAACCGTCCCCGCCTCAGTTCCATTCGTCAGTCAAAGTTGTCCCTGGTGGGTTATTTCTTGCCACCACCAACCGAATGACCGTCCGCTTCTTCCGAAAGGATTTCCTCAAGCTTTTGATGCGTCAGCCTTGGGTGACCGCTTGAATTCCGCTGGCCTCTCCGCTGCCCGCGTGCTAACCAGTCTTTGTTGCTCATATTGCCATGAGACCGCCCCTTCTTTCCACCCTCGCCCTCGCCGCCCTCGTCGCCACCAGTGCCTTTGCCGCCGATGCCCCGAAGCGCACCCCCGTGCCCGTTCCCATCGGCCACGATGAATCGCTCCGCCACGAAGTGCAGCGCGCCATTGACCGCGGCACCGCGTGGCTGCTCGCGAACCAAAACTCCAACGGCTGGTGGACCACCCCGGACCATCCCGCCGTCACCGCGCTCCCGCTGGTCGCCCTCAATGGCGAGCCCTCCGGCAAGTATCAGCAGAAACCCACCCCGGCCATCCAGCGCGGCTATGCCTTCCTGCTCGCCAGCGCCAAGCCCGACGGCGGCATTTACGCCACCAACATGGCCAACTACAACACCTCGATCTCCCTCGTCGCGCTGATGTCGGCCGGCCGGCCGGACTACGACGCCGTCGCCCGGAAGGCCCGGGCATTCATCGTCGGCACCCAGGTGGACTTCGGCGAAAAGGGCCGGCTCGACACCCCGTTCGACGGCGGCGTGGGCTACGGCAACAAGTATTCACACTCCGACCTCAACAACACCCTTTGCGCCCTCGAAGCCCTCCACCACAGCAAGCGCCTCATCGCCGACACCAAGTCCGCCGACACCAAGGATCTGGACTGGCAGGCGGCCATCAATTTCATCCAGAACTGCCAGAACCTGCCCTCCCACAACCAGCAGGCGTGGGTGTCCGGTGAAGCGGCGAACAAGGGCGGCTTCATCTACTACCCCGGCAACAGCATGGCCGGCGGCGTCACGAACTCCGCCACCGGCCGTGTCGCCCTCCGCTCCTACGGCAGCGCCAGCTACGCAGGCCTCCTGAGTTACGTCTATGCCGACCTCAAGCGAGACGACGTCCGCGTAACCGCCGTGCTGGACTGGTTGCGGGGCAACTACACCCTGACGGAAAACCCGGGCATGGGCCCCCAAGGCTACTACTACTACCTGAACCTCCTCACCAAGGGCCTCACCGCCGCCCAAGTCACGGAACTTGAGACCAAGGACGGCAAGAAGGTCAACTGGCGGCGCGAGGTCGCCCTGCAGTTGATGAACCTCCAGAAGCCCGACGGCTCGTGGGCGAATGACAACGCCCGCTGGTGGGAAAAGGAGACGCCGCTGACCACGAGCTACGCGTTGATCGCCTTGGAACTGGTTTGGCGCGGGCTCTGATCAGAACACGGCTCCGGCAATAATGTTGCCTGGTCCGCACGGTTTTAACCCTTTCGGCACGCGAGTTGCGTTGAGGAGTGACGTGCGGCTGAAACTGGTTTATGAACACGCGGGTTCATTAACTGCGTTGGATTTTGGCCGACGTGGGCAAAACGATACATCGCCATGCTGGAACGTTACGAGCACGACGGATTCTTTGACGAGATGGTGGACAAGTCCGGGGAAGCACACCCGCACTACCGCAAGTTCCGCCAGCACTTCAATGCGCTGACCCCGCAGGAGTTTGACCTCAAGCGCCACTCGGTGGACATGGCGTTCCTCCGGCAGGGCATCACCTTCAACGTCTATGGCGACTCCGCCGGGACCGAGAAGATTTTCCCCTTCGACCTCCTGCCTCGAATCATCTCCGCCAAGGAGTGGGACCATCTGGAGCGCGGCCTGACCCAGCGCATCACCGCGCTGAACCTCTTCCTCCACGACATCTACCACGAGCAACGCATCCTCAAGGACGGGGTCATTCCGCCGCACTACGTCCTGTCGGGCAAACATTTCCGCCGCGAGTTCGCGGGCTTCAATGTCCCCAAAGACATCTACATCCACGTCTGCGGCACCGACCTGATCCGCGATGGCAAGGGCGAATGGATGGTGTTGGAGGACAACGGGCGTTGTCCGAGCGGCGTCAGCTACGTGCTGGAGAACCGCCGCGCGATGAAGCGTTCCTTCCCTGGGATGTTCGAGGACATCGGCGTGCGGCCGGTGGAGGACTACCCTCAGGAACTGCTGCGGATGCTCAATCACATCGCCCCCGCCGGCGTCGCGGACCCGACGGTCGTGTTGCTGACGCCCGGTGCTTACAACTCGGCTTACTTCGAGCACACCTACCTCGCCCGGCAGATGGGCATCGAAATCGTCGAGGGCCGCGACCTCGTCGTCCGGGACGCGCGCGTCTTCATGCGCACGACCAAGGGCCTCCAGCCGGTCCACGTCATTTACCGCCGCATTGACGACGACTTCATTGACCCCACGGTCTTCCGTCGCGACTCCATGCTTGGGGTGCCCGGCCTGGTCCGCGCCTATCGCGCCGGCAATGTCTCCCTGGCCAACTCCATCGGCACCGGCATCGCGGACGACAAGGTGATTTATTACTTCGTCCCGCGGATGATCAAATACTACCTCGATCAGGAACCGATCATCCCGAACGTCCCGACTTATCTCGCGAACGAGGAGGCGGACCGGAAATACATCCTGGAGAATCTCTCCCAGCTCGTCGTCAAAGCGGCGAACGAATCCGGCGGCTACGGCATGTTGATGGGCCCCAAGGCCACCAAGGAGGAAATCGAAGCCTTCCGCCAGCAGGTCGTGGCTGACCCGCGCAACTACATCGCCCAGCCGATGATCTCGCTCTCGCGCCATCCGACCCATGTGGACGGCGCGTTTGAGGGCCGGCACATTGACCTCCGCCCGTTCATCCTCTACGGCGAGAAGATCGTGATCGTCCCCGGCGGCCTCACGCGCGTGGCGTTGCGGAAGGGTTCCCTCGTGGTGAACTCCTCCCAAGGCGGCGGCAGCAAGGACACCTGGGTGCTTTATGGAGATGAATGAAATGAAAGTTGAAGGGTTAAAAAGTTTAAGGGTTGAAGCGTTCTCCGAGCGCGGCTCCCTGTCGCATCCCCACCCTTCAACTCTTCCACCTTTCAACCCTTCAACCCCTTCATGCTAAGCCGCGTCGCCAACTGCCTCTACTGGATGGCCCGCTCCATCGAGCGTGCCGAGAACATCGCGCGCATCGTGGATGTGAACCTCCACCTCCTGCTGGACCTGCGCAATCTCAACGACCAGCGCCTCGCCGACCACTGGATGCCCATCGTCCAGAGCACCGGCGACGAAGAGGCTTTCCTCAAGCTCTACAAAAAGGCCAACGGCAAGAACGTCACCGAGTTCCTTGTGTTCTCACTGGAGAACCCCAACTCCATCATCTCCTCCATCTGCCAGGGCCGCGAGAATGCCCGCATGGTGCGCGATCAGATCACGAGCGAGCTGTGGGAGGAACTGAACCGCCTCTATCTCTTCGTTCGTTCCGCCGAAGCGCGGAAGGTCTGGAAGGAAAGCCCCAGCGAATTCTTCCAGCAGGTCAAGGCGTCCTCCCTCGTCCTCATCGGCCTGACCCGCGCCACTTCCATCCGCAATGAGGGCTGGAACTTCAGCGAGGCGGGCAAGTTCCTTGAGCGCGCAGACAAAACTTCCCGCATCCTCGACCTCCGCTATCAGGCTCTCCCCGCGAAGGGCGCGCCCGAGACAGTGAGCCAGACCGAGGCGCTGGAGTGGTCCGCCATCCTGCGCTCCTGCAGCAGTTGGGACGCTTACAAGTCCATCCACAGCGCCGAGGTGCATCCCAAGCTCGTGGCCGAGTTTCTGTTGCTGCGCGAAGACTTCCCGCGCTCGGCCCGCTTCTGCATCGCGGAGTTGAACCGCGCCCTCCGCCGCATTTCCGGCGTGCGCGAAGGCCGCTTCTCCAACGATGCCGAGCGGCTCGCGGGCCGGCTCGAAGCCGAGCTGCAGTTCAGCACCGTGGACGAGATCTTCGCCGACGGACTGCACCAGTATCTCGACCAGTTCCAGCTCAAGCTCAACGCCATCGGCGACGCCGTGTTCAACGCCTATTTCTTCCAGTCCATCGCCAGCATGGACGAGCAGATGCTCGTGCAGCAGGAAGAGCAGCAGCAGCAAAGCAGTAATTAGTAATTAGTAATTCGTGCTCAGTCGGACAGCACCTGCGCGCAACGACTAATCACTAAGCACTAAACACTTTTCCCAATGTCCATCCACGTCGCCCTCCATCACCGGACTCACTACGCCTACGACCGGCTCGTCGGCCTCGGCCCGCAGATCGTCCGGTTGCGGCCCGCGCCGCATTGCCGCACGCGCATCCTGAGCTATTCGCTGCGCATCCTGCCGGAGCCGCATTTCATCAACTGGCAGCAGGACCCGCAGGCCAATTATCTCGCCCGCCTTGTGTTCCCGGAGAAGACCCGGGAGTTCTGCATCGAGGTGGACCTCGTGGCGGAAATGTCCGTCCTCAACCCGTTCGACTTCTTCCTCGAACCGCAGGCGGAACAGTTTCCGTTCAAATACGATCCCGCGCTCGACCATGAGTTGGAGCCGTTCCGGCTGAAGTGCCCGCTCTCGCCGAAGTTCCAGGCCTGCCTCGACGCGGTGAAGCGCGACATCATCGGCCACCCCCACGCCGCGCTCATTGATGGCCATCCGCTGCCGGTCACGCATTCGGAATCCGCTGCTGACCCTCAACACGGTGGCGGCGTCTTGCCCGCCAGCGGCAAGCCCGTTGCTCCGCCTGCGGAAGACAAACGCCCGCGCACCATTGATTTCCTTGTCGGCATCAACCAGAAGCTCTGGCACGACATCAAATACACCATCCGCCTCGAACCCGGTGTCCAGGCGCCCGAGGAGACGCTCAAGCTCGGAAGCGGTTCGTGCCGTGATTCGTCGTGGCTGCTCGTGCAGTTGTTCCGACACCTCGGCCTCGCCGCTCGTTTTGTCAGCGGCTATCTGATTCAGCTCAAGCCCGACCTCAAGTCCCTCGATGGTCCCAGCGGTGCGGAGCAGGACTTCACCGATCTGCATGCCTGGTGCGAAGTCTATCTGCCCGGTGCGGGCTGGATCGGCCTTGATCCCACCAGCGGCCTGCTCGCGGGCGAGGGCCACATCCCGCTCGCCGCCACGCCTGACCCGTCCAGTGCCGCGCCCATCTCTGGGGTCGTGGATGACAACGAGTGCAAGTTCGACGTCGTAATGAAGGTCACGCGCATCCACGAGTCGCCGCGCGTCACCAAGCCCTACACGGACGAACAATGGAAAGAGATCGAAGCCCTCGGCAAGGCCGTGGACGCCGATCTCGTGAAGAACGACGTGCGCCTCACGATGGGCGGCGAGCCGACCTTTGTCTCGATTGATGATCCCGACGGTGCCGAGTGGAACACGTCGGCGGTCGGGCCGAAGAAGCGCCTGCTCGCGGACGATTTGATGAAGCGGCTCAAGGGGATCTACGCCCCCGGCGGCTTTCTGCACTACGGCACCGGCAAATGGTATCCCGGCGAATCCCTGCCGCGCTGGTCCTTCGCTTGCTACTGGCGCAAGGACGGCAAGCCCACCTGGCTGAACCCCGAGCTGCTCGCCAGCGAGCGCAAGGACTACGGCGTCACCGATGAGCACGCCCAGCAGTTCGCGCTTACACTGGCCAAGCGGCTCAACGTGGATGCGCGCTGGATTCAGCCCGGCTACGAGGACACCTGGTATCACCTCTGGAAGGAACGCCGCCTGCCCACCAACGTGGACCCGCTCAAGTCCAACCTGAAGGACGAGGAGGAGCGGGCGCGCCTAGCCAAGCTCTTCGAGACCGGGCTGGGCAAGGTCGTCGGCTACGCCATGCCGTTGCAACGCGCGTGGGGTGGAGGCGGCTGGTTCTGGAACTCCGGTCCATGGTTCCTCCGCTCCGAGCGGATGTATCTGCTGCCCGGTGACTCGCCGATGGGCCTGCGCCTGCCGCTCGATTCGCTGCCATGGGTGAAGGCCTCCGATTACCCGTATGTGAACGAACAGGACCCGACCGAGCCACGCGGCCCGCTGCCCCTGCGGCCGTTGAAGGATCGCCAGCCGTATGTGGCCGCCGCACCCGGCCAGGCCCTGCATGGTCCCGGCCGGTTCGGTCCGCGTGGCCAGCGGATGGAAATGCCTCCCCCGCAAGATCGCCCGGAGTTCCGCGCGCCTTCGCGTGGCGAGTCCGCTTCCTGGCTCGTGCGCACCGCCATGTGCATCCAGCCTCGCGACGGCAGGCTGAACATCTTCATGCCGCCCGTGCGGACGCTCGATGACTATCTCGACCTCGTGGCCGCCATCGAAGACACGGCGGAGCATCTTGAACAGCCGGTGGTCATCGAAGGCTACACGCCCCCCTCGGACCCGCGCCTGAACGTCATCAAGGTCACGCCCGATCCGGGCGTCATCGAGGTCAACACGCACCCGGTCAAGAGCTGGGACGAAATGGTCCAGCAGACCAAGACGCTCTACGAGGAAGCCCGCCAGTCGCGGCTGGGCACCGAGAAGTTCATGATTGATGGCCGCCACACCGGCACCGGCGGCGGCAACCACATCGTCATCGGCGGCGAAACCCCGGCCGATTCACCGCTGCTGCGCCGGCCCGATCTGCTCAAGAGCCTCGTAAGCTACTGGCAGAATCACCCGTCGCTCTCGTTCCTGTTCAGCGGCCTTTTCCTCGGCCCAACCAGCCAGAGCCCCCGCATTGACGAGGCGCGCAACGACTCGATTTACGAGTTGGAAGTCGCCTTCAAGCAGATCAAGGACTTCGAGCCGGTGCCCTCGTGGCAGACCGACCGGCTCTTCCGCAACCTGCTCATTGACGCGACCGGCAACACGCACCGCGCCGAGTTCTGCATCGACAAGATGTATTCGCCCGACAGCAGCACCGGCCGGCTCGGCCTGCTGGAGATGCGCGCCTTCGAGATGCCGCCGCACGCCGAGATGAGCCTCGCACAGCAGCTCCTGCTTCGCACCCTGGTCGCGAAGTTCTGGGAGCAGCCCTATTCGGCCAAGCTGGTGCGCTGGGGCACGCAGATTCACGACCGCTGGATGCTCCCGCACTTCGTGTGGGAGGACTTGAAGGATGTCGTGGCCGACCTCAAGGAGTCCGGTTATCCGATGAAGCCCGAGTGGTTCGCGCCGCACTTCGAGTTCCGCTTCCCGCAATACGGGGATGTCGAGCTGCGCAACACTGCCATGGAACTGCGCCAGGCCCTGGAGCCGTGGCACGTCCTTGGCGAGGAGCCGAGCGGCGGCGGTGCCGTGCGCTACGTGGATTCGTCGGTCGAGCGCGTGCAGGTCAAGGCCTCGGGTCTCACCGACACGCGCCACGTCATCACCTGCAACGGCCACTCCATACCGCTGCATCCAACCGGCACACATGGCGAATACGTGGCCGGCGTCCGCTACCGCGCGTGGCAGCCAGCCTCCTGCCTGCAGCCGACCATTGGCGTTCATTCACCGCTGCGGTTTGACGTGGTGGACACCTGGAATGGCCGGAGCATCGGCGGATGCACCTACCACGTCACGCATCCCGGCGGCCGCAATTACGCGACCTTCCCGGTGAACGCCTACGAGGCCGAGAGCCGCCGCCTCGCACGCTTCTTCCGCCTGGGCCATACGCCCGGCCCGATGAAGGTCACCGCGCCGCAGGTGAACCCCGAGTTTCCCTTCACGCTGGACTTGCGGAATGCGTGACTTTTTTCGGACATCCGCACTCGCCGCGACATCACGATTGGGTTACAACTAGACCACGTGATGAGCGAAGCCCATGCGCATTCAGCCGAGCGCCACTTCGACCTGCTGGCGAACTACGTGTCGCCCGAGGGCGCTTACGATGAATTGCTGACCGAAGACGGCGAGCCACGCGAGCACTACCTGCCGCTGCTCAGCCACTTGGATTCGCTCGGCCAGGACGAACTGAAGCGCCGCGCCGAGACCTGCCGCCGCCTCCTGCACGAGGGCGGCATCACCTACAACGTCTATGGCGATCCGCGCGGCATGGAACGCCCGTGGCAGCTCGACCCGGTGCCCTTTGTCCTGGCCGCCGACGAATGGCGTTCACTGGAAACCGCGCTCGTCCAGCGGGCGACGCTGCTCAACCAGGTGCTCGCCGACTGCTACGGCCCGCAGAACCTCATCCGCTCCGGCCACCTCCCGCCCGCGCTGGTCTTTGCGCAGCCTGACTTTCTGCGTCCCTGCCACGGACTTAAACAGCCGGGCGGCGCTTACCTCCACTTTTACGCCGCTGATCTCACGCGTTCGCCTGACGGGCAGTGGTGGGTCGTCTCTGATCGCACGGCCATTCCGACCGGGGCCGGCTACGCGCTGGCCAACCGCCTCATCACCTCGCGGCTGCTGCCCGACCCGTTCCGCGATGGTCGGGTGCAGCGGCTGGCCGGGTTCTTCCGCGAAGTGCGGAACTCGCTCGCGCAGCTCGCGCCCCGGCACACCGACAACCCACGCGTGGTGCTGCTGACCCCCGGACCTTACAACGAAACCTACTTCGAGCAGGCCTACCTCGCGCGCTATCTCGGCTACATGCTCGTGGAAGGCCAGGACCTCACCGTCCGCGATGAGCGCGTCTATCTCAAGACGCTCTCGGGTCTGGAACCGGTGGACGTGGTCCTGCGGCGCGTGGATGACGATTTCTGTGACCCGCTCGAACTGCGCAACGAGTCCATGCTCGGGGTGCCCGGCCTGCTCGAGGCGCTCCGGGCCGGCAATGTCGCGGTGGCCAACACGCTGGGCAGCGGCCTGCTGCAACGCCCGGCCTTCCTCGGCTTCCTGCCGGGCCTGTGCCAGCACCTGCTTGGCGAGAAGCTCAAGCTACCTTCGGTCGCGACGTGGTGGTGCGGTCAGCAGTCGGCCCGCAAATACGTGCTCGAGCATCTCGACGAGCTGTTCATCAAGCCGGCCTTCCGCAGCCGCGTGAAGGGCTCCCACCCGGAGCGTGACTTGACCAAGGCCGAGCGCGAGGCGCTGGCCGCCGGCATTCGCTTTCAGCCGCACCAGTATGTGGCGCAGGAGCGCTCGCTGCTGTCCGTCGCGCCCGCGTGGGGTGAGCATGGGCTGACGGCGCGCTCCGTCGCCTTGCGCGTGTATCTGGTCGCCACCGAGAAGGGCTACCAGCTCATGCCCGGCGGCCTCACGCGCGTGGCGAAGGAGACCAGCGGACGTTTCGTCTCGATGCAGCGCGGCGGCGCGAGCATGGACACCTGGGTGCTCAGCGATGAACCGGTGGAACCGATGTCGCTCCTCAGCACGCGGGGCCAGCCCATCGAGCTGCGGCGCGTGGGCAACAACCTGCCCAGCCGCATGGCGGACAATTTCTACTGGCTTGGCCGCTATGCCGAGCGGGCGGACTTCACCACCCGCATGTTGCGCGCGGCCTTGCTGCGCTTCGGCCCCGAGGCGACCGGCGGCGCGCTGCCGTTCCTGGAGCCACTGCTCCAAACCTTGGAGACGCAAGGCCAGCTCACGCCCGGCAAGGAAGGCCGCGAAATCCGCGCCAACCACGAGGCGCTCGAAGCCGACCTGCTCGCCGCGATCTTCGACCCCCAGCGGCCCGGCAGCCTCCGCCGCATCGCCGAGAATCTTCAGCGTCTGGCCATGCTCGCGCGTGACCGCACCTCCAACGAGGTCTGGCGCGTCCTGAGTTCGCTCGATGACACGCTGGCCCGGCCGGCCACGAGCCTGATGCTCACCGGCGACGCCGTGGGCATCCTGCACCAGGCGATGCTATCGCTCGCCGCCTTCAGCGGTCTGGCCCGCGAGAACATGACCCGCGCGCACGGCTGGCGTTTCCTCGACATGGGCCGCCGCATCGAACGCGGCGTCTATCTCTGCGCGCTGCTGGAAAATGCGTTGCGCTCGCCCGAAGCGAACAACCCCAGCGTGCTGGAAACCGTGCTCGACGTGTGTGACTGCGCCATCACCTATCGCGCGCGCTACAATCTGCTCCCAAACATCGCTGCGGTGTATGACCTGGTGCTGCTCGACGACACGAACCCGCGTTCGCTGCTCTTCCAGTTCAACCAGCTCGTGAAGCACTTCGACCGGCTGCCGCAGGAGCACGAGAGCGCGCTGCTCACTCCCGGTCAGCGCGTGCTGCTCGAAAGCATCACCCGCCTGCGCCTCCTCGACCCGCGCGAGCTGAACACCCTCGACGGCGGCTGGCACGACTCGGAAACCGGGAGCGTCATCAGCGCCACGCTGCGCGATCTGCCCCGCCTGAGTGATGCGATCGCCGTGAGTTACTTCGCTCATTCTGCGATCAGCCGGGCAGAGCAGGGAGGGTCGCCGTGAACTACCGCATCGTTCATCGCACGGTTTACAACTACACCGCGCCGGTCACGGTCTCGCACCACGCCGCCCGCGTGAAGCCGCGCACGCTGGCCCATCAGGAGCGACGGGACTTCAAGTTGCGCATCTTGCCGGAGCCGCAGGTGCAAAAAGTGCGGACGGATTATTTCGGCAACCGGGTCTGCTTCTTCAGCATCCAGGAACTGCACAAGCGGCTCGAGATCACCGCCGAGAGCCTCGTCAGCGTCACCGAGACCACGCCCCCCGCCGCCTCGCTCTCGCCGCCGTGGGAGCAGGTGGTGACGCTGTTCTCCGACCCGGTCATGCCGGCGGTCGTGGACCCCTATCAATTTGTCTTCGACTCGCCCTGTGCGCAGGCGATGCGCGAACTGGCGGACTACGCCCAGGAAAGCTTCCCGCCCGGCATCCCCCTGCTGCTCGGCGTCGCCGACCTGAACCGCCGCATCCACGCCGACTTCATCTACGATCCCGTCGCCACGACGATCGCCACGCCGCTGGAGGAGGTCATGACGCATCGGCGGGGGGTTTGTCAGGACTTCGCCCATCTGGCCATCGCCTCGCTGCGGTCCCTCGGCCTGCCCGCCCGCTACGTGAGCGGCTACCTGCGCACGCGCCCGCCCGCAGGCAAACCCCGGCTGGTCGGGGCGGACGCCTCCCACGCGTGGTTCTCGGCTTTCTGCCCGGACCTTGGCTGGGTGGACTTCGACCCGACCAACAATGTCCTGCCGGCGTCCGAGCACATCACCGTTGCCTATGGCCGTGATTTCGATGACGTCAGCCCCATCAGCGGCATCATTACCGGGGGCGGCAAGCACCTCGTAAAAGTTTCCGTGGACGTGGCCCCGGCGTGAACCCACGCCTGTTTATCTCATGAAGTGGGAAATCCTCCATCGCACCCGGTTCAACTACGCGTCACCGGTCCGCGACAGCTTCAACGAAGTGCGGCTCCAGCCGCAGGCGAACGACCAGCAGACCGTGGATTCGTTCCTGCTCAAGGTCCTGCCCGCCGCCCGGCTCCGCCACTACGCGGACTTCTACCACAACATCATCCACCATTTCGAAATCCCCGAGTCGCACTCCTCGTTGACGGTGGAAAGCCATTCGCGCGTGACGACGCGGCAAGGCCCGTTGCTGGCGGCCGACGCGACGCCCTTTCCGCTGGCCCGCATCGAGGAGGCCCTGCGCTGGGAGCGCAGCTACGATTTTCTCCAGGCCAGCCGCTTTGTGGAGACGACGCCCGAAGTCTGGCGGCTCGCGCTTGATGTGCTGGGGGATGAACGGGACACCTGGCAGGCCGCGCTGAAGTTGATGAGCTTTGTTTACTCGCACCTGAAATACGAGAGCGCCTCCACGCATGTCCACACGCACATGAAGGAGGTGCTGGCCCAGCGGCGCGGCGTCTGCCAGGACTTTGCGCACGTCCTGCTCGGCCTCTGCCGCGTGATGAAAATTCCCGCGTGCTATGTGAGCGGCTACCTAGCGACCGAGAAGGCCAGCGCCACGCACGCCTGGATGGAAGTGCTCATCCCCGGCGTTGGCTGGCGCGCGCTCGATCCAACGCACAACAGCCAGCCTGGCGAAAATTACGTCAAGATCGCCGTGGGCCGCGATTACGCGGATGTCGCCCCCGTAAGCGGCCACTACGTCGGCAACACCGCCCGCTCGCTGGAGGTCAGCGTCCAGATCAAAGCCATGGAGTAATTGAGTGCCGAACTGAGCACGTCCGCGACGCCCGTCTGCTCTCTCACTTCCTCGTTGGAGAGGAAGAGAAACCACGCCCCATCCCACACAAATTGCTCCTTGGACCTCCGCTGTGCGTCGCGCCTCGGCGGTTCGATCCCCAATTCAGCACTGCCGCAGTGGGACGGGCAGCGTAGGAAACGCGCCAGCCACCTGAGCCCAAACTGCACGAACGGCAGAGACCATGACCTGCAGGCAAACCACCCGAAGCATGACCGAACTCCGAGCGCTGGCCAGCGAGCTGGACGAGGATTGGCTGGTCGGCCGCATGTATCTGGACATGAAGGCACTGCGGGAAGCGACCAAGCTCCGCCTGGCGCTGGCCGCCTGAGCCCCACCCCATCTCCTTGACGAACGCGGTTCCCAGAATAGTTCCCACTGACCCAGTCACCAGGCCATCGTCTAAGCCGACCCCATGAATTTCCACGCCCGCCACGACCGCTTTGCTGAAACTTGACCGGCACATCTCAGGACAGAGGAGGACGAAAACACCCTTCCTTCGTGGAGCACTCAGACCGAGGCCGCTGGCATGCGGTTGGTCGTGTCAGTTGATTCAAAATCCGACCATTTCAGCGATCAACTAGACACGGTCGAGACCCTTGGGCAGAGGTTGGGGAATTGGAGTCGGCGACTGGTCTGCAAACAGGCGACGCAATTCTCAAGCTACCGAAACAGGCTCAATCTTTCGGCCGGACCGGCTGATACAGTCGCGCCAAGTCGAGCAGCATCGGCTCCAGCAACTGATAATACTCCGGCTCCGGCAGCTCCGGCTTCCGCTCCCGGAGCTTGCCGATGGCCAGTTCCAGTTCGTCCCGTTTCGCGCGCACCGCGGGCGCCAGCTTCCGTTCCTGTTCGCTGCGCACGAGCACGAACTGGTGCGCGCGCAATCCATCGGCGCTCGCGCCTTCCTTCGCCTTCTTCACCGCGCGCACTCCGCGGAACCAGTCCGGCGGCGTGCCCAGGCCGTCGCCGTTGTCGTCCAGCAGGGGATGCTCGGTCGCGAGCCGGCCCTCGGTGGTGTAAAACTCGGCCACCCGGCTGGCCGCCATCAGATACGCCTCCAGCAGCGAGGTCTGCCCGTCCTTGTCCAGGTCGGCCTCCAGGCTGCTGATCGCGTCGGCGAAGTGCCCGCCGAACCGCGCGAAGTTCATCTCGTTGCCCGTGCGCGTCGCGGTCACCACCACCCGGCCCGGAGCCGTCAGCTTGCTGACGAACGGGCCGCTTGCCGAGGCGCAGTTCACCACCGCAACGGGCCGCTTGAACGGCTTGAGCCATTCCGCCAGTTCGCTCCCGCTGAAATCCGGCCCGCGCAGGTTGAACTTGGATTCCTTGGTGTCGAATGTCCCATGGCCGATGAGCACCAGCCACAATTCACCCGGGCCTTCCTTGGCCTCCGCCGCCAGCGCCGTCTTGAAGCTGGCGAGGTCGTTCGTGTCCACGCTCTTCCAGCCGATGGGCACCAGCTTCGCCTGGGCCTGGCTGACCACGCGCTCCCACTTCGCCGCCGCGTCCGCAAACTGTTTCCCAAACTCCTCCTCACCAGCGGCCCCAACGAGCACGAAGACGGTCGGCCTGTCGGCGACTTGCGAGTGAGCAAATTGAGCGCAAAAAAGCAATGTGAACAACCAAAGCCTCACGGCAGCCCCCTCGTTCTCCTCAAACCCCACTCCGCCACAAAGCACAGCAGCGCGAAGGCGAACACCACCGGCTGGTCCCACAGCGGATACGTCCACGCCTCCGTCACCGGGGCCTTGAGACTCGGCAGGCGGCTGGCGAAGGACGCGAGCGCGCCCATGTCCACGACCTCGCCGCCGGTCTGCTTGGCGATGGTTTCGAGCAGGGCGCGGTTCGGCTTCAGTGAACGGAACTCCTCCGCTGCCAGGTCCGTGGTCCAGCCGGCCAGGGCATGGCCAGCCTCTCCGCCGACGCTGTTCGTGGCCGAGGCTTCGACGTGATAGCCGCCCGTGTCGCGGGGGACATACGTGGCGGTGTAGAGGCCGGGCTCGGTGGTGGACGGCTCGGCAGGCAGACGGATGAGGGGCGCGTTGCTCACGCCACCGAGGATGGGCAGCACGTTCAGCATCACTGTGGCATTGTCCAAGGCCACGAACTTGGGATCGCGCACGCGCACCTGCAGTTCCACGGCCTGGTTCGGGTCCCCCGGCTTGGGCTGCGTGGTGAGCTGCACCCGGTTGGGCACGTCCGCCACCAGCCAGCGCGTGAGCTGCCGCCAGGCCTTGTCCATGTCTGCATGCATCTCCGGCTCGCGCAGGCCCCAGCGCCACAGGTCGCCGATGCTGACCACGGCGGTCCGTCCGTGGCCAAACCGCTGCACCGCCAGCGCCGGCCGCGAGCGTCCGGCCGCGTCGGTCACCGTGGCGATGCCGCTTGCGCCGGGCTTGAGATCGCGCACTTCGTTCAGCAGGGCAAAGCCGGGCATCGCATCCAGCCGCGTCTTCTCCTCGTTCTCGGTGGTGCGCAGCCGCGCCCAGGACTGGAGCCAGCCCTCGCGCGTGAGGCCGAGCCGGAGGTTATCGTGGGTCGTTTCATCCGGCGTGCGGTCCAGATACACCGGCAGCATGTCGCCGATGGGCGTGCGCAGGTAGCCGCCCTCGTGGAAGGACTCCGCCCCGCCCAGCATGAGAAACCCGCCGCCCCGCTCGCTCACAAACCGCTGGAGGAGCGCCTTCTGCTCGATGGTGAAAAACTCCGCCTCCAGATCATCTACGATGACCGCGTGATAGGCGAACAGCTCCTCCGGGGTGGAGGGAAAGCCCTTGCTCAACTCCTCGGCGTCCTTCGTGTTCAGCCGGATCAACACCGGCTGGTCGTAGCGTTGAATGTCCTCCTTCGACTGGTTGCCGAAACCGCGGAACAACGGGTTGCTCGTCTCGCCCGCGCGCCCGCGGAAGTCGAACTTCGGCTCGCGCTTGGCGATGCGGATGAGGCCGATCAGCTCGACCTGATCGTCGTCGCTCAACGCACGGTTCAGGAACTTGAACTCCCAGTTGGGCCGCCCGCTGACGTAGAGGATGCGGAACGGCCCGCGGCCCCGGTCCACGGTCACGACGCGGGTGTTGTTCGCCAGCGTGGCCTCGGCGGAACTCCGCTGATCCTTGAACTGCTCCCCTTCGCCCTGCGCCCCGACGCGCACGCGGTAGAAGGACACGCCGCGCTGCTCCGGCTTGAGCTGGAAGCGGAACGCGAGCGTCTCACCCTCCTGCTTCACCCGGAGCGTCTGCTGCTCGATCACCTTGCCCGCGCGGTCGAGCAGTTCGGCCTTCACATCCGCGCCCACGTAGCCGCTGGCCGTCGCCTCCGCCTGGATCGTCACCGGTGCGTCCTCGAAGGAAGTCTGCGTCACGCCCACGTTGACCAGCGCAATGTCGCGGTCCGCATCCTCACGCCCGATGACGACGGGATAGACCGGCGGCAGCCCTTTCAAGTCCGGCAGCCCGCCCGCGAGGTCCGTGGCATTGCCATCCGTGAGCAGCACGATCCCGGCGACGGGCCGGCTGCCAATCCGCTCCTTCAAGGTTCGCAATGCGCTGCCAATGGCGGAGGAGCGGCCGTCGAAGTTGAGTTCCGTGAAATCCGCGCTGGGCTGGAGCCGGGAATCAAACAGGTAGCCGCGCACCTCGAAGTTTTCCCGGAGCTTGCCCAGCCAGTCCGCGCCCTTGCCGGCGAGCGCATCACGCAGGAATTCGCCCCGGCTCTGCGCATTGCCCCGGTCGTGGATTTGCATGCCCTGGCTGTTGTCCGCGATGACTGCGAGCAGGTTCGCGCCCGGCTTGGCGCGCTGGCCGGTCCAAAGCGGTTCCAGCAGGCACAGGGCGAGCGCAGTGAATCCGAGCACTTTCAGCAGGGCACAGGTGGCGCGCAGGCCTTTGTCCACCTTCGCCCGCCGGTAACCCCACACCAGCGCAGCGCCGCCCAGCGCGGCCAGCAGCAAGGCCGGCACGAGCCAGTCGCGCCCGGAGAAGATGAGGGAGGCGAGAGCCAAGTTCAGAAGAGTTGAGTCAGGTCCCGGCTTCCATGAATGATGCGCTGCACATAAATCCCGCCAGGTTCTGGCCGATAAATGACGACATAACCACGCACCGCCAAGCTGCGCAGCCCCGGGAGCAGTTCATCACGTCGCCGTCCCAACTCGGGCATCTGAACGAGCAGGTCGCATTTGGCCTCAATTTCCTCCACCAGCCTATCCGCTGCCCGCACATCGTGGCGGGCAATGTGCAGCCAGAGTTCCAATACATCCAAGTGGGCATCAGTGCTCCGGTTTGCCTGCGGCATTACCGTTTGGCCTCCGCTGCGAGCATTCGTCGCCCCTCGGCTTTAATGGCTGCAAAGTCAAACGGCACCCGCTCTCCCCGAGCCTCCTCCGCCAACGCTCCAGCCAACTCGGCTCGAAGCCGCTCGATTTCCCGCTCCCGCAAACTTTCTCGCAACCAGTTTAACAGCTCGTAGCGATCCATTTCCGAGGTCTGGCTGACGGCTTCTTTGATTTCAAGAATCGTGCTCATGGCTCGAAATTACTTCTGCGCCGCCTTCGGCGCAATGCCCGCCTCCGCCTCGCTCTTGCCGAGGTTCTCATAATACTTCTTCACCAGCTCGGAAAAGCGGCCCGGCACCGGGTCGCGGTCAATCGGCACCATCGCCTCGCGATTGTCGCGCTTGGCCAGCTCCTCCTCGATGCGCTGCCGCACCTCGACCAGCGGTTTGAGGATTTGCAGCCGCACCAAGTCCCACTTCGGCTCGGCCGCCTCGCGCTTGAACTCGTTCCGTTGGTTCCGCACACGCTCGCGCACGGTCTGCAACTGGTTGCGCAGTTCCGCTGAGTCCACCATCTCCTCCGCATCCCTCAGCCGGTCGCTGAACTGCTCGTAGCCCGCCCCGGTGATCGGTCCAGCTTCCACTCGGTCAGCCGGGTTGCGCGGGCCCAGAATGTTGTCCCACGCGCCGCCGCGCCGGTTGTCGCCCGCCTGATATTCGCCGGAATGTGAACCATCCGCGCCGCCGCGCTGGCTCGAAGTGGCCACGCCGCCATTGCGGGTGCGCTGGGGCGAGTTGCCGTCCGCCTGGCCTTTCCCCCCGCCTTTGCCCGCCTGTTCACCAGGCTGTTCGCCTTGCCCCGGCGAGCTGCCCTTCTGGCCCTCCTTGCCTCCCGGCTCCTGACCGCCTTTGCCTCCTTGGCCGCCTTTGGCACCTTCCTTGCCTTCGCCTTCCTTGCCCCCTTTGCCGGCCTTCTCACCTTCCTTGCCCTCACCCTGTTTGCCGTCACCTTGCTTGCCATCCTGGCCGGATTTGCCGTCCTTGCCCGCTTTGCCATCTTGCCCCGATTTGCCTGGCTGTTGGCCGCCCTTTTCGCCGGACTCCTTGCCTTCACCCGGCTCGTTGCCGGCCTGCGCCTCGCCCTGCTTGCCGTCCTTTGAACCTTGGCCGCTCTTGCTTTCGCCGGTCTTGCCCGCCTGCTTTCCGGGCTGCTTGCCTTCGCCTGATGCGCCTTGCTTGCCCTTGAGCTCGCCCGGCTGCTCGCCGGGTTGTGGCTGGCCATCGGCCTTGGCCTGTTTGCCTTCACCACGGGCCAGTTCGCTCTCCAACTGCCGCTGGAGGCTGTCCAAGGTCTTCGCCGCCTGCTTCAGGGCTTCGGCCTCGTCGCCCAGCACACTCTCGGCCGCCCGTTCGACGCCCTTCTTGAGTTCATCAATGCTCTTGCGGGCGCGCTGCTCGACACTGGAGGCCGGCAGCTTCATCCCGTTCTTCGCCAGCTCAGACGCGATTTCAAGCGACTTCGTCCCGCCCGCCTCGGTGGCCTTTTCGAGCAGATCATACAGCCCGCGCGTCAACATGCCCCGCCGCGCGAGGTCGTCCTTCGTAGCCTTCAGGTTCTGCGCCTCGCTCTGCGCCTGTTTGCGGATGGAATCGTAGAGCTGCCGGTGGAGCAGCGGTTCGGCGTCCTCGGACTGCTCGGCGATCTGCGTCGCGCGCTCGACGAGGCTGGCCAGCCGCTGGTTCTGCTCGGCCAGCGCCTTGGGGACTTCGGCCTTGGCGTCCGGTGCGCTCAAGGACTTCCGTTTGCTCTCCTGCGGTGTGGACTCCAGTTGCTTGCCCAGCTCCTCCTGCTTTTGCGCGATGTCGCGGGCATCCTGCCGGAGCTGCTTCATGTCCTCGGCGAACTGGTTCGCGTTCTTCTTCCGCAGGTCCTCCCGCATCTCCTGCAGTTCCCGTTGCGTGCGCGTGCCGCTGGCCAGCGCCTGGGAGACGTTGCCCTTTTCCATCTGCTCCGCCGCCCTCTGCGCGGCCTGCCGGGTCTGCTCCAGCTTGTCCTTCATCTCCGCCATGCGCTGCTGGTTCTCCGGCTTCTCGGCGCGCTGCTTGAGTTCATCCAGCTCCGCGATCATCTGCTGCTCTTCCTCGCGCAGACGCTTCAGGCGACGGCGAATCTCCTCCTTCTCGGGCTCCGTCTTGGCCTCCTGAAGCGCGGTCTGGAGTTCCTTCAACCGCTCGTTCAAGTCATTCTGCCGCTGGGCCAGCTCGCGCAGCCGGCTCATCATCTGCAAATTCTCCTTCTGCTCGGGCGACTGCTGCGGCTCGGCCTTGGCCTGCTTCTGCTCCTCGTAGCGGTTCTTGGTCATCTTCAGTTCCAGCTCGTTGACCTGCCGCTGGCGGGCCTCCTCGCTCGCGCTCTTGCTGCCACTCTTCCCGCTCTTGCTCTGCTGGACCTTGAATTCGCGCTCGGCCAGCTTGAGCAGCGCCTGATACGACGCCTGCTGCGCCGCGACCGCCGGCTCCAACTGCTTCGGGTCATCCTTCGCCGTCTCCAGCAGCTTGAGCGCGCGCTCCATCTGCTTCACCACCTCGGCCAGGGCCGCCTGGGCGCGCGGGCTGTCGGACTTCTCGGCGAGTTCCTTGGCCATCTCCAAGGCCTTCTCCTGGGACTCAATCAAGACTTCCGCGTCGGCCTTGAAATTGCCTTTGGCCGCGCTTTTCGGCGTGGCCGTGGCGGGCCGCTGCTGGGCCAGGAGCAACGGCGCGGCGAGCAGCCCGCCCACGAGCGCGATGCAGAGGAGGCCGGGCAGCGATGCCGAGCCCGCGTGATCGGCGTCCGTCCGCTGTGGTTTCGCCTGGGGCTGAGACATGAGGCTGGGAGGTTTCATGATGAGTGTCCTTTACTCCAATGAGGTGCCACCGGTCGCGGGTGCCGGCACTTTCTTGACCGTCACCGATCCGACGTGCTGCCGCCGCAGCTTCCACGTCGCGTTGATGATCTGCTTCTGCAATTCGGCGAGCTTGCCCATCTGCTGGTTGCGGCTGCCCTTTTCACCGGGCTTCTTTTCCTCCTCGCCTTCACCACTCTCGCCTTGCCGGAAAATCTCCTCAAAGGGGCGGACCTCGGCGAAATACATGTCCGTGGCCGTGCGGCGCAGCTCGCCGTCCGGGCCGATGTCGTCCGCCCACGCGAACCACGCCAGGAGCTGGTCCGGAGCCGCGCCGAGTTCCTCCAGCCGCAGCAGGTGCCTGACCACCCGCTTGTCCTTCGGGGGCGCGCCTTCGCCAAGCTGGAGCAGGGTCGGCTCCGCGCCGCCGAGTGAATAGGCGATGCCATACGCGCGCAGGCCGAAGTCATCCCAGACCTCCGCCTCGAAGTTGATTTCCTGCAAGGCCGACACGCGTTGATCGCCCCGGGGGGAGAGCAGCTTCAGCTCCGGCGTGCGATTGCGCAGCGCGTCGAAGACGAACTGCGCCGAGAGCTTGTTGGAACGGCCGTCGTCATCCACGAGTTCGAGCTGGTAGCTCTGGCTGTTGGCCAGCACGAACGCCGGCAGGGTGGCAAAGGGCTTCGTCGCGTCGGTGGTGAGCGGGACGATCTCGCCGTCCTTCTTCGGCACGAGGCGGGCGGACTTCACCGGCTTGTTAAGCTGAAGCGTGTAGTTGAGCGTGGAGCCTTCCACCGCGCTGACGCGGCGCGTGTCCTCGATGGTCTTCTCCGGCAACTGCGTGTAGGCCGGGAACTGGATCTTCACGTCCGCGCGTTCGAGTTTCGGATGCTCAAAGACCTTCACGGCAAACTCCTTGGTGCGCTGGCCGGCGAACTCGATGCGGTAGGTGAAGTCCTCGTTCACCTCCGGCACGGTGCCGCCGAAGACGGGGTCATCCAGCGACTTGGTGAGCGCGATGGAACGGGTGACGTTGGTGCCCGACCCGAGGACGAGTGTCGCGCCCGCCGGGAGCCGGCCCTCGAACTTCGCCAGCACCACGAGGCTGTTGCCACGCTCAATCTGCGTGTCGCCGGGCACGACCGAGATGCTGTCCGCAGCGGCCTTGGCGGCGGCGATCTTCTGCTCGGCGGTGGTCGTGTTCGCCCGCAGGCCCATGAGGGCGGCGACGAAGAACGCGAAGGCGGCGAGATGCGCGACGTGGGCCAGCGCGAGCTTGCGCGCCGGAAAGGCATCGGTCCAACCCAGGCTCTGCCCATGCACCACGGCCTCGGCGATGACGCGCTGCTGGAGAAAGCTGAACTTGCCGTCGGCATCCGGCTGCTGCTCCAAGGCGGCGAGCAGGGCGGTCTTCAGCTCAGGATGCTGCTGCTCGATTTGCAGCGCCAGCCAGTGCGCGTCGGCCTTGGCCGACAGGCAGGCGAAGGCCATCCAAAGCGCGGTGGCAAACGCGATCAGACCGATCAGCGGCACGCCAATGCGGTAATCCACGCCAAAAGCCCCGAGCGCGACCGCAAGAAGTCCTGCGAGCCCCCAACAGATGGCCAGCCCGCGCCAAAGCTGCAGCCGCCGGTAGCGACGCGCGACCGGCTCCAGTTGCTCGTTGATGAGGGGCGCAATCATCGCATCAAGACAGACGCCCGAGCCGGGCGGATGTTTCGGTCTGATTTGGGCTTCCCACCTTCTCATTAGCACCGGGCTTTAGCCCGGTGTAGAGGCGGCAACGAGCGAAAGCCGTTTCAACGGCTTCGCGGACACATGCGACAAAACCGTTGAAACGGTTTTGTCTGCGATTGCACAGTGACACCCGGCTGAAGCCGGGTGCTAATGGGAGGGTGCAGCCGGTCATTCTGTAATTCCGAGAACCCACGAGCCGCTCAAGCTCGCGATTTCTGCCCTTGAACTGGAGCGCGGCCCTCCGGGCCGCAGCGGCGACTTGCGCCACGGGACCAACAGAACTCCGAAGCCGTTCAGTGCCGAAGTTGCCGCTGCGGGCGGGACGCCCGCGCTCCGGTTCATGGGCAGGGCAGGGGTGAGGGAGAGAGCGTTGTGGTTCCGTTGGCGTCGGACTCGTCCAAC
This sequence comes from uncultured Klebsiella sp., assembly GCA_964496695.1. Classification (GTDB taxonomy): domain Bacteria; phylum Verrucomicrobiota; class Verrucomicrobiia; order Limisphaerales; family SXTU01; genus SXTU01. Next base: position 55,740 of record CAZCBE010000021.1, read on the forward strand.
ACATGCGGGATTCTCCCATCACTGGTGTTGAAACGTCGTTCATGTTGCCGTCGCCGGTTGCTCCGGCGGCTTCGCCAGCCACCCGGCCAGCAGGGTTTCCATCGTCACGAACAGCAGTGCGCCGGCGATCAGCCAGCGCCAGAGCTTCTGGCGGCCTTCCAGTTCGGCGTTCGCGAGCTGGCGTTTGGCTTCGGCGATTTGCACGGGTGTTTTGCCATCGGCGCGCGTCACGGGCAGGCCGAGATGTTCCAGTTCTTCGACGGGAAGCGGGGCGGTCTTGCTCTCCTGCGGATCGAGATTCACGGCGAAGCGCTGGGTGATCGCACCGCTCACAGCCGTGTAAATTCCTGGCTGATCGGTGACGATGACAGCGGCGGTCCCGGCCCCGAGTGTAAGGCTCGTGCCGTCGGGCCGGGTCACGCGCACGGCGGCATTCGTGGCCGCGAGCGGGACGGAATCGCCGACGGTGTGCTGCGTTACCTGTGGGCGGAGGCCGCCGGCCTGCTCCAGCAGCGAGAAGAGCAGGGGCAGGAACTTGGACGAGAGCGCGAGCTGGCTGTCGGAGGGCTGCCAGCCAGACGCGAGCACATAGAGCGTGCCCTTGCCCACCGGGATTTGCAGCAGCGCGGGATCGCCAGTATCAAACTTTGCGACCACCCGGGCACCGGAGAACTGCGCCGAATCAAGCCGGCGATACTTCCAGAAATGAATCTTGGTGAAGTCACTGAAGCGCGGGTCCGCGAACGGCGCGAAGAGCGGGTGCTGAAAATCAATCTCGGCCAGCATCGCGTAGGAAGCCACTTTGGCCTCCTCGGCGGTGACCGAGTCCTTGCCGAGCAAACCGGACAGCGTGCGCCCCACATTCCGATGCTTGAGTGAGAGCAGGACCGTCTTGCCTTCCGTGAGGAGGCGACGCGCGGTGGCGGTGCGCTCCTCGGAGAGCGTGTCCGTGATGATCAGGAGCGGAGCCTCCGCGTCCGTCGGGAGGATGGGTGCCGCCGTCGGGCGTGCGAGGATTTGGACGATCTGGCGGCGCGTGGGCGGGAAGGCGCGCTGGAGGAAGTAAAGCGGCTCAGCGGTGTCCGTGGCCGCTTCACCACCCAGATACAGCACGTTGACGCGCGCGGCCTCCGGCGGAATGAGCGCGAGCGAGTTGTCGAAGGTCTCTTCATCCCCGCGCAGCAGGACGCGCTCGGCGATGGCCCCCATCGGCGGCGCATTCAGGGCAACGACGCGCGTCTGCCCCGGCGGCACATAGACATCCTGCGGCTTGCCGACGAAGTCCTTGCCGTCCGACCAGCCGACCTGGAACTGCTCGTGTTTCGCGTCGGAGGAATTGACCACCCGCACGCGGGCGAGGGCTTCGCCGGGCTTCTTCTCGCCTTCATCGTTGTCGGCGAGGAACTGGAGGCCGGCGTTGGTAGGCTTTTTCGCCTTGAGCGGCTCGACAATCAGTTCGGTGCTCTTGGGCCATTCATAAGCCTGCAAGGCATCGAGCCGGCTGCCTTCCTGCAGGTCGCTGATGAGCACGACCTGGCGGGGACCGCGCGCGGGCGGCTGGCCCTTGTCGGCACGGGCGTCTTCCAGAGCCGTCGCGGCGGCAACAAGTGCTTGCCCAAGCTGGGTTCCGCCCCAGCCGGGCGGAGACTTGGCCAGCGCCTCAATCGCGAGGGCGGCGCGCTGGCCGGCGGCGGCGGCGGTCCACTGCTCGAAGGTCACCAGCCGGCGCACCTCGTGGTCGAAGACGAAGACGGCGAGGGTGTCTTCCGGGGCGGCGGCGCGGCAGAGGGCACCGGCCTTCGTGCGCGCGTCAGCCCAGAGGCCCTCGCGCCTCATGCTGGCGCTGGCGTCCACCAGCACGACGATGCGCTTGCCGGGTCCGGTGGGCAGATCGGTGGTGGCCGCCTTGGGGAGGAAGGGGCGGGCGAACGCGAAGGCGAGCAGGCAGACCACCAAGCTGCGGAGCAGGAGCAGCAGAATGTGCTCCAGGCGGCTGCGCTTCGTGACGCGCGGCGGCACCGGCAGCAGGAACATCAGCGAGCTGAACTCCGTCTGCTCCTTCGAGGTCTGCCGGATGAGGTGGAAAATGATCGGCAGCGCGACCGCAAGCGCGCCGAGGAGGAAGAGGGGGGTGAGGAAGCTCATGCGCGGCGGAAGGAATGACCAATGAGCAATGGCCAATTCCCAATGAATGACCAATGACCAATGACCAGGTGCAACACGTTCGGACGCGCGGTTGCGGGCTGATGCGCGGCACTAAGGCCACAGAGACACTCCAGGTTACAAGTGCCAGCGATTGCATCATCTCGTCTGGAGCCGGCTGCGGCTGAAATGCCGTGCTCCGCACCGCTGACGGAATGGCGACACGCCTCCGGCCATTGGGCATTCGTCATTGAGCATTCGGTGGTCATTGAAAATTGGACATTGGACATTCTAGGCAGCGTGGCGTTTGACGAGCTTGCCGCGGTTCATGCGTTCACGCAGAAAATCGAACAGCGCGAGTTCCAACGGCTGGTCGGTGGTGAGGCGGCGGAGGACGATGCCGAGCTTGGCACAGGTGACCTCGACGGCCTGGCAGTGGGCATCGAACTGGCGACGGTATTCGGCACGCACGGCGTCGGGATCAATGTAAAGCTGGCGGCCGGATTCAAGGTCGCGGAAGAGCGCGGCCTTCGCGAAGTCGAAGCTGAGTTCTGCCGGGTCGAGCACTTGGAACACCACGACCTCGTGGCCGCTGGCCGTGAGCGTGGCGAGGTTCTTTTCCAGCGTCTCAATCGGCGCGAGCAGGTCGGTGAGCAACACCATGAGCCCGCGCTTGCGGACGATCTCGACGATGCGCTTGAGCGGGGCGACGAGGTCGGTGGTCGCACCGCCGGGCGGCTTCTCCAGCGCGAGCATCAGGTGGCGCAAATGGCCGGGGCGGTGGCGCGCGGGGAGGTATTCGCGGATCTGGTCGTCGAAGGTCAGCAGGCCGATGGCGTCGCCTTGCTGGTGGAGGAAGAAGGCCAGGGTGGCGGCCAGGGTGTTCGCGTAGGCGGCCTTGGTGATACCGCGCGAGCCAAAGGTCATTGAGCGGCTGTTGTCCGCGAGGACGTGGCACCGGAGGTTCGTCTCGTCCTCGAACTTCTTGATGAAGTAGCGGTCGCTGCGGGCGAAGAGCTTCCAGTCGAGATAGCGCGGGTCGTCACCGGGCGTGTATTGCCGATACTCGGTGAACTCGACGGAGAAGCCGTGATACGGACTGCGATGGATGCCGCTCCAGAAGCCCTCGACCACGACACGCGCCCGCATCTCCAGGCTGCGGATGGCCATGAGCGCCTGGGGGTCAATCAACTCGCCGCTGGTGGTGGGCATGCTGGCGGTCATGCGGGTTTCAGGCAGAGGACAAAGTCGGGGAATTCGGACCGAATGGCATTTTCCCGTTCGAACTCACCCGGCGCAGGCGCGGGAAAGAACCGCGGCACAACCGTCACCATAAGGATGCAGCCGATCCACCAGGCCAGCGCCGTCCTGCCGGAGAAGATGTCTTCGACTGCCCAGGCGGCCGTAACAAATATGGCCAGGAGGATGCAGATCCCGGTGGCGACGAAGTATCCGGTGCCCAGCAGTCCGATTCGATTGCGGCGGCGCAGAGCGCCTTCATCCAAGCCTTCCGTGAGCTTGGCCGCGACTTGGTCCTCAGGCCACTCCAGCGCCCACGCGTTCACGTCGTAGGTGCCCGCCGGGATGCTGACCGTCTCGCTCGGATTGGGGCGGATGGGGACGCTGGTGAGGTCTTCCGCCCCACTCACCCGCAGGGTGCCGGTCGGCAACTGGAGCTTCGTCGGTTCGCCAATCGGTTTGGCATGCGGCGTGAAAGTTTCCGGCAAGCCCTCATCCACCAGCACCTGGACGAGGTAGGTGCCATCCCCGCCGGTCGAGTGCAGCCACAACCGGTTTTTGGCCTGGAGGGCCTCCAGTTTTTCCCATTCGATTGTGGCGGGTGACGGTGGCAATTCGACCGCCACCGCCGCTGGGTCAAACGCACACCACGCGGCGATGTCGCTTCCGGTTTCGATGGTGTGGCGCATCCGGTGTTTCCCTCAAATCAGCTTCCACTCGCGCAGGATGCCACCGTGCTGCCAGGCCGAAAGGCGAACTCGATGCACACTCCCATTAGCACCCGGCTGAAGCCGGGTGCTAATGAGAAGTTGTGAACGGGCGTTCATGCATTTGTGTGCTTCACGAGCTTACGCTCCAGCCCCCCGCACATGCTCCACCAGCTTGGTGATGACCTTGTCCACCGTGACGCCGTCGGCCTCGGCGCGATAGTTGATGAGAATGCGGTGCCGGAGGACCGGCGCGGCGAGAGCCTCGATGTCCTCGCGCGTGACGTGGGCGCGACCGGCGAGCAGGGCGCGGGTCTTGCCGCCGAGCACGAGGAACTGGCCGGCGCGCGTGCCGGCCCCCCAGCTCACCCAGTCGTTCACAAAGCCCGGCGAGTTCTTCTGCTTCGGGCGCGAGGCCGAGGCGAGCCGCACGGCGTAGCGCACGACTTCCTCGGCGATGGGCACCTTGCGCACCACCTCGTGGAAGCGCAGCACGTCCGCACCGTAGAAGAGCTGCTCAATCATGGGGCGGATGTTCGCCGTGGTCTGCTGAATGACGGCGACCTCGTCGTCCTCCGGCAGGTAGTCCATCACCACGTTGAACATGAAGCGATCAAGCTGGGCCTCAGGCAGCGGATAGGTGCCTTCCATCTCGATGGGGTTCTGCGTGGCGAGCACGAAGAACGGCTCGGGCAGGGCGTGGCGATAGCCGGACGCGGTGACCTGATGCTCCTGCATCGCTTCGAGCAGCGCGGCCTGGGTCTTGGGCGGCGTGCGGTTGATTTCGTCGGCCAGCACCATGTTCGCAAACACCGGACCTTTCACGAACGTCATCATGCGCCCGCCTTCCTGCGCCTGGAGAATCTCCGTGCCGGTGATGTCGGCGGGCATGAGGTCGGGCGTGAACTGGATGCGCGAGAACTTGAGGTGGAAGATCTGCGCGATGGACTTGACCAGCAGGGTCTTCGCCAATCCCGGCGCTCCGGTGATGAGGCAATGCCCGCCCGAAAGCAGCGCGATGAGAATCTGCTCAATCACCGCCTGCTGGCCGACGATGGCCTTGCCGAGTTCCGTGTTAATCTTCCCGCGGGCGGAAATGAGCTGCTCGACGATCTGCTGCTCGGTGGGCTCCGGGAGCGGCGGCGGGGCAGGGGCGGGCGTTTCGGCGGGCAGCGTGGCGGCGGGTGAATCAGCAGTCGGTGCGACGTTTTCGTTTTCCATTGTTGTCCTTAATTGTTTTGCCCGCGAATGACGCGAATGAACGCGAATCAGTGCGTCATGGCGTAGAAGATCACGTTGATGCCCAGGGGGAAGGCGCGCTTCTCAGAGAATTCCTGGAAGAAATACTGGTTCTCGCCTTCGCGCTCCCAGCCGTCACCGTTGTCGGTGTTGTGGGCGATAAAGACCATCATGCGGCCCTTGTCGTCGAAGACGCCCTTGAAGTGCGCGTCGCGGCACTCCTCCCCGTCGTGACGCTCCCAGGTGATGCCGGTGGTCTGGCTGTATTCGCCGGTGCGGGCGTTGGGCACCTGCATGTCCTGCTTGGTGCGCTTGATGGGAAAGACCGAGTGAAAGATCGGATGATCCATTTCCAGTTCGATGGCCTCGCGCTCCGGGAACACCCGCTTCAACTGTTTGTAAAAGGACTCGTATTGAGCCTCGCCCCAGAAGTCATCCACCATGAGAAAGCCGCCGTTGAGCAGATACTTTCTCAGGATCGGCACTTCTTCGTCCCGCAGTTCCAGGCTGCCCACCTCGACCATGTAGATCCACGGATAGTTGAAGAGGTCCGGGTTGGTCAGCCGCATCACCCGGCCGTTCGGGTCCACCTTGAGCGACGTCATCTGCTGCACCCGATAGGAGAGGTTCAGGTCGCTGTCGGGAAAATCAGTGATCCAGCTCCCGCCGCTGGAGAAAGGCGAACGGTCCCGGATGATGCGGACGAAAGTGAACACGTCCTTCTCGAAGCCCGGGGCGTTGGTCCAGTTCGGCGTGCCGGTGCTGTGCGACGCCACTTCGCGCGCAGTCCGCACCGTGCGTTCGTCCACGGGCACGCCGCCCTCGGTGTAGTAGGTGCCGCCACCACCGCGCCCCCGGCTGCCGCGGAACTGCGCGAGCGTGACGGCGGCGAGGGTGAGGCAGCCGAGCAGGGTGGCAATGCGGATGAGGCGGGAGTTCATGGGGAAAACGGTCCCTGAGAGGGACAAGGCCCTGTTGAGAGCTTGCCAGTGGAGCAGAAGTTCGTCGCAGGCTGTCGTTGCCCCCTCACCCCGGCCCTCTCCCCTGGTGGGGGAGAGGGAGGGGATGCGCCCCGTGCTGAGGCGAGGGTGATTTGAAATTCGTTGCTCACGGCTTCGGCTCCTTGGCTGGGCTGCCGGTGAGCTTGAGCAGCAGCTCGTGGGCTTCGCGAAAACGCGGGGCTTCTTCCAAGGCCATCAAGACGTGCTGCTTCGCGGCCTTGGCGTCGGTGGGGTTCAGGAGCTTGGCGAGGCGGAAATGGACATCGGCCGGGTCCGGCGGATCAAGCAGCAGGACGGTCTGGTAGGCGGCGATGGCTTCCTGTGGCTGTTTCAATTCCTCACTGGCACGGGCCAGCCAGCGATGCGGCTGGGGCACGAGCGGATTCACGGCCAGGTAGCGACGCGCGTTCTCGGCGACGATCAGCCAGTCCTTGGTGATTTCGGCCAGTTCCATCAAACGCTGATAGGCCTCCACGGCATCCCCATCCAATGCGGCAAGCTTCGTCAGCACCTCGCGCTCCTGCGAGGTCTCCTTGAGTTCGCGATGCACCAGCGCGAGCAGCCACAGGGCGTTGTCCGGCCCGGTGTGCGTCGGGTAGTTCTCGACCAGCTTCTTCAAGGGCACCTTGGCCTCCGCGAATTTCTTGTCGGCCAGCAGGCGCTTCGCTTCCTGCGTGAGGATGTAGAAGTTCTTCGGGTGCAGCTTGAGCGGGTCAAACACGGGTTTCTCATTCGGCGCGTTCGTCGTCGGGGGAACGATGACTACGCCCTCGGGCGGCGCTTTTCCGCCGGCCAGCATCCCCGCGATGCCCTTGGGCTTCTCGAAATCCAGCCCTGGTGCGAGCTTGGTCGCCAGCTCCTTCGCATACGCCGCGAAGTCCTTCTCCAGCTTGTCCAGCGGTGCGGTGTGACTGACGATGGTCGCGTTGATCTCCTTGCCCGTGGCCAGGTCGGCGAGAATCGCCCGCAGCTTGGCCACGCCAAACTTCTCGACGAGGAACTGCACCGCCAGTGACGATTCGTAGTAGGCGAACTGCAGTTGCAGGTTGCTCTTGGCCGTGAGGAAGGCGCTGCTCAAGTCGCCGACCTTCGTCAGTTCATCGCCCAGGATCATCTCGCGATAGCGCGGGTTCATCACCTGGCCCCACGCCGGGCTGGCCTGCCGCTCCTCATAGACCGAGATGCCCTCACTGAGCCACCGCGGCATTTTGTTCTTCGTCAGCGTGAGCGTGATGACGTGGCAGAACTCATGCCACAGCGTGGCCTCCCAGTTCGAGGCATGGCCGCTGGAACTGGCCGGACTGTTGGCCGTGATCAAGCAGCCGAAGCAGACCCCGAGGAAGCCCGGGTTGTCCGGCATCCCAAAAGTGCGCACGCCAAAATCCTTCTGCTCGGGATACACCTCCACGATGGTTTTCTTCTCCAGCTTTAGGCCATACTTCTTGGTAAGCGTGTCATGGGCGCGCGTGAGCAGGGCCAGCACGCGCGGGCCATAAACCTTCGCCTCGCGCGCGTCCATGCGCAGGATGAAATGGTCGTTGGTCAGCGCGACAAACTTGTCGGTCGTGTCCTTGAGCGTGACGAGGTTGTAAGCGTTCACGTCGTAGCCGTCGGCCTCATGCACGTCGGCCACGAGCTTCCAGCCTTCCTCCTCCTCGCCCAGGCGGAGCAGGTCCTGCGCGAGCTGGAACTTGGCGGGCAGGAAAGTGCGGTCGGACTTCAGAGCGAGCCGCTGGTAAGCCGCGCCTTCGGTGAAGCGATACTTCTGCGAGAGCTTGCGTCCGATGAGCTGGTCCACGGCGGGGTTGTTGGTGTAGTGCCGAAGCGCATCTGCACGGAACTGGGATTCCTTGGCCTTATCGTTGCGGAGATGGGCCATCACAGCGCGGTAGGCCCACGCCTCCGGCCGGTTCACATTCACTTCCAGCACCTCCTTGAGCAGCTTCTCGGCCTCGGCGTATTCCTCCGCATCCACGAGATGGTCCACCAGCAGCAGGCGCGCGGGGATGTGCTTCTCGTTGAACTCCATGGCCGCCTCCAGCGACTGCAGCGCCTGCGGGCGGGAGCCGCTCATCAGCGCGCGGGCCAGGCCGAAATGGAAATCCGCGTCGTTCTTAAACCGCTTCAGGGCATCCTGATAAATCTTCGCCGCGAGCGGGAAATCCCCCTTGTCGAGCGCGAGTTCCCCCGTGGCGAGGTAGATGTCGCGGTTGTCGGGTGCGGCCTTCTTCACCGGCTCGAACAACCGGTCGAGCACCATCTTCGGGTCCGCGCCAAGCAGGAGCGCCGCCCGGCCGAGCGCGGTGAGATTGGCGGGATCGCGGTAGGCCCAGGTGCGGGAGCCGGCGAGGCGGTTGACCTCGTCGAGCAGTTCCTTGGCCTCGTCGGGCAGGCCGTTGTAGAGCTTCACCTCGCGGCCCACGAAGCGCAGGCGGATGCTGGAGGAGTGGGGATAGCGGGCAAGGGCGTTGGTGAGTGCGGTGTGGGCCTGCGGATACTGGCCCACGGCCATGTGCGCCTGCACGAGCAGGAGCCGCCAGTCCTCGCTGCCTTCTTCCTCCTTCACACCCTTCTCGGCGGCGGTGATGGCTTCGGCATACTTGCCGGTCAGGAGGAGTTTGCGGGCGTCGTCGAGGTCTTCGGCCATCGCTGGCAGGGCGAGCCAGGCGCAAAAGACAACGAAGAGGAGAACGGGCACGCGTCCTCTGACGGCGGACGAGGCTCGGCGCTTCAGGATTTGGCCGGTGGGCGACACGCAGGTTGCCTTTCGCGAACAGCTTACGAAGGACTGGGGGGAATGCAATGAAGGGTTGCCACGGGGTGGATAATTCGCTGGATGCAAGGGGATGGAAAACCGCGAATGAACACGAAAGGACACGAATGGGAAGCAGGGGATGACGGGGTCAAGGATGCGAGCGTCGCTGGCGTGGATGCCATCCCCCAACGGTGAATGGCTGGTGAATAACTCTGGCCAGACTGCGCTGCGAATTGTGCGAGGCTGCTTCTGCGCGACGAACAGCTCGTTTCCAAAAGCCGGCTTTGAGACCTTGGTGCCGGGGCGTGGAAGCTCTCTGAGCAGAATTCCGCTTTGCGGAAGCGCCTGTCTCCTTTGAGCGTTCGCCGCGCATTGTCTTTTCCTAGAGAGGCAAGAGGTTGGAATCGTTTGTCCCTCAGAGGAGGCATCAAGCTGGGGCGCGTTGGTTCAACAGGAACAGGCCGCTGCAAAGGCGGTCTGCTAGCTGGGGATCGCAGCGTAACCGGCAATAATCTGGGGCCCAACCAGCCTCGGGAACGAGTCCGTTGGGCAAACCAGCTTGCCTTCCCCCAACCAGATTCTCCACGCCGGACAGGTATTCTCGCTGAAATCAAACCTGAATCCGTCGGACATTGGGTAGGCGAGGACTGGCGAATCGTGGAGGAGATGGCCCGGCCCAATAATTCGACCGAGGAAGCCGCGGGTGGAGGCACCGCCATGAGAGAAGAACTCCGAAGGAGCGATGCCAGCGGAGGTATTATTTACGGCACACTCATGTTCGTAGAGTGATCCGACCTCTTCATGGTGCATTGTCCATCCCCATCCAGGCACGAACCGAACGGGCAGTTTGATCCCAATGCAGAAACGGCAAGCGTCGGTGAGGCCGGATAAATTGCGCAAGGGCTGGCTGATACTGGGAGCCTATTTTGAGGTCATTGCAGTTTCAAGCACCCGGATGACTGCGCAGACTGAAGCCGGGCGCGTCGCATTCATTTGCGCCACGCCAATGGCAAGGTGGATTGGCGGTGGCAGAGTGGCGCGGTGCGGCAATGGTTGTCGCTTGGTCGGATTCGAGAACCAGCGAGAGAGAACCACGAAAGATTCGGATGGGCGAGGGAGGCCGGTGGACAGCAAGCCACGGCAACCACGAAAGGATGTGCATGCACACGAAACGAACAGGCGGTGGGGGGCTGGGCGTGGGGAATGACAGAGGGAGTGCGGGTGTTTTACCAAACGAACCCATCGGGGAGCACTCGAACTGCAAGATGGGGAAAAGTCAAAGCCGGAGGTGGCGTGCGAATTGGGCGGGCGGATTCAGGTCAGACTATCGTGGTGAGGAAGGGTGCGTTTTTACCAAACGAACCCATTGGGATTGGTTGCCAGAAGGGCAGCGGGAGCGGGGTGGCGAGACGGCCAATCTTTCTTATCTGGTTAAGCGGGAAGGAATTGCGATTGCTGCCGATCACAAAGGTGGTGGCGAGGCAGGCGGGCCGGGATGGTGTAATTTTTGCGAAACGAAGCCATTAAGGACAGGGAAGCGCGAATGAAAAGCGAAGGAACACGCATTGAAAAGACAAAGGGACCGGGGCTCGGTGAGGAGCAGCGGGGGCCGGCATGGAAACGACCGACACGAGGGCCATTCATTTTACCAAACGAACCCAAACGGGTCCGAACTCGCGAAGCGTCTGGAGCGCGGCTGTGTCCCGCTCGGCGCGGGACCATCCGCAGCAACATGCGACCGACATGCGAGTTGGGAATTCCTTACCGCACTCTGCCTGGCGCAGCCGCTGCGGCTGGTCTCCGAGACACAGCCGCGCTCCGGGGATTTCGTTCCTCGGGGCAGTGTCGAGATGCGCCCCGCACCTCGCTGGCCATCCCGCTCTTGTCATTGCCCTGTGGCAGCGGAATCCTGTTCGCCATGAAACCGGAGGCCAAGCCGGACGCTTGGGAGCGGATTCTCAGTTCGCGGCCATTCTGTGTCCTGAGCGAGCAGGCGGACAAGGTCGCCCTGCTTTGCAGCATCGTAGTGGCATGGATGCTGGTCCTGCTGGAAGTGAACCTCCTCGGCGTTTTCGCAGTGCTGCTGCTTCTGCTGCCGGTCCAGTTATGGTTGTTCGACCGGTTCGGTTCCTAGCGGATGGCGAAGGTATGCGGGGTGGAACTCGACGATCCCTTCCTGGCGGAGGTGCAGCTCGATGGTGTCACCGTGGCCACGCTGACCGATCGGAAGTTCGTTGAAATGTTCTGGCGCGAATACCGCATTGCGCCTGTTTCGGCCGAAGCGGCTGCGATCATTGCCGAGGATGCTTTATGGGACTCATGCCGTTTCACTTTCCGGGACCCAAAGACCGGGGTGGTGTGTGACGGTGGATTTGCCGGCGGCAGTGCGCCCTTCATCCGGGATGGCTGCATACACCTGCGTGCTCTGTATTTCAAACGCCCTTGAGCGGATTCTCACAGCAACTGACTTGTCTTCCCACCCCATCAGCGGAATCCTCCCCGCCATGACACCGAATCGCAGACAGTTCCTGGGACAAATCAGCGTCGGCACGGCGGGGCTGGGGCTGGTTTCTTTCGCTCCTCGCTCCTTTGCCGCCGCCGCCCAGCCGTCCGCTCTCCCGCGCAGCACGCCCGAGGCGGAGGGCGTGGCGAGCAGCGCGATCCTCGCGTTTCTCGAAGGAATCGCGCGCGGCAAATATGAACTGCACAGCTTCATGCTCGCGCGACACGGGCGCGTGGTGAGCGAGGGCTGGTGGACGCCCTACGCGCCGGAGTTCAAGCACACGCTCTATTCCATGAGCAAGAGCTTCACTTCCACGGCGGTCGGGCTGGCCGTTGCCGAGGGCAAGCTCACGGTCAATGACCCGGTGGTGAAGTTCTTTCCCAAGGAACTGCCGGAGAAGGTGAGCGACCTGCTCACGGCCATGCGCGTGAAGGACATGCTCGCCATGGCGACCGGCCAGGAGAAGGAGCCCACGCAGGCGATGGTGAAGGAGCAGAACTGGGTGAAGACTTTCCTCGCGTCGCCGGTGGCGCATCAGCCCGGCAGCGTGTTCATGTATAACAGCGGCGCCACCTACATGTGCTCGGCCATCGTGCAGCAGGTGACCGGACAGCGCATCCTGGACTACCTCACGCCTCGACTCTTCGAGCCGCTGGGCATCACCGGGGCGACGTGGGAGCAGTGCCCGATGGGTCGTGACACCGGTGGCTGGGGCCTGAGCGTGCCGACGGAGGCGCTCGCCAAGTTCGGCCAGCTCTACTTGCAGAAGGGCAAATGGCACAGCCGCCAAGTCATCCCGGCGCAGTGGGTGGACGAGGCGACTTCCTTCAAGATCCAGCAGCCGCTGGCGGCCAAGCCGAGCCGCCCCAAGGAGAAGGACGACTGGAAGCAGGGCTACTGCTACCAGTTCTGGCGCTGCCAGAACAACGGCTTCCGCGGCGACGGCGCCTTCGGGCAGTTCACCATCGTGCTGCCCGATCAGGACGTGGTCATTGCCATGAACGCCGAGGCCGGAAACATGCAGGGCATCATGGACTTGGTATGGGAGCACCTGCTGCCCGCGTTCAAGACTCAGGCGCTGCCCGCGGACAAGGCGGGGCAGGGGACGCTGCAGCAGACGCTGGCGTCGCTCGCGCTGGCCATGCCCAAGGGCCAGCCGACTTCGCCCATGGCGGCGCGTCTCGCGGGCAAGACGTTCCAACTGGAGGCCAACAATCTCGGCCTGCGCTCGGCCGCCTTCACCGTGGAGAAGGACAAGTGCGTGCTCCGGCTGCGGGATGCGCAGCGGGAGCATGTCGTCACGAGCGGGTTTGGCAACTGGCAGCGCGGCGAGACCGGCCTGCCCGGCACGCCGCCGCGGCTCATCTCCGGCGGCGCAGCGAAGCCCGGCACGCCCTTCAAGATCGCCACCAGCGGCGCGTGGACGGACGAGGGCACGCTGGAACTGATGCTGCGCTACTACGAGACGCCGCACCACGATTCGCTGACCTGCCGCTTCGACGGTGACCGCGTGCAGATCACCTTCCTCAACAGCCTGACGAAGATGCGCGGCGGGAAGGATAGCCGGCCCGTGCTGCAAGGGCGGGGTGCCTGAGCCACGTAGCTCGACATTCCAATGTCGAGATCAGCGCGCGCCGTCAGCCCATCAGTCCTTCCGCACTCGACATGGGAATGTCGAGCTACGCGCTCCGACGCGACGTGAGATATTCCGGCAGCAGTTGCACGCCATTGCCGTTCTCCGGCGGGAAATGCGCGCGGCCCTTCTCCACCCGCACTCCGGTGGCGATGTCCTGCGCGATGAGCACAGCCCCGTCCATGTCCACGTAGTCGAGCAGCGGCAGGAGCTGGGCGATGGCGGAGATGCCGACGCTCGATTCGCACATGCAGCCCACCATGGTGCGCAGGCCGAGTTCCCGGGCGCGCAGCACCATCCGTCGGCCCGGCGTGAGCCCGCCCGCCTTGGTCAGTTTGACGTTGATGCCATGGAAGTGACCGGCGCAGCGGTCCACGTCTTCGGGCACGAGACAGCTTTCGTCGGCCATGATGGGCAGGGCGGATTCCGCAAACAGGCGTTTCATCCCCGCCCAGTTGTCCGCCACCAGCGGCTGCTCGATGAACTCGACGCCGAGTTGTTTCAGTTCAGGTGCGAAGGCCAGCGTCTGTTCCACACTCCACGCGCAGTTCGCGTCCACCCGGAAGATCGCGTCCGTGTGCTTCCGCAGCTCGCGGACGATGGCGAGATCGTCCGGCGTGCCGAGCTTGATCTTGTAGATGGGCCAGCCGGCAAACTCGCGCAGCTTCATCACCATGGTCGGCAGGTCATCAATGCCGATGGTGTAGTTGCTCAAGGGACCATCGCGTTGCGTGAGGCCCCACAGCTTCCACACGGGCTTGCCGAGGCGCTTGCCCCAGAGATCGTGCGTGGCCTCATCGAGCGCGCAAAGGGCGAAGCGATTGTGGCCCAGCACCGGGAGCAGCCGGTCCCACAATGCGGCGGGATCATCAAGCTGCTCGGCTTCGATGACCGCGCGGGCCGCTTCGAGATCCGCGTGCATGCCGGGCGCGGTAAAGGCCTTGTAGGCGGAGCCGGACGCGCCTTCGCCATAGCCGGTGAATTCGCCGTCGCGCAGTTCCACCAGCAGGTTCTGCTGCACCGTGATGGAGCCGACCGAGATGGTGAAGGCATGCCGCAACGGCAGGTCAATTTCGCGGAGAGTTAGTTGCATGAGAAAGAAGCATGTCTGAGCAGCGATGAATTGTCGGCGAAAAGCGCACGCACCGAGTCGTCTTGGACTGCGGTGGCAGAGCGCAGCGGCGAGACCGCTTTGGCATCCCGCGGAGCGGCCGGTGGTGCTTGGCAAATGGTTCCGCTTCGCGGGACGCCAAAGCGGCGTGGCGCTGCGCTTCCCGCCGCAGTCCATGGCGACGCAGTCTTCCAGCGCTTCACTGGAATCGGCGAGGCATGCCTTCTGTAAGTCTTCAGGCGATCAGCTCCTTCACCACGCGCGCGCCAGTCACCTCGGCATCCGTGAGCGTTTCGTTGCGCCCCAGGTGAGGGAACGCGACACGCGTGTGATTGAGCCCAAGCTGATGCAGCAGCGTCGCGTGCAGGTCCGGCACGCTCACGCGGTCGTGGACGGCCCGGTAGCCAAACTCATCCGTCGCACCGTGGATGTGGCCCCGCTTGAAGCCTCCGCCGGCCAGCAGCAACGAGAAGGCATTCCGGTTGTGATCACGCCCCATTCCGTTTTGCGAGACCGGGAGCCGTCCAAACTCACCGCTCCACACCACGATCGTGTCCTCCAGCAGACCGCGCGCCTTCAAGTCACGGATGAGCGCGGCCGAAGGCAGATCGGTGTAGGCGGCGATCTCGGCCACCTCGGTGTCCACGTTGCGATGCGTGTCCCACGGCTGGAACTGCGGCTTCACGGGCGGGAACACCTGCACGAAGCGGACGCCCGACTCGATGAGCCGCCGCGCCATCAGGCAGCGCAGGCCGTAGCCGCGCGTGACTTTGTTGTCGAGGCCGTAGAGCTGTTTCGTGGCAGTGCTCTCGCGCTCCAGATCGAGCGTCGCGGCGGCGGCCAGTTGCATCCGGGCGGCAAGTTCGTAGTTCTGGATGCGGGCTTCGAGATCGGATTCGCCGGGATGGAACTTTTGATGCGCGCGGTTGAGCTTGGCCAGGAGATCGAGCTGCTCGCGGCGCGACTCGGCAGCCACCGGCTGCGCAGGATGGAGGTGGAGCATGGGCGCACCCGTGGTGCTGAACTCCGTGCCACGATGGACCGCCGGCAGCCAGGCGTTCTGCCAGAGCATCGTGCCGTTCGTGTTGTAGCCCTCGGGATCGCGCAGCACGACGTAGGCGGGCAGATTCTGATTCTCCGTGCCCAGCGCGTAGCTCACCCACGAGCCGAAGGCCGGCCGGCCGGTGAAGATCTTACCCGTGTTGAACATCACCAATCCCTCGGTGTGATTGTTGTGCTCCGTGTGCATGGAGCGCACGAGGGTGAGGTCGTCGGCGATGCCCGCCAGGTGCGGGATGGCGTCGCTGAGTTCCGTGCCGCACTGGCCGCGCGGCGCAAACCGCCACGGGCTGCCGAGCAATCGGTTCGCCTCGCTGCCTTTCTGAAACATCTCGACGCGTTCGCTGTGGACCTTCCCATCGAAGCGGCTCAGTTCGGGCTTCGGATCGAACAAGTCCATCTGGCTCGGACCGCCGTTTTGCATCAGCAGGATGACCGCCTTGGCCGGGGGCAAAACGGCCGGGGCTTTCGGCGTGAAAGCCGATGGCGCGGCAACGGCATCGCGGCCCAGGAGGAAATCCAACGCCAGTGCGCCAAAGCCCAGCGCACTCGTGCGGAGCACCGCACGTCGCGTGCATGCCCCGGTAGGGTGAGACTCCGTCGAACCCCATTTGCCGACAGAGTCGGCGCGAGCGAAGCGAGCATCTCCATCTCCGAGGCAGATGCTCGTCTCGCTGCGCTCGAGATGGGGCTCGACAGAGTCTCGTCCTACCGGGGTTGGTTGGTGCGCGCGGTTCACGGGATGGAGAGAAATTCGCTCGTGTTCAGCAGCGTATGGCAGAGCTGGGCCAGGGCCCGGCTCCGCGCGGTTTCCACCGTGTCGCCCGCGAGCAGCCGGCGCACACCCTCGGACACGATCGCTTCCCGGCACCAGTTGAGTTCCGCGCTCGTCGGCGAACGTGACAGCGCACTGCGAAAGGCGAACGCGATGCGTCTGTCCGTGTCGGGCTGCTCCCGACCGACGCGCTGGGCGAGCGCGCTGGCCTGCTCCAGCACGAAGGCGTCGTTGAGCATCGTAAGCGGCTGCGAGACGACGGCGCTGCTTTGCCGGCGGGTGCAGTTCCCCGCCAACGGCGGTTGGTCAAACGTGGCGAGCAAGGAGGGATGATAGTTGCGGCGTTGCAGCAGGTAGAGGCTGCGGCGGAACTTCTCCTCCGGCTGCGACAGCCGCGCCTCGTTGATCACGATCGCCCCGTCCAGCAGGTTCGTCGTGAGGATCGGTGGCCCGCCGGGTTTGAGATTGAGCTGGCCGCTCACCGCGAGCAGGGAGTCACGGACCATCTCGGAATCCAGCCGGCGGAGGCGCTGCTGCCAGAGCAGGACATTGCCGGGATCAACGGCTTGGGCCCGGGCGGCAAGCTGGGGCTCCGTGACAGAAGACTGCTGATAGGTGGCCGAGGCAAGGATCAGCCGCAGCAAGGGTTTTACGCGCCAGCCGTTGCGGATGAATTCGCCCGCGAGCCAGTCAAGCAGTTCCGGGTGCGTGGGCCGGGCACCGGAGACGCCGAGGTTCTCGCTGGTCTCAACCAAGCCACGACCGAAGAGCTGCTGCCAGACGCGATTGACAAAGACTCGTGCCACGAGCGCGGCGGCAGGGCTGCCCGGCGCGGTGAGCTGCTGTGCCAGTGTGAGGCGGCGGCCGCTGGTGGGGCCGAAAAATTGAAGGTTCGTTTGCACGTCGCGCGAAGACGCCCCCTCACCCCGGCCCTCTCCCCCGATGGGGGAGA
>CAZCBE010000022.1:0-69486 GCA_964496695.1 uncultured Klebsiella sp.
CCACCCGAAACCGCTCCTGCGAGGCATTCAAGCCCGGAGGTTTTGCAAGAGCCTCTTGGGACTGGGGGAGCCGGGTGCGGCCAGCGTGTTCCGCGTGCAGGTGGTGACGGGCACGGGGAACGAGAAGGGAAGCCCCACGGCGCAGCTCCCCCGGCGTAGGCGCAACCTTCCGGTTGCGGCGTTGATGGCAGGGAACGGACGCGCCGGCGGAAGCCTGCGACTACGGGGCAAAGAGCTGGGGGAGGCCTACACGAAGATCGTCTGATCCCGGCCGGGGCCGACGGAGGCGATGGCCAGCTTCGCGCCGGTTTGGGCGGCGATGAATTTGAGGTAGTCGCGGGCCTTGGGCGGGAGGTCCTTCCACTTGCGGGCCTTGCTGGTGTCCACCTGCCAGCCGGGCAGTTCCTCGTAAATGGGTTCGCAGAGGGCGAGGACTTCGATGTCGTTGGGCAGGTGGTTGAACTTCACCTCGCCGACGCGGTAGCCGGTGCAGACCTTGATGCTGGCCAGGGTGTCGAGGCCGTCGAGGTTCGTCACGGCCAGCTCGTCAATGCCGTTGACCATGGTGGCGTGGCGGGTGGCCACGGCGTCGAACCAGCCGCAGCGCCGGGCGCGGCCCGTGGTGGCGCCAAACTCGCGGCCCATGCCGTGCAGGAGGTCGGAGATCTCGGCGTTCTCGGTGGGCAGCGGCCCCTCGCCCACGCGGGTGGTGTAGGCCTTCATCACACCCACCACCTTGTCCATCTTGTGCGGCGGCACGCCGGAGCCGGTGCAGGCGCCGCCGGCGGTGGTGTTCGAGGAGGTGACGTAGGGATAGGTGCCGTGGTCGAGGTCCAGGAAGGTGCCCTGCGCGCCCTCGAAGAGGATGCCCTGCTTGGCGCGGGTGGCATCGTGCAGGTAAACGACCGTGTTCGCCACGTGCGGGCGCAGGATGTCCGCGGCGGCGTTGTATTCGGCGAGGATCTTCTTATAGCTCACCGGCTTGACGCCGAGGGCCTTGAGGTGGGCGTTCGCGTCCTTCACGCGGGCCTTGAGCTTGGCGGCGAAGCGTTCCGGGTTGATGAGATCGGAGACACGCAGGCCCACGCGGGCGGCCTTGTCCCCATAGCAGGGGCCGATGCCGCGCTTGGTGGTGCCGATCTTGCCCTTGCCCTTGGCCAGTTCGCGCGCGCCGTCGAGTTCGCGATGGTAGGGGAAGACGACGTGGGCGGTCTCGGAGATGAGGAGGTTGTCCGGCGTGACCTTCACGCCGAGCTTCTCCAAGCCGTCGAGTTCCTTCACGAGGCCGATGGGATCGAGCACCACACCGTTGCCGATGACGCAGGTCTTGCCGGTGCGCAGAATGCCGGAGGGGATCAGGTGCAGGACAAATTTCTGCCCGCCGACGATGACCGTGTGGCCGGCGTTGTTGCCGCCGGCGTAGCGGACGACGATGTCCGCGTCCTCGGTCAGGACGTCAATGATCTTGCCTTTGCCTTCGTCACCCCACTGGGCGCCGACGAGAATTGTATTGGCCATAAAGCGGTCTGCGGTCAGGAACGGCGGCTGGTGGACGCGGGGCGGACTGCGGACCGCGAAACGCCAACTGCCTCCGGGCAAATAAAAAGCCCCGAACGTAAATTCGGGGCAAATCGCTCGGTATTTACGGGCGGACGCTAGGGAGGGAGCGCGGTGAAGTCAATGCCACTTTCAGGACTGCCCGCGAAACGGGCGCATCTCAGTTTCTAGTCATCTGATTGGCACCGGGCTTGAACCCGGTGCCCGGTGGTCCAAACGAAGCCCAGCGGTTGCCATGGCAACACGGCGGCAGCAAGCAGGCAGGGCTGCGAAGGGGTTAGCTTTCCACTCCCTCTCCCTTTGCGCGGAGCAAGGGGAGAGGGTTGGGGTGAGGGGTGGCTGCGTCGGCGCCAGCGGCTCACCCCTCATCCGGCCTTCGGCCACCTTCTCCCCTCGCTCCGCGAAGGAAGAAGGCTCAGAACGTGACATCCCGGTTGCAAGAAATTGAGATGCGCCTCCGCGAAACACGCGAAGGGGAATAAGGTGCGGCAGGGGACAGAATCATGGGGCACGGAATCATGCGGGAACGGGATGATGCTTGGCCCCGCGCCTCGCCTGCTCTTCCGCGTGTTTCGCGGCACCCCGAAGCCATGGGTGAGCAGGATCAGGAGCATGGGGACCGGGCATCGCGATGCCCCCGGTGCGGGCACAGGCGGCTCAGCCCTTGGGGGCGATGAGGGTGTGGGAGAGCAGCAGCGCGAGCTTGTAGCCCAGGGCCAGCGCGGCGACGAGCAACATGCCGCCGGCCGTGCGGGACATGTTCAGCAGGGTCTTGTCCGAGAGGTGCCGGTGGCCGACCGACACCAAATAGCTCAGCAACGAAAACCACACCAGTCCCCCGGCCCCCACGCCGCCGATGCAGAGGGATTTGCTCGTCCAATTGGGGTCCACCCATTCGTGTGACAGGAAGGTGGCGGAGAGCGCCACCCACAGCAGCAGCACCCCGGGATTGCCCAGCGTGCGCACGAAGCCGGTCCAGAAGGCGGTGTGCGGGTGCAGCCGTTCCTCGATGCGCTCGGCGCTGCGCGAGGTGGCCTTCATCTCCTTGGCGAAGACGTATTTGCAGCCCAGGTAGGTCATCAGCGCAAAGCTCGCGAGCTGGAGGACCGCCACAGCGATCTTCGAGGTGAACAGGCCGGAGAAGCCCGCGAAGCCCAACGCACAGTAGATCAGCTCCATGAGCACCGAGCCGGCCCCGATGAGGAACCCCCAGAAAAACCCGCGCCCGCCGCCCTCGTGGATGATGGTGACGTTGATCGGGCCGACGGGGATGGACACGAGAAAGCCGCTGACGAGGCCGGTGAGGAAGGCTTCCAGAAGCGGATAATCAGGCAGCATGGTCAGGCGGAGGGCTTGGCCGGAGGCTGGGTTTCCTCGTCTTCCTCGTCGTCTTCCTCGTCCTCCTCGATGTCATGCCGCATCTGGCGGGAGATGCGCGGCCGGATGAAGCCGTAGAGCAGATAGATGGTGAAGACGAGCGGGGCGACGACCGGCAGGATGCGCTCCCACAGCGCGAAGAAGATGGCCAGCACGACGAGGATGCCCAGCATCTTGTGGAACGGCTTGGCCGCCCGCCAGTTGAGTTTCTTGAAGGACGGATACTTCACCTCGCTGACCATCAGGTAGGAGAGGAAGAGCAGGAGCACGGGGAGGAGATAGCGCCAACTGCCCACGGCGAATTCCTTGCCCTCCCACCAGATCAGGAAGAGCGTCAACGAGGCCACCATGCCTGCCGCCGCCGGGATGGGCACGCCGGTAAACTCGCCGGAGGTGTTCTGCTTTGACTGCGGCATCGCGGCCAGGCAGTTGAACCGCGCCAGCCGGAAGGCCCCGCAGATCAGGTAGATGGCCGCGATCAGCCAGCCCAGCTCCGGCACATCCACAAACACATCCCGGAGCACGATGCGATGCACGAGGAAGGCCGGCGCGACGCCAAACGACACCACGTCCGCCAGCGAGTCAAACTCGCGGCCGAAGGGACTCTCCTTGCCCACCATGCGCGCCACGCGCCCGTCCAGCAGGTCGAAGATGCACGCCAGCAGGATGTAGAGCAGCGCCGCGCGGATGTTCGGGTAGCTGGGGTCCAACGTGGAATCCAGCCGGACCTCGACGATCTTGGTGATGGCCAGGAACCCGCAGAAGAGGTTTCCCGCCGTCATCAGGTTCGGCAGGAAGTAGATCTTCAGCTTGCCGTCTTCATCGGAACCGTTCGCGGCGGGGGATGTCCGGGGTGCGTCCATGGCGGTGCCCCTAGGCTCGGATGTCAACGTGCTGCACGGGCGGATGCTAATCACTGGACGGAACTTGAAAAGCCAAACCTTGCGGGGTGTTTCCCGGAGGGAACCAAGGGAGGAGCAGGATTCGGATCAAGATCAGGAGCACGAGGGCGTGGGCTCCCACTCCTGCTCGTAATCCTAATCCTCATCTTGCTCCAGCTTCGTGCTGGCACCCAGGTGCCTGAGCCTGGACAAGGTCCCAACGCGGCGCTATTTCGCTCCACCGATGACCATGGGCTGCACCTGCTGCCCATCATGCAGCCGGTCGCCGGGGTAAAGGATCACTTCATCGCCCTCCTTCAGGCCGGAAAGAATCTGCGTCTCCGCACCGCTGGAGCGGCCGGTCTTGACCATGCGGAGCTGCACCTGGTTCGTGGCGAGGATGAAAGCCGCCCACTCCTGCCCCTTCCGGAAGAGCGCGCCCGAGGACACCTTCAAGGCCCGGGCGTCCTCCCACATGATGACCCGGCCCTCGACACGGAAGTTGTCGCCCAGGCTGAGCCGCTGCTCAATGGGGGTCAGCAGGTCCACCACCACGTTCACGCGCTGCTCCTCGACGCCCAGCGCGGAGATCTTCGTGAAGGCTGCCGGTTCCACGAGCCGCACCTGCGCCTGCAATGGCTGGGGGCCGCCCCAATGCTCCAGCTCCACCTTGGTCCCCGGAGCGATGGCCGCGCCGTCGCGGGAAAGCACCTCGATGACGGCCTCGAGGTCGGCGGGATTGCCCAACTCAACGAGCGGCATGCCGGGGTTCACCACCCGCGCGCTCTCCTCGAACACCTTGAGCACGCGGCCCGTGACGGGGGACTTCACCTCGACCGGAGCCCGGGTGGCGTTCGTCACGCCGGGGGCGACGACGAACTCCAGCAGTTCCGCCTCGGCCTGGCGCACGGTGCTCTCGGCTACGGCCAGTTCGCGGGAAGCGGCTGATTCGCGGGACTGCACGGCCTCCAGTTCCTGAGGCGAGACGACCTTGTCCTTGCTCAGCAGTTCGATGCGCTTCAGCTCGCTCGCGGCAAACTTATGGGCCTCCTTCGCGCGGGCCAGGCCGGCGCCGGCCACGTCCCGCCGCGCCTCGGCCAGGGTGCGCGCCCGGGCGTCGAGCAACGCCGGCGGAAGCGGATCAATCACGGCCAGCAGGGTCTCGTTCGCGATGACCTCCGCCCCGGCCTTCCACGGGATGCGGCGCAGGTAGCCCGCCACCGGCGCGGTGGCGATGTAGCGCTGCTTGATGCGCGTCTTGCCCTCCTCGTTCACGGTGACGCGCAACGGGCCAGTGAGCACGCGGGTGGTCTCCACCAGCAGCGGCTTGGGCCACATCCCGGCGACGATCAGGCCGATGAGCCCGAGCGCGCCCAGCCACGGCAGCAGGCGGCGGAAGAAGTTGCGCTGCCCGTTGCGGCGGGCGGCGGGGGCGGCGGATTGAACAGCGGGTGAACTCATTTAGTTAGCGGCCCGAGGCGATGTTTGGGCGACACAGGGCAAAGCTCCAAGCTTCAAATCCCAAGCTCCAAAGAAACTCCAGGTTCCAAATTCCAATGAGGCGACGACCATCGGAACCAAGCGGCATCCCGTGCCAAGCCCGATCTAGTTGGAGCTTGGAATTTGGAGGTTCTTTGGAACTTGGGATTTGGAATTTGGAATTTGCCTTCATCTCATTCCGGCGCCCGCAGCGCGCCGACCAGGTTCAGTTGGTTCAGCCGGCGCAGCACCAGCAGGCCGGACAACGTCGAGGCGATGGTCACCACCAGCACGGCGAAGGCATAATTGCGGGTCGTGAACACCAGCGGCAAGCGCACGGTTTCCGTGTTCACCTGCGTCACGATGGCCGTCGCGAAGCCCGTGCCCAGCAGCAGGCCCAGCGGCACCGCGCACAAGGCCAGCAGCACCAGCTCCGTGACCAGCACCGCGCCCACCTCGCCCTGCGAGAAACCGATCACGCGCAGCGTGGCCAGTTCGCGCGAACGCTCGGCCAGCGAGATGCGCGCGTTGTTATAGACCACGCCGAAGGCCACGACGGTCGCGAAGGTGAGGTAGATGCCCTGGATCAGGTTGATGCTCGCGGCGGTGGTCTTGGCGAAGTTTTCGCGCAACGACTCCTTGATGGCCACCCAGCCGATGCGCGGGACGGTCTTGAGCGCGCGGAGGAAGTCCGCCTTGTGCGCCGCATCCACCGTGAAGCTCGCGCCGGTCACCACGTCGCCCTCGCCCAGCAGGCGGTTGAGGCCGTCCAGCTCCATATAGGCGGTGATGCCCGCGAGGTCCTCGGCGAGGCCCACGAGCGTCACTTCGCGCACCAGCCGCTTGCCTTCGAGGAACTCGACGCGCAACGAGTCGCCGACCTTCGCGCCGAGCACCTCGGCGAGCTTCGCCGACACCACGATGCCATCGCTCGACAGCGTGACCTGACGGTTGCCCTTGGCCATCACGCGGCTGTGCTGTCCGGCGCGCGGCTGGCCCTGGATGCCGATCTGCCGGTGCCGGTGCTGGAAGCTGATGCGCGCCACCGCACTGCGGAGCGGCTCAACCGCGATCACGCCGGGCAGATGCGCGAAGGCCAGCCGCGCCCGGCTGCTCGACGGCTCGATGAGGCCCACGGTGATGTCCTGCCGCTGGATCACGTCCCACTGAAAGCCCAGCACCTGCGTCACGCTGTCGCGAAAGCAGTTCGGCACGATCATGATGCCGGTGGCCAGCGCCAGTCCCGCGACGGTGAAGAACGCCTGGATCGGCCGGCGCTCCAGATTGCGCACCGCGATGCGAAAGGAGTGCGAGAGCAGATGGGAGATGCCTGTGCGCTCCAGCAGCGCTGGCCGGTAGTTGGCGGGCGGCTCGGGGCGCATCGCATCGGCGGGTGGGAGCCGCGCCGCGCTGCGCACCGCGTTGAAGACCCCCACGAGCGCGGCGAACGAACTCACCAGCAGCGCCACCACGAACGCGCCGCGGTCGAGCTGGAAGGCCAGGTCCGGGAAGCGGAAGAACAAGTGATACATCCCCACGAGCCGGTGCCCTTGGAAGTAACCGCCGATGCCCCCGAGCACCGTGCCGGCCGCGACCATCACAAACGCAAACTTCAGGTAGTGCAGCACGATCTGCCGGTTCGCAAAGCCAAAGGCCTTGAGGATGGCGATCTGTTCGCGCTGCAGGTTCAACAGCCGTGAGAGCACCGCGTTGGTCATGAAGGCCGCCACGCTGAGGAACACAATGGGAAACGCGATGGAGAGTGTCCGCAGCACGCCGATCTCGTCCGACACGCGGATGTCCGACGGATGGTCCCTGCGCCCAAACGCCCCGCGCCCGCCGAACGGCTCCAGCAGCGGGTCCAGCCCCGCGATGACAGCGCGTTCGCTCGCGCCCGGCTCCAGCGAGAGCGCGAGGGAATTGAACGCGCCATAGAGATCGAAGGCGTAGGACAGCTCCTCATAGGCCATCCAGAACACGCCGTAGGTGCGGTTGTCCGGCAGCGCCGCGCCGGGCCGCGACTCGAAGATGAACTCCGGCGAGAGCACGATGCCCGCGACGCGGAAGGTCTGCCGCCGCCCGTTGAGCAGCAGGGCGATTTCGTGTCCGGGCGCAAGCTGGTTGGCATCCGCAAAGGCTTCGCTCACGAGCACCTCGCGGCGCTTGCCGGGCTGAAGCCACTGGCCGCGCCGCAGAAAGAGGCGGTTCAAGTCCGGCTCGCCGAAGTCCGGCAGCGAGCGGACATTGCCGCTGGCCGGTTCATCCAGTCCGGGGATGTCGAGCGTGACCTGCACGGAAATGCCCGGCTGCGCAACGGCCACGCCGGGAATCTGCCGCACGCGCTCCAGCAGCGAGAGCGGCGCACGCTTGAGGTGGGCGAAGACCTCGGCGAAGCGGTTGGCCCGGTAATACTCGTCGCGCGTGGACTCCAGCGAATAGATCAGGCTCCGCGCCATGATGAGCATGGACAGCCCGCACGCCATCACCAGCGAAACCGCAACGGCCTGGCCCTTCATGCGGCCCAGGTCACGCCAGAGTTTGCGGTCGAGGTGCGAGAGCATCAGCGAGGTTTAGCCACGATGGGAAAAAAGGAGGGGGAAATTCCAAATCCCAAACTCCAAATTCCAAACAAACTCCAAGCTCCAAGCCCCAAGACGACGGGCCAGTGCAGCGCCCGCGACGGGCACGAAGCTGAACGAATCGAAGTCGGCATTGGAATTTGAAGATTGGAATTTATTTGGAGCTTGGGTCTTGGGATTTGGAGCTTCCCCCGTTTCACCACTTCAAGCTGTCCGGCCGCGCCCGCTGCGCGTTCTCACGGATGTGATTCACCCGGCCGTCCGAGAAATGGATCACGCGGTCCGCCATGTCCGCCATGGTGGCGTTGTGCGTGATGATGACGGTGAGCGTGCCCAGCTCGCGGTTCGCGCGCTCGATGGCCTCCAGCACGACGATGCCCGTCTTCACGTCCAGCGCGCCGGTCGGCTCGTCGCAGAGCAGCACCTCGGGCCGCTTCGCGATGGCCCGCGCGATGGCCACGCGCTGCTGCTCGCCGCCGGAGAGCTGCGCGGGGAAGTGATTGAGCCGCGCGCCGAGATTGACCATGTCCAGCGCCACCTCGGGAGCCATCGGATCGCGGGCGATCTCCGTGATGAGGCCGACGTTCTCACGCGCCGTGAGGCTGGGGATGAGGTTGTAAAACTGAAAGATGAAGCCCACGGAATCGCGCCGGTAGCGCGTGAGCTGCGCCTCCGTTGCATGGGTCAGATCAAGGTCGCGATACCACAGCTCGCCCGCCGTCGGGATGTCGAGGCCGCCGAGCTGGTTGAGCAGCGTGGTCTTCCCGCTGCCGGAGGGCCCGAGCAGCACGACCAGCTCGCCGGCCCGCAGGTCCAGGTCCACGCCCGCAAGCGCGCGCACTTCGGCCTCGCCGGTGCCATAGACCTTCGTGAGGCCGCGCGCACGGAAAACTTGCGGCCGTTCGGCTGGTGTGTCGGGAGCGGGATTCATCCTGCGACGGAGCGACGCGCAGTTTTCCCCAGCGGAGCAGGATAGTCGAGCGCGCAACGAGCCGCGTTGACTTGGCGGCCGCACGGCCTAGGCTCCCGGGCAGCGCGCTGGTAGCTCAATTGGATAGAGCTTCTGACTTCGGATCAGAAGGTTGCAGGTTCAAATCCTGCCCGGCGCACCAATGAAATCGGGGGTATCGTCCACGGTTCGCTCCATAGGGTCTTCTGCTTGGACACTTCTTGGACACTTTGCGATTCATCCAAACCCACTCGAATAGGCAGCCCTCAATCGTCTCATTGCCCGAGAAGACCCCATCAACGGCGAATTTGATGCGGGGTTTGATAAAATCGGCTTTCACGGGCCGCGGGGAAACCAGAAAGTTTGCACGAACAAGCCATTGCACACTTTGCGCAAGGAGCTTGGGGCAATGGTAACCACGCACAGCACGGCATTTACGCCGCGCAGGGCATGCTGCGACACTCTGACATCTCGACCACGGCGAGGCACTATGCGGACCAGAAGAATCGGGTGAGCGTGGGATTGGGAGCGATGTTGAAGGGGAAAGGCAAGCGACCTGCTCAAACGGGGAGAAGCCCGCGATAGACGATCTGCGCCCCCGCCGCCGAGCACTGCGGCTGACCTTGACGCACACCGCTTGGCTGACCACCCTGCGGTCGTGCGTTATTCCCTGTTTCTCTGCTTGGCCAGCAGTGTTTTGTTCTGGGGTGCCCGGCTGGCCTTGGCGGCCACGCAGGCTGAGTTGCCGCAAGCCACAATGCCGGAGCGCGTTGCCGCCTTGCTGCTGGAGGCCAGTCGCGCGGCCTCCCCGACCAACATCACCGCCAAACGGCTGGTCAAGGCCAGCCCGAAACCACAGGCGACCAACGAGATCGTGCTGCGCGCGCTGAGCCGCCCGCTGTGGCCCGATTTCGCGCAGATGAAGCGCGTGCGCGTGGGCAAGCTTGAGCCTGGGAGCCCCCTTCAGTCGAGTTGGCTCTATCTGGAAGAAGGCGGCCAGATGTTCCTGTTGTCTGACACGCTGAACCGGGAGCGGCGCGACCGCGCCGGCACGCGGGTCGAGCCGGTGGATTTCGCAACCGAGATGGACGCCTTGCTCGGATCTCCGATGAACCCACCCACGGATGCCTTCGGCAAGCCCCGGCTCGACCCTGGGCACGAGCTGTCGCTCCTGCACCGGGGCATCGCCGCCGCTTGGCTCGGCCACACCAACCAAGCCCGCCAACTGGTCCAGCTCGCCGTCCAAGCATCGAAGCCGCAACGAAAGGTCAGCGATACGGCCTACCGGGATTATGAAGCGGGATTGAAACTGCTGCGCTCCGGCGCGAAGTGGGACGCCGTGCTCGCCCAGTGGGAGAAGCAGTTGGAAACTTACGGAGCCGCTGGCGTGCCGCCGGAGTTGGAGGGCAACATCGAGCAGCTCCGGCTTCGATTGGCGGAGCCAACGGATGCATCCGCGAAGAAATCCAAGGCCATTCCGGAAAGCCTGCCCCCGGCGGACCACGCGGCGTATCTCGCCGAACGCCTGACCGAGCAGCGGCCGAACCATGCCGGGGACAGCGCGATCCAGCGCCAGATCGCGGCGCTTGGCCAGGACGCGGTCCCGGCCTTGATCGCGCACTTGCGGGACCGGCGGCTCACGCGGCTGACCGGCGAGCTGGGCGAGTTGGTCACGCGATTCACCGTCAGCGGGCATTACGTGTTCCGGGTGCAGGATGTGGCGCTGCTCCTCCTGGAACGCACCACGCGGGTGACGTTTCTGGATATGTCCCGGCCCCGGCCGAACTCCCAGCCTCGCCCGCCACCGCTTTCCCTCCGTGAGCCTGCGGAGCGAGAGAAGCTGGCTGAGAACGTGGAAGCCTGGTGGGCCGGAATCGGCAGCGTGCCCCCGGAACGTTGGCGACTGGATGCCTTGAACAGATTGCCGTTTTACAGCCGGGTGGATGAAGTGATGCGGCTGGAGCAACTCGCTCCAAAGGCCACCAATTATCTGGCGGTCCTGCAAAGCTGGACCAATGAAGTGCGTGAGCCAGTCTCGCCCTTCTACATCCGCGCGCTGGCCGAACGCGGCGACCCATCGCTCATTCCCTGGCTGCGCAAGGACTGGCAAAGCGGCCGGTTCATCGAGAAGGACCTGCTCCTCCGCTTCGGCAGTGCCGAGGACATTGGCCGGCTGCGGGACGCAGACCGCCGACGGCATCTCATGGACCCCAGCCAGCTTGGTTCGGAGTATGCGTTCGCCTTGACCCCCCTCTTGGACGCCAGCCGCAACGGGCGGGCCATCACCAACCGCCTGCTGGTGCCGCTCCTGGTGGACCAGCTCAAACACCGCCAACCTTCCCAAACCGTCCGTGTCCAAGGCGAACAGTGGGCCAAGATCAGCCGCGCCGAAGCTGCGATGCAGGCGCTCATCACGCTCACCGGGCATGATGAAGGCTATTCGCGCACCGCCGACTTCCCCGAGCGGGACGCGGTCGTGGAGCGTTGGGAGCAATGGTGGAACAAGGCCGGCGAGCAGGTCTGGCTCACACTGCATCCTGAGACGCAGGCCGCGTTTGGCACCAGCGTGACTACGCCCACCGTGGACAACACGGCGACATTGTCGCCCCTCGTGCGCGTGCAAGCGGCGGATGGCGAGCCCGAAGGTTTTTCCCTCGTGCCCCGGGAGCAACTCGCCGCGCTGCTCCGCGCTCACACGGTCGAAGGCCGGCGACTCGGCGACCTCACGCAGTTCCGCTTCGCCTCTCCAGCAGGCGCGGCCAAATGGTTCATGCAGGCAAAAGCACTGCCGACGACGGACCGCACCCTGACCGTGACAGCGACGTCGTCTTACGGAGGTCAATTGACCCTGCGCCGCCCCGGGCTCACCACCAACGCCTACCTCGCCCCGAGCCTGCATGTGAAGTCCTGTTTGTTGGCCATCGGGGATTCACGTGGCCGCGCGTGGGTCGCCTGGCGCACGCCCACCACCACCACCGTCAGCCGTCACGAAGACGGCGAGTGGAAGTCCATTTTCACTCTCACCTACGAACCCTTCGGCTCACCCGGCCAGCACGACATTCAATACGCGTTCCCTTTGCGGGAAGGTGCGCTGCTGCTGGCCATCGGCCGCGACGCGTCGGCCCGGCTGCACCTGCTGCATGGCAACGACCATCTCGAGTTCTCCAACGTGGAATCGCTCTTCGAGCGCGAAGCCCCCCGCCTGCGCAAGCTCATCTCCTTCCCACCGGATCAGCGAGAACGCGCCGTGGGGTTGAATCCCTCGCTCGTGCTCGCGAAAGATCAGGCCGGCAACCTCTGGTGGGCCAAAGACTACAAGTGCGGCATGGTGGGCCTGACCAACCGGGTGACGGCCACCGCCGAGGAGATCGAACCGGGCGGCCGCGGTGGCTATTTCCACTGGTTCAGTCCGCTGCCCCAAGGCGGGGGTGTCGTGGCCGGTGAAAGCAACGACCGGGCGCGGTTGCTCACCGTGGACGGCAAGCGCTTGCGCGCCGGCGCCCCCCAACCGATTCCACTGCCGGCAAACAGCGAGGTGTGGCCGCGCCTCCTCTCCGGCCGGAACGGAGGCTTCTGGGTCAGCGCCCGGGAGAGCGTGATGTTCGACGCGAACCTGAAGCGCCTCACCAGCCAGCGCGGCTGGCTCGGGCTCCGCGATGCCAAGGAGATGATGTGGTTCCTCGACTCCAACCATTCGCTGGACGCCAATCTGATTCGCCGGGACAAGGAGGGCCAAGTGGCGCAGATCCACCTGCGCGGTCTGGCCGGCCCGCCCTGCGAGCACGGCGATGGCAGCGTCTGGATCAGCACGGACGGCGGATTGGCGCGCATCGCCCCCCGGGTCGGCCGGCTGGAAGCGGCGGAAGAGGCACTGGGCGTGGGCGTCAATCATGCCCGAATGTGGCGCGACTCCGAGGGCTTGCTCTGGGTGGCGGAAGCCGACGCCCGACGCCAAGAGTTGACGGCCTACAACCTGCGCCATTAAGGCCAAGCCGTCTTGCACTGAAAAAAGCTGCAAATGAGCACCCGCTTCAGGCGAAGTGAACGACTGTCACGGCTAAGATGCCGAAACCCTGGAGTGCATGAAGTCGCATGTTGGCACCTCCCCGAGGGCCGACGGGGCCGCGATGCTACGACATCATAGTATTCTCCGTCAGCGGTGGGCCTGAAATGGAGTGAACACTTGGAACCCAATCTTGACGAGATGCCGGATTGCATCGGGTAGCGCGTTGTGGTGCCATGTTCACAACATGAACTGGCTGCTAGTGCGACTGGTTGGCACCTTGATGACCCGGAGCAAGGCATCGGTGGAAACGCTGAATTGGCGCGGCTCGGACGAGAGCCCTGGAGCCAGAGGCTGCGATGCAATTTTCAACTTCGGCCTCGGGCTGTCCAGGCGACTTGGTGGTGAATCTGGCGAGACGGGAGGATTGACATGAACCCCGAACCGGAGGCCCAACAGATCCCCGCAAATGAAGCGCTAGGCAATCAGCCTGAAGAGCCCTCAGCCGTATGGAACCTACGATTGACTCCCGCGTTGCGAAGATCCGCTCAACGGTTCCACAACGCCTATTTGGGCGTCCAGGCCGAAGACGAAGGCGAATTTGCTCAACCGCTCAATAAACCCTTGAAGGTGCGCCTGATCTACCACGGCCCTCTTCACGGCACCAGGACCGCCGAATTGATTCAGATGATTGGTGCCGCTTCGGCGGCAAACCTCATGGCCGATGACAAGCGCTCTCGCCGCTTATTCCAACGTCTCAAGTCCTTGAGGGAGGAAGTGGTTAAAGTTAAAGAGCGGCAGATCGAAGGGGCCGGGAACCCCCAGTGGGACGAGTTGCTCCAGCGGACTCAAGCAGCACAATTAAAAGACGAAGCCCTTGGAGGGCCGCCATACATCAATTACGACCCAACCGTCACGGGTGGCATTCCGGATTTCATGGCCATCTGGCGTGAACGTGTCAGATACACCGACCGCTTGACTGAGCTGGAGACGGAGCACGCGTCCTTGAGAGAGGCATTTGTTCGCCTGAAACGGGAACCGTCGGGCGGCATTGGAGCCATCAGCTGTCTGGTGCCACCTCCCGTCGCAATTGATCAGACCAATGTGGAAGTCGATGTCGGCGTGGGCGACTTCCTCGGAGGGCCGCTCGCTGCGCAGGTCTCCCTATTCGGCAGATCCGTTGGTCGAACTGAGAGCGTGAGTCTGGCACCGCGATGGCGCGAACTCGCCCTTACCTACTGCGAACTGCACTACGACTCGAACCTGCTTGATTTTGTGTTAGTCGGGAACGGAGATGGGTGGGAGTGTTCATGCGAGTCTGATGCACGGCGCACCCTGGCTCGGGCTCAGGGCCATTTGTTGAAGTTTCTGAAAGCAGCCTGCAATCCACCTGTAATGGCAGAGTCGACATCCACAGCTGAGCCAACTAAAGTCGAACAGCCCGTTGACCAACCGCCAGTCCAACACCACGTGGAGGTGCTTGCGAACGTGGTGCCCGAAGCCGAGAGCACGGCCGCGGTTTCAAAAACCAAGAACACCAGAGCCAAAACGCTAAAGGTGAAACCGCCCATCGCTGAAAAGTCCGCGCTGAAAATAGTTCGCGTGGAGCGCACCGGAAAAAGCGGTAGTCCTTTGAGACTGGTCGTCGATGGAGTGCCTCTGCATAGAAACGCGGTGGCCGCGGAAAAGGCGCTGCTGGCGGCCTGCATCTTGAGCAAGAAGCACACGCGTGTTAAACTTCTGAAGACAGAGGATTTGAAGCAACTTGTGCTGACCGATCAAGAGCTTAAAGATTTGAATCTTAAAGGATTCCCACAAACACGTGACAATTTGAAGCGGTCGTTATCTGCGCAAGGTATCATCCTTGATTTCCAAGATGGCACTCAGCGCTTTCGGTTGCTGAATGCCAAGTTCCAAACCTCCCTGTCTGTCCAGGTCATCAAAGCAGCCTTAGACAGGCTCAAGGCCGAAAAGCCGATTCAACGAGCGAAGAAGAAGAAGCCGAACAGTTGATGCCTGGGCGTCCCCAGGGTGTTCGGTTGGTCGAAAACGTATCTGCGGTTTGCGCTTTTACTCAGAACCTTCTGAGTAATTTCTGAGTAAATAGGGGGCTTCCCAAACAATCCCGAGGTCGGCTTCCTGCGGCTCCATTATGAGACGCAGTGCAGCATTAGATACCTCCGGGCGGCGAGAGACCGCCGAAAACAGCGACGCATTCTTCACGCCGTCAACCTTGGCGCGGAGGTGGCACCAGCACACCGAGACGGTGCGCCGGATGCTTCGACGGCGCCAGCTTGAGAGCGTGATGATCGGTCGGCGACGGCTGATACCAGCCCGAGCTGTTCTTGCAGCTGAGGAAGCCGGCGCGGTCAAAGCGGTGGCTGATTGAGGAGACGCATGACTACTCAAGCTGAACTTGACCACATCTTGCAGACAGTCCAACCGGCCATCCTTCTTCCGGTTCCGCGCGGGCAGAAGGGTTCGTGCACTCCGGGGTGGCAGCTAACAGCCAAGAGCAAGATGCGCGATGCTGCTTATCTGCGGTCGCTCCTCACTGGGAACATTGGGGTCCTGCTCGGCGAACCCTCGGAGGGGCTTTGCAGCATCGACCTTGACGATGACGAGTTCGCAGAGGAATTCCTTGCGCTAAACCCGAAACTGGCGACGAGCCTGCGTACTCGTGGTGCTCGCGGGTGCAACGTATGGGTCTGGGTGGATTGCGTAATCCCGCGAACGAAAAATCTCAAACATTTGAAACTCCTCGATGACCAGGCCAAGCCTCGCAAGGTTGGCGAATGGCGGGCGACCGGATGCCAAACCATGATCTGGGGCAAGCACCCCAGCGGCGTCGACTACATGTGGGTGGTGGACGCCAAGCCTGTCGTCATCCCGTTCAACGAGATCATCTGGCCACCGGACTGGACGAAGCCCGGTGAGGAGACGCGCACGATACAAACCACTGTGGCTCCCGGAACTACATCGGGCGCAGCGGGGAGCAAACCGGCACCGGTGTTGGAGCGGATTACTTTGCCGTCCGGCGGCGTGGGGATCAACGAAACCGCCGAGCAGTTGTTCCCGATCATCGCGGCCTCGAACACGATGTTCTCCCGTGAGGGTGCGATGGTGGAGGTGGGGCAATCGCAGAAAGGCGTTCGCAGTCTGGAATTGATGTCCGCGCAGATGTTCCGCAGCCGGATGGAATTCTTCGCCTCGCTCTTTGTCTGGCAGAAGGTCAAGGGAGGAGGCGCTGAGTTGGTGCCGACGGCCGCCAGTTTGGATCACGCTCACGCGCTCATGGCGACGGTAGCTGCATCGCAATTGTTGCCGAAGATTGTGGGGCTGGTAAACTGTCCAGTCCTTCTCAGCGACGGAGACGAATGCCGGATAATCAGCGACGGTTACGACAGGGTATCAGGTATTTTCGTTACTGGTGGTGGCGTGCCGCCGCAGGTTGAGCTGGCCGAAGCTGTGCAATCGTTGAAGGAACTGGTGGCCGACTATCTTTTCCAGACGCCCGGGGACCGCTCTCGTGCTCTTGCAGCCTTGATCACGCCAGCCCTTCGCTTCGGACGACACATCGTCGGCAACATCCCGATCGACACCATGGAAGCGAACGCCTCTCAAGCCGGCAAAAGCTATCGCGAGGAACTCCGGGCAGCGATTTACAACGAGCTGCCTACGATCGTGACGCAGAAGAACGGCGGCGTAGGTTCCGACGATGAATCCTTCAACGCGGCGCTGCTCGCGGCACACCCGTTCATCCTGTTCGACAATCGCCGGGGAAAGTTCGACAGCACGCATCTGGAAGCCTTCGTGACTGCGCCTAGCCGCTTTCAGGTCAGAGTCCCATACCGTGCCGGTGTCATCATTGATTCGAGCTGGTTTGTGGTAGGACTCACCAGCAACGGGGTCGAGTTCACGCCAGACCTCGCCAACCGGGCTTCCATCGTGCGGATTCACAAGCAGCCACCGGGGTTCCAGTTCAGGACGTATTCCGAAGGGGACATCCTCGCACATGTCAGAGCCAACCAGGCCTACTATCTTGGCTGCGTTTTCAGTGTCCTGATCGCGTGGCTCCAGGCGGGCAGACCGCGCACACAGGAAACCCGGCATTCTTTCCGCGCTTGGAGCCAGGTGCTGGACTGGATGGTCCAGAACATCTTCGGCGAGGCACCATTGATGGACGGCCACGGGTGGGCGCAGGAGCGCGTCAGCAATCCCGGCCTGAGCTTCATCCGCAAGCTGTCCCTCGCGGTTGCCAAGCTTGGCCAGCTTGGGCAACCGCTGACCACGACCCAACTCTACGAACTCGCCCTCGGAGAGGGGATTGAGGTCCCCTACCTGACCAAGCCGGATGAGGCAGCTGGTCCGAAGCTTGTGGGCGGAGCCATGGCCCGCGTCTTCGCCATCGAGGATTTTGTGGAAGTGGAGGGGTTCCGTATAACCCGCGTGATCAAAAAGGCTTCCACCCGCCTCGGCGGACGTAATTTTGACCAGAAGGCATACACGTTCGACCGCTCGAAACAGGGCACTCCAACACTCCCGGAGCCAGCTCCGCAGCAAGCACAGTAAGCCCCTATAAACCTTTTATGCCGCCTTCAAGGATCTCCCAGGAAAATGTCTATACCCCCTTGCTGGGGTTGCTGCGAATCACCAACCGTCACACACCATGAAGATCGATACCTCCAAGCTGAAGCACGTCTCCAGCAGAGTCCGGGACGGACAGAATGTCATCATCGCCCGTTGTCCAGCATGCGAGGAGGACGGTCACGACAACAAGGGTGACCACCTGATCGTCTTCCCAGACGGCCGGTTCGGGTGCGTGGTGAATCACGTGGAGGATGAGGACAGCCGTGACCATCGCAAGCGCATCATGGAACTCGTCGGCATCCCCGGCACTCAGACCTGGAATCGCCCCCGTTATGTCCCCAAGACGACCATGCCGTCCGCAACCGCCACGGTAAGGGTCATTCAGTTGAAGAAGGGGGAAAGTTTGTGACCACTCCGGGCATGAACAGCACCTGCTCGCCCAGCTGGGCCGCCCATTTCCATCCGTGTTCGGTGCCTCCACCACGCCTATGAACATCAGTCGCGCGATCACCGCTCCTGTGCCCGCCATCTCGCAGGGCATTCAGGCCCGGGACCCGATCTCAGTGCAACGGAGGCAAAACCAACGGCCGCACAGCGGCCACCGTCGCCATGCCTCGGCGACACATATCGGTAAACCAGACAAGTATATGCAAGCAACCTTCGTGAGTCCTCTGGCCGAACCGGCCAACAACATCAACGCGGCGAACAACCTCGTCACGGCCGCACTCAGCGGTGCGCAGGAGGCGCTGGTGCCCCCCGGCGCTATGAAGCTTCTCGGCGCTGCCCCATCAGCTCCAGCCGCGATGGTGAACTTCTGGCACAAGCCTGTGGGGATTGAGCTCAACCACTTCTTGCACAAGAGCCTGTCCGATTGGAAATGCAATATTTCCGTGGGATGTAACCACGGCTGTTTGTTTTGCTACGTGCCAGCGGTAGCCACGAAGTTTCAGAAGCCAGTGCTGAAGGAGCGATACGGCGTGGATGATCCCGGGGTGCAGTGGGGTGAGTATGTCCTCCTGCGTCCGCTCGACGAGGAGCAGCTCCTCAAGGCCATCCGGGCTGCGGAGAACCGTCCCTTGAGCGAGTTGAGCCCAGATGGCAATCGCGCTGTCATGTTGTGCACCACCGCGGACGCCTATCAGACAATCACCTCGCCGAACAAGGAACTGAAAAGGCGGCTGAACGCGGAACGTGCCCACATGGTGCGGCGAATTCTGGAGCTGATTCGCGACCACTCGACGTTGAACGTGAGGGTCCTGACGCGCAGCCCGCTCGCCCGGCTGGACTTCGACTTGTTCAAGTCGTTCGGCCCCCGGTTGATGTTCGGGATGAGCCTGCCCACGCTCAACGACCGGCTGGCCCGGATTTATGAGCCGAATGCTCCATCGCCGACCCAGCGGCTGGCCACATTGCAGGCGGCCCGAGACCGGGGCCTGAACATCTTCGTGGCGGTTGCCCCCACTTACGCGGAGTGTGACGAGGCCGACGTTCGCGCCACGCTGACGGCGGTCAAGGCACTCAACCCGCTCACCATCTACCACGAGCCCATCAATGTTCGCGCGGACAACATCGAGCGGATTGCCCGGCACGCCGAGGCAGAAGGAAAAGTCCTCAACACCGCCGTCTTCGACACGCCCAACGCATGGCGGGTCTACGCGATGGACGCCCTGCGGATGGTGCAGCGCGTTGCCCAAGAGCTTGGCTTGGAGCACAAGCTCCACTTGTGGCCCGACGCCGGGCTCGAATCTGAGAACTGCTTCCACGAGATCCGGAGGGCTGCGTGGAAGCGTCAGCATCCCGACCTGCAGCTGACCCGGGAGCAACGGGCCGAACTGAAGCGCCTTGGCGACATCGCATATCAGGAGCATCGGGTCTGGCTCGGCGTCTGGTGGTCACGCATCAGCGAGTGGCCGGGTGTGGAACGGGCCACCTGGACACCGCCAGAGTTGCCAGCAGATCCGTTCGCAGTCCCGGCACTTCATGCCCTCAC
Source organism: uncultured Klebsiella sp. (assembly GCA_964496695.1). Lineage (GTDB taxonomy): Bacteria > Verrucomicrobiota > Verrucomicrobiia > Limisphaerales > SXTU01 > SXTU01. The sequence goes on from CAZCBE010000022.1 coordinate 19,406, forward strand.
GGTAAACGCCTGAACATTCACGATGCATCCTGCCGCCGGTTCAACCGGGTGGCAGGGCATCAATCATACAAATGACACCACCAAACATCGGCTTCCACGTTGACGACAACCACGCCCGATCCACCGAAGCTGCACCAGCTCCCAACGGGCTCATCCCCTATCCGGAGTGGCCGGAAGTGATCGATTCGCTGCTCGATGCCTTTGTCCGGCCGCCGGCGGCGGGCAGGCCGCTCCCGGGCGCCTCCGGGCCGAGCGCGCCGGCGGATAGTCGGCCGCCCGACTCTGCGGCCGTGATGGACAAGGAGGACTTGGACAGCGTGGCCGGCGGTGAGCGCCCCGGCGTCCCCCGCGTGGACCCCGGCTTCAAGGGGCTGCTGGAGGCGGTGATGGTCCTGCACGTTCGCGCGGTGCTCCGGCACAACCGCCAGGTGAGCCTGAACGGCCTGAAGCAGGGCTCGGGAGGGGGCCATGACTAACCCCATTCCACCAACAAGCTGGCCCGGCGGCCACCTTGCCCTGCCGTTCCTGTTGGGCAACGTCGTTCGTGCCTTGGAGGGCAATCTCGCGCTGCCGCCCGCCGTGGGGACTGCCGTGGTGCTCCAGGCCGTTTCCGCCGTCGTTGGTTCTGCCGCGATGCTCCGGGATGACCCGGCCTCGCCGCTCGCGCCCAGCCTCCACACCATGATTGCGGCCGGGGCGGGTTCCGTGCTGCCGATGGCGCTGGACGCGGTGCTGAGCCCGCTGCGTCTCGCGCAGGCGCAACTCAACGAGCTGGCAGCCACCGGGCCAGCCATGCTGGCCGCCGAATCTGGGTTGAGGGCGAGGGAGCTGCGCGCCTGCCTGTCCCCGGTCATGCTGATGGAGGATGCGTCATTCCCGGCACTCCTGGCCGCGCCGCCACGCGCGTTCGATGGTTGTGTCCTCGGCACTTTCAGCGCGTCGGCATGGGCCCGTCTGTGGACCGAGCTCGCCGCCGCGCCCAACGGCTCCCGCCGCCACCTGTTCCTCCAAGCCCTCGCCGGCCATGCGCCCTTGGACAAGGGGCGGCCCCTGCGCACCGGCACCGTGAGCCTGCTCGCGGAAGTCCGCCCGGACTCGGAGCCGTGGTCCGGCCTGGTGGACTTCCTGCCGCCGGATTTGTGCGAGCGCAGCCTGGTGGTCAACGTCGGTCTTGGCCCGGCCAGCCCGAAGGGTGACACCGTGCTGCCGCCTGAGCTCGCCAACGACTGGGCAGATGGTCTTCAGCAGCTCTTCCAAGTGCGGGGCCTGGAGGGGCCTGGGGACGTGCCGATGTCTGCGGCGGCACGCGCCGGTTTCCGACTGTTCCACGCGGAACTGGTGGCGAATGCCTCCCTGTGGCCGGAACGGCACCACGAGCTGGTCTTTGGCTGGCCGGTGCTCGCGCGGCGGCTGGCGTTGCTGCTGCACCTGAGCGCCTTAGTCGACAACGCGGTGAGCGAAGCCAATGCGGAGACTGGCATCGCCCTCGCCCGGTTCTACGGCTCGCATATGCTGTCATTGCGTGACGCAGCGCAGTTGCAGAAGGCAAAGGCCCAACAGTTTGCCGACTGCGAGCGACTGCTGACCGCGATCAAGCAGTTCGGCTCAACCGGCCGGCGCCAGCTCTTCCGGCGCTTTCATGGGCAATCCTACGAACGCTGGAACCGGGCGCTGGGGCAGTTGGTGCAGGAGGGCCAGGTGGTGCAGTTGGCTCCGGATGAATTTGCGGTGTCGGACAACCTGCTGCCGGCCCGCTCTTCCACAGTCTGACCCGTTGACACGTTGACAAATATGAACATTCCAAGCTCTGTGCATCCGAAGTCCGCTGGAACCATGCCTGCTCTTGAGGCTGAAAACCTGCCGGTGTCGCTGTCCGTGGTAGTCCGTATCGCGGACGCCCGGGGGAGCACCCGGGTATTTGAAGCGCGTCAGGAGCAGTCCTTTGCCGTCGCACCGGAAGCCCTGGCGGCGCTACCCGGCAAGCTCAACTGCCTGGTGCGCAGAGTTGGTGGCGACGCCCAAGTTAAATTGAGCAAATTCCTGGAGCTGCTCTTGCAGCCTGAGCCCCCGGCCGAAGCCCCACCGCCACCAGCGGAGCCGAACCCCTCCGCAGGCACCCCGGTGCCGGATGCACAGCCAGTGCCAGTGCCAGTGCCGTCACCCGATGCGCCCATGCACGTCGAGGACTACCTCATTCCTTTGGCTTTACCGCTCCTGTCCTGAGCATGCTCTGGATTTCTGCCCGAGCTTGTTCCGAATCATAGTCGGGCGGAGGCGGCGAACCGATGGCGTTGTATTTTTGGATTTCTTCCAGGGCAGGCGAGACCGCATTGATATGGTGAAGGGCCTGTTCGTCTCGATCCTGGGTGAGGTCATGTTGCTGGACCGCCGCTGAATGGGCCGCGCGGATAACCGGGGCCTCCATGCGGCAGCCCACCGCCCAGAGCCGCGCCGCGTCAGCCTGAACCCGGTCCAGCATCTGGCCTCGCGTGTCGGCAAACGCTTCCATGCTCGGGCGCGGCTTGTAACCTGCCAGGACCAGCACCGCCTCCGCGCCCTCTTGCGCCCCGGCCCGGAGCAAGCGCAGGCGGTCGCCCTCCGGGGTGGGCTTGGCGTCGCGCACGGCCGCCTGCCAGCCTGCTGGATAGAGCATTGCGTTCAAGTAAGCCTGCTCGTGCTTCCGGTCCCGCACGTTCCAGAACAGCACCTCATAAGCCTCAACGACCTCTTCACTGGTGTTGAGGACTTCGGCGATGCCAGCCAGGGTGATGTCCTCCGCCAGCAGCAGGGCTTCGAGCAAATTGCGCTCCAGGCGACGAGTTTCGGTGCGGAAGGATTCGACCTCGACCATCAACTGGTCCGTCACCCCCAGCCGCCGGGCTACGAAGCATTGCAGCAAGACCCATTCATTGATCGTGTCGGGCAGCCATCGCCGCTTTTGGTGCGCCTCGACGAAATTCCAGCCGAAGGCCGTGTCGCGCAAGGCCAGCGCAAAGCGCTCCGATGGGGCCTGCCGCGCAGATTGGAAGGGGCTGCGGCGCGGGGCCGCTGGATAAGCCGACCCCGGGGGCAGCAGGGCGAACAGCTCTTTCACACGGTTCTGGTCCATGGATTTGGAGATTAGCACGATGCGCGGCGGACCACCAGGATCAGATGGCGGCGCGAAATGACCGTTGCTTGCCGCCTGCCTTCGAGTGAATTCTCGACAACTGCTGTGTCATTGCCGAAGCCGCTTCCAATCAAGCCGTCAACTCACATGAGAACTCCACCATCATTCCTGCTTTCCCTCCTCGCCGCGCTGCTGCTCGCGTTTGGCGATCGCGCCCACGCAGCCAGTTCGGCGTTGCCCCGCAGCACACCCGAGGCGCAGGGAATATCTTCCGAGGCGATCCGTGCTTTTGTCGAAGCGGCGGACCAGGAGATCCACACACTGCACAGCTTCATGCTCGTGCGGCATGGGCAGGTGATCGCGGAGATGTGGTGGAAGCCCGAGGCGGCGGACAAGCCGCATGTCCTGTGGTCGCTCAGCAAGAGCTTCAACGCCACCGCGGTCGGCCTCGCGGCGGCGGAGGGAAAACTCAGCTTGGAAGATCCGGTGCTGAAGTTTTTTCCAGCCGAGACGCCCGCGGAGCCTTCCGGCCATCTCAAGGCCATGCGCGTGCGCGACCTGCTCACGATGAGCGGCGGGCATGACGCCGAGCCGAAATTCAACCTCGCAAGCGGCCCTTCCGTGAAGGAGTTCCTCTCGCATCCCGTCACGCACGTGCCCGGCACCTGGTTTCGCTACAACACGCCCGGCAGCTACCTGCTCTCGGCCATCGTCACCAAGGCCACCGGTCAGACGGTGCTCGACTACCTCAAGCCGCGCCTCTTCGAGCCGCTCGGGATCGAGCACCCGCAATGGGGAGCCACCGCCGAGGGCTACAGCCTCGGCGGCTACGGTCTCTTCCTCCGCACGGAGGATATTGCCAAGTTCGGCCAGCTCTATCTGCAGAAGGGAAAATGGGAGGGCAAGCAATTGCTTCCCGAGAAGTGGGTTGCAGCCGCGACCGCCAAACAGGTGGACAACGACAAAGCCCCGAGCGGCAAGAATCCAGACTGGCGGCAAGGCTATGGCTTTCAGTTTTGGCGCTGCCAGCACAACGCCTACCGGGGCGACGGGCGTGATGGCCAGATCTGTCTGGTGCTGCCCGAACAGGACGCGGTCATTGCCATCACGGCGCAGACCGGCCAGATGCAGGCAGAGCTGGACCTCGTTTGGGGAAAACTCCTGCCTGCGTTCCGCGCTGGGCCGTTGCCGGCCAATGAGGTCGAACTCAAGAAGCTCAAGCAAATCGCGGCTAACCTCGACGCCCACGCGGCAAAGAAGGACAAGTGAAGTGCTGCTGGCCATCGGGGCCGCTGGAACCGCCCAGTCGAGAGCCGTCTCGCCACGCGCGCGCTGCAAGTGTGGCGATTGACCCGATGCGATGGCTCTAGTGGCTGAGCGGAGCCAAGGTGCGCATGCGGAAGCTCCGAGTGGAAGACAAGCGAAAGCTGCGCCGTCGAACGAGCCAGCTCGCCGCAGGATTCCCGCATCGCCGCCGCAGCGCGGTTCAGCAATGGTTGGCCATGTGGCTTGAACACCTGACCCGGCTTTGGGGCGCTCACCTGGCGCTGGTCCACGGACTGGGCCTGCTGCACGCCGTCCATGCCGTCCTGAAGGTGCGCAGTCCGCAGGGGGCCATCGGCTGGGCGCTGGCGCTGGTTTCCTTCCCGTGGTGGTTCAAGGCCGCCGTGCGTGTGGCGCGGCTCTTATCCCCGGTGCAATGATGGCCCCCCCTGGGGCCGGGGCAGGTCCAAATACCAACCGCCTCATCGTCGGTTTCGAGAAGACTTGTCAAGCTGCTGGGTGACGCGCTAAATCCCTGCCGACAGGAACTAACATGTAAAACCCAGCGCACATAATTTTGCGTAGCTTCGGCTACGGTCTCACCTGAAAACCGCGAATTTTCTCCGTGTAGAGACCCGACCCAGCACGCGCCCAACGGGCGCGGCTTGGCGTGTCTTCTACACAGGCGCTTCGCGGTGCCTCAGGTGAAGGCGCGTTGAGTCCGCGCCTTCTTGTCTCCGTAGTTGTGCTGCGCCCACAACCACATGAACCCTCTGCCGCTTCAAACGGATCCCGCCACTGAAGGACTTTTAGGCCTGTTGGAAACCTGCGCCAATGATTGGACCAACCGGCTGGCAGCGGCACCGCTGGAACCCGTGATCCACGACAAGTTGCGGGGCGTGGTGCGCCGACTGGCACGCAGCCGCAAGGAGTTCGCCTCGAAGCTGTTTATCCTGCTGGTGTTTGGTCCGCTCAAGAGCGGCAAGTCCACGCTGGTGAACTGCCTGGTCCGCAGCGAGGTCAGCCCGACGGCCTTGGGAATCAGCGCCACCAAGCGCCCGTGCATCATCCTTGGGGCCAACGGCGCGCCCGACAGCGCGGAACAGTATTTCGCGACTCAACGCGACCCCGGCACCCGGCTGGAGGCGTTCGAGAGCGTGATTGACCACCTGCGGGGACTGGACGAGCCGGGCAGCCTCGCTCGCTTGGTGGAGGTCAAAGGACTGGACTGCGCTGAAGTGCACGAGGCGTTGAGCCGGGAGCAGCGGGACGGGGCGAGGGAACCCCTCATCACCGCCCTGCGCGTCGCGGAAAAGAGCGAGGAACGGTTCTTGGACGAGGGCGTGGCGGTGATTGATTCGCCGGGACTCGATGACCCGGCAAATCGGCGTCAAACCCATGAGAAGACCGCGGTGGACTGGGCGGTGGCGAACGCTGATCTATGCGTCCTCGTCCACAGTTCCTTGGCTGCGCCCGGGGCCGACATGCTCAGGTTCGTCGCGGAGATAGTGGCCAAGGATTCCGCCCCTCCGCTCGTAATCCTACAGAACCGGTTCGATGCCCGGCTCTGGCGCAAGGCCGATGTCGTCGCGGCCGAGAACGACAAGCAGCAGCAGGACACCCGCGAGCAGGTCACCAAAGCTTTGGGTGGGGCTTCGCAGAAGGTGTTCAAGGAGTTCCATGCGAACCTGGGCCTGGCCAGCGACCGGCGGTTTCGGCATGCCGAAGTGGACAGGGAGCGCCAGCGCAGTCTGGGCCTGCAGGATACGCTGGACGAGGTTCAGGAGGCCATTCTCGGACTGGTGAAAGACAATCGTGAGCCGCTCAAGCGGGCCAACTGCGTCAACCGGCTGAAGGAGTTTCTCAAACCCAGCGGTGACGGGTTGAAGGTTCTGGAGGACTGCCAACGAACGGCCCAAGAGATCAAAGATCGGCACGCACTCGAAGTGGCCGATCTGGACGGGCTGGTCACCGAGGTGCAGGTCCTCCAACATTTGCGGGAAGGGAACTCCCTCGGGAACGACAAGTTGAAAGCTCAGGAGCAGACGTGGGCCATGAACCTGATGGAGCAAAGCGACAAGCTGAAGCGATACTGGAAGGAGACATACGGCGACGGCGACCCGCAGCCATTAAAACTAATCATTCGCAAGCAAATCACGGGCGAGGTGATCAATGAAAAGTGCCGACAGCTCGCCGCGGAACTGAAGCAGCAGGTTGGGCTGCAGGTCTTCAACCGCAGGGATGCCTTCGGGGTTGAACTGGCCCGGACGCTGACCGAAGAATTGGGCCGTGCGGAGGAAAGGTTCATGCCCCACGCGAACAAGGCTCTGACGGCTTTGCAGCTCGCAACGGTGAAGACCAAACCGGTGGTCGGTGCACCTGAACTGCCGGACCCGACCTCCGTGCTGGGGGACTTCAAGTTCGCCGAACTGGCGCTGAAGTGGTGGCTCCTCTTTGACGAGCGTTACAACACGAATCAAGCGCAGGGGCAAGTGGACAGCATGGCTGGCGAGATCAAGAAAAGCATGGAGGCGTTTCGTGACCGTTATGCTGAGTGCGTGCGCAAATCGGCCGGGGAGGTTGCGGAGAAGCGGAAGCAGGAACTGCTCGCTCACCTGGGCTCCCAAAAGCAGGAACTGGCGCGACGATGGCAACCAGAACTCGAACGGGCAGAAAACACCCTCAATTTGGTTCGCGGTCTGAAAGAGGAACTGCACCAACTCGCCACAGCGGCCAACGCCATAAAGACCACGGCTGCCCTCAGCGTGGGGCGGGCATTTGCAACGGGTTGATCGATGCGGTTGCCGCCCCACCATCAAGGCCAAGCATCAGGCTGATGCTCGGTTGCGTTGGGTGAGGCAGAAGCGCTGGCCTGCCCGTCCTTGGCTGCTCGCAAGTAAAAGCGCAGGCTCACAGTGCCCACGGGGTCACCATCATTGCCGCGGTTGTCTGATCGCGCACGACACCTATAGGCTGTCTCCCCAAGCTCACCGCTTCGCCCGCCTGGGCTTCGCTTCCGCCTTGTTCCTGGCCTTGCCGCTCGGCTTCGGCGGGATCGGACAGCGCTTCACCGCCTCCTTCACCTGCTCTAGCAACTCCTTCAATTGCGCAACTTCCGCCCCAAGGTCTTTGTGCTTCTCCAGAACTTTCACCACCCCGTCCAGCCCGTCGCGGATTTGTCCCCACGCCGCTTTGAGTTCGAACACGACCTTCTCTGGCTTGGCCATAAGTTCGAGTTCGAAGGCGGCTTTCACGATGTCCCCCGCCTCGATGTCACGGAGGGATTTGGTGTAGGTGTCCGCCTGTTTGAGCAACTTCACCAACTGTGCTGGTGCGACGTTCTGATCGACCAACGACTTGATTTCGCGATAGGGCCGCTCGCTGGTCGGGAGCCTCAACTCGCCCGTGTCACCCTGGGTGACAGTTTTCACCGCCTCAATGATCTCCCCGGCGTCGAGCAGGCGGTAGCTGTGCTGTCGGCTCAAGCGCTGATTGACGCCGAGGACTTGTCAATACGCCTTCTCGGCCGTCGCGAGATCGCCCAACGCCACCGTAATGTCGCCATGCTTGCTGGACGAAATGAACAGGTCGCGCTGCCACGCGGTGTTGGTCGGGTCGGACTCGGCCAGTGCCAGCAGCCGCTGACGCAGGTTGGAAAGCACTGGGTCTGCCCTGAACACGGCCAAATCTCCGCCGAAGTACCCTCCACCTCACTCCGGATCTTCCTCAGCGATCGAAACGTTCAACGGCCATCTCAAACGCATCAAGTCCGAGGCCCGCAACTGCCAGTTGTTGAGCAAAGGCTTCTACGGACGCCAATGGCTGTTTGAGGAGCAATGGCGAACCGCTCCACAAGGTGGTCCGTGCGGCACGCACCGTCTCTTCTGGATCATGGGCGCGCCCGGCGTCAGCAAGAGCGACTTTGCCGCCCAACCCACCCAGACGCGCGGTGACACCGTCATCGCCGCCCAGTTCTGCGAATGGGACAAGCACGACCGCCGTAACGCGCCGCGGGTCGTCCGCAGCCTCGGCTTCCTAATTGTTCCTAATTGCCAATCATCTGAAAGGGGCACTATGCTGTCTCGACAGTCGCAGAAAGCTTTCTGAAGAATTTCAAAAGATGAGCTGCCTAGTGTTCATCAGTTACCGCAGAGCGGATCAACGGGCGCTCGCTGAGTGGCTCTACGACCGCCTCGCTAGTGAATTGCACGGCGATGAGATCTTTCTGGATCGTGAAGCGTTAGAGGAAGGCGAAGTCTTTCCAGAGCGAATTCAACGAGCAATTGAGGCTGCTTTAGTTTTTATAGCGCTGGTTGGCCCTCAATGGAATCCTCTCGACTCAAATGGAAACAGACGACTTAATGATGCGCGGGATTTCATTCGCCGGGAAGTCGCCTTAGGCATCGAGTGTGCGGCGAACGATCCTCGGCGGCTTTTCCTCCCGGTTCTGTTCGATGGGGCAACAATGCCGCCAGCCGATCAGCTCCCGGAATGTATGCGAACGTTGGCGGACAAATACAACGCAATGTCGCTCCCCCCGGACCGAAGCTACAAGGAGGGCTTGGTTGGAATCGTGCAAACTGTGGTTCGTCGGCTGGACGACTTAGATACTACCGCCCCGGAAGATAAGTGGGTTATCCAGCAAATCACTGACGAACTGGGCGGGCTGGATCGTCATCGAATCCGTCGGATTGGCCAAGAACTAAGTCGCCGGTTTAGCGAGATAGGTGTAGCCCCTGAATCTTCGCGCGCCCTCGCGCGTTCGATCTATAAGGTTGGGCCCGCAGCGTTAGAGTGCTTGCTAACACTGGGCAAGCTGGATGAGCGAGTGGGTTCGCTGCTTGAGTTGCTCGCGACGCACTGGATCAAGGCGGAGACAGCTCAGAGCTTACGCCAAACTCTGGGGGATTCACGGGTCGGTAAAAATGTCGCCCTTGAGTGTGATTATGCTGATTTCACACCGCGCGAGTGCCTCCTCAAAGCGAGCCGCACACCCTCCGGCTGGCCAAAAGTGTCTGTAAAGTCATCCGACGAACCACAGGAAATCGTTGAGCAAATCCACGAAGATTTGCTGCTCCGTTTCAGTCAGAAGCTGCTGGCTCGGAAAACAACCGTGCGGCTCGATGCGAGCGTCTCCACGCAGGTTCATAGGCAGCGGGAACGCGCTGATATTTGTGCATTGCTTGTGCGGCGGCGAGTTGATGAGGGGAGGGCATTGCCGATTATTCTCCTGCTGGATCACAGGATGGCGCTGGATCGCACCTTGATCCGGGAGGTCCAGAATGCCTTTCCGCCACTCCACTTCCTCGTGGCAACGGGAGATCCTGATGAACTGAAAGTCACGGGTAGGTTCGCTGCCATTTTGACACCTTCAGACACGGAACAGCAGGAAAAGGATGCGTATGATGCCTACGCCGACGCGCAAGAACTCATTGAGGAGAGGAGAAGCAAAACTTCGTGACTAACGAGATGCCACCAAACTCAAGTATGCTTGAAGCCGCGGGTGTTTCGGTTGCAGATTTTCGGCGGCAAATTGAGACAGCGGACCTTGCCGATAGGCGCGATGGAAAGTTTTACCGTTATACACCCGAGATCAAACTCGCGGCGCGTGTCGCTCTGGCTGTTGGACGACCCTTGCTGGTTTTTGGTCCGTCGGGGTGCGGAAAGTCTTCACTCGTGTTTAATCTCGCGCGGGTTTTACGGCGACGCTACTACGAGTTTGTAGTTCATTCGCGCAGCGAAGCCCGCGATTTGTACTATCGCTTTGACGCAGTGCGGCGGCTGGGAGAAGCCCAGCTTGGTGCAGCAGGCCAGGCAGAGGGCCATGTGGACTGGCGGAACTGCTATCCATTCATCGAACCCGGCCCGCTCTGGTGGGTGTACAGCCCGCAAACTGCAAGACTGCGCGGCAGTCAGCACCAAAGCCCAAGGCTTCGCCCCGCAATTGATCCAGGCCGCTGGCCGGATGACTATGCCGACCCTGGAGCCAGGGCAACGCCCACCGAGAGCATCTCGATTCCTCCAGCGGTTTTGTTGATTGATGAAATCGACAAGGCTGACCCCGACTTTCCCAACAACTTGTTGGTTCCCCTCGGTTCGCAGCAGTTCGTCGTGGAAGAAACCGGCGATCTGATCAAACTCGGTAACGACCAGAATGAAAGCGGCATGCCGCTTGTGGTAATCACCTCCAACCGCGAACGGGAATTGCCAGTGGCCTTTGTGAGACGATGTGTAGTATTGGAGATTCAACCATTGGAGAACGACCAGCTCGTCGAGTTGGCAAAGCTAACTTTTCGCGAAGACGACGGGAGAACCTTGGAGACATGGCAGCGGGTTGCCGAGTTGTTAAAGCAAATCCGAGGATTCGAACAGGTCAGCGCGGCGGAATACCTTGATACCGTCAAAGCGATCCAACTCCTTCACGCTGATGAGAGCCAGTGGAAAGACATAATTCTGCGAACGTCTTGGACCAGTAGTATGGCCGGTGGCGACTGAGGTCTTGCATTTGGGGTGACTCGCGGAGATCAGCATATCCAACAACGATGAAAACAACGCCCACCGGCCTTGCTGATCTAGTTCGTGCGTTTAGGGAATTAGCCCCTCAACCCGCTGATTGCACCAACATCGCTCGTCTGCTCGGCCTGAAGGGCAACATCGTTTCTGGGGCTAGCACGGCAGCTTCACAGCCAACCTGTCGGGTTACGCAATCAGTCGCTACCGAAGCAAGTTTTGGACCAAGTGCTGACAAAGAGGCAGAAGATCGCCTCCCTAAAATAATCCGAACTCGTGCGCGGGCGCCGGGATGGCAATACGAACCCCGAGTAGAGCCTCCGGGACCTGATGTGATAGGGCGTCCCGTAAAACTTACCGAATTGAAGGCGCCTCCGGTAGGCGATATGCCGTCGTATGTCGCCGACGCGGAAGAACTAGACTTCCCGCAACGGGCGCGTCGTTTGCTAGATCCGCCCCCCCTGATACCTCGGTGTCAATTACGCGCTTTAGTAGCCAATCTCCTCACTTGCCGGATTCCCGGAAACCCCGACATCCGCCAACTCGTCTCGTCCTTAGCCCGGGGACGGCTTCCGGCGGTCCTGCCACGGGAGGAACGCAGAGGCGTGGCTCGACGGATCTATCTGCTATCGGACACGGCAGACTCCATGCGCCTCTTCCAAAGGGACGCAACCGCGCTGATTAAGGCTCTTCGCGATGTAGCTGGCCCCGCTCTCCAGGACGAGGCGGTGACCTATGGCCCCCCGGCGGCGTCACCGTGGTTGCGCACTGCGCGCGGGGATATGCTATTAATTCTCTCCGACCTAGGTATCGGTGGTGGTCGTCCTTGGGTAAGCCGATGGCGACGCGCATGCTGGCGGGCATTTGTGGCTTACCACCACCGTCGCGGACTTCGTCTGACTGCGTTGGTGCCGTTCCACCATCAGAGATGGCCCTCAAACCTGAAACATCGAATCCGTATCGTCCACTGGCACCGCCCTGGCGTCGCAGCCACGCCAGCGAGTCCGCGCCATCTGCTTCGTTTGGCACGTGTGCTTTCCCTGGCGGCGGTCATTGATCCAGCCCTTTTGCGGACGGCTCGAATGCACATACTCCCAGCCGCCGACGCCGGGGCAGAAGCAGATTTTACCAATGGGCCTTGGGTCGCGGTAAGCAACCCGCGTGTCGTTTCGCTTTTTCCGCGATGGACGACGGAACTACGATCAGAACTGGCCGTGGACCCCAAACTCTTGGAAACAGCTCGCAGACTACTTGAACAGCAGCGTCTCCAAGCAAGCGATTGGAGTCGTGTGCTTTTCGAGGAGGAAATCGTTTACCTCTCTCTCCAATCCAAACCGAATGATGCAGAACGTTTGAAGGAATCCCTCGCTCGTGTCATTCGTTCGCTTCTTGGCAGGTTGCGCAATCCGGCCTCGGCTCGTTGGGCGCTTTGCTTTCTGGAGGAGTTGCCTGAGTCCGTTCGACAAACCGAAGCCGCACAACTCCTGAGGGCAGTCGCCTCTATCATTCTGAACACTTCCCACGCCGAGGTCGCCGAAATCGCCGCCGCTCAAAATGCAAAATGGGTTTTCGGAAACAACACGGAAGTCGGTGTTCTCTGGACCGGGAATCACATTGTTGTTCGAGAGCCGCCGCTCGAGGGAGATCGCGTCTTGACCGTTCCGGACACATGGCCTCGGGTGGTGATCGTCACGGACCTCGACGGACCACGCAAGAAAGTGTTGCGTGTCAGGCCTCGAAAACCGCCTGCGTGGACTCGGGCAACGTTTCTTCCCAGATTGCTGAAGACAGCCGCCGGAGCAGTGTACCAACTCGACGATGTCAGTGAATTATTGAAGACGTTGCGGAATGCTATCCAAACCAAACAAACGCTCAACGGCGTAGTGAAGGGCCGGTGGAAGAGCACGGAGCATGGCTATCACGTCGATATTGGATTTGACGCTTTTCTACACGAAAGCGATTTTCTGCTGGAGGGCATCGAAACCGACCATCTTGTCGGTAGGATAGTTGAGGTTGGAATCACGGCACTTAACGAAGAGAGGCAAAGGGTGAGCATCGTGCTTGCATCTCGCTTTCTTGCACCACCAACTCCCGGTGAGATTTGGCGAGAACTCCATAGGTGTTGCGATGCGAACGAAGAAGTCACCGGCTTAGTGACGGCCGTCGGTCAAACCGGTTGCGGAGTGAATGTCCTTGGTGTGAGAGCATTCCTGCCGTCGGACGTGTTACAATCTTCTGACATAGAGGCCGGTCAAAACCTTGTTGGCCAAACACTGAGTTTCGAAATCGTCGAGCTTGATCAAGAAAAGGAGAAGCTCTCTCTTTCCAGAAAGACTAAAGTGGTCGCCTTCTGGAAGAAGCTAATGCATGCGATGACGGCAAAAATGCCAATTCCCGGAAAGGTCGAAGCCATCGTCAAAGGCGGCCTGATCGTCGACATCGGTGTCAAGGCGTTCGTGCCGACCTCGCATGTGGACTTCAGGAACTCCCCTGATCTCACATTATACATCGGTAACACATACGATTTCTGGATCATCAAACTCAACTGGTATCCGCGGGTCATCGTTTTGTCTCGGCGCGAACTCATCGAAGCCGAACGCGCCGAACGCCTCCAGAAATTGCTGGGTGAAATCGTACCGGGCGAGGTCCGCAAGGGCACGGTCAAGAACATTACCGATTTCGGTGCGTTCATTGATCTTAATGGCATTGACGGTTTGCTGCACGTCACGGACATGAGCTGGGGCCGCATCGGCCACCCATCCGAACTGCTCAACATAGGGCAAGATATTGATGTGATAGTTTTAAACGTGGACTTGAAAAAAGCACGTGTCAGTCTCGGCCTCAAGCAGAGAACGGCAAATCCGTGGGATCAGATTGAAACCAAGTATCCCGTTGGTGCGAAGGTCAAAGGTAAGGTCGTCAACGTCGTCCTCTATGGCGCGTTTGTGGAAATGGAACCCGGTGTTGAAGGTCTCGTGCATGTCACCGAGCTTTCTTGGACTAAACGTGTCGCCAAGCCCGCCGACATCCTCAAGCAGGGCCAGGATATCGAGGCCGTTGTGCTCGGCATCAACCGTGAAGAACAGAAAATCAGCCTCGGCATTCGCCAGCTTGAAGCCAATCCGTGGGACACCGCAGACGCGCGCTATCCTATTGGAATGCGCGTGCAGCGCCAGGTCACAAGCTTGACGAGTTACGGAGCATTTGTCGAATTGGAGCCAGGCATCGATGGCATGATTCATATTTCCGACCCCTCTCCGATACAGGAGATAAATCATTCGTCCGAAGTCCTCAAGAAGGGTGATGAGGTCGAGGCTGTAGTGCTCAATGTTGACAAGGTTAACCAGCGGATCACTCTTGGGATCAAACAACTCACCCAAGGCCAATAACGCACCACCGTTTCTCCCGAGAACTACAGGCGGACAAGGTTGAGTGCGATGCATTGCAGCGTGAGGTCTTTCCTCAGCTCAAGCAGCTTCGGCCTCGGTGCGGAAACGTCCGTCGGGCTGGTAGCTCTCAATGGGCGCAAGGGCGTCGTCCGGCGGCAGTTCGTCAATGGCCAGGAACGAGCGGTCGCGGGTCGCGGTGCGCGCCGTGCAGTTCGCTTTCGCCCAGCCGCGTGGTGGCGATGACTTGCAGCCAGTCGCCGCCGTTGAGCCGCGCGACTTGCGCGGGTTCGAGCAGGCCGGGCCGGTCCACGTTGTCGAGGAGGAGCAGGCAGTGGTGCGGCGCGCGGTCGTCGGCGAGTTTTTCAGTTCGCGGCGGGTGCGCTCGAATTGGTGGTCGGCGTTTTTCATTTTGTCGTCGGTGAACTCGAAGCCGATGGGCGTGGCGAGCTCGGCGAGGGCGAGGCGCAGGTCGTCCTTGGGGACATTCAGTGCTGGAGAGGAGGAAGTCGGCTGGTCCATTCCCTAACAGTTCATTGAAAATTGAAAAAGTCCCTCGGGGATTCAACGGTGTGGAACGGCGTGAGTCTGAGACTGCATGCGTGGCCAAGTGAATCCCCAGTCCGACATGTTGTGCCTGCTCTCGCCTGCGAGCCGCGTGCCCCAGCACCACCCGCTGCGTCGTGTCAAAGCCCTCGTGGACGAAGTCCTGCGCGACTTCTCCCCGCTCTTCGACGAGATGTATGCCGAGTTGGGCCGGCCCTCCATCCCGCCCGAGCGCCTGCTCAAGGCCAAGGTGCTGCAAGCCCTCTATACCATCCGCTCCGAAGCCCTGCTGGTGGAAGCGCTCGACTACAACCTCCTCTTCCGCTGGTTCCTCGACCTCAACCTGCTGGACCCCATCTGGGACAACTCCACTTTCAGCCAGAATCAAAACCGGCTGCTCCAGCACCGCATCGCCGAACTCTTCTTCGCCCGGCTGGTCGCGCTGGCCCGTGAGCACAGCTGGGTCAGCGAGGCCCACTTCACCGTGGACGGCACGCTCATCGACGCCTGGGCCAGTCTCAAGAGTTTCCAACCCAAGACCGGGGCCAAGTCCCCCACCGATGGCGACGCCGGCAACCCCAGCGTGGACTTTCACGGCGAGCGGCGCAGCAACGCGACACACGAGAGCACTACCGACGCCGAGGCGCGGCTGCTGCGCAAAAGCCAAGGCAAGGAAGCCCGGCTCTGCTTCGGGCTGCACGCGTTGATGGAGAACCGCCACGGCCTGTGTGTGCAGGCCGCCGTCACCTCGGCCACCGGCGTGACGGAAACCACCGCCGCGACCGAACTGCTGGCCCGGCAACTGGACGTGGCCGAGCGCCCGCCGCAGACGGTAGGCGCGGACAAGGGCTATCACAACGCGGAACTGGTGAGCTTCTGCTGGGAGCACGGCATCGCACCGCATGTCGCGCAGATCAAGGACCGCAAGGTCACCGGCCTGGATGGCCGCACCACGCAGACGCTGGGCTACCAGACCAGCCAGAAACTGCGCAAGCGCATCGAAGAAATCTTTGGCTGGTGCAAGGAGATTGGCGGCCTGCGGCGCACGCGCAAGCGGGGCGTGGACTGGGTGGGCCTGAGCGCGCTGCTGATCTTGAGCAGCTATAACTTGGTTCGGATGGCCAAGCTGCTGGGCAGTCCGCCACGACCGCCGACCCTGGCGACCGCGTAAGCGGGACGCCGGAACCCGCGGTGTGTCCGAAAACAGTGCAAACCGAGTCCGACACCCGCCACAGGAGCATGGCGAGTCACAAACCGGAGGTTGCAACGCTGGAAACCACCCATTTTTCAAAAGCCTGCTAAGGGATTCCGTGCGTAATACGAATGTTGTTTGGCTTACGGTAATGTTGAATGATCATTTCTAAACGGGCAACATCAAAAGCCTAGAATAACCCATCCCATCCCCTTGGGAAGGCGCTCTGGTTGCCAGCGTAAGCGAGCAGTGTCAAGATGCGCCCTATGCTAATCGAAGACGAACTGGTATGGCGCGTCAAGCGGGAGCATTATCCCCCCGATTTACCAACAAACCGCTCCAACCGATCACGGGTTTGAGAAAGCAGCGCGTGAGAGCGGGCAAACCGCGGATTCGCAAGCCAGGCATTGATCGAGTCGAGAGCGGCGCGGTCCCGCTGCCGCACCGTTTCCGCTCCAAGTGCCTGGGAGCTCGTCAAGAGGTTGTGGGAAAGCGCGAAGTTTGCGTTGGGAAAGGCGCTGGCAAAAAGTCGCAGTTCCGGTTCACCGATGGTTTCTTGAACCAGGTAAGACTCGATCAGCGATCGCTGGCGCGGGTCAGAGACATTCGCACGCGCAAACCAATTTGCTCGAGTCGCTTCACGCCCTGCGCCCAACTCCGGTTGCCGCAGGAGCAGCGACAACGTGGCGGCGGGCTCCGCGATCACGAGACGATCCATAGTTAGAAATGCTGCGTAGGCAAGAGCCTGGCTGTTGGTCCGCCTCAGAAGGGCCATCAATTCCGGGACGAAGTCGACATCACGCGAGTAAACGACGCCGTCGAAGGCCTCCAGAAAGCCGATAGAAGGGTTGCTCCGCCAGGGTTCGTGTCCGATCAGCTCCCTAGTCCTTTCGCGGACGAGCCCATGCGCTCCGCCGGGGGTTCCACGTGCCAGTAGGCGCAAAGCCACCGCCCACTCATCAGCTGAGATGCGCTCCTGTAACAACTCCCGCGCAAAGTCCGCGGCCGCCACTGGGTCAATGCGTTCCCAGTAATCCAACAACCATACCCGCAAGGTCGGCGCATCCGAAAGAAAGCCATCCGCTCGAACTGCGAACGCCTTCCAAAGCGATGCATCCGCACGGGTCACAAGGAACTCCCTCATCTGTGTGTTGATGGTGGCGGGGGGCTGGTTAGTGAGCCAGCGCTCCAGTTCGCGAACAACCGCCTCAGCGGCAATTGCTGTGCGCGCCGAACCGAGGCTCGTCGCGAACATGGAAAGTCTTGCTTCAGAACCCGCTCTCTGGTCGCCAATTCCCCCCTTGGGCGCAGCGCGCCGGGGATAGTTTGACGGCGAAGGCAGCTCCACCGGTGCAGGACTGCGCCAAAGGATCACGAGCAAGGCCAACCCAGCGACCAGCCCGATAAATAGGATTAAAGCGCGGTGCTTCACACTAGCGGCGAAATAAGACTAGGGCAAAGGCGCAGCATGGCATCCGCACCATCCGACAGCGGGCCCCACTCCCTCTCCTCCATGCCATGGAGGAGAGGGCCGGGGAGAGGAGGTGCGTTATGTCGAACCACATCGAGGCTCTATTGAAGCTCCCCTCTCACCATCCCCGCTCGTGCCTCGCAGAGCAAGGGGGTTCATCACCGGTGGTGCGGGTGTCAAGCTGCGCCCGTAAGGCAATCGCCAATTTTAATTTCATTGTTTTCCATTCCTGGTGTGCTATCCACCAAGAACAAGTCCCCAGCGAGTGGCTGAAGAGGGGAAAAGCATGGACGAACAAGCTTCACAAAGCAAACCGGAGTTCGCAGTATGTAAGGCTTTCGCATGGGGCTCTCAGGGGTGGCGTTCACTTCGCGCCTTGGTTGTCGGCATCGGACTAGTGTTGCTCGGAGCTGGTTCCATACGCGCCCAATCGCCTCCTTCGTTCATTGCCCAGCCTCGCAGCCAGACAAACTATGCGGGCAAAAACCTGATACTTGGTGCAGAAGTGGGGGGGGGGCTCGGCTACCAGTGGCGACTTGGCGGCACCAATATCCCCGGCCAGACCAACCTGCTGCTCTTCCTTCCGCAGGCGACCACGAACAATTCCGGTGCCTACACCCTCGTCGTAACGAACGCCTTCGGTTCGAGCACTAGTTCCGTGGCCAGTTTGGTCGTGAGCCCGCTACCGACGAACTGTTCGATAGTAGCGTGGGGTGACAACGATTACGGTCAAACAACCGTTCCTACCAACGTGGGCGGGATCAAAGCCATTGGCGGCGGAACCTTGCACACAGTTGCCGTCAAGAACGACGGCACCGTGATGGCGTGGGGATTCAACAACTACGGTCAAACGAATGTTCCAGCAGGCTTGAACGGGGTGACGGATGTCGCGGCTGGTCTTCAACACACTGCTGCATTGAAGAGCGACGGAACGTTGGTGGTCTGGGGTTACAACGGTTACGCCGTCACGAACGTTCCTGCTGGCTTGAGTGGGGTCACGGCCATCGCGGCGGGTTATGAGTTTATGGTTGCCTTGAAGCAAGACGGAACCGTCGTCGCATGGGGTTACAACACTAACAATAATGAACTAAATGTTCCTGCCAATTTGAATGGCGTGGTGGCCATTGCTGCAGGGACTTCGCATGCCGTGGCGCTGAGGAACGATGGCACTGTTGTGGCATGGGGTTCGAACAGCCGTGGCCAGCTTAATATCCCTGCCGGCTTGAGTGGAGTCACTGCCATTGCGACAAGTTTATATCAAAGCGTTGTCTTGAAAAGTGACGGCACCCTTTTGGCCTGGGGAGACAACAGCGGGGACGTTCCGTTAGGCTCCAGCGGGGTGACGGCGGTTTCGCAGGGATTTTCTCATGTTTTGGCCCTAAAAGATGATGCCACTGTAGCAGCCTGGGGAAACGGCGCCTATGGTCAATCGATCATTCCGGCAGGTTTGAACCGGGTGACTGCCATTTCCGCAGGCGCGTATCACTCCATGGCTCTCGTGTCCAGCCCGCCGACGATTCGCACGCAGCCGACCAACGCTATCGCCCCAACTGGTGCAAACGCCACCTTCACCGTGGATGCCATCGGAGCTGGGCCGCTGACATACCAGTGGCGCTCCAACGGTGTAAGCATCGGCAACGCCACCAACACCTCGCTCGCGTTGACCAACGTCCAATTGAGCCACTCCGCCAATTATGACGTGGTAGTTACCGACTTGCTCGGCTCCATCACCAGCTCGGTCGCGGTGCTGGGAGTCTATGGCAAGGTTTGGACAGGCGGAGGAGACGATGCGTCTTGGATCGATCCAGGCAACTGGTCTGGGAATTCCTTCCCAACACCAGCCGACTCCATTTTCATCGGAAACGGCACCAAGCCTATCACCGGGCTGCCGTTGGGCATGCTCAACAGCCTGATTTGCCAGCGGTCGCTGGCCATTACCAGTGCTCTGGTCGTGACAGGTGCTGTGCAAATCGCCCAAGGGATTTATGCGTCCGGGATCACAATCACCGCTCGTGGCGAGGCAGCTACTTTCAACGACAACGGCGCAACGAATCTCACGACCGTTAGCATGTCCGCCGAGCAGGGTGGACTGATAAGGCTGCCGGTATTGACCAACTTCGTAACTGGGGATTACGGCAATAGTTTCCTACAGGCGATTGGCATCGGAAGCGTGCTCGATTTTCCAAATGTGCGCAGCATTGCAGGCCCATACTACGGATACAATTTTCTCCGACTGCAAGCGCTCCAAGGCGGTAGGCTTAACTTGACCAACGTGACATTGATGACCTGTGCCTACGTCAATCCGGTTGGCGGGGGGGGCGGTGCGAGTGGAATTGAGATTAACTCCGAAGGTGCCAACAGTGTGATTGATTTAAGCGGGCTGCAACAATTCTCCGGCGGCCCAGGTGGTAATCTGGTGGGCTCACAACTAAGGCCTAGCAACGGCGGTCAGATTCTAGTTCCGAACCTAGCGAGTGCCGTCGGGTTGAATATTTTTGTGGCTGATGGGACAGTTTTTACTCTGCCGACTTTGACGAATTACAACAATGGCTCGGGGGGCCTGAGCGTGTGGCAAGTGACCGGCGTTGGGAGTCTGCTGAACATGCCGGCGTTGCAAAATATCCGAGGGCCAGAGTTCGGATATCAATTCCTAAAATTGCAGGCGACGCAAGGGGGACGCTTGAACTTGACGAACGTAAGTGTGATGTCGTGTGCCCATGTGAACCCCGTTGGTGGGGGCGGCGGTCCCGGCGGAATTGAGGTCACAGCCGATGGCACCAACAGCGTGGTTGATCTGAGCGGACTGCGGCAGTTCACAGCGACCGGCGGCAACACCGTCGGCTCCCTGTTGCAGCCGAGCAACGGGGGACAAATCTTGGTCCCCAATTTGGCTAACGCCGTCGGGCTTAACTTGAGCGTCTCCGGCGGCATGACATTTGCACTGCCTTCGCTAACAAATTATCACAACGGAGAAGCAGGCCTTGGTTTGTGGCAAGCATCGGGTTCTGGAAGTGTGCTGGATCTACCGGCGTTGCTGGCAATTCGCAGTTCCGATTTCGCATACAAATACTTCCGCCTGCAGGCTTCTCAGGGCGGGAGGCTCAATTTGAGAAATGTCAGCGTCATGTCATGTGGGTATGTCAATCCGGTTGGTGGCGGCGGCGGTCCCGGTGGGATAGAGGTCGTTGCGGGCGGAACGAATAGTGTAATTGATCTAAGCGGACTGCGAATGTTCAGTGCGAGCTCGGGTGGCAATTCTGTCGGTTCGCTGCTTAGTCCTTTCGATGGCGGATACATCTTGGCCCCGAGCCTCGCCAATGCGGTTGGGCTGAACTTGGACGTGTCCGGAGGGTCCACTTTCAGCTTGCCAGCATTGACCAATTTGACCGCCACCAGCCAGCCAATGATGGTGCGCTCAACCGGAGTTGGGAGCTTGCTCACCCTGACGAATCTGCTGGCATTTTCAAACGGCAGCCTGATTCAGCGATCGGGTGGGCTGGTGATCACCAATGTGGGCACCATCTACCAAAATGCGTCTGTCCAACTATCTCCAGCCTTCCTGACCTCACCATCCAGCGGCACCAACGCATTGTTTTCGAACCACGTCTTCACCGTGTCGATGAGTGGTAGTATGCCGCTGGCCTACCAGTGGTTGTTCAATGGCCAATCCATCCCCTACGCCACCAACACCACCTTGACCTTGACCAATCTCAGTTACCCGCAGATGGGCAGTTACTCTGTGGTCGTCACCAACGCTTACGGAGCTAGCACCAGCGGGGAGGCAACCCTGGCGATCTTCTCCTCGATTTTGACAGCCACCAACCAAGGCGCGGGAACGGTTATTAAGTCACCGAATCTGATTACCTACACGAATAACCTGCAGGTGACCCTTGCTGCCACGCCGGGCCGATTCCACAAGTTCTTGCGCTGGAGCGACGGAGTGATCACCAACCCGCGCACTGTCATCATCGGGGTGAGTAACTTTTACACCGCCGTCTTTACTAACGCACCGGGTGTGACGCTGGAAACTTTCGTGCTGAAGCAGTGGGAAATTTCTCTCGGCGGCACGAACTCAGACGTTGCCACCGTCGTCCGGCCCACGGCTGACGGCGGGTATCTGGTGGCCGGGGAATCTTCCTCTGGCGCGACTGGCAACCGCACCTCCACGAATTTTGGCTTCGCAGATGCCTGGGTGGTCAAGTTAAGCGCCGCCGGCCAAAAGGAGTGGGAGCGGGCCTATGGGGGCAGCGACCGCGACCGCATCGAGGACATTCTTGTGACGCCAGATGGAGGCTGCTTGTTGGGCGGCTACTCGCGTTCTCCAGGGGGTACTGGCAACAATGGTTCAACCAATTACGGCAATTATGACGCCTGGCTCGTAAAGATTGACGGGGCCGGAGTGGTGCAATGGGAGCGCACTTACGGCGGCGCGAATGACGACCAGGTGAACGCCCTGGCGGCCCTGCCCGATGGTGGTTACGCTTTTGTGGGAAGCTCGGCCTCCGCGCCGGGCACGGGGAACCGCACAGCGCCGCGCTTCGCTTCTGGCCTTTCCAATGATCTGTGGATCGTCAAGGTGGACGGCCAGGGCGCATTGGTCTGGGATGTGAGCAACGGCACTACGAATGGAACCGCCGTGAGCGGCAACGCCGTGGTCGTCACGCCGGATGGCGGTTTGCTGGTGGGCGGGGCGGTGGATGGCACAGGTGGCTCACGCAACAGTCCCTCCTTTGGCAACTCCGACATGTGGCTGCTCAAACTGCGAGCGGATGGCACGCTTGAGCGGGAGCAATCCTACGGCACCGCCGCGACAGATTATGTGACCATCCGCGGGCTCAAACTGCTGCCCGATGGGAGCAGCGTCCATGTGGGAAACTACACCCCCGTCGCCGAATACGACGGTTACGCCATCCGTGTCAGCAGCGGCGGCACGACATTGCATCAGACCAATTTTGGTGGGAGCCTGCCAGATCGGCTAGACACCTTGGATGGCTCGTCAGACGGTGGGCTGTATTTCGGCGGCAGCTCCTCCAGTCCGCCGTCGGGCAATAAGTCGGCGACCAATTTCGGCGCAGGTGATTTCTGGGTGGTGAAGACCGACCTGCAATTGAACAAGCAGTGGGATGTGTCCTTCGGTGGCACGAGCACGGATGAGATCCGCCATCTGCTAAGCACCCCCGATGGCGGGTTCATCATGGCTGGCGTTTCCGATTCCCTCCCCGGTCCCGGTAAGACCAGTCCGAATCATGGTCTGTCCGATTACTGGGTGGTGAAAGCGATCGAACTGCAGCGACCGGTCGGCACGCCGCTCGTCCTCGTGGACGGACTTTATAACACCAACCATGTCTTCGCCGCACCGCGCGCCAGCCTTGTCACCATCGCCTCGAGCCTCGTCGGCGCGACGGTTTACTACACTTTGGATGGCTCGGATCCCTCAAGCGGGTCCAACTACAGCAACACCCCGTTCACCGTGACCAATACGGTCACGATTCGTGCGGTTGCGTATCACCCGATTTCGGGCGATCCCATCGAATGTGACCCTGTGGTGGTCAACCTGGTGGCAACTTACATGTGGACGGACACGACTCCTGGTGGCGGTAGCGTGTCTGTGTTTCCGCCCGGGGGCACGTATCTCGCCGGCACCGTGGTAACGAATACCGCTGTAGCGAGCAGTAACTGGAGCTTCATGCGCTGGGAAATCACCAGCGGCGGGGCAACTGCGACATCCACTAATCAGCCGCTCGCTCTGGTGATGAGCACCAACATCAGCCTCAAAGCGGCTTTTGGCACGCCAGTCACGCTCGGAACGCCCAGCAACGGGACGCTCATGGCCAGCCCCGCGAACGGTCCATATCCGTATGGCTCGATCGTGCGTCTGAGCGCCATCCCAAATCCCGGAGCCTACTTCCGATTCTGGACCGGGGCCGCCTCCAGTCAGAGCGTCAGCCCGCTTGATTTCGTTGTTACCAACAGCAGTCCTTCGGTGTCCGGGGTTTTTTCAACGAACCTGCTGGCGAATGAATATTCTCTGACCGTTCTGGTCAACGGCAACGGCACAGTCACGAAATTGCCGCAGCTGGAAAAATACGTCTACGGCACAAGCGTGACGCTCACGAATACGCCCGGGTCAGGTCAGTTCTTTCAAGGTTGGAGCGGCGATGCCGGCGGGGCGCTCAATCCCTTAACCATAAGCATGGACCGGAGCCGGACGATCACTGCCTCGTTCGGACCGGTGGTGATACCAACGATCTCCATCAGCAACGCTACGGTTTCAGAAGGGGACAGCGGCACCACAGACGCCGTGTTCCTAGTCTCCCTCTCCGTGCCAAGCAGCCAAACCATAACCGTAGAATTCGCTACCACCAACGGGACCGCCCTGGCTGGCAGCGATTACCCGGCCAACAGCGGCCGGCTCATGTTCATTCCTGGCGAGACCAGCAAAAGCATCACCGTCGCCGTGCAAGGTGATTCCTTCGTGGAGTCCGATGAGACATTTGGCGTTGTTCTTTTCAGCCCGACTAACGCAAATCTGCTCCTTCAGTTCGCCACCGGCACGATCATGAACGACGATGCGGCACCTGGGATCAGCCGTCAGCCGCAGTCGCTCACCGTCATCGCGGGCACGAATGTGTCCTTTAGCGTGGACGCTACCGGTAGCGGAACGCTGGCCTACCAGTGGCGACGAGATGGCGACCCGCTGGCAGGCGCGACCAGCGCATCTCTCTCGCTCGGGTCGGCGGCGACGAATATGGCTGGCAGCTACAATGTGGTGGTGACCAACCAAAGCGGTTCGATCGTCAGCGCTGTGGCCTTGCTCACCGTCCATGTGCCGCCCTACATATCACAGCCACCGTCGAGCCTCGTCGCGCCACCCGGCGGCACCGCAAGTTTCACAGTGATTGGCGGGGGTGTGCCAACGCCCGCCTACCAGTGGCGCAGAGACGGCGTGACGATCAGTGGCGCGACCAACAGCACGCTTGTGATCACCAATCTGCAAGCCATTGATGGCGGCTTCTACAGCGTGGCGTTGACGAACCTTATGGTGGGCGATGTCTATGGTGCGGTGACCAGCAGTGTGGCGGGCCTGAACGTGACAAACGACTTGAAGCTTGGGCTGGTCGCCCACTATCCGCTCGATGGTGACGTGAGGGACCATTCGGGGAACGGCCGCCATGGGTCCGTGACCAACATGACCGCAGTTTACGAGTCCGGCGCGCATGGCTTTGGGCTGAAGTTTGCTGGCAACGCCCAGAACCGAGTGGACCTGCCGGTGTGGGTGCCCAGCAACAGTTCGTTCACCATTAGCGGGTGGGTTAAACACCTCTCAACCAACGAATTCGGCCGATGGACATTTGGGACCAACGTCACCATCTTTCATTCAGGTGCCGACGACTGGAGTGATGGGGCTGCGCTTGGGATCACCTATGACGCCGTCACCGGGAATATTTTCCCTCACTTCGGAATTACCTACTCGTATTCTTCAGATCGCATCGTCATCAATACGAATCTGAACCTGCTGCCTGCCACATGGCATCATCTGGCTGGCGTGGTGGACCGAGGCGCAAATGAATTGCGGCTGTTTTGCAACGGGGTTCTCGTCGGCAGCACGAGCATCGCGGGGATGAACAGCCTCCTTCCCACATGGTCGCATTTGGGCGGTTTCTATAACGGGCTCTCCCACAATATGGCACACGCGGCCCGCCTGGACGATGTGCGCATTTACAGCCGCGCCTTGCAGGCTGCCGAGATTTCCGCGCTAATGAATGATCCAGCACCCCTTCCGCCCGGAGTCCCGCTGGTGGTCTTGTCCGGCAGCATAGCAGCTGGTTCGAATACGTTCGGCGATTCCGCGCTGGTGCAGATCTTCACCACCTTCTCGAACGCCAGCCTTTACTACAGCCTTGATGGATCACCGCCCACCTTTGGCGCGCCGTTCACTTACACCAATGCCTTCATCGTGACGAGCAACGTGGTCATTCGCGCACTGGCCGTAAGCGTGGTGGGCACACAGGTCACCACCGCCATCAATGAGCCTGTCTCGGCCACGATTCTGCCGACGTATTCGTTGACGGTTGCCACGGCGGGAGGCGGCACCGTAGCCAAGACGCCATCGGCTGGCAGCTACTTGAGCAATTCGGTGGTCACCATCACCGCGGTGCCCGCTGCAGGCTGGACCTTCCTCTATTGGACAGGCGACACCAACGACCTAGGCGCGGGTTTGGCCAGTGGGGCCGGGGCCACCAATACAATCGAGATGAACCGCGCCCGGGTGATCCAAGCGGTGTTTGGCACCAGCCTCCAGGCGACTTCTGCCAGCTTGGATGGCGGCTATGGCACCGTGCAATTCAGCCCGACAGGCGGCGTGTATCCCTATGGCACCGTAGTGCGGCTCTCCGCTCGTCCGGCGGCGGGATCGCGTTTCGTCCAATGGGCGGGCCAAACCAATGCCACCATCAACCCCCTTGAGCTGACAATCACCAGCACGAATTTGACACTCTCAGCTCTGTTTGCGCTACTGGGCACGGGGCAGGTGACGTTGAACGTGGACCAGGTTGGTGACGGCACCGTTACAATGAACCCGCAGAAGAACGTTTATAACCAGAACGAAACGGTGACGATCACGGCCACGCCGACTGTGGTGACGCGGTTCCTCAACTGGACGGGAGACTCCGCCGCCACGACCAATGCCATCGCTCTGGTGTTGAATACAAGCAAGACGGTGACGGCCCATTTTGCTCCTCTGCCACCGGGGACGGTGGTGGCTTGGGGACGCAATTCCTTTGGTCAAACGAATATACCTGCCGACTTGAGCGGTGTGACTGAGATCGCAGCGGGAAACTCGCATACTGTAGCCTTGAAGAGCGATGGCACGGTCGTGGCATGGGGAAACAATACCTCCGGTGAATCGACCATTCCTGTAGGCTTGAGCGGGGTGACGGCAATCGGGGCAGGGGGCTATCACACCGTGGCCTTGAAGAGCGATGGCACGGTGGTGGCGTGGGGGGACAACTCCTATGGTGCTACAAATGTTCCGGCTGGTTTGAGCGAGGTAGTGGCCGTTGCGGCGGGTGAATATCACAGCGTGGCCTTGAAGCGCGATGGCATGGTGGTGACCTGGGGATACAATGGCTATGGTCTAACGACCATTCCCACCGGTTTGAGCGAGGTAGCGGCCATCGCGGCGGGTGGATATCACACGGTGGCCTTGAAGAGAAATGGCACGGTTGTTGCTTGGGGATTCAACGACTATGGTCAAACGACAGTTCCGGCCGGTTTGAGCGAAGTAACGGCCATTGCGGCAGGTAGTTTTCACACCGTGGCCTTGAAGAGCAATGGCACGGCGGTGGCATGGCAAACTACACTTCCGGCCGGTTTGAGCGGGGTGGCGGCCGTTGCGGTTGGATATGCTCACACGGTGGTGCTAAAGCGCGATGGCACGGTGGTGGGATTTGGCGACAATGGCTATGGTCAAACATCCGTTCCCACTGGCTTGAGTGGGGCGACGAGCATTGCTGCAGGATATTCTCATACCGTGGCGATCATCGGCACGGCCCCGTCTGTCCCTCCCATCATTATCTCACCCCCGACGAACCAGTCCCTACTCGAAGGCAGCAATGCGTCATTCACCGTGTCCGCCAATGGCACTCAGCCACTGGCCTATCAGTGGTTCCGAGAAGGAATTCTTCTCAGTGGCGCGACCAACGCATCCCTCGGCTTGACCAATCTCACCGCTCTCTCCGCAGGCGGCTACTCCGTGGTTGTCACCAATGTTGCTGGGGCAGTTACCAGCAGCGTGGCCCTGCTCACGATTCGTCAGGTGCAAAGCCTTAGTTTTGTGGGCCTAACGAACCACACCTACGGTGACCCTCCGTTTACGCTTTCCGCCGAGGCCAGTTCCCTCCTGCCAGTCACAGTGACCCTTGTCAGCGGGCCGGCTTCTTTGTCAGGAGACATGCTCACCCTGCTGGGGGCGGGCACGGTCGTGGTGCGCGCCTCGCAAGCGGGCAACGCCACCACGGCCGCGGCGCAGTTAGAACAGTCCTTCAACGTCGCCAAGGCAACGCAAACAATCGCTTTCGTGCAGCTGCCAGACAAGGTGTTTGGCGATCCGCCGGTTGCTTTGTTGGCCGCCAGCAGTTCCTCGCTGTTGACAGTCGATCTTGCGGTTACGAGCGGTCCTGCGCGCTTGCAGGACAACCTCCTGCACCTGACGGGCGCAGGAGCAGTGTCGATCGTGGCCTTGCAGCCCGGCAACTCCAATTATCAGTCGGCCTTGTCCATCTCGAATTCCTTCCTGGTGGCTCCCCCTGTGCCTCAGTCCTACGGCACGCAGCAGGGGAAACCCGTGACCAACGTCTTCCTGGCCGCCGGGACAAGCAACCTGACCTATCTGGTGGTTTCGCCCCCCGCACATGGAGTGCTAACAGGCACCGGGCCAATGAGAATCTTTCAGCCCGATCTCGCCTATGTGGGCAATGACACTTATGCCTATGCCATCACCGATCCACTTGCCAGCGTAACCACCCGTGTGGATGTGAATCTGACGATTACAGCCTTGCCCTCGGTGTTTCAGTTCAGCAGGTCCACGTATGACGTTGCTGAGGGCGACGGCAGCGCGCTCCTGACCGTAACGCGGAATGTTAGCACCAACGCCACCGTGAGCTACAGCACCCAGAACGGTTCGGCACGGACCGGGGAGGACTTCCTGAACACCACTGGCTCGCTCACGTTCACCAACGGCCAGACCAACGCAGTGATTGTTGTTCCGTTGATTGATGATCCCTATGTCAAAACCAACATGAACTTCACTGTGAAGCTGGACTTCCCGTCTGGTGGCATTCTCGGGGCCGTCTCCAACGCCACCGTGCGGATTTTGGACAACGACGCCGGCAGCACAACGAATTCGCTGACCATTCCGCGGCTGCCGCAAAATCCTCCCGACCACACGGGCAGCCTGCGCGTCACGCTGCTGCCGGCCGAGGCGCATGGTCAGTGGCGGCTCTCGGGCGAGCTTTTGTGGCGGAACAGCGATACCTCTGTGGCTGGTTTGCCGCAGGGCCAGTATCAGGTCGAATTCAAGCCGGTGGCGGGATACGTGACCAGCAGTTCAAATTCGGTGACGGTTCTGCTCACGGGCGTCACGGCCATGACGAATCAATACGCATCGATGGCGGGCGGAGGCACCGGCTATGTGCGCATCAACCTGCGACCGCAAACCGTGGCCACCGATCCAGTGCGAGACAGTCGTGGCCAATGGCGGCTTCAGGGAGAAGGCGATTGGCGGGATTCGGGGGAAGCGTCCGATCCGCTCAGCCCGGGCTCCCACATTATAGAATTCAAGCCTGTGCCGGGATGGAACGCCCCGGTCAATAGACTGGCCATGGTCATTGCCGGGCAGGGTGCCGTGCTCGACGGAACTTACGAGTTGGCGAGCGCTGCATCGACCATCAAACCCGTCGGCTTGACTTTTGGCGAAATTGTCAGCGGTGACTCCGCATATCAATACAACGGGCAGCTTCGCACCGAGCTTGGCCATGGCAGCGGCTTTGTCGTGAAGAGCAACGTCGTGCTCACGGCCGCCCATGTCTTGTTCGACAGCCGCAACTTCACTTATGCCACCCGTATCCAGTGGCTGTTCCAACGGCAAGGGGGAGAGTTCGAGCCCCAGCCGCTGGAACCGCGCGGCATGCTGGTGTTCACCGGATACGCCGCGCAACGGCAGGCCGACGCAGGCACGCCAGGTGAAACCCTGGCGGCGCAGCAGTTGGACGTGGCCGCTCTGTATTTCAGCACGCTGGCCGGCAGAGGAGGCTATGGGGGCTATTTGACTTCGGATGCGGTGGACAACGAATGGCTCCAAGGACCCGGAAAAAAGTTTTTGGTGGGATATCCGTTTGACCCGGCTCGTCCCGAACAATGGGGGCAGATGCACAGCACGATCCCTACTAGCACGATTACTTTTCAACCGAGCGCGCTTGGGACCACCAATCGGGTGTTCCAATCGCCTCAGTTCATCAGTTATCCCGGCAACAGCGGTGGTCCGCTCTATGTGACGATCTCTAACAACCTCGCATTACCTGCGGCCATTTATCTTGGCGCATCCGGCCAGTCGTTGGTGCGTGCGATTGATTCCAGTGTGGTGGAGATGATCAATCTGGCCGCCTACGCCGGAGCCACTGGAAATGTTTCGACGAACCACGGCGGTAACATAGGAACACCAAATCCCCCCGGTTTCGGAACTAACACCCTGCGTTCGCTGACCGTCAGATTCCCCCAGAACGATTCCACGGCCTTGGGCGCAGCGTGGCGGGAGGCAAACACAACCAACAGCTACACCAACGGCGATGGATACTACCTTAGCTCCACCAGCGTTGCGGTGGAATTCAAACCAGTCGCTGGCTTCCGGACACCGACCAACCGGACCATCAGCTTCGGACAAGGCAGTGTTGAATTGACGGTTTCCTACGATCCGGAGCTGGCGTTCACAAGCCAGCCCTTGTTTTCGAGGCCGGGCAACGGCTTGACCAGCCGGCTCACGGCAGTTCCCGGGACGCTCGTCTCCAGCACCAACGCCGGGGTGACTGGGGCTCCTCCGTATGCCTTCCAATGGCAGCAGAATGGCAGGGTGTTGGTGGGCGCTACCAACCTCACCTTGCTGCTGTCCAACGTCAACCGGACCAACAGTGGTGATTATGTGCTGACGGTCTCGGACACCTATGGTAGCCGGACCAGCGGGATGGTCGAACTGTGGGTGTTTGTCACGCAGACGCTGGACCGTCCGGTGCTGCTCGGGGGAGACATGATCCGCCTTGAAGCCGGCTATACCAACGGACCTTTACCTCCGAACGCAAGCCGCTTTTCCAAGCTGCAGAGCAGCACCAACGTGGCGTATCGGAGCAACTGGACGACCATCACCAATGTCAACTGGCAGCAGGTCAACGGGCGGCTACGGATTGACTTGCCAGCAGGCGCGAACCTGCCTCGACGCTATTACCAGGTCATCGAGGAATGACCCAAGTGTGCTTCGCGATGCCAACCCGCTCTGCGAAAGCATACCGCCACCGTGCATGGCAAGGTTTGCCGGCCTGCACTTGCCTCTTGATGGCCCTCTGCATTCTAGCGTGCATACCTGAGTCCGTATCCGCCGAGGAGCACATCCTCGTCCGGCTCAAGGCGATTGAGGGCAAAGTATTTGTTCAGCACGGGATTCAGGGGTCCTCAAATAGTGTCGTCGAAGGTCAGGTTCTGCGCACGGGGGACGTGGTGAGCACGGGTGAGTATGCCAAGGCTACGCTGGTGCTGGCTGACAAGTCCAAGGTCAAACTACCGGAATTGACCGTGCTTCACCTGCGAGCGCCGCGACAGGCCCAGATTCCGCTCCTGCACTTGCTGCAGGGCGGGTTGTTTATTTTCAACCGCGAAGCCCCGGACGCCCTGGAGTGGCTGGCTGGTCACGCCAACGGGGCAGCAAAAGGAACGGAGTTCATGTTGATGTTGGATACGAACCGCACGGTCGTAGCGGTGTTCGAGGGCACAGTTGACTTGGTGGCCACCAATACCCCCTCGAAGAAATACCAGTTGACGGCCGGTGAGATCGGCCTCGCCACACCTGCTGGGCAGTTCCAGAGAGAACCTATCCTCTCCACCAACCTCGTGCAGTGGTGGCTATTTTACCCGGCGGTGCTGGATGACCAGGAACTGAAGCCCGAACGCGAATCACTGGCGAAAGCAGCGGCAGCTTATCGTGCGGGTAATCCGAGTCGGGCGCTGGCTTTGTGGCCCGATCATGGACTGGAGCCCAAAGACCCGACCGAGCGCATCCTTCTCGCCGGTGCGTTCCAGTCGATCGGAAGAGTAGATCGGGCAGCGCGGCTGCTGGAAACGCTCCCGCCCACCAATTCATTCGTCAATGCCTTGAGCCTGGTCCAGGATGCCGTTCGCCGGGTGGTGAGAACCAATGCTGCTGACTTGGCGTCGGCTACCAACACCGCCAGCGAGTGTCTGGGGTTGTCGTATTACCTTCAGTCGCGCCGCGACTTGTCCGGTGCGAGGACTGCGGCTCGTCTGGCGGTGAATCTGAGTCCGCTTTTGGGCCATGCACGGGTGCGCCTGGCCGAACTGGAGTTCAGCTTTGGGAACATCGCGGCCGCCCAGCGGGAATTGACCGTGGGGCTGGCCAAGTCGCCGGAAAATCCTCAGGGGCATGCGCTGCAGGGTTTTCTGTTGGCTGCGGCCAGCCGGTTAACTCAGGCAACCAGGGAGTTTGAAAAGGCAATCGAGTTGGATTCCGGACTTGGAAATGCCTGGCTAGGACGCGGGCTGTGCCGGATCCGGCAGGGCGACTTGGATGGCGGATTGGCGGATTTGCGCATGGCGGTGGTGCAAGAGGAGAACCGATCATTCCTTCGCAGTTATCTGGCCGAAGGGCTCGGCTTGGCCGCCAACGAGAGGCCGGGGCCGGCGGCCCATGCCCAGTTGGCCCAGGCAAAGCTGGAATTGACCCGGGCCAAGGAACTCGACCCGCACGATCCCACTCCGCTGCTTTACTCGGCACTGCTCAACTACCAGCAAAACCGCGTCAACCGGGGCATTGCCGATTTGGAGGCCTCGCAGGCCAAGACCGGCAACCGCGCAGTCTACCGGCACGGGTTGCTGCTCGACCAGGATCGCGCCGTGCGCTCGGCTGGCCTGGCCACCATCTACCAGCGGGCCGGAATGTCTGAAGCTGCGGTGCGGGAGGCTTCCAAAGCCGTCAGCTACGACTACGCCAACCACTCCGCGCATCTCTTCCTCGCGGAAAGCTACAACGCCCTGCGCGACCCGGCGCGCTTCAACTTGCGTTACGAAACCGCGTGGTCCACGGAACAGCTTCTCGCCGACCTGCTCGCACCACCCGGAGCTGGCGTTCTGTCCCGTAACATTACTCAGCAGGAGTATTCGCGGCTCTTTGACATGAATGGCCCGCGGTTTTCGGCCGACTCTCAGCTGCGGAGCGACGGTCAAATCCGGGAGACGGCTTCGTATTCGCACATCGGGAACCGAACCAGCTTCGCCGTTGACGTTGACTATGAGCACAACCAGAACACCGGCCGCCTGAACAACGACCTTTCGCGGAAGGAGTTTTATGGCAAGTTCAAACTGCAGCTTTCCGCCCAGGACTCGTTGTTTGCCCTGGTCGAACTGCAAGCCTTGGATTCCGGCGACAACTTCGCCCGCTTGGACCCCGCTCAGACCCGACCCGACCTTCGGCTGACCGAACGCCAGGTTCCGAATCTGGCGGTGGCCTGGCATCGGGAATGGAATCAGGGCATGCACACGCTTCTCTTGGGCGGGCGGCTGGTTGCTGACCAGCTCATTGTTGATCGCGCGGTGCCCCAAACAATCCTGGTCAAGAACGGACTGGGGCAGGTGACGGGTGCCGCCAGAGTGAACATGGATGTGGATCAGCGTGTTCGGTTCGAGGCTCTCGCCGGTGAATTCAGCCAGATTTTTCAATTTGAACGCCACACGCTGGTGGCCGGAACGCGGGTGCAGCAAGGCCAGTTTGCCAGCCAGGCCCGGCTTACAAATCCCGGCTCAATCTCTGGGGCGTTTAGCAGCCCGCCTGCGGACGCAGCCTTCACCGAGGATTTCTGGCGGGCGTCCGGTTACGGTTACTATTCTTGGAAAGTTTCGGATAGCCTGGTCTTGATCGGCGGATTGTCCTATGACCACCTGCGTTTTCCGCAGAACTTCCGCGACTGGCCGCTTCAGCCTGGTGAGACGGGCCGGAGCCGCTTCAATCAAAAGGCTGGGGTTGTGTGGAACCCGGCACGCGAATTGACTTTCCGCAGCGCGTTCACCCGTTCTCAGGGCGGAGTGGTGCTCGACGAAAGCTTCCGGCTGGAGCCGACGCAAGTGGCCGGTTTCAACCAGGCTTTTCGCACGCTGATGCCGGAAGCAGTGGCCGGCTCTGTATCCGGTCCCACGTTTGACACGCTGGGAGCGGGTTTAGATGTGCGGCTTTGCGGCCAGACCTACTTGACCTTGGAAGGGGAATGGCTGCGGTCGAAGGTGGACCGGGCATTGGGGGTGTTTGACTTTGTTGCCGCACCCGCTGTGCCTTCGACTACGCCTGAGCACCGTGAATATGACGAGCGTGTGCTGACCTTGGCTGTCAATCAACTCGTTGACGAGCACTGGACTTTTAACGCCAGGTTCCAATGGAGCAGGTCAAAAATGGAAACCTTCCATTCCGAAGTCCCGACCACAGTTGAAGCGCCTCGTGTCGAGGCAGCCGATTTGAAGCAGGCTGGTTTCCAACTGATCTATCATGGCTTCTCGGGGTTCTTCTCACGCGCGGAGTTGCGATGGTTTTGGCAGCACAGCGCTGGCTATACCCCGGGCAGCCAGGAGTTGGTAAGTGAAGCCTTTCCACAGCTTGATCTCCTGACTGGCTGGCGGGACCGTCGTCGCGGCGAAGTGTCACTTGGGGTGCTGAATTTGACTGGGGCGGATTACCGGTTGAACCCCTTGAGCTACTACGGCAGTCTGCCGCGTGACCGGGTGTTTGTAGCTAGGCTCAAAATTGCATTCTGAAATTTCACATGAAACCTCAGTCTAACTGGCAACAACTGTTGCCTCGCGATCACCTTTGGGTGGCCGGGGCCGTCCTGCTGGCCGGTTTTCTGGTATTTCTACCCCCGCTGGAGCGCCTGAGTTATGACCTGCCCTTCATTCTTCGTGGGCATACCCAGGCCAGCACGAACCTGCTGCTGCTTTATTTGGACTCGACAACCTTCGAACTGAAAGGTGAACGCAACAACGCCAATTTGAGCCGGACCAATCTTACACAGTTGACGCGCCGAATGACACAGGAGCGGGCCAAACTTCTGATCTATGATCTGGTTCTGTCAGAAAAGAGCAAGATTGAATCGGACGACGCCGAGTTCGCCCAAGCAATCCGAGATAATGGCCGGGTGGTGCTTTGCGCCGGCAGTGATGGCGTCAGTAGCCGCGCTGGGCTCGGCGTTCGCCTGCATCCGCCGCTGGAAATCTTCCGACGTGCAGCAAAGGCATGGGGACATGGAGCGTTCCTGGTCCAAGCCGGGGCCGATGTCCAAAGGCTTCCACGCTCAAGCAACGCCGGGAGCGCAAGTCTCTCCTGGACGGCCGCGACACAGTTGACCAATTCCGTCCAGGCGTGGGGTGCTGCGGCCGAATTTGAACGCTGGCTCAATTATCGCGGCCGGGGGAGGGAAGCGTGGACCGAACACAGCTTGTATGAGGCGCTGGAAGCGGGCACCCTTCCGCCCGGCTATTTCCGGGACAAGATCGTGATTGTAGGCGGCCGCCGTGCCTTTTCGGGGGTGCAGGAGTCTGGCAACGATGCGTTTGCCACGCCTTGGTCTTGGCTGGGGAGTCATCCTGCTCCTGGAGCCGAAATCCACGCCACGGCCCTGGTGGACCTCCTGGAATCCAAGTGGCTTGAACGTTTCCACCCCATTTGGCAATTGCTGGGCTCATTTGTCTGGGGGGGGGGGCTCAGTCTTGTCCTGTGTCAAGTCAGGCGAGACGGACTGACAAAGACCCTGGGAGCGGCTTTGACTGGCAGTTTGATGGTAATTGTGACTGCCTGCCTCCTACATTGGCAGATGGGCTGGTGGGGCAGTTGGATTGTGCCGGCCGTGTTTCAGCCGATGGTGGCCATGGTAATGATAGGCGTGATCATGGCAGTGAATCCGCCGTCGCCCCCCAAAGTGTTCATCAGCTACCGCAGCGCTTTCGACAAGAACGCGGCACACCGGCTGTACGACAAGCTTTACGAACTAGGTTGCACCGTCTACATGGACAAACGCAATCTCGGAGTGGGAGAGTATGAGGAGCAACTGATGAGTAACATCGCTGCAGCCAAGTTCTTCATCTTGATCATCTCACCTAAAACCTTCGAGCGTGACCCCCATAAATTGGACGAGTGTTTCGTCCGACGAGAGCTGCGACACGCCCTGAAGCATGGCAAGACGCTCATTCCAATGACTGCCGGGGGCATGCCGATCCCTACCGATGACATTGAACTAGCCAAGCACCTTCCTGCAGATGTCATTGCCTTGACGAAGTGGCGTGGGTTGGAGTGGGTGGAATACAACGCCGACAACCTTGACGCAGTGGCAACGCATTTGAATGAAAAAATGCGGCGAGACCCCCCCCAATTCGTCCGTTTGAAGGCTTGGCTTCTTCCTTTCTCCAGATATGGCCGTGGCTCATAATTCACTTCGAGGCAGGCTGGTTTTCCGCCCAGTTGGATTGGTGATTGGTTGTAAGCGTCACGTGGAGCACCTCTTGACGAGTATGACGACAGAGTCAGAGGCGTCGTGGCAGAGCTGCTCCGACGTTTATGCCGCGAGCCGTTGTAGCGAACGGGCGGAGTGAGCCTTGGCCCAGGCGACCGGGGTGACCTCGGGGATTTGATGGTTGGTCATCCGGGGCAGCCGGGTGAGGACTTCGCGGAGGTAGGCGTAGGGGTCGAGGCCGCGCCGCCGACAGCTTTCGATGACGGTGTAAATGACGGCGCTGCGTTCCCCGGCCTCGGCGTCCCCGACAAAGAGCCAGTTCTTCTTGCCGATGGCCGTGGGCCGGATGGCGTTCTCCACGAGGTTGTTGTCGATCTCCACCCGGCCCTCCGCCGGATACACGGTCAAGGTTCGCCACTGGCCCAGCGCATAGTCCAGGGCGCCACCGAGCAGGCTTTGTGGCAGGTGGCGACCGCTGGCCTTGAGCCGCAGGAGTGCGCGCTCCAACCGCGCGACGAGCGGCCGGCTCTGGTGGGCACGCACCGCCGCGCGGAGCCGGGGACCGGCACGCTGTTCGCGCAAGCCGGCTTCGATGCGGTAGAGGTGCTGGATTTGCCGCACGATCCAGCCGGAGGTGCGCGGGGATGATTCCAGGGCTTCGTAAAACTTCCGGCGCACATGCGCCCAGCAGCCAGCCAGTTCAATGGTGCCACGGCGGCCGTTGGCAAACGCCCGGTAGGCGGCGTAACCATCGCATTGCAGCGTGCCGGTGAAGGCCACGGGGATGAGCTGGTCCAGGCACGCGGCGGCGCGGCTGGTTTCCCAACGGTAAAACACGTCTCCACCCGGACGGCTGCCCGTCCAGAGATAGCCTTGCCGGGTCCGGCCATGGCCGGGTTCCAGATAGTTGACCGGGGTTTCATCCACCTGCACATAGCCGTCTGCCAAGACGCCCGTGCGGATGTGTTCGTAAATGGGTTGCAACCATTCGGCGGCCAGCGCCACCCACCGGGCCAAAGTCTGGCGCGGCAGATGCACTTGGTGGCGACGCTGAAAGATCTGTTCCTGCCGGTAGAGCGGCAGATGGTCGCAGTATTTGCTGACGAGCACCTGCGCCAGCAGGCCGGGCGCGGGCAGGCTGCGATCCTGTAGCCGTTCGGGCAGGGGTGCGATCAGCGGAGCGCGGTCGAGTTCCACCCGGTGAACGTATTTGCGGCGGATCACGCGGCAGCGCAGAAAGCGGGCCGGTTCGTAATCGAGCTGTTCGCTGACTTCCTGACCGATGCACCGCCAGCTTTGCGGCGCGGCCTTCACCGGCTCGGGATCAATCACCTCTTCGACCACCGGCAGGTGCTCGGGCAGCCGGGGTGGGCGCTCCTTGCGGGCACGGACGCCGGCAGGCTCCGGGCTGGGGGCGGCCACAGAAACTTCCGGCGGGGTGGCTGGCGGCAGTCGCAGGACCAGTTCCAGTTGGGCCGGATCAAGCTGCTCGCTGCTGGCACCAAACACCCTCCGCACCAGCAGGTCAATCTTCTGCCGCAGGAGCACATTCTCCCGCTGTGACTCCGCCAGCGCCGCCTGGCAGTGTGCCAGTTGGTCGGTGAGTTCGGCTTCGCGGAGCGTCATGCGGAACGCACGACAGCGTAAAACACCGCTGTCCGCACGTAACTATAATACTGATATAATAGGACTATAAACTGTCACTCCTTCCGCTCATACCACGGGCGCAGCTTGGCCCCGCGCAAATCCACTCCGTCGGTCAGCAACGCCAGCGCCTGCGGGGTCAACGGCAGCTTGGTCACGTGCGGCTCCACCGGCTTGGGCCAGGAGAAAGTTCCTTGTTCCAGCC
Source organism: uncultured Klebsiella sp. (assembly GCA_964496695.1). Taxonomy (GTDB): domain Bacteria; phylum Verrucomicrobiota; class Verrucomicrobiia; order Limisphaerales; family SXTU01; genus SXTU01. The sequence continues at coordinate 57,001 of CAZCBE010000022.1, forward strand.
GCTTGGTCAGCACCCACAAACCCGTGCCGTCCCAGCAGAGGATTTTGAGCCGCGTGCGCCGCCGGTTGGTAAACACAAACAGCGCGCCCGTCTTGGGGTCCTCGCCCAGCCGCTCCGTCACCAGCGCGTGCAGGCCGTTGAATCCCATGCGCATGTCGCAGGCTTCCAGTGCCACGAACACCCGCAGGCTGCCGGCAAAGCTCAACATGCGGTGGCGGGTTGGGCCAGCGCCCGCAACAGTTCCGCCGCCAGCACCGCCTGCCTAGGCGTGTTCACCTCCAGCCGAGCACCGCCGGGCAACTGCACGCATAACCTGGTGGGTTCCGCCCCGGCGGCCTGGTCCACCACCGCTTCCAACCAGCGCAGTTGCCCAGGCGCAGGCGCAACCACCGGCGCAGCGGCACCCGCTCCTTGCGCCGCCGCTGCACCCAGCCGGCGAAGGTCTGGTATTTGAGGCCCGTCAAGGCGGCGAACTTGGCGGCCGAGAGGCTGCTGCGCTCGAACTCATCCAGCAACTGCTCCCGGCGGGCCAGCGGCGTTCTGATCCTCCCTTTGGTATCGGTCTTGAGAATCGCTCCGTCCTGCGTAGATGTCATAGCCGCTATGCTACGACACCTACGATCTCAACGCATAAGGGTACTCCGCGTGACGCTTACGATTGGTTGTCATCGGTCTAACTCTTATTGACAGTTGACCACTGACCCACAGCAGACAGTAAGAGGCCTTTTCTCCCCTCCTCGCAAGACTCTCGACTATCGCTCATGCTCGGATTTGCCACCAGGTCATTAATATCATCGTCGAACCTAGCGTTGTGACACGGGATCGCCTCTGCGGACGACTTTTAGTTGCGCCTGTCGCAGGAGCTCCGGAATGATTCGGACCGCTCCGTAGTCGTATCCTTTCACCTCCTCGCTCAACGCATCCCAGCTTTGCAGGTTGGAGTTCGTGCGGCGCGCCTCGCTCTTCTTACCCGGCGCGTAAGCCCAGCCCGCCAGGAACTTCTCTGCATTCCAGCGATCGTGCTCCATGCGGGCCAATGCAACGAGGTCTTCCACAGGGATGCCGTCAGGGACCGCCTCGCAGGCAATTGGTTTCCGCGGATCCGTCAAAGGAACTGCTTCGCAGCCGATGGCCCGCAGCTTGAGCAGCAAGTGGTCGGCCTGTTGCCGGTTCGAGTCCTTGTAAAACTCGTTCAGCTCGTCCCACGGACGCCCGGCCAGATTGCCCGGTTCTTTCGCCTTCTCCCCCGCTTGGGCCAGGTAGCGTTCGTGGATGACGCGGGCGATGCGGTCCCGCGCGGCGTGTTCGAGCTGGGAGAAGTCGAGTTCGTCATCGGCCGCACTGAACGGGCTGATTTGCAAGGGAGGAGCCTCCCCTAACTGCTCCTGTCTCAACAGGGGGGCCAAACCCCGCGAGGCGCTCAGCTGGACGGCCAGGGGCACGGAGAATTCCCGCAGCATGAACCGCAGCCGCAAGGCAATGTCCAGCGCCAGCGCGTCGCTGTCGAAACAGATGGCAAAATTCAGCCTCGTGTCAGGCTCCTGGCACCACTTCTGAAGCAATGCTCGGGTGGTGTCGCAAGCAGCCTCGCACTCGTGGAACTCGATGGTGCAAGCGCTCCGGATGCCAGGGTAACGGAAGAGGAGCTCTTGCTCATGCCGCTGGGCATGGCGGTCTAACACCGAAATCCGAACAGACTTGCCGTTGGCGAAATGTCCCAGTTGGGCCGCCTTGATCGCCAGCGCCCGGCCCATCCTACCAAAGCCCATGATTACCAGATGCGATTGGGTCGGGTCAGTCCGACTGATGCCTGCTCCGTCCAGACGCAGGTGGTCAGTCAGCAGCTTGCGGGCAACGGTCTGGTAGATGTCGAAAAAGCGCATCTCGACGGACGTGCTCCGAGGCTCCATGAGCGCACTTTGACGAATCGCGACGCCCAGTTCCGCATCGGCCAACTGGAGGTAGCACGGCAGGGTGGCCCGACCCGGCGGGCGCTGCTCGCAGCAGAGCTTGACCGCCTGGACCGTCTCAAGGTTCGCGGCGTCGCTGCCAGTGACGACAATCACCCGTCCTGCCTGGGCCACCCGGGCGCGCTTCAAGACTTCTTCCTGCCTGCAATCGCCCCCGACGAGTGGAAGGCCGAGTTCCCCGCAGAGCTCCATGATTTCATGGGTTGGGCGGTGGTCCACCACGACGACCCGCTTGTCTGGCTCGCCAGCCGTCAGACTCCGGGCCAAGGCCATCCCTCGCCGGCCCATGCCGCAGATGACGGTGTGCCCATCAGTGAACTGGAGGCGGAGATGCCGCCACTCCGCGCCAAACACCCGCCAAAGCCCCAGCAGCGTGGCTGTCCCCACGATGCCGGCGGCAAGCCAGCGCGCCAGTTCGAGGTGCAGGTTCACTTGATGCACTCCCGCAGGGAAATGGAGCAGGAAGAGTTGCATGGTGTGAAATGCCACGTTGAGCGGGGGGGCATGGCCGTGAGTGCTCCGTTCCTGTTCCGTGAAGCCGATGCCGCCGAGCACTACCACGGCAGCGGCAGCGGCAGCGAACACCCACCACTTCCAGCCAGGGTTTTGATGATGATCGGGAACAGGCGAGTGATGGCTCATGGGCGGAGCATACCAAGATCGGGGGCGGAGAAAAGCCCCGGCGTTGATGCTCAGGCTCCTGCGGATTTGCCATGTCGTAGTCCAACTCGCCGTGGAGTTCCAAGCCGGTTCGCCCTTTGCTATCCTGTCCACATGCCACCAGATTCCACACAAGGGCAAGCTGCTCCCCATCAGGTCGAGATCAGCCTTCGGGAGATCGGCCAGCTCTTCAACACGATGGACCCGTCGCCGTTTCACGAGCGGGACTTGGACCACGACGCGGAGGAGTTCATCGAGAGCTGGGTGCGGGAGGTGCCGAGCTGGGACACCAAAGATTTCGAGCAGCAACTCCAGAGCATCCGACGGCGATTGCAAGTCGCCGGCACGGGCCCACCTCCCCAGCGGAAGCTTGTCTTCCTCGCCGACGTGCTAGAGCAGGAAGGGCACACCTGAAGTTCATGTGCCAGCACCACCAGAGCGGACCACCTTCTGACCGGACAACTGCAACAATACTGGGATGCTTTGAATGGTCGCGTAATCGTAGCCTTTGACCTCCTCGCCCAACGCATCCCAGCTTTGCAGGTTGGAGTTCGTGCGTCACGCTTCGCTCCTCTTGCCTGGCGCGTAAGCCCAGCCCGCCAGGAACTTCTCTGCATTCCAGCGATCGTGCTCCATGCGGGCCAATGCAACGAGGTCTTCCACAGGGATGCCGTCAGGGACCGCCTCGCAGGCAATTGGTTTCCGCGGATCCGTCAAAGGAACTGCTTCGCAGCCGATGGCCCGCAGCTTGAGCAGCAAGTGGTCGGCCTGTTGCCGGTTCGAGTCCTTGTAAAACTCGTTCAGCTCGTCCCACGGACGCCCGGCCAGATTGCCCGGTTCTTTCGCCTTCTCCCCCGCTTGGGCCAGGTAGCGTTCGTGGATGACGCGGGCGATGCGGTCCCGCGCGGCGTGTTCGAGCTGGGAGAAGTCGAGTTCGTCATCGGCCGCACTGAACGGGCTGATTTGCAAGGGAGGAGCCTCCCCTAACCATCATTTTTGACATACTGTTAGGCGACAAATGCTGGGCCGCACAGGGGACTGGCTGAAGTGCGGCGCCCTATGCACACGGAGGCCGAGCAGGGGGCCGCGTCCGGTCACCGGCGTGGAAGTCCGCCATTCGGAGCCCAACTCCTATCTGAGGGCCGCAGTTAATTTCTCCTCACTTGCCACCCCGCTTGAGCCAGAATCTTCGGCCAGTCGCGGACGGCGTTGCGGTCGTACTCCTTGATGCCATCGGGCAGCAGGACGCTCTTCCAAGGAACGAGATATGGGCTGAGGCGGCGCTCTTCGTCCTTCTTCTCGGCATAGCGCCAGCCGGCGCTGAGGCGTTCCACGTTCCAGCGGCCATGCTCCCGTTCGGCCATCTGCTCCACCTCATCATGCGAAAACACCGGCAAGGGGATTTTCTCCGCTGGCAGGTCTGTGGGCTCCACCGCGAAGCCCGACTGGCGCAGAATCTCCACCGCGCAGGCGGCCTGGTGGCGGTTGGAGTGCTTGAAGTCGTCGCGCAGCAGCGGCCACGGCAGGAGGTTGGACTTCTGTGCCTTGCCCGCCTGCGAGCGGAGGTAGGCCTCATGCACGGCGGCCCCGCTCTTCTCCCATCGGCGCTCTTCCACGGGCACATCGAACATGAAGAGGGCGGTCAACGTGGCCGGGTCGTCGGGTAGCACCACACCGGGGCCAGGCTCGTCGCCCGCCCACTGAAGCACGCTGGCGAAGCGGCGCTCGGCGGTGCTGTCATCGCCCAGCACTGCGCTGTGGGCATCCAGCGCCCACGCCAGTGCCAGCTCGCCGGCGGACAACTCGCCGCCGCCCAGGCACAGCAGCCGGACTTCCTTCGGATTCACACTGCTACCGAGCAGGTCCGCCCACATTTGGAGCGGCTCCAGCAGGGTGAAGTCGCCGGTGCCGGGAGTGCGCACCAACTGCGTGTAGGCGGGATTGGCGCTTTGCCCGGCCGGGAGGTGCTCCGGGAGGTAGCCCACGAGATTAATGCGCGCCCTGCCCGCGCTGTTCAGTTTCCCGGCGACCCGTCCGATCATTCCGCAGATGCCTGCCGTAGTCCCGCCGGTGAGCAGGTAGCCGTCGTAGCCCATCAGCGCTGCGGCCAGCAACTGCTCCCATTCGGCGATGCGCGGGTGATCCGGACTGCTGGTGCTCCCGGCGAGCAGCGTGATGCGCCGCTTGGGGTCGAGGTCACAGAGTTTCTGAAGCGGCTGCCAGCCGAACCCGCTCCGGTCCTTCAGCGCACTGCATTCCTTCGCGTTGGCTAGCAGAAGAGCCGCTCGGTCAAGCACAGCGATGAACGGGCGGTGGGTTCCGATGGCGTCGTGCAGGCGGTCCAGCGAGCGTTGGAACTCGGCCAGCGGGTGGTGGTTCTCGGCACAGCGCGTCGCGAGGCAGAGGGCTTCCAGCGCGCCGGTATTCTCGCCGAGGAGCAGGCGGATCTTGGCAATCGTAAGCCACGCCCGTGTGATCTCGATCCCGGCGAGCACATGCTCCTCGCAGCGGCCCGCCGCCTGCCGGAGAGCGGGAGTAAGCCCTTCCAGATGCTGGTCGGACCCGCTGGCGAACACGTCGAGTTCCACGAAGGCCGTGAAATGATACGAATCTTCGGGGGCAAGTTGGATCGCACCGGAGAGACACCGGCGGGCGGCGTCGCGCTGGCCGGACTGCTTTGCCAGGGCGGAACCCAGCCATGCCAGCGCCGTCGCGCGGAGTGAGCGGTCCGGGGCTTCAAGGAAGAGGCCCAGGTCGGCCCTTGGCTGGGCAACGCCTTCCAGCAGCTTCACACCGCGCACGAAATTGACTTGAGCCGGCTGGACCCGGTGCAGCCGGCAGAGAGCATTGCCCAGTTCCACCTGAACGGCGGCCTGCTCCGGACTGACCACCGCCACGACCGGCTCCAAGGCGTCCACGACTCCCTGCCAATCCCAGGCCGCACGGCCGAGGCGGGCGATGCGAAGGGACAACGCGGGCCTTTTTCCGGGGTTCGCTTCATGAGCGAGCACGACCTTCAGGTCCTCGATTTCGCGGCGGCGCCTTTCCTTGGGGAGATGCGCGGCATAATGGCCCACGTAGGCGTCCAATTTCGTTACGAAGCTCGTGAATTCACTGTCCGCCGATTCGAGGATCGCAGCGACGCGGGCAGCCTCCCGCTCACAGTGTTTCGGGGCCTTGAAACCGCCTTTGTACAGGCGGTCGTGCGTGACCTCGGAGTGCGCGTGCTGCAGCAGGGTGCGAACTTGAATCTCGGCCTTGCGCCCACCGATGTCCGGCGGGATGGGCACACCGAGCAGTTCCTTGGCATCGGCCGGGAAATGAACAATGAAATGCACCGAGAGGTAGCCAAAGGCCTGGACTTCGTGTCGCCGGCTGGTGTCATCGTCCTCGTCGATCTCGAACAGCCCGCGAATTTGGCGGCAGAGGGTTTCCGCCTCACGGGTGGTGGTGGCGATGATGCGGCCCCCGCAAAGGTCCGTTAGCTCGTGGGCGGGGTCATTGTATTTGTCGGCCTTGCGCAGGCATTTTTCCGCGAAACTGGACAGGGCCTTCTCCCGCGCCTGCACAATGGCCAGGGGTGCCCAGCGGGACTTGAGGCGGTTCAGGACCACCTGCAGCGTCTTTGCGTAGTTCGTGTAGTGCGGCAGCTCAGTCTGATAGGTAGCCAGTTGCTCCGCATGCCAGAAGCGCTCCAGAAACTCCCGGTGCGGGGCCATCAGCGTCAGGCCGCGTGCCTCGGTGAACGACACCCATTTGTAGGCCTGATGCTCGTGGCTGAGGGTGACCGGCAGTTCCGATGGCGCGTTGTCCCAGGCGAAGAGCGAATACTCGACCTCACCGTTCGAGGTCCGGATCACCGCGCGCGGCGTTTTGTCGGAGAGCGAAATCTCAATGCCTGCCTCCTCCCGCGCCTCACGGATGATGGCTTCCGCAGCGGTCTCCCCGGCATCCACCTTGCCACCTGGGAATTCCCAGCATCCTGCGAAGCGCTGGCACTCGGCGCTGCGTTGCAGGAGGAGATATTGCCGCACTTGATTACGTATCAACACCGAGGCGGAGAATTTCATGGGTTTCGATTCGCAGAAATCCATCAGAGAGGCAAAGGAAAACCACTGGGTGGCAGCGAGTGGCTAATGGACAAGCTGCACAACCGCTTGAATGCTCTGACCACGTGCTAGTCGTCAGGAATCAACTCGCGGAAACGGTCGGCACGGCACAGCTCACAAAAGGCGAACCAAGCCTCGGTTCGACTACAGGCGGAATGTCGGCTTGCAGTTGCCCTCTTTTGAGCCACCCTCCACGCACCATGAATCGTGACCTGAAGAAATACCTCAAGCTCCACACAGCCTTGGTCAACGAGAAGGCCCGGATCGAAGCCAGGCTCGCCGAGATCGCCCAAGTTCTCGGCCAGAGTGTTGAGGCGGTTGCTGCTACCGCTGCGAAACGACGCGGCAGGCGGACGTTCAGCGAGGCCACCAAGGCCAAGATGCGGGCAGCTCAACAGGCGAGGTGGGCGAAGAAGAAAGGCACCGCTGGTTCCGCGTCTGTCCCTGTCCCTGCCACTGCTCCAGGGACCGCCAAGAAGCGAAAGAAGACCAAGATGAGCGCGGCCGGCCGGGCTGCCATTGTGGCCGCACAGAAGGCGCGCTGGGCGAAGGCGAAGGCGGGCAAATAGCCGCCCCGACTGGCGATCATGTTCGACCCCGGAGCAAACGCCTTCAAGACCGTCCTGGGGAAGCGGGTGGCGACGCTTGCCGACAGCGGCATCTACATCGGCACGTCATCTTGGAAGTATGCCGGCTGGTGCGGTCAGCTCTACGACGAACAACGTTACGTCTACCGCGGCAAGTTCGCGGAGACGCGGTTCGAGCGCACATGCCTCGCCGAGTATGCCGAGGTGTTCAAGACCGTGTGCGTGGACGCTGCCTACTACCAGTTCCCTTCCGAGAAGTATCTCGCCAGCCTTACCTCGCAGGTGCCAAGCGACTTCCGCTTCACGTTCAAGGTGACCGACGACATCACGCTGAGGCGGTTTCCCAATTTGCCTCGGTTCGGCATCAAGGCGGGCAAGCCCAACGAGCACTTCCTCAGTGCGGATGTCTTCATCCGCGCCTTCCTCAAGCCCTGCGAACCATTCCGCCAGCAGATCGGCCTGTTGATGTTCGAGTTCAGCCGGTTCTACTCGTCGGACTACGCGCACGGCCGGGATTTCGTGGCCGATCTGGACCGCTTCCTGGGGCAGTTACCTGCGGGATGGAATTACGGCGTGGAACTGCGCAACCAGGACTGGCTGCAGCCAGAGTATTTCGCGGTGCTGCGCAAGCATGGCGTCGTGCACGTCTTCAACAACTGGTCGGCGATGCCAACGGTGGGGGAGCAGATGGCGATTCCGGGCAGCGACACCAGCGACTCGATGGTGGCGGCAAGGTTCTTGTTGAAGCCTGGCCGCAAGTATGAGGAAGCGGTCAAGGAGTTCAGCCCCTACAAATCGATAAAAGAGATCAATGCGAAGGCGAGGAAGGCGGGCGCGAAGTTGATTGGCGAGGCGAAGGCCAAAGGGAAGCAGGCGTTCATCTACGTCAACAACCGGCTGGAAGGGAATGCTCCGGAGACGATCCACGCGATGCTGGACGAACTCGTGGATTGAGTCGGCCTGAGCGCTCAGGCCATTCCGCTCAACCCCTGCCACATCGGGTCCAGGTCGGGATCGGTGATCCCAACCCGCTTCACTGTCTTCGCGTCGATTGCCATGGCCGCCTTGAACCATTCCTGCGCCTCCTGGATCTGCCCAAGCTGAGCGCAGTAGCAGGCAAGGTTGTAGGGGATCGACCAGTCCTTCGGAAATCGCGGAACCATGGTCAAGGAAAGCTCCTTGGCCTCCCCAGTCCTCCCCAGCCGGTAAAGGGCAATCGCTGCATGAACCCCGCCAAACTGATCGTCTGGCAGTTGGCGGTGAAGGCAATTCGCAACCTCCAGCACCATGTCCCACTTCCCCGCAGCATCGTAGATTGTGCAACGCAGCTTGAGCACCTCAGGATGGGCACGCATGGCCGGCTGGACTTCCTCCAGCTCCTCGTTGGCCTCCAACGGCAGGTGCAGTTCCAGCCAGCCCTGTGCTCGCTGCAATGACATCTTGTCGCTGTGACTGAATTCCACAGCTCGAGTGTGACCAGCGCACAACCCCGGCCAAGTCCATAATTCACCGTCGCGGTTACACCGGTCGGGTAGAAGCCGTCAATCTGGCTTCGGGATTCTTCGTTGGATTGAGGCCGCAACAGTCCTTCGGTAGGCTGCGCGTTCAAAGCGTGACACCGGCAAGCCCACAACCACCGCCCCAGCCGTTCGCGGAAAGCCTGTCCGGCCTGATTGAGCGCGTCACCTTCTTCAACGAGGAGAACGGCTTCGCGGTGCTGAAGGTCAAGGCCAAGGGCCATCGCGATCAGGTCACGGTGGTCGGCTCCCTGGCCTCCGTCAGCGCCGGTGAATGGGTGACGGCCGAGGGCCATTGGATTCGGGACCGGGAGTTCGGCCTCCAGTTTCGGGCCGCCATGCTCACCAGCACCGCACCAACGACCCGGGAGGGCATCGAGAAGTATCTGGGCAGCGGCATGGTCAAGGGCATCGGTCCCGTTTACGCGAAGAAACTCGTGGACCGCTTCGGCGAGCAGATCTTCAACGTCATCGAAACCGAGTCGGCCCGCCTGGAGCAGCTCGATGGCATCGGCCCCAAGCGCAGGAAGCGGATCAAGGAAGCGTGGGCGGAGCAGAAGGTGATCCGCCAGATCATGGTCTTCCTGCACAGCAACGGGGTGAGCACCAGCCGGGCGGTGCGGATCTACAAGACCTACGGGGAGGACGCCATCGAGAAGGTCCGGGGCAACCCCTACACGCTGGCCAAGGACATCCACGGCATCGGCTTCAAGACGGCCGACCAGATCGCCCAGAAGCTGGGTATCCCGGTGGATTCGTTGATCCGGGCCTGCGCCGGGCTGAGCCATGTCCTGTTGGAGGCGACCGGCGAGGGCCACTGCGCGCTGCCGACGGAACTGCTCAGGGACAAGTCGGGCCAGCTGCTGCTGGTGGAGGACAAGATCGTGAGCGAGGCCTTGGAACGGACCCTGGCCAGCCGCGACCTGGTCCGCGAAACGATCAACGGCCAGGAACTCATCTTCCTGCCGGCCTTGAAGCGTTCCGAGGAGATCATCGCCGCCCGGATCAAGCAACTGGCCGGCGCTCCATCGGCATTTCCGGCCATCGACTTCGACAAGGCGGTGAGCTGGTGTGAGGGGAAGACGGGGAAGCAACTGGCTCCGAGCCAGCGCGAAGCCCTGCGGCTGGCGCTGACCAGCCGGGCGCTCGTCATCACTGGCGGCCCCGGTGTGGGCAAGACCACCCTGGTCAACGCCATCCTCCTGATCCTGCGCGCCAAGAAGGTCCGCTGCCTCCTGTGCGCGCCTACCGGCCGGGCCGCCAAGCGGCTGGCCGACACCACTGGGTGTGAGGCCAAAACCATCCACCGGCTTCTGGAGGTCCAGCCGGCCACCGGCAGCTTCACCCGCAACGAGGCCAACCCGCTGGACTGTGATCTGCTGGTCGTGGACGAGACCTCGATGGTGGACGTGGGATTGATGGCCAGCTTGTTGCGGGCGCTGCCCTCCAACGGCAGCCTGCTGCTCGTGGGGGACATCAACCAACTGCCCTCGGTCGGGCCGGGCATGGTGCTGCGGCACCTGATCGAGAGCCAGGTCATGCCCGTGGTGCGGCTGACCGAGGTGTTCCGGCAGGCCGCTCACAGCCGGATTATCACCAACGCGCACCGGATCAACGAAGGGCTGCTGCCCGAGTGGCCAGTCAAGGGCGCTGAGTCGGACTTCTTCTTCGTGGAACGGAACGAACCGGAGCAGATCGCAGCCACCCTGATCGAGATGGTCAGGACGCGCGTTCCGGCGAAGTTCAACTTGGATGCGATCCGCGACATCCAGGTGCTGTGCCCGATGAACCGGGGATCGCTGGGCATCCGCGAACTCAACGCGCAGCTGCAGGAGCAGTTGAACCCGGCCCGGGCGGATGAACCCACCGTGGAAAAGTTCGGCTGGAGGTTCCGGCTGCGGGACAAGGTGATCCAGACTGAGAACAACTACGACAAAGACGTGTTCAACGGCGACATCGGGCAGATTGTGAAGCTTGATCCGGTGGAGGGAGAGGCGACCATTCGTTTTGACCAGCGGGAGGTGGTTTACGATTTCGGGGAGCTGGACGAGATCTCGCTGGCCTACGCGATCACCATCCACAAGGCGCAGGGTTCGGAGTTTCCGGCCGTGGTGACGCCGCTGGCGACGCAGCAATACTTGCTCCTGCAGCGCAACCTGGTCTATACGGGCATCACCCGGGGGAAGCAGTTGGTGGTCCTGATCGGGCAGCGCAAGGCCCTGGCCATGGCGGTGAAGAACAACCGGACGGACAACCGGTTCTCCGGGTTGCTGGCGAGGCTGACTTCCTGACGGACAGGCACTTCCGGCGGTGGCACAATTCCTGGCCCATGCATCTGCATGCTTCTGGCTGGAGCCCGCCGGTGCTCTGCGCTATGTCTCGGGCGCGTGGATAACGTGCCATCGCGGAAACCAAAGCTCTTCATCGCCGTCGGCCTGATGCTGCTCTTGGATGCGTTGATCTCGGCCGGCATCTGGTTGTTGCTCCAGCAGCGTAACACCGCGCCTGCGAACCAAACGCACCCCGGCCGGCCCCGAACTCAGGATCTACGGCGGACTGCCCAACGCCGCGAACTATAGCCATCCCGTCATCGTGCTGACCACCATCGGTTATCTCAGCGGCTACTGCGAAGCCCACCGGAATCCAGCGTGGGTGGGTTTCAGCATCAGCAGCATCACCGTTGGTTCCACGGCCAAGCGCCCCAGCAAGTTTCTCACCGACACCCGGGCCGCCAGCCGCATCAACCACGAGGATTACAGCAACTCTGGTTACGACCGGGGGCACATGGCTCCGAACTATGCCACTCTTGTGGCTGTGCGGGGTTTCGATCAATGACGGCTTCTTACCGCGCCCACGCTGGCCTGTTGCCGCCGCCGAATGGATTAGGCGGCAGAGGCAGCACCGCCGTAGTGCCGACAAGCTGATACCCGAGCCTCGTATAGACCTCATCGGGAAAGTAGCACCAGGGGAAGGTCCCGTGCTTCTGCCAAGTGAGCGCTTCAGCGATAATTCGGGAGGAAAATGGAACGAACAGCGCGCCAACGTCCGAAAAGAAGGCTGGGCACAGCCCATCGCGGGATCTGCAATTATTCAAGTTAACCCCGATCAGTCGACAGCCCTTCTCAACCGCGCACTCGACCTCGTCTTTCACAAATACCGTCTTGGTGTAAGTGTCGTTGCCGATCAGCAGGACGAAGGTATCGGCGCGGCGGATCTTCGCGGCGCACACTGACTTGATGTAGTAGGGCGTCTGCGAGTTGATCGCCTCATCAAGCTGGAAATCGGCGAAATTGAAGTCGATGTGCTCGTGGGCTTTCCAGGCGCACATCAAATCGTATCGGCCTTTGTCAGCGCTGCTAAAGCTTACGAAGGTTCGAGGTAATGGCTGCATTGCACTTACTCGTCATCGGTCTGACTGGTATTATTCAACGGATGATCGGATAATACGACTGCCAGTTCAATTAACAAATACAAATCCGCGTCGGAACCGCGCCACAGGACGACCTTCGCCGTCCTTGTCCGTCCGTATTTCCTGACTCGGGCCTCCGTGTTTCGATTGTTAGCTAGAGCACTTTCTGTTTAAGTTGGCGCATAGCCGGCATGGCGGAGAAAATTGGCGCATTCCTCCGGGGTGAAGGTGGTC
>CAZCBE010000023.1:0-19164 GCA_964496695.1 uncultured Klebsiella sp.
CCGCAAGCCCGCCAAACGGTGCTTGCCCTTTCAAACTGAATCGTTCCGGCTAAGGGTTGAGCCACGCTGCTGCCATGGGGTGTAACCCGGCTGCTGCGGCTAAAAGACGGATGAAGGGGCTGAAAACTACTCCGTTGATCGAACTCCGGCCTCCATCATCAACCGGGGAAATTCTTTGTTGATCGAGTAGACATCCGTGATGTCGGTGTAAAGCCAGTCTGCCTCCATCGCGTTGGCCATTGCCTTGAGATGCTGATGGCGCCCCGGATGGCAGTCGGGTGAGTAGCTGGCGGTCCAGTTCGTCGGGTCCCATACGGAACATGGGCTCACGTTCAGGGTCGGGTTACACCCCATACGAAGTCTGATGTTCCTGCCCTAGCGTCCCCAATCTCATTGGCGTTGGAACAACTTCGCCATCTCGCTGACTCCAAATACAACCAAAGCTGAACTGACCGAGCCCACTTCTGAACACCTCGCATCGACGTGGAGTATTGGTGGCCATGGCCACAATCCTCATCGTGAACTGAGCTCGTGAAACGGAAGACGCGGCAAGCTTCGACCCACGAGGTGCGTTGCGTTCAGCCGCCAAAGCGAAGTTCCTATGTCAAAGCACTCCGTCTTCTGCATCGCCACCACGCGCAAACAGGCTGACACCATCGGCAGCCTGCTCAGCCTTGCGGGTTTCTCCAACACCGACATATCCGTGCTGTTCCCGGACAAAGGCGTGACGCGTGATTTCGCGCACGAGATGCACACCAAGGCCCCGGAGGGAGCAGTCACCGGCAGCCTCATCGGCGGGGTGCTGGGCTGGGTCGCTGGGATTGCCGCCCTGGTCATTCCGGGCGCCGGCTCTTTCATTGCAGCCGGGCCGGTCATGGTGGCCTTGAGCGGCGCGGCGGTCGGTGCCGCCGTCGGCGGAATCACTGGCGGGCTGGTCGGCCTGGGCATTCCTGAGATCCAGGCCAAGTGTTATGAAGGCAAGGTCAAGGCCGGCAATTTCCTGATCGCGGTGCATGCCGAGAACCCGGCGGAGATCGCCCAGGCCAAGGGGATATTCGTCCATGCCGGGGCGCAGGACATCTCCACCACCGGTGAGGCGGCCACGCCCGTGGACGGCCTGGCTGGCAACCCCTGAGCGTCTCGCCCATGCCCACGAGCGGCGCAAACCTGAACCGACGATGAATGCCCCCCACCCCGCGCCCTCACCGATGCCCGCCGCCACCGCCACCGCCGTGGTGGACGCGACGACCGCCCCCCTCGCCGACGGCCATTGTCCCTTTGCCGAACCCATCGGAATGATCCGCGCCGTGCCGGATTCAGTTCCAGCGTCTCCCCAGGCACCCAGCACGTTCGTGGCGCTGAGCAAGTTCGTCGTCGCCAATGACAAGGTGGCCGAGGTGAAGGCGGCGTTCCGGCAGCGGCCGCATCTGGTGGATGGTCAGCCCGGCTTCGTGCGCATGGAGGTCTTCAGCCCGCTCGACCGGCCGGCGGAGATCTGGCTGGTCACCTACTGGACGGAGGAGACGAGCTTCCGCGAGTGGCACCACAGCCATCTCTACCATGAGTCGCACAAGGGCATTCCCAAGGGCTTGAAGCTGGTGCCAGGCGAAACCGAAATCCGCAGCTTTGAACATGTGGCTTCCTGAAGATGACGGCGAACCCTTCACCGCACCCAGCCCTGGGTGAGCAACTGCGCCAGCAGCAGGCCGCGCTGGCCGAGGGGCTGGTGAGCCGGCAGTTCGCCGCCCAGCCGGAGCTGGCGCAGCGTTACGGCCCGGCGGGCCGCGAGAAATGTTTGCAGGATGCGAACTATCACCTCGGGTTTCTGGCCGATGCGATGGACGCGGGCAATCCCGCACTGTTCGCCAACTACGTTGCCTGGGCCAAGGTCATGCTCGGCAAGCGTGGCATTCCGGCAGGCGATCTGGCGCGGCATCTGGAGTTCACCCGCGCGGTCGTCGGCCCGGCCTTGGCCGGCGCGGCGGGTGTGCTGGCGGTGGAATACCTCAATGCCGGGCTGGCGCGGCTCCCGTCCCTGCCGACGGAGCTGCCCACCTGCCTCGTGGCAGACGCACCGCAGGCGGGATTGGCGCGCGCGTATCTGGACGCGCTCCTCAAGGGCGAACGTCACATCGCCAGCCGCCTGGTGCTCGACGCGGTGGCCGCCGGAGTGCCGGTGAAGGAGATTTACCTGCACGTCTTCCAGACGGCGCAATACGAGGTGGGGCGCTTGTGGCAGGTCAACGAAATCAGCGTGGCGCAGGAGCACTACTGCACGGCGGCCACGCAGTTGATCATGTCGCAGCTCTATCCGCAGGTCTTCGCCTCGGAGAAGGGCGCGGGCACCTTGGTGGCTACCTGTGTGGCGGGGGATTTGCACGAGATCGGAGTGCGGATGGTGACGGACTTTTTTGAGCTGGACGGGTGGAACACCTTCTACCTCGGGGCCAGCATGCCCGGCCAGTCGGTCGTGGACACCGTGGTGCAGCGCCATGCGCAAGTGCTCGGCATCTCCGCCACGATCTCGTCCCACCTCCACGCGGTCGGCGAACTGATCGCCAAGGTCCGTGCAAATGAGGCGTGTCGCGGCGTCAAAATTCTGGTCGGCGGATATCCTTTCCTGGTCGCGCCGGAACTGTGGCGGAAGCTCGGGGCCGATGGCAGCGCGCCCAATGCGCAGGCGGCCATCACCCTGGCCAACCAGTTGGTTGCCGGGGGAGGGCGTGTATGAATCCGCGTGACGAGGACAAGGGCATCGCCCTTCTCTGCGCGCCCGACGGCTCGATTCTCAAAATCATCCGTGATGAACTCGGCCTGCCCCTGCCGCTCCAGACCGCCTCCACGATCGTCAACCTCGTGGATGGACAGTCAGCCGCCAAAGCCTGGGATTTTCTCACCGCGCTGAACGAGCGCCAGGCCGTCTTCGACTGCGAACTGAGCATGACCGTGGCTGGCCAGCTCACGCCGCTGCACTTCGCCGGGGCGGAGCACGAGGGGAAGCTCATGGTCGTGGCGGCCCGGAGCAGCTCCGGCCTGGCGCGGTTCCACGAGGAGCTGATGTCCATCAACAACGAACAGACCAACGCCCTGCGCGCCGCCCACAAGGAACTCAGCCAGCAAAACCGCCCGGATACCGTGCGCGACAGCCGGCTCTACGAAGACCTCTCCCGCCTCAACAACGAGCTGGCCAACCTGCAGCGCGAGATGGTGAAGAAGAACGTCGAGCTGGAGCGTTTGAACGAGCAGAAGAACCGTTTCCTCGGCATGGCCGCCCACGACCTGCGCAACCCGCTGGGAGTGATCCGCACCTATTCGGAGTTCCTCGAAACCGAGGCCGCTGCCGTGCTGAATGAGGAGCAGCGGGAGTTTGTCACAACCATCAAGGAAACGAGCGAGTTCATGCTCCGCATGGTCACCGACCTATTAGATGTCTCGGCGATCGAGGCCGGCGAACTGAAGCTGGACCGGCAACCCGCCGACCTGGCCCACCTCGTGCGCCGCAACGTGACGCTGAACCGGGTGCTGGCCGCAAAGAAGGACATCGCCATCGAGTTTGAGCCGCCCGCCGCGTTCCCGGAGTTCAGCTTCGATGCTGGCAAGATCGAGCAGGTGCTCAACAACCTTCTGAGCAATGCCGTCAAGTTCTCCCATCGCGGCACCACGGTGCGCGTCCGGGTGACGGCGGCGGATGGATTCGCGACCGTGGCCGTGCAAGACCAGGGGCAGGGCATCCCGGCGGCGGACCTGCCCAAGCTGTTCAAGCCCTTCAGCCGCACGAGCGTGTCCAGCACGGCGGGCGAGCAGAGCACCGGCCTGGGGCTGGCCATCGTTCGGCGCATGGTCGAGGGCCACGGCGGCCGCATCTGGGTTGAAAGTGTCGTCGGGGAAGGCTCGACCTTCTTTTTCACCCTCCCGCTTGCCGCTCCCTGAACCCGCGCCTCGCTTGAACCCGAAGCGGCGGCGGCGAAGCCGCCGGGTAGCACAGGCCACCGGCCTGTGCCGAGCGGCTGCCAGCCGCTCGGAATGACGGGGAGGTTTGAACTGTTTCGGGCCGCTTTGACCAAGAGGGCTGTCTCGTCATTCCGTCGGGCCGGTGGCCCGACGGCACGGGCTGGTAGCCCGTGCCACCCCGTTGCTTCGGCGTTGCGCCCCACTTGGGGTGAAGACCCCATGGAACACTTGCGGAGAAGGCCTAATTTTCTTAACTGGCCCATGGACGCAATCTCTCCCTCTCCCGCCCCGACTATCCTCGTCGTGGACGACAACGCCCTCGGGCTGAAGGCGGCCGTGCGGATTCTCCAGCAGGCTGGCTATACGGTGGCGCAAGCCGCCGCCGGCACTGAGGCCCTGCGCCAAGTGCGCGCACTCCGGCCCGCCCTTGTGCTGCTGGATGTGGTGATGCCGGACATCTCCGGCACGGAAGTGCTCCGGCAGATTCGCGCGGACCCGGACTTGGCGGGCGTCGCCGTCGTCCTGTTCAGCGCGCAACTGACCCAGTCGGACCAGCAGGCCGCCGGCTTGGATGCGGGCGCGGACGGTTACATCATTCGGCCCATTTCCAATCAGGAACTGGTGGCCCGAGTGCGCTCCCAACTGCGGCAGCGCGAACTCACGGTGCAGTTGCGGGCCAGCGAGGCCCAGTATCGCCGGCTGTTTGAGGCGGCGAAGGACGGCATCCTCATCCTCAATGCCGAGACGGGGATGATCGAGGACGTGAATCCCTTCTTGACCGAACTGCTGGGCTTCACGCGGGCAGAGGTGCTGCAAAGGAAGGTCTGGGAGCTGGGCTGCTTCAAGCATCTGATCGCCAACCAGGAGAAGTTCGCGGAGTTGCAGCGGGTCGGCTATGCCCGCTATGAAGATCTGCCGCTGGAGACTGCGGAGGGCCGTAAAGTGGACGTGGAGTTTGTCAGCAATGTCTATGAAGTGAACGGCGCGAAGGTGGTCCAGTGCAACATCCGCAACATCACCGAGCGCAAGCGGTCGGAGGAGGAGCTGCGCTGGAAAACCGCGCTGCTGGAGGCCGAGGTGGACGCGACGCTCGACGGCATTCTGGTGGTGGACTCGCAGGGAAAGAAGATTCTCCAGAACCAGCGCATGATTGATTTATGGAAGCTTCCTCCCGCGATCGCCACTGACTCGGACGACGCGAACGCGCTTGATCACGCGTTCAGCCAGGCCCGGAACCCCGAGGCGTTCCTGGCCAAGGTGCGTCACCTTTACGCACATCCCGATGAGGTCAGCGAGGATGAAATCGAACTCAAGGACGGCACAGTGCTGGACCGCTACTCCTCGCCCGTGCGGGGCAAGGACGGCCAGCACTACGGTCGCATCTGGGCGTTTCGAGACATCACGCAGCGGAAGCAGGCGGAGCAGGCGCTGCGGGCCAGCGAGGAGAAATACAAGGGCCTCTTCGAGAAGACGCGGGACGCCATCATGACCCTGGGGCCGCCGGACTGGCGGTTCACCTCCGGCAATCCTGCCGCCGTGCAGTTGTTTGGGGCGAAGGACGAGGCAGAGTTTGTCGCCCACGGGCCGGCGGACGCCTCTCCCGCGCGGCAGCCGGATGGGGCCTCCTCCGCCGAGAAAGCCGGCCGGATGATCGCGAAGGCCATGCGCGATGGCTCGCATTTCTTCGAGTGGACCCACCGTCGGTTAGGCGGCGTGGAGTTTCTCGCCGACGTGCTGCTGACCCGCGTGGTGCTCGGGGACGGGACGAAGATGCTCCATGCCACCGTCCGCGACATCACCGAGCGCAAGCAGGCGGAGCAGGCGTTGCGTGAGAAAGAGCACCTGCTGTCGGAATCGCAGCGGCTCGGGCATGTCGGAAGCTGGTTCCTCGACGCGGCCGGGGCGATGGCCTGGTCGGAGGAGATGTATCATATTTACGGGGTTTCGCCGGCCACGTTCACTCCGAGTGCTGAGGCTTTGCTCCAGTTGATGCATCCGGACGACCGTTCGGCGATGCAGGCCTGGATCAGCGCCTGCGCGGCGGGAGCCAAACCCGGCAATTTGGAATTTCGCATCACCCAGCCCGACGGCACGGTCCGTTATATCATGGGCCGCGGCGAGGTGGTCCATGATGCGGCGAACAACTTTCTCCACATGGCCGGCACCGCGCAGGACATCACGCGCGACAAGCTGGCGCAGGCGGAGCGGATGCGGCTGACGCGGCAGATGGAACTGCTGCTGGAATCCACCGACCAGGGCATCAACGGCATGGACCTGGCGGGCCGCTGCACCTTCATCAACCGGGCCGGGGCCGAGATGTTTCGCTGCACGCCAGCGGAGGCGCTCGGACAGGACATGCATGCCATGGTGCATCACCACAAGGCGGACGGCTCGCCCTACCCGGCGGCGGAGTGCCCGACGCTGGACGTCTTCCGCCGCGACCAGAGCTGCCATCTGGACACGGAAGTCTTCTGGCGGCGGGACGGGACTTCCTTCCCGGTGGACTATTCCTCCCACCCCATCCGGGAGGATGGCGTCATCGCCGGCGCGGTGGTCACGTTCAACGACATCACTGAGAAGAAAAAACTCGCGGCGGAGTTCCTGCGCAGCCAGCGCATGGAGGGCATCGGCGCGCTGGCCGGCGGCATCGCCCACGACCTGAACAACGCGCTCGCGCCCATTCTCATGAGTGTCGAGATCCTAAAGCTGACCAACACGGACCCCGAGAAATGCCGTATCCTCGACACGATCTACGACTGCGCGCGGCGCGGCGCGAACATGGTCAAGCAGATCCTGACCTTCGCCCGCGGCACCGAAGGCGAGCGCGGCGTGGTCCAGCCCCGGCATCTCGTCCAGGAGATGATTGACATGACCCGCCACACCTTTCCCAAGGCCATTCAAATCCGCACTGCCGTCGCTCCGAACATCTGGACGCTGCTGGGCAACCCGACCCAACTGCACCAGATCCTCCTGAACCTCTGCGTCAACGCCCGTGACGCCATGCCCGCCGGCGGCACCCTCACGCTGGCCGCCGAGAACGTCCTTCTGGATGCCACGGGGGCCGAAGTGTCTCCCGATGCCAAGCCCGGACCGTATGTGGCCCTGACCGTGAAGGACACCGGCACGGGGATGACGCCGGAGGTGCGGGCCCGGCTCTTCGAGGCGTTCTTCACCACCAAGGCCCCGGGCAAGGGCACCGGCCTGGGCCTCACCACGGTGCACAACATCGCCAAGGAACACGGCGGGTTCCTCACCGTGGACAGCGAGGTGGGCCGGGGCAGCACGTTCAAAGTCTTTCTCCCCGCCCAGCCGGATGCGGTGGCCGCAGCCGCCCCCACCGAACGGCCCGCGCTGCCGATGGGCAATGGCGAACTCATCCTCGTGGTGGACGACGAGGCCGTCATCCGCAGCATCGCGCAGCAGACGCTGGAGGCCTATGGCTACCGGGTTGTGACGGCGGAAGACGGTGCACAAGCTGTCGGGGTGTGCGCAGCATCTGACCGGGCTCCAACTGCTCATCACGGACATGGACATGCCCGTCATGGACGGCCGGGCGAGCATCCGCGCGATCCGGTCCCTGCTGCCCCGGCTGCCGGTCATCGTCGCCAGCGGGTCAGGTTCCGACGCCCCGTCGGATGCCCGTGCCGTGAAGGAACTCAATGGGCAGGCCTTTCTCCGCAAGCCTTACAGTGCGGACGATCTGATCCGCATGGTGCATGCGGTGCTGCACCAGGCGGCTTCAGCCTAGGCAGCGTTTTACCGTGGTGCGGTTGCTCTCGGTGACCAAACTTCGCGAGCACTGGCTTGGGGTGAAGACCCCATGGCGTATCAGGCACTGAGCAGGCGAAGCTTAAGCAGCCACCTCAGCGGCATGAACCGGAACCGCCCGGGACCAGCATGGTCTGATGCTGAGCAGGCTGGCATGGGCCCGGGCCGATGATCGTTCACGCACAGGACTCTATGCCGTCAAAGACCGCCTTGGATACCGCCGCCGTCGAGACCGTCACCGAGGTCCGGCGGCAGGCAGCGCTGTTGAAAACGGGCGCCTTGCAGGACGCCATCTTCAACAGCGCGAACTTCTCCAGCATCGCGACTGATGAGGCGGGGGTCATTCAGATCTTCAATGTCGGGGCCGAGCGCATGTTGGGCTATGCCTCCGCCGACGTGGTGAACCGCGTCACGCCCGCGGAGATCTCCGATCCGCAGGAAGTGATTGCCCGCGCGCAGGCGCTGAGCGAGGAGCTGGGGTCCACGATTGCCCCGGGGTTCGAGGCGCTGGTGTTCAAGGCCTCGCGCGGCATCGAGGACATTTACGAGCTGACCTACATCCGCAAGGACGGCAGCCGTTTCCCGGCGGTCGTGTCCGTCACCGCGCTGCGCGATGCGGATGGCGGCATCCTCGGCTATCTCCTGATCGGCACCGACAACACCGCGCGCAAACGGGCGGAAGAGGCGCTGGCGAAAGCCGGGGCGTTGCAAAGCGCCATCTTCAACAGCGCCAACTTCTCGAGCATCGCCACCGATGCCAAGGGTGTGATCCAGATCTTCAATGTCGGAGCGGAGCGGATGCTGGGCTACACCGCCGCGGAAGTGCTGAACAAGATCACCCCGGCCGAGATCTCCGATCCGCAGGAAGTGGTGGCGCGGGCCAAGACGTTGAGCGCGGAACTGGGCACCACAATTGCCCCGGGGTTTGAGGCGCTGGTGTTCAAGGCTTCGCGCGGCATAGAGGACATTTACGAACTGACCTACATCCGCAAGGACGGCAGCCGCTTCCCGGCGGTCGTGTCCGTCACCGCGCTGCGTGATGTCCACGATCACGGCGGCATCATTGGCTATCTGCTGATCGGCACGGACAACACCGCGCGCCAGCAGGTGGAGGAGGAGCGGAAGAAGCTGGATCAGCGCGTGCGCGACCAGCAGTTCTACACGCGCTCGCTCATCGAATCGAACATTGATGCCCTGATGACGACCGACCCGCTCGGCATCATCACCGATGTCAACAAGCAGATGGAGGCGCTCACCGGCTGCACGCGGGATGAGCTGATCGGCGCGCCGTTCAAGGACTGCTTCACGGATCCCGAGCGGGCCGAGGCGGGCATCCGGCGGGTGCTGGGTGAAAAGAAGGTCACCGACTACGAACTCACTGCGCGCGCCCGGGACGGCAAGGAGACCGTGGTGTCCTACAACGCCACCACCTTCTATGACCGCGAACGCCGGCTGCAGGGTGTGTTCGCCGCCGCGCGGGATGTGACCGAGCGGAAGCGCTTCGAGCAGTCCCTCCAGGAGGCCAACCGCATGAAGAGCGAGTTCCTGGCGAAGATGAGCACGCACGAGCAGCTCCGCCAGTTGCTGGCGCACAGCCCGGCGGTGATTTACACGCTCAAGCTGGCCGGGCCCGAATCGTTTCCGCAGGTCGTCAGCGACAACATCACACTCGTGCTCGGCTTTTCCCTCGCGGAAACCGCCGAGCCATCGTGGTGGCTGGAAAACCTGCATCCCGAGGACCGTTCGCGGGTGCTGGCCGTAGTCGCGAACGGCCTCAAGGGGGACGGCTACTCGGCTGAATACCGCATCCGCCACAAGGACGGCACGTTCCGCTGGGTGGAGGACAACAGCCGCGTGGTGCGGGACGCCACCGGGCTGCCCAAGGAAATCGTCGGCGTATGGACCGAGATCACCGAACGCAAACGGGCCGAGGAGTCGCTGCGGCAGGCCGAGGCGAAGTTCCGCTCGATCTTTGACAACGCCGTCGAGGGCATTTCCCAGGCCACGCCCGAAGGGCATCTCATCACCGCCAACCCGGCGCTGGCCCGGATGCTCGGGTTTGAATCCGTGGAGAACCTGCTGGCCAGCTCGCCGTCCCTGGGCCGGGACGTTTACGTGAACCCGGACGACCGGACGACGTTCCTCCGGCTGACCGAGGAGAACGAGGTCAGCAATGGTTTCCAGTGCCAGTTCAAACGGCAGGACGGCCAGACGATCTGGGTTTCGCTCAACGGCCGCACGGCGCGGGATGCGAACGGGGTGGTGCAGTTCTACGACATCACCTGCGAAGACATCACGGAGGACCGAAAGCTGGAGGAGCAGTTCCGGCAGTCACAGAAGATGGAGGCCGTCGGCCAGCTCGCCGGGGGCATCGCGCACGATTTCAACAACATCCTCGGTGCGATCATCGGCAACACGGAACTGGCCAAGGCGGATGCGCAGCTCAGCCCGGGCACGGCCGACTGCCTCGATGCGATCATGAAGGCGAGCGAGCGGGCGTCCGATCTGGTGCGGCAGATTCTCGCCTTCAGCCGCCGGCAGGAACAGGCGCGCCAGCCGATGCAGTTGCAGATCGTCGTGCGGGAAGCGCTCAAGCTGCTGCGCGCCACGGTGCCCACGACCATCGAGCTTAAGATTCACCTCGCGAACAGCCCGACCGTGCTGGCCGATCCTTCGCAGATTCACCAAGTGGTCATGAATCTCTGCACCAACGCCGCGCACGCCCTGCGCGGCCGGCCGGGCGTCCTCAAGGTTGAGCTGGCCGAGGTGGAAGTGGATGCCGACTTCGCGCAAACCCATGCCGACCTGGCCCCCGGGCAATACGTGCGGCTGACGGTGGCGGACAACGGCTGCGGCATGGACCGCGTCACGCAGGAGCGCATCTTCGAACCGTTCTTCACCACCAAGCCGCCGGGCGAGGGGACCGGCCTCGGTCTCTCCGTGGTGCATGGCATCATGAAGAGCCACGATGGCGGCGTCACCGTTTACAGCCAGCCGGGCGAAGGCACCACGTTCCACCTCTACTTCCCGGTCCTGGATGCGGCCACCGCCCCGGCGGTTGTGCTGCGCCCAGTGCCACGGGGGCAGGGCGAGCACATTCTGTTTGTGGATGACGAACTCGCGCTGGTGCTGCTCGGTCGCAAGGTCCTCGAAGGGCTGGGCTATCAGGTGACGACGAAGACCAGCGCGCTGGCCGCCTTCGCCACCGTGCGCGACCATCCCAGCCACTTCGACCTCGTCATCACCGACCTGACCATGCCGGACATGAACGGGGCCGATCTGACCCGCAAGCTGCACGCGACCTGGCCGCAGCTACCCGTCATCCTCACCACCGGCTACAGCGCGACGCTGACCCAGGCGGGGGCGCATGAAATGGGCTTCCGCGAACTGCTGCTCAAACCGAACACCGGCCGGACCCTCGGCGAGGCCGTGCATCGCGTGCTGGCGGGAATTCGCGTGGCCTGACCCGCTATGAAAACCATCCTGCTCGTTGACGATGACGAACCTTTCGCCGTCATGATCCACAAGACCCTCACGCTGCTCGGCTATGCCGTGATTCGCGCCCGTAATGGGAATGAGGCCCTGCAACTCTACAGCCCGCAGACCGTGGACCTCGTGCTGACCGACTTGATCATGCCTGACAAGGAGGGGCTGGAACTCATCACCGAACTGCGCCGGGCGCATCCCACCGTGAAGATCATCGCCATGTCCGGCGGCGGGCGGAACACGCCGGAAGAGTATCTGCCCATCGCCCGGCTCTTCGGCGCGATGACGACCCTGGCCAAACCGTTCCATCAGGACGAGCTGGCCAAGGCGCTTCGGGAGGGTCTCGCTGCGGCCTGAGAGCCTGGGTCATCGCGGTGGCTCGGCCTGGCGTAACTTTAAGTGCGCTGCGTTGATAGACCAGGAACCTGCGCGGTCCCTGGCATTCTGCCTGCCCCGGTTCAGTGCCGGTTCACTTCTTCCGTTCCTTGTGGTCCTGGATCAGGATGCTGAGCACCAGCCAGAACCCGCCGGCCGCCGCCGCCACAAAACAGAGGATCGCCAGCCCGGGGTAGCCGAAGAGGCGGAAGCTGGACTCCACCTGCATCAGGATCGAAGCGCCCATGATCAGCGCGGCGAGGATGATTCCGGTGGTGATGCGGTTCGCGATCTTCTGGAACCCTTCCATGATCATCTTCGCGTCCACGGCCTTGACCTTGATCTCGAACTCACGGTTCGTGATCGCGTCCATGATCTGGTTCAGCCGGCTGGGCAGTCCGCCGACGAAGTCCTTCATGTCCAGCAACGAATTGAGCAGGCTGCCCTGCGTGGCGTGCTTGCGCATGCGCTGGGACATGAGCTTGCCCACGTTGCGGCGGATGGAGGCGTTCGGATCAAACGCGGGATCGAGGATCTTCCCGACCTCATCCAGTTGCAGCAGGGTCTTGCCCAGCAGCGTCAGCTCGCTGGGGACGAAGAGGCCGTTGTCCGCCGCGTTCTTGCTCACCTCCAGCAGGGACCGGCCCACGTTCATCTGCTGCAGGCCTTGATCCTGGTTCGCCGCCATGAGCTGGCTGATGCGGCGGCGGAACTCCATCCGGTCGAACTCCTCCGTGGTCTGGCTGATGCGGATCACGAGGTCCACGGCCTCGTCGCTGTTGCCCTCGCTGATCGCCACCAGCAGCTTCAGCAGGCTCTCCTGCATCGCCGGCGTCGTATGGCCGACCATGCCCAGGTCGAGCAGGGCGATGTGCCCGTCGTCGGTGAGGAAGACGTTGCCCGGATGCGGATCGGCATGGAAGAGGCCGTCCACCAGCACCTGCTTCAAGTAGGCCTTGAACAGCTCCTCGGCCAGCGGTCCGCCGTTCATTTCCAGGCGGCCCAGGGGACCGATGGCCGTGATCTTCCGGCCCTGCACGTAATCCATGGTGAGCACCGCACGCGTGCTGTAGTCCGGCACCGGCTGCGGGATCTGGATCAGCGGGAACTCCTTCAGGTTCGCGCCCACCGCGATCAGGTTCTGCGCCTCGCGTTCGTAATTCAGCTCCTGCTGGATGGACACGCGAAACTCCTCCAGGATTTTCAGGAAGCGATGCCGCCGGCCCATTTCCGTGTGCGCGTCAAAGAAGGTGGCGATCTCCTCGAGCACTTCAAAATCGTCCGCGATCTGCTTGCGGATGTTGGGCCGCTGGACTTTCACCACCACGAGGCGTCCGTCACGCAACGCCGCCGAGTGGACCTGCCCCAGCGAGGCGGCAGCGATCGGCTCGGGATCGAAGCGGGAGAAGGCCTTGGAAATCCGCACGCCGAGTTCCGCCGCCACGATGTGCTCCACCTCGGCGAACGGAAACGGTTTGACCTTGTCCTGGAGGCGCGCGAGGGCCTTCAGGTAAGGCTCGGGCAGCAAGTCCGGCCGGCCGGAGAGCACCTGCCCCAGCTTGACGTAGGTGGGCCCCATCGCCTCCAGGTCGTCCGCCAGTTGATCGGGCGTCGCCTGGCTGGCCCCGGCGGCCTTGATCTGTTCGGGATCAACGTCCTTCTCGATGTCCATCTGCTGGACCAGGTCGGACCGGCCGTATTTCTACAGCAGGAGGGCAATTTCCTGATAGCGTTTGAGATGGGCGGCGGAGAATTTCATTT
Organism: uncultured Klebsiella sp.; assembly: GCA_964496695.1. Lineage (GTDB taxonomy): Bacteria > Verrucomicrobiota > Verrucomicrobiia > Limisphaerales > SXTU01 > SXTU01. The sequence goes on from CAZCBE010000023.1 coordinate 13,342, forward strand.
GAGCTCAACCCGCATTCTAGAATCAAACCACGGATACACACGGATGGACACGGATGGCAGAAACACCGGCCCAGCAGTGGTTTTACGCGCACTCCGAAGCAGGCGGACGCTCATGCGGAGGAGCGCGGCCTTCAGGCCGCAGAAACGGGAGCAAGTCAGGGGCGGTTCGGACGCGCTTTCCCAGCCGCAGCCTTCTGTGGCGTAAACGCCGCGCTCTGCTTGCCGCCGACGCGCCTCCGGCACGCTCGGCTTCAGCATCCGGGTTTTATCCGTGTGCATCGGTGTCCATCCGTGGTTGGAAAATTCTGGTTCCAAAGCGTCGCGTCAGAACGCCTGCCTCAGCGCGGAGCTTGGCGCGGAGCGGAGACGCGCGGCGTCTTGGCGCGGATCTCGGTGCGGCCGGCTGATCCGCGGGCGTCCCGGGCCAGCGGATATTCGCGGGGATCGGAGGGTCGCTTGTTGCTGGGTGCGGTTTTGGGCTGTTTGGCTGGGCTGGGGGTTTTCATAAGCATCGGGTGCCGCCGCTGGCTGGCTGGTATATTTTTGCAACGCCTGCTGATTCAAGCGTGACCGGTGCCCGCTTGCGGAACAGCCGGCCCAGAACGAGGACGAAGAAGGCTCCCCCGAGGCCGCCACCACGCTGGAGATACAGCAGGGAGTTGCCGCCGGCGGCAAACAGGGACTGGCAGAACAGGGCAATCATGGACGTTGAAAGAATGTCGCTCGCTGGTGTGCGCGAACGGCTGAACGGCGACCAAAACTATTGCGACCGCATCCGGGCCTGGTCGCAAATCGTGAGCGGCTTTTCCTCTCACGCCGCCCGCACGGTAGGCGGGGCTGGGTCGCCCGGACCATGGGGTGTAACCCGGTCCGTTGCGCTGCCAGTCCCGCTGGCTACCGCTCTGTGACGATCTGCGGACGGGTGCTCTCGACGATGGAGAGGAGTTTCTTCTGTTCCTTGTTCGGAATCTGGAGCCGGTCCAGCGAGGCCTTCAAATCGCCCAGCACGGCATCGAACTCCGGATTGGTGATCTTCATGTCCGCGTGGGCGGATTTCATGTCCTTGCCGTCGTAGCGCACCGGCCCGCCGGTGGCCAGGACGAGGAACTGGACGAGGTGCTTCTTGAGGTTCGCAAGGTTGACCGTGGTCGCGCTCCACGGGGGCGGGGCATCGCTCTTGCGAAACAGGAAAAAGCCGCGCTTCACGTCCTTGCGCTCCCAGTTCACGCGGGGGTCCTGCAGCACGCGGGGCGTGAAATCCTCCACGATGGCGCTGATGCCCTTCTCGCCGCCGAGACGGTCGAAGAGCGCGAGCTTGCCCTCCACTTGCGCGGCCTGGCCATCGGCGGTGGTCCGGGCGGCCACGGCCTTCTTCGCGCCTTTTTCCCCGGCCCCTTCGCCGGCGCCGGAGAGCTGCTCGTCCCGGGCCATCCGCTGGCTGGCCCGCTGGTCGGCCTCGCGGCTGCCCGAGGTGAAGAACTCGTCCTTGTTCCGCCGGGCCTTCTCCGAGCTGCCGCAGCCGACGACGCTCAGGAGCATCGCGGCGGCGAGCCCGAGGTGGAGCGGGCGCAGCACCCTGGCAGACGGCGCGGTGAAGGGGATGGTTGAAGAGGCAGTGTTCATAAAATTCTGAAACGCAAAGGGCACAGGCTGGCCGGCTAGGGAGAGTCTCCGGCGGAGACGGGATCGCTGATCTGCGGTGCTTGAAAGGTGAGTCCGCCGACCGCGGGCTGGCCGCCTTCGAGACGTGGCATATAGGCGCGGACGAAGGCGTTCCGCAGGATGTTTCCCAGCGTGGCAAAGATGTCCGCCGTGGTCTGGCCCGTCGCCTCCCCGCTGAACGGGATGAGCGTGCCGAACTGGTCGCGGGACTGGTTCTTGAGCAGGGTGGTGGCCCCGCCGACCAGCGCCTGCCAGAAGAACTGGAGCACGTTGTCCTCCTGCAGGTCCTCGCGGAAGCTGAAGACCAGCAGATTGCGGAAGAGCGGCTTGGCATAGCCGGTGATCTGGCCTTCCTTCACGTCGGTCTCCACGACGAGGTCGAACCAGCCCCGCTTGAAATTGAATTTGCCGTAGGCGAGCGCGAGATCGTTGATCTGAGTCACGTCGAGACTCAGGAGCCGCAGGGCCATGTGGAAAGTCGGCCGGTAGGCGAACGGATCAAGGGTCATCCGATACTCGAACTTGGCGTGGTCCATGGCCAGCCCGGTGGCATGCACGGTCGAGACAAGCGGATTGGTCTCGTCGTAGATGTTGCCGAGGTTGTCAATCGTCGCCTCCAGTTTGGAGAGGTAAACGTCCACCGGCTTGGCGGTCTGGTAGGCACGGAAGTGGATGGCCCCGTCATGGATCACCGCGCTGTTGATTTTGAAGGGGAACAGCTCCTTGAGCATCAGCAGCCAGGGCGCGCCGCCGCCCGTCTGCGCCGCGCCCTCGGCGGGTGCGTCCACGAAATTGATCTCGGGCTGGTCCATCACCACCCGCCGCACCACCCGGCCCTGGCGCAGTGCCTTCCATTCCAGGGCGAAATCCACCTGCCTGGCCGCGAAGAACGGGACGGGCACGCTGCCGGCGGTCTTGCTGATGCGCACGTCCTCGATGGAGTAGGCGCCGCGCCAGAGATGAATTTTCACTTCGCCAATCTTGCCGTCGTAGAGCGGATTACGGTCGAGGGTCCGGTTGACGTAATCCCGCACCACGCGCGGAAGGATCGCGCGGCCGACGCCCAGCCCGACGACAAGCAACAGCAGCGAAATTCCAACGATGCGCCACGTCCGGGATCGGACGGGCTTCATCGGCTGAGGGGTTGGAGCTTGAGCTTTCACAGTCCGAAGTTCACCGCCCGGACGGGGCATCCGTGCGGTCCGGCTTCCTCGCTTCGCTGAGGGCTTGCCGGACAATGGCACGGAACCGTGCGGGGACCATGGGGTGTTGACCCCACAGGGAATGGCCGGGCGATCAGCGTGCCCGCCCAAGGTCCTTGACCGCGTTCTCACCCGCCGCCACGGCACCGTGATAATGGTCCGCATAGGCCTTGGTGAATTCAGCACCGAAGAAGACAATCATGGAGGAATACGACACCCACAGCAGGATCAGGATCACGGAGCCGGCGGCCCCGTAGCCTGAGCCGGGCTGGGCCTTGCCGAAGTATAAACCCAGGCCGAACTTTCCAACTTCAAAGAGCAGGCCGGTGAGAAATGCACCCGCCCAGACATAGCGCCATTTGATCCGGGCATCCGGCAGGATCTTGAACATCATGGCGAACAAGGCCGAGATGATGGCAAGGGAGACCAGCACATGGACGGTCTGAAACAGGAACATGATGTATTCCGGCCAATGGGCCGCGATCCACTTGCTCATGGCCGCCAGGATGGACGTGATCACCAAAGACACCAGGAGCAGGAAGGCAGTGGAGATGATCAGGCCGAAGGAGAAGAAGCGGGCTTTGAGATACGTCCAGATCCCGGATTTGGAAGGCTGGGCCTTCACCTCCCAGATGCAGTTCAGCGATTTCTGCAGTTGCACAAACACGCCGGTGGCTCCCACCAGGATGGTGACGATGCCGATGGCCGTGGCCCAGGGGGAATCCTTGCTGCGGCTCGCGGCCAGCATCAATGACTGGACCTGGTCGGCCGTGTCGCTCCCCATGGCACTGATGAGCTGATCGTGAAGATGGGCGGTGGCGGCCTCCTGGCCGAAGAAATACCCCGCCAGGGTGATGACGAGCACCATGATGCCCGGCAGCGAGAAGATCGCGTAGTAGGCAATCACGGCGCTTTCCCGAAAGGGATCCTTGGCGTTCCAAGCCCGGAACGCATCCGTCAGCACCCGCGAGGTTCGTGAGGTCTGTATCTTCATGGCGAGGCGATCGGACTGGCATTTCCTCGTCCATACGCCCGGTTCCAAGCTGTTCGAGACGCCGGCGGCGCACCATGGGGTGTTGACCCCACCGACGAGGCCGTCGGAAGCCCTGCCGATGGAATCGCATTGGCGACCGAACGCAAAACGCTTCCTGAGAGCCGTCTGAAAATTGGGAAGGGGCCTGTTTTCGTGGGCAAGGCCAGCTGGCAAGGCGCGACGAGGGAGGATACCCGCAGCGGTCTCTGACTGAGGAGCAACGCAGCCAGATGGCCTTGCCCGCTAAAACCCTCCGGGCGGCGCGGTCTTTTGGCGTTGGCCTGCGTTGCCTCGACCGTCACAGCCCGCGCGGGGATGCTCCGGTCTCGCCGCCTTGGCCAACCCCAAAATCCCGCCCCGCAGGACCCCTCCCAATTTTCAGACAGGCTCTGAGGTGAATCCTGCATCGGGTAACACCGAATAGAACGGCGGTCGAAGTGACGTAAGTGTGCTGGGAGAGCGGTGTGGTCATTGAAAATTTACGTCGAGAGAGCGTGCCGCCGGCAGCGCCGCCCCCCTTCGCATTCAGCAGAAAGCTTGTGGCAACAATGAAAAATTTGTTCCGGTCGTCAGCATCGAAGGGCATCGCGTGCCGCTCAAGGGAGCCCGGCTTCCGCATCGTGGCCAGACACGCGGGTTTGGCACTGTTGCTGGCCGGCCTGCTGTTTGTGCCCGGAGGCGCTTCGGCTGCCGGGGCGGGCGGAGTGCCGCCGAACTGCGAAGGGAGCGGCCTGGGGATCAGCCTCTTTACCGGACTTTCGGATGTGCGCGTCGGCGAGCGCATCTTTTACAGCCTCGACGTGTTCAACGGGACGTTCGGCGGTCTGCCGGTGGTCTGTGATGCCAATGCGATCCAGGCGTTCATCGTTACTCCGGACGGGGTGACCAACACCGTTCCACTCGTGCGCACCTCGCTGCATCAGGGTGAGTCTGACTTCTACACGGACGTGGTGAGCTATGTGGTCCGCGTCCCGGACATCCAGCCGGATGGCACCTTGCGCGCCACCGCCTTGGGCATCGGCGTCATCCGCCAAAGCGACTCCAACAGCGTTGGAGGGTTTCAAGGCGTGAACACGGAGATCCGGGTCTCGACCGGATGCACCGCGCTGCCCGGGACGAACTGCCTCAATGGAACGAACGGGCTCAACGGCACCAATGGGTTGAATGGAACGAACGGCCTGAATGGTGCCCCGGGCACGATGGGACTGACCGGGGCGGTCGGTGCCACTGGTCCGGCGGGAACCAACGGACTCAATGGCACCAACGGGGTGAACGGAATCACGGGGGCAACGGGATTGATGGGTGCCATCGGATTGACTGGCCCCGCCGGACCCTCCGGGACGAACGGAATCAATGGCACCAATGGGCTCAGCGGCACGAACGGATTGAATGGCATTGCTGGAGCGACGGGACTTCCCGGGGCTCCGGGGCTGATCGGGCCTGCCGGAACGAACGGGCTTAATGGCACCAATGGGCTGGCTGGCACGAACGGATTGAACGGAGCGACTGGGGCAACCGGATTGACGGGAGCCATCGGATTTTCCGGGGCTACAGGACTCACCGGCGCCACCGGGCTGCCTGGCACCACCGGCCCAATGGGATTCGCCGGGTTGCCCGGTGCCACGGGAGCCGCTGGCCTCGCCGGAACGAACGGATTGAATGGCACGAACGGGGTAAATGGAACCAACGGATTGGCCGGAGCCACCGGGGCGATGGGGGCGACCGGAGCCGCCGGGTCCGCAGGACTCTCCGGAACCAATGGGCTCACCGGGGCAACGGGAGCAATGGGGCTGACCGGTGCGATGGGCTCGACGGGCGCAACCGGCTCCACCGGACTGGCGGGGACCAACGGCCTCAGCGGCACCAACGGATTAGTCGGAGCCACGGGAGCGATCGGATTCACCGGAGCCACCGGAAACACCGGAC
>CAZCBE010000023.1:19264-68554 GCA_964496695.1 uncultured Klebsiella sp.
GGCGCGATGGGTTCAACCGGCGCAACCGGCTCCACCGGATTGGCGGGAACGAATGGGCTCAACGGCACCAATGGATTGACCGGAGCTGCTGGAGCAATGGGACTGGTCGGGGCTACCGGCTCCACCGGACCGGCAGGGACCAACGGCCTCAGCGGCACCAATGGCCTGGATGGAGCCGTCGGCCCCATGGGGGTGGCGGGCACCAACGGCGTCAACGGAACCAACGGCACCAGCAGCACCTACCAATACGGGTATGTTTACAACTTGAGCGCCCAGGTGGTGGCTGTGGAAGCGGCCATCACCTTCAGCAACAATGGCGTTCGCACGGCGGGAATCACTCATGGCCTGGGCAGCTCGGACATCGTCATTGTCACTGCGGGCGACTACAAGATCACCTTCTCCGTGTCGGGCACAGAACCCAACCAGTTCGCGTTGTTCTTGAATGGAGTGGCGGTTCCAGAATCCATTTATGGATCAGGGGCCGGCACCCAGCAGAACACTGGCCAGGCCATTCTGACCATTCAGGCGAACGATGTGCTGTCCCTGCGCAATCACACCTCCGCGTCGGCGGTCACGCTGACCGCAGCCCCCCCGATCGGCGGCACGCTGGCAGCGCTCAACGCCTCCATCATGATTCAGAAGCTGAACTAGTCGCACGCTGTCGCGGAACCATTGATGCCCATGGCGTGAGCAGCGTGATCAACAACATGACCATCGCCGCACTCCTCATCGCGAACTGAGTTCGTGCGCGGATGGTTCCTAATCCCGACAGTTGGAATTCAACGCAAAGACGCGAAGCCGCAAACCGAACCGGCAGGTTGGTTTCGCTTCTGCACACCGCGCGGGTGAGCGCGGTTCAATTGGATGCCCCAATTCCTTGTTCTCAGCACCTTTGCAGTGCTATCCCACAACCTCGCTGCATCCTGAGAAGATTTGTCCGCCTGGTTTTGAACCACAAAGACGCGATGAACACATAGAGAAACCAAAGCTAGGGAGTGGCTGGCACGGCTGGCCCTTCCCTCTTTGTCCGTCCCTAATCTTTGGGCTCCGCGCTTGGATCGCCCTGAATCTGCGGGCTTCCTGACCTCTCGCTTCCCTGGCTTTTCTCTGTGTTCATCGCGTCTCGGTGGTCAACTTGGGTTGCGGCTCTGCCGCGCCATGTCTTTGGGCCTTTGCGTTAACTGCGGTGGCATTCCAAGGGGTGAACACCCCATGGTTGCCCCATTTGCTCCGCGTTAGGTTGGTTCCTTGATACCCAGCACCGAACGATCAGCGGAGTTGATCGGTGCAGATCGTTCCACCCGAGGCGAGCCATGAATCCCCGCGCAGACAGCCATCAGGTCATCAGCAGCCTGGCCCATTCCCAGTTGTATCAGGACTTCGAGCGTTCCTTCAACGAGCTGACCGGGCTGCCGGTCAATGTCCGCCCTGTCGAGAGCTGGCAGCTCCCGCACCACGGACGCAAGCACGAGAACCCCTTCTGTGCCATGATGGCGGAACGCAGCCGGACATGCGGGGCCTGCCTGCTCACGCAGCAGCGGCTTACGGAGGCCGCCCAGACCGCTCCTGCCACGGTCCGGTGCCCGTTCGGCTTGTGCGAATCCGCCGTGCCCATCCGCACGGGAAACAAAACCATCGGCTACCTCCAGACGGGCCAGTTGTTTCTCCACCCGCCCACGGAGGCGCAGTTCGGGCGCGCGGCCAGGCTGGCCCGGGAGGGCGGCGTGACGGTGGATGAGGCGGCGTTGCGCGCGGCTTACTTCAACTCCCCCTTGCTTACGGCCAGACGTCACCACGCCGCCGTGAACTTGCTGCACGGCTTCGCCGGGCATCTGGGCATGGTGAGCAACCAGCTCATGGTGCGGAACGAAAACGCCGAGCCACCGGTGATCGCCCGCGCCCGGCAGTTCATCGAGGAGCACCACCAGCAGGACATGTCCCTCGGCATGGTCGCGAAGGCCGTCAACGTCAGCACTTTTTACTTCTGCAAGATCTTCAAGAAAGCCACCGGGGTCACCTTCACCGAATACGTGTCCCGCCTGCGCACGGAAAAGGCCAAGCACCTCCTCCTCAACCCGCATCTGCGCATCAGCGAAATCGCCAACGAGGTGGGCTTCCAGTCACTCACGCACTTCAACCGCAACTTCAAACGCCTCGCCGGCCAGTCGCCCACGGAGTATCGCGGGCACCTGCCGGCGGCTTGAACTCCCGGTCCAGCGGAGCGCACCATGAGCCAGCCAGCACCCACCCCGGCCGACCAGGATCAGGTGCTGTTCTCCACGGTGGATGCGGCAGTCGCGGCTGCAACCACGGCGCAGCGGGTCTTCCAGGAACATGGGCTGGATGCGCGCCGGGCGGTGATTCAAGCGATGCGGGAAGCCGCCCTCGCCCACGCGGAGCGCTGGGGCCGCATGGCGGTTGAGGAAACCCTGCTCGGCCGTGCTGAGGACAAGGCGCAAAAGAACCGGCTCTGTGCCACGCGCACGCCGGGGGTGGAAGATCTGTTGTCACAGGCCTACACGGGGGATCAAGGGCTGACTCTGGTGGAGTATGCCCCGTTCGGGGTCGTGGCCGCCGTCACTCCGTCCAACAATCCTGCTGCCACCATCATCTCCAACGCCATCGCCATTCTGGCCGCTGGCAATGCGGTGGTCTTCGCCCCGCATCCCGCCGCCGCCGTGGTTTGTCTGGACGCGATGCGTGCCCTGTCGGCGGCAGCGGTCGCGGCCGGGGCACCGGCCGGCTTGATCACCACGGTCTCTCCAGTCTCGCAGACGATGACCAAGGAACTCCTGTCCCACCCCGGTGTCAGCCTCAATCTGGTGACCGGCGGCCCAGGCATCGTGAAGGTCGCCATGACCACGGGCAAAGTCTGCAAGACCATTGCCGCCGGACCGGGCAATCCCCCGGTGGTGGTGGATGAAACGGCCATTTTCCCCCAGTGCGCCGAAGCCATCATCTTCGGCGCGAGCTTCGACAACAACCTGCTGTGCATCGCGGAGAAGGAAGTGATCGTGGTGGCGGCGGCGAAGGCCCGGTTCTTGGAAAGCATGCGCCAGGATGGGCGGGCCGTTGAGCTGTCCGGCGCGCAAATGGATGCCCTGGCCAGGCTGGTCATCCAAACGGAGGGCGCGGGCTGCCGCGACGCGGTGCTGAACCGCGACTACGTGGGGCGCGATGCGGCGGTGCTGGCCCGCGGCATCGGCCTGGAGGTGCCCGCCACGACACGCTTGCTGTGGGGCGAAGTGCCCAACGAACACCCCTTCATCTGGACTGAGCAGCTCATGCCGGTGCTGCCCGTGACAATCGTGCCGGACGTGGAGGCAGCCATCGAACTGGCCTGGCGGGCCGAGGGCGGCAACCACCATTCGGCGGCGATGTATTCGACCCACGTCGGCAACCTGACCCGCATGGGCCGGCGCATGCAGTGCTCCATCTTCGTGAAGAACGCAGCCACGCTCTACGGCCTGGGCATGGGCGAGGGCTACGCGTCCATGTCCATCGGCACGCCGACCGGGGACGGGCTGACGAAGCCCTCGCATTTCGTCCGGCCGTTGCATTGCTGTCTGGTGGGTTACTTCCGGATCGCGTGAGCGGGCGATGGCTTCGCGGTCATCGCGATCCTGGTCGCACCAATACAGCGGTGCACAGACCGCCGGCGACGCGTATGGAGTGCGGTGACTCGTCACCGCTTTCCGCAGGCGACTCGTCGCCGTCCACAAGCTGTTGCGACCTTGCGCCAAGCATCCCACAGCGCTCGCGCGAGCGGGCACGCCGCCCTGCATCGCACCTGCAACCTCTCCGACGGCGACAAGTCGCCTGCGGAAAGCGGCGAGAACTCGCCGCACTCCATAGCGGTGCGCCGGACGGTTTGGTGCGTCAGCCACATGGCGTTGAAATCCTGTCCTCTTCGCCGTGCTATCCCAAAGATTCGTCGGGGCCTGAGCAGATTCTCAAGGCTCTTCGCTGTTCTCGGTGGAACTGAGAGACGGGCAGGGAAATTCCAAGCTCCAAGTCCCAAGCTCCAAAGAAACTCCAAAGCCCAAATTTCAATTGTTCCGTGTGCCACGCCGCCAGCGCTTCCGTCTTGGTTTGGCCCTTGGCCCAAGGGCTGGTTCGGTCCCGCTGGCCCGTCCACTGCCGGGCGACGCCGCTCTTTGAAATTTGGAGTTTGGAACTTGGGCTTTGGAACTTCTCCCACACCCATTCCACTGACAACAGCGGAGAACCATTCTCCAGTCTCCCCTCTCTGTGCGCATCGCGTCTCTGTGGTCCATTCGGGCTGCGGCTGCATCGCTCAGTGGGGTGAACACCCCATGGTTTGGGCCGGACCACGCTCCTAGTTTCATCGGGTGTGCCGCCCGAACGCGGCGGCACTGGGCCGAAACCCGCGATGCTTCCCCCTTGTAAAACCAAGCTCGTCTGCACGATTGGACCGGCCTCCGATTCGCCTGAGGTCATGCGGCAACTGCTCCAGGCGGGGATGAACATCGCCCGGCTCAATTACTCGCACGGTGACTTCGCGAAACATAAGGCGGTGATTGCCGGCCTTCGCCAGGCGGCAAAGGCGGCCAGTCAGCAACTGACAATCATGGCCGATCTCCCGGGGCCCAAGATTCGCATCGGGATGCTCACGCAGGATGTAGTCGAGCTGCAGCGGGGCGAGGTCTTCACGTTGACCACGGATGAAATCATCGGTGATGCGCGGCGCGTCTCCGTGAACTTCCGGCGCCTCCCACAGGTGGTGAAGCCGGGCGATGTCCTCTTCCTCAACGATGGCATCATTCAAGTCGCCGTGACGCAGGTCACGGGCAACGAGGTCGCGTGCCGCGTGCTGGTTGGCGGCGAGTTGCGTTCGCACAAGGGACTGAATCTCCCCGGCATCGAACTGGGTGTCAGCGCGTTTACCACGCATGACCATGAGTGCCTGAAGTCCGCGTTGGCCAATGGCGTGGATGCAATCAGCCAGTCTTTCGTGGAAGGGCCGGAGGATGTGGCGGCGGTGCGAAAGGCCGCGGCCGAGCTGGGGCATCACCCGTTCATCATCGCCAAGATCGAGCGCGCCGGTGCGTTGGCGCACCTGGACGAAATTTTGCAGGCCGCCGACGGCGTCATGATCGCGCGCGGCGATCTCGGGGTGGAAATCCCGATGGAACAGATTGCGGTGGTCCAGAAGCAATTGACCTGCAAGGCCAATTTGCTGGGGAAACCCGTGATTACCGCCACGCAGATGCTGGAGTCCATGGTGGATCACGCCCGCCCCACGCGCGCGGAAGCGACCGACGTGGCCAATGCCATCCTCGACGGCACGGACTGCGTGATGCTCTCCGAGGAATCGGCCACGGGGAAGTTCCCCGTCGAGGCGGTGAAGATGCTCGCCCGGATCGCGGTGGCCACGGAGCCGCATCGCGTCCACGGCCGCATGCGCGAGGTCTTCGCCGACTACGACCGGGTGCACGAGGTCCCGCTCGTGAAGCTCATGTCGCACAATGTCCAGCAGACCGTGGATCACCTGGCCCCGACGGTGGTGATCGTCGCCACGGCCACCGGGCACAAGGCCCGGCTCATCTCGCGGTTCAAGCTGCCGGTATGGACGGTGGCCGTCAGCCGCGCGGCCGCGACCTGTCAGGGGCTGCAATTCTCATACGGCGTGCATCCGGTCCACGCCCCGGAGCTGCCTCAGGATTGGAACGCCTTCGCGCGGCAGTGGGTGCAAAGCCAGGGGCTGCCACCGGGACTGGTCGTGCTGACCTCCGGTCCTTCACCTGACCATCCCGAGGCGAATCACCGGCTGGAGGTCATGGATTTGTCTCATAAAAAACCGGCGGCTGAAACGCCCAAGAACGGACATTGCCATGACAGCCACAATCACGGTGGGTGAGTATCTGCTGGCCCGGCTGAAGGAGCTGGGGGTGGATCATCTCTTCGGAGTGCCGGGGGACTTCGTGCTGGGTTTTTTCAACCAGGTGATGAAGAGCCAGCTCAAGTATGTCGGCACCTGCAATGAACTCAACGCCGCCTACGCTGCGGACGGCTACGCCCGCATCAAGGGCCTGGGTGCCTTCGCCTCGACCTTCGGCGTGGGCGAACTCAGCGCAATCAACGGCGTGGCTGGAGCCTTCGCGGAACGGGTCCCGGTGGTGGTGATCACCGGCTCGCCGGCGACGACGCATTTCCGCAATCGCCCGCTGCTGCACCACACGCTGGGCGATTACCAGATCCCCCTGCGGATGTATGAGAAAATCACAGTGGCCTCCACCCAACTGGCCTGTGGTGAGACGGCCCCGGCGGAGATAGACCGGGTGTTGTCGGCGTGCCTGACCCATCAGCAGCCCGTCTATATCAGCCTGCCGGCGGACGTGGTGCTGATGCCTTGCCACCCACCGGAAGCCTTTCGTTTTCCCTCGCCCCGCCCCAGCGATCCGGATGCACTTCGGGAGGCCGTCAGGGAAGCGCTGGACATGCTGGAGCAGGCGCAGAAGCCGGTGGTCATCGGTGACGTGGAACTGATCCGCTTCAAGCTGCAGCAGGAATTCGCCGCCCTGTTGGAGCAGACGGGCTTTCCCTATGTCACCATGATGCTGGGCAAGACCGTGCTCTCGGAACACCACCCGCAGTTCATCGGCCTCTTCGAAGGTGTCCGCAGCCGTGAGTATGTGCGCAACCGCGTCGCGTCCGCCGACTGCATCCTGCAACTGGGAGCCTTGATGACCGATTTCAACACGGGTGGTTTCACGACCCATCTCGATGATGCGAAGACGATCCGGGCGAACATCCGGTCCGTGAAGATCAAGCATCACCTGTTCGAGAACGTGCGGCTGCAGGATTTCCTCCTCGGCCTGACGGAAAAGCTGTCCCGCCGTGATCCCGCCACGCTCGACATCCAGGGGGCGGTGGAGGGCTGCGTGCACCGGCGCACGTCGCCTTACCAGCCGGAAGCGGCAAGACCGGTCACGATCAAGCGCTTCTTCGACCGCATGAGCCACTTTCTGGAAGCGAACTCCATCGTCATCGCCGAAACCGGCGTGGCCCTTTTCAGCGCCGCCGAGATGCTGATGCCGGAAGGTGCCACGTTCATCGGGCAGACGTTCTACGGCTCCATCGGCTACACCGTCGGGGCGACGCTTGGCACGGCCATTGCCGCACCCGACCGGCGGAGCGTGCTCTTCGTGGGCGACGGAGCCTTTCAGGTCACCGGCCAGGAGCTTTCCACGATCATCCGGTATCAGCTCAAGCCCGTCATCTTTCTCCTCAACAACGACGGCTACACCATCGAGCGGGTGATCTGCGAGCGCCCTTACAACGACATCCAGCGCTGGCACTATCACAAACTCGTGGAGGTGTTTGGCGGCGGGCTGGGCCTGGATGTCCGCACGGAAGGGGAGCTGGAAACGGCGCTGGCCAGGGCCGCCACGGCGGACGGCGTTGTGTTCATCGAAGTCCACACCGAGCGGATGGACTGTCCCGAGGCGCTGCGCAGCGCCGGCCGTTCAATGGCGAAAACCAACCAGTTGGACCCATGAGCCTCACGTCCCCGAACACCGTCCCGAAGCCGGAAACTGGGCCTGCCCACGGCGGAACGAACCCGGTCACGATGAAGGGCTTGGTTTACCACGGTCCGGGTCGGCTGGCCTGGGAGGAGCGTCCCAAGCCCCGGCTGGTCGAGGCCACGGATGCCATCGTGCGGATCACCACGACGACCCTCTGCGGGACCGATCTGCACATCTTGAAGGGGGACGTGCCGTCCATCGCCGAGGGGCGCATCCTCGGGCACGAGGGCGTAGGGATGGTCGAGGAAGTCGGGAGCAGCGTCCTGGGTTTCCACGTCGGCGACAAAGTCCTGATTTCGCTGATTACTTCCTGCGGCCGGTGCAGCTTCTGCAAAAAGGGCATGTATTCCCATTGCCGCAACGGTGGCTGGCGGCTGGGCAACCAGCTTGACGGCACGCAGGCCGAATATGTGCGAATTCCCTATGCCGATACTGGTTTATATCTGCTGCCACCCGAGGCCGACGAGGAGGCGGTGGTCATGCTCAGTTGCATTTTACCGACCGGCCTGGAATGCGGCGTGTTGAACGGGCAGGTGAAGCCGGGCGACACTGTGGCCATCGTGGGAGATGGTCCGGTGGGCCTCGCCACTTTGCTGATGGCTCAACTCTACTCGCCCTCCGAGCTTATCGTGATCGGCCAGAACAACACGCGCCTGGAGGCCGCCAAATCATTCGGCGCGACCCAGATCGTGAACAGCTCGGACGGCAAAGCGGTAGAGCGCGTCCTGGCCCTGACGCAGGGTGCTGGAGTGGATGTGGCGATCGAAGCCGTGGGGCTGCCTGCGACCTTCGACATCTGTCAGTCCATCATCGCCCCGGGCGGGCGCATCGCCAACGTGGGTGTGCATGGCAAGCCAGTCGAGCTGCGGCTCGACAAGCTCTGGAGTGCCAACCTCACGATCACCACCCGGCTGGTGGATGCGGGCTCGACGGCGATGTTGCTCCGGATGGTTCAATCAGGCCGCCTCGATGCCAAACGGCTCGTCAGCCACCGCTTCAAATTGTCGGCCATCATGCAGGCCTACGACACCTTCGCGAATGCCGCCAAGGAACGGGCGTTAAAAGTGGTGCTCAAGAATGGCTAAGCCGCGCGTTGGAGCACGTTCTTTCAACATTATGACCAGACTCTCCATGGCGGCAACTGCCGCGGCACTCATGGCTCACGGCAAAGGCATCCTTGCCGCGGATGAAAGCCTGCCGACCATCGGGAAGCGCTTTGCCGCCCTCGGCATTGCGTCCACGGAGGACAACCGCCGCGCCTATCGCGAGCTGCTGTTCACGACCGCAGGTTTGGGCGAATTCATCAGCGGGGTGATTCTGTTCGACGAAACGATTCGCCAGCGGACCCGAGACGGCATTCTGATGCCGGAAACGCTCGCTCGGCAGGGCATCCTCACTGGCATCAAGGTGGATCAGGGCACCATCGCTCTGGCCGGTTCGGCCGGAGAAACGGTCACGGAAGGGCTTGATGGGCTTCGGGAGCGGCTGGCCGAGTATCGTGAGCTGGGCGCGCGTTTCACCAAGTGGCGCGCGGTGATCACCATCGGCGAAGGACTTCCCACACGACGCTGCCTGGCCGCGAACGCGTCGGCGCTGGCGATGTTCGCGGGGCTGAGCCAGGAGGCGGGGCTGGTGCCGATCGTGGAGCCGGAGGTCCTGATGAACGGCAGCCACGACATGGCACGTTGCGAAGAGGTGATGAGCATCACTTTGCAATGCGTGTTTGCCGCGCTGTTTGAACAGCGGGTCGTATTGGAGGAAATGCTGCTCAAGCCAGGCATGGTGCTGTCCGGTGCGGATTGTCCGACCCAGGCCGACGTCGTGGCCGTGGGGGAGGCAACGCTGCGTTGCTTGCGCCGCTCCGTGCCCGCCGCCGTGCCGGGGATCGTCTTCCTTTCGGGCGGGCAAAGCGACGAGGCGGCCACGCGGAGGCTCAATGCCATCTGCCGCCTCGGTGCCGGTCCCTGGCGGCTGAGTTTCTCCTTCGGCCGCGCGCTGCAAGCCCCCGCGATGAAACTGTGGCAAGGCTCTCAAGCCAACGCCTGCGCGGCGCAAGTGGCGCTGCACCATCGCGCGCGATGCAACAGCGCCGCCGTGCTAGGCAAGTATTCCGAGACGATGGAAAGGTGTTCCTGAATCCGAGCCCGAGCCCTGCGCGCAGCATCACCCCTCGGGCACGGCGCGAGTGCGGGTGACCAGCGCAATGTCGGAACCGGCGCTGCCACGCAGCCAGATAACGCTCCTCGCCAAGCACCGGTCACGTCCTGCGGGCGAGCCGCTCCTCTGGACCTCGAAGACTACCTCGTTGAGCTTGTCATCAAGTTCGAGGAGCTGATCGAGTCCTGCAACGCTGGCAGCCGGAACGTTGAGTCGCTGTTCGAGGACTTGCTGAAGCTGACCCGGGCGCTGAGCGAGGAGGAGTTCGTCTTTTTCGGCTTTCTTACCCGTCCGGCACCAGAACTGAGCACCGACGAATGCGCGGAGGTGAAGCGGGTCGCTTGCTTGCTGCTGGATCGGCTGACGCACCGGGTGCACATCCTGGAAGCCAACGGGCAGAGCTACCGACTGCAAGATGCCAAGGGGCGGCTGAAGCGGAAGTGAGTCCAACGAACCATCGACCGCAGGCGGGCGCGAGCTGGAGGGGCTGGCAGCTCGCCCTCCTGCTCGTTTTACCTCGCTGCGAACTCCTCGGACTTGACCTCCCAGCCCAAAAACCGTTCTCGTCGACCCGGAAGATGTCTCACTTTTCGAACGCCACCCGCCGCACTTTTCGACCGCCGCTTATGTAAACGGTGACGGTGCGCTTGTAGTCGATCGGATGCGTCTCGACGATCAACGTCTTGGGGTTCTTGGGATCAACGGTGCCGAGGACGTCGCGAGCAATCCCTGGGTTGAAGAGCTTGCACTCCTTCGAGTCCATGCTGAACTGCTGGACCTGCCCCTGTGGCACGCCGGCGACGGCTTTCGCTTCTGGAGCCGCCACATACTCGGGGCCGACTAGGAAATCGCCGTCAGCGTCAACGGGCGGATTTACCCCGAGCTTGCCATCAAGCCGGGTGAACTTTGGTGTCCCCGGCGCATCGAAGGGACGAGTTGGCGGCTGTGGGCGATCCTGCTGCTTCTGCACGGCCGGCTTCTGGTCAGCACTGAACGCGGAGAGGGCGAGCACCATGAGGCCGAGCATGAGGGAATTGCGGCGGGAGATCATGGGCGAAGGGTATTCAGAACCGCGCCAGAATGTCACGATGCCGTTCAATGTCGGCGGCCGACCGTGCGGACTGCGCCAGAAACACGGCAATTGTCATTGCGCTCCGGTTCCAGTAACACGCCGCTCAACCATGAACCTCCCTCGGAGACTGAAATGCGTTCGCGTCTGCCGGCTCCTCGCCGTGCTGTTGGTTGCGAGCACCCTGCATGCCGCCCTCACCGCCGAGCCACCGCTGAAGCCGCTGTATCCGGGGATTGCGCCGGCAGGCACCCCGGAAGCCCTCAAGCAGCTTTCGCTCCTGAACACCACGATCGAGTCGGTGGTCGTGGATGAGAAGCTCAACACCTGCCTCGTGACCGCCATCGTCATGCATCCACCGGCGACCAACCGCACCAAGGTCTGGGTCGGACTGCCGCTGACGAACTGGAACGGGCGGTTTCAAGGCACGGGCGGCGGCGGCTTCGTCGGGGGGAACCCTGGCAGCGTGCGCGGACCGGTGGCCCGGGGATTCTCGGCCGGCGCGACGGACACCGGGCACGAAGGGGGCAGCGGCAGTTTCGCGCTCGATGCGACCGGCCGGCAGAACTGGCAGGGCATCATTGACAACGCCTATCTCGGCATCCACGAGATGACCGTGGTGGGCAAGGCGGTCACGCAGGCGTTCTACGGCCAGCCTCCCCGCTATTCCTATTTCGTCGGCGGCTCGACCGGCGGACGGCAGGGCCTGATGGAGGCGCAACGCTTCCCGGAGGATTACGATGGTATCGTCTCCGCCTGCCCCGCGATCAACTGGCAGCGCTTCGTGCCCGCGAGCCTCTGGCCCGAGGTGGTCATGCTCACGATGTCCAACTTCGTCTCGAAAGCGAAGCTCGACGCTGCCACGGCCGCCGCCATCGCCGTCTGCGACGCGGATGACGGCGTGAAGGACGGGGTCATTGACGACCCGCTTCATTGCACCTACGACCCGCAGGTGCTGGTGGGCAGCAAGGTGGTCGGGGAGACGTTCACCGCCGCCGACGCCGAGGTGATCCGCAAGATCTGGCAAGGCCCGCGCCGGCAGGACGGCAGCTTCATGTGGCATGGTCTGGAACGCGGCGCGGATATGTTCCCCTATGCCGGCACCCAAGGATCACCGCTCAAAGGCAAGCCGTTCAGCATTTCGCTCGACTACTGGACTTACTACCTGGCGCAGGATGCCAAGTGGGACTGGACCACGCTGAACCACGCAGGCTTTGAGCAGCTCTGGACCAAGTCCGTGGAGCAATACGGCGCGGTGATTGGCACCGACGATCCCGACCTTACCCGCTTCCGTGACCGGGGCAGCAAGGTCATCATCTACCACGGCCTGGCGGACCAACTCATTCCCGCTGCGGGCAGCATTGATTATTATCGGCGAGTGCAGCAACTCATGGGCGGCGAATCGAAGACCGCTGAGTTCGCCCGGCTGTTTCTGGTGCCCGGGGTGGACCACGGCTTTCGGGGTGCCGGTGCCACGCCCACTGGGCTGAATGAGGCCATTCTCCGCTGGGTCGAGGAAGGCCAGGCACCGGAGAAGCTCCTGGCCGAGAAGCGCGACGCAAGCGGCAAGGTCATCCGCACTCGCCCGCTCTTCCCCTATCCGCACGCGGCGAAATACAAGGGCAGCGGCAACCCGGACGACGCGGAGAATTTCGTCAGCAATCCAATTGCAAATGGCGCAAACTTCTATCGGTTAAAGAAATGAGGCGAATTGGCCTGACCCGGCGACGATGCGCTTGCTTGCGCCTTTGTGCCTTCACCTGAGGAATCGCCTACGACCCAAGCTCGTCGTTTCATCTGGGGAGTGTTCTGTTCCGTAGCTCTAACGCTAATTGCAGGGGCAATTTGCAAGGGGTTGCGGAGGGTTTCAAGGACGATTCGCGCCAACTCCGCCACCGCTCGAACCCTTTCGGGAAGCGCCGGAGTCAGGCGTCAAGCACCGGGGACAGTCTGTGCGCTGGCGGGACTGGTCGGCGGAGGCCCAGACGCGCTGGCACGACCATCGCCACCAGAGCGGCCAGGCCCGCGCCAGATCGTTGCACGATCCGGGCGATGAACTCCGAACTGTTGTCGCTGCGCAGATTCGGTTTGCGAGTGCCACCCGAATTAAACTCGGGCTAGCGTTCCGGTGTGTCCACCGAACGAGTCCCTCTCCACGCCAAGCCTCTGCAAGATGGTGACGAAGAGCTTCGCCAGCGGCAGTTCTTCCACTTCCATCTTGCTGTTCCATCCAGCATCGGTGGCAATGCCTGCGCCGGCCTGATTGTCTTCATTTCCTTTGCCGAACTTGAGATAGCGGCCGTTGGTAAAGCCGAGGTTTTTGCCACCCGCGGAAATGATCGGATAGTTCCGTGACAGGTGGAAGCTGCTGGAAGCAGAGCCATGCATCGCAAAGGTGTTGTCCAGCATGTTGCCTTTGCCGTTCGGCTCGGGAGTGGTCTTCAGCTTTTGCGCGAACCGACCAAATTCCTCGGCCTGATAGCGATTATAGGTGCCAAGGTTCTGCCAGCCGCCGGGCTTCTTGACTTCATGAGTCAGGCCATGAGCCCCCCCGAGCCCAACGGCTAGTGACAGCAGGTCGTGCGGGCCTTCGCCGTTTTCCCGCCCCAACTGAAACGTGGCGACGCGGGTCGAGTCACTCAGAAAGGCGAGGTAGATCAATTCATACATCGTCTGGAAATAGAGTCGGGCCTCTTTCGGTTCGGCCTCCAGATGCAGGTTGCGGGTATCCACCTTGGGAATCGGAGCGTCGATCCACTTTTGGGCCTTCGCGAGCTTTAACTCGGTATCGCGCACGGCATCCAGATACTGTTGGAGCGTCTGTTGATCGTGCTTGGAGAGCTGGCGTCCCAGCGAGCGGGTGTTGTCAATCAGGAGATCGAGGGCGCTCTTGCTTCTCGCCAGTCGTTCGGCTGCGTCCCGGCCGCTCGTCACAAACAGCAGGTCGAAGATTTGCTTGGGCTTGTTCATCGCAGGAATCGCCCGCCCTTCGCGATTGAAGGACTGGGTCTGTGCACCCCGAGGCCCCCCAACTCCGCCATTGGTGGACATGACCAGCGAAGCATGCCGGGTGAAGCCGCCGGCGTGCTCGGCATAGGCCTGATCCAGCGAGATCGAATTCTGATACGGGCCGTGACCACCGATGGGGGCACCCGTCAAATATTGATCGGCATTGGAATGGCCGTGGACGTTTCTGGCCGCAGGATGCGACAGGCCGGAATAGATCGTGATGTCGCTGCGCAGCGGCTCGAGCACATCCAGCACCTTGGTAAATTCGAAGTCCTTTTCGCCGCCCCGGGGAAACCAACTCCAATCATTCCACGCGGGATCGGACTTGAGGGGCAAGCCGACCCCGTCCGGATGGTAGATGCTGACAAACCTCTTCGGGGTCTCGTCCTTGCTCAGTCCGCCCGCCGCGAACGTTTCGAACCAGGGCAACGCGAGCGCCACGCCGGCACCGCGAAGAAACGCCCGGCGGCTCAGCGTGACGGATTTATCGCTCATGGGATGTTTCATGCTTACTTGGAGTTAAAGATGTTACTGCTGACGATCAGGCTTATCAGCTCACCCAGGCCGTCACCCCGTCGCCGGAATTGTGCGGTCAAGCTGTCAATGTCAGCACGGTCGGCGAAAGCAAGCGGTCTGCCAAGCGCATAAGCCGTCAGCTTATGCACCATCGCCCGGGCAAATTGATCCTGCCGGTCCGTGAGCAAATAGCGTTTGAGCCCATCGCCCCCGGCCAGCGTCTGCCGGTTGAACAGTTCGGCGGTCGCATCGACCGGCTGGTTCTTGATGCTGGTCCGAAAGACTCCGAGGGCATCGTAGTTCTCAAACGCAATGCCCCACGGGTCGATCTTCGAGTGGCACGAGAGGCAGGCCGGTTTGTTCCGGTGGTCAACGATCCGTTCCTTCAACGTCATTTTGAGAATCTCCGGATTCGTCAAATCCACTTCCGGGACATTGGGCGGCGGAGGCGGAGGCGGATCGTCCAGGATGCGTTTCAGCATCCAGACGCCGCGCTTGAGGGGATGGGAATCCTTGCCGTCGGAGTTCATCGTCATGATCGCCGCACCGGTCAAAAGACCGCCCCGATTCGCTTCCGGGGCGATGGGCACCTTGCGGAACTGCGGGCCGTAAACCTTGGGAATCCGATAGTGGGCCGCGAGCCGCTCGTTGATCACGGCGTAATCGGAATGGATGAAATCCATGATGCTGCGGTTGTGCCTCAGGACTTCATCAAAGAAGGCGACCGGCTCTTCCTGCATCGCTTCTCTCAATGCACTGTCCGTGATATGAGTCACACTGTTCATCCGGTCCAACCCCAGCCATTGCTCAACGAAGTGCCGGGAGAATCGTTGCGATCGCGGGTCGGCCAGCAGGCGCTTCAGTTGAGCAGCCAGGACCTCCGGCTTTCTGAGCTTTCTCTGCTCGGCGAGCTTCAGCAACTCGTCATCCGGAATGCTGGACCACAAAAAAACTGAGAGGCGGCTGGCAAACTCCAGCTCACTGATCCGGGCCGGGGATTTCGTCTCGTTGGCCTTCAGTCCTGGAGTCAGGTGGAGCAAGGACCGCAGCGGAGCGAGGAATCCCTTGGGCTCGCTGGCCTCCACTCTTTGCGTCAGGTAGAGGAACTCCGGGGTGGCCAGTGCCGTCGCCAGCACTTCCACCATGGCTTCTTCGAACGTCGGGAACCCCGGCCGATACTTCGCAAACAGGGCCATGAACTGGTTGACTTCCTGTGCGGTGACCGGGCGCCGCCAGACGCGTTTTAAGAACCGGTTCAGCACCTCGCGGCCATAAATCCGCTCATCCCCCTTGTTGGCGCTCGCAACGAAGATGTCAGTGTGTGTTTTCGGGGGCCATTGCTCGTAAAACGGAGCGCTGATTTCGATGTGGTCGATCAGCACCTGGAGGGGTTCCTCCCCGCGGGTGGCATTCGAGACATTCTGAATGTGCAGGAACTCATCGCGCCGGGGGAACGTGGTGGTGAGCTTCCGGAACGGGTTCCGTTGGATGTCACCCAGTGGGATATCGAAGTAAATGAACTCGGGGTTGTCGGCCGATGCTGTAACCGGGATGTCGTGCTCGCTAACCACCTGCGAATAGTTGGCGTTGTTGCTGGTGTGGGCACTGAAACTCAGACGCAGGCTTGCATATTCGTCCGGGTTCATCGTCGAGCGACCGGCGCGGATGCGAACGCGCATGGTGCCTTCGTCGGGCAGAAAGCGATCCAGATCCAGCTTCAACTCGCTGGCCCGGGGAAGCACCAGCACGACCGGAGAAACAGCGGGATTCTGTCCGGCAACCGCCTCCTCCCGGGGCAGCGACTTTCCGGCAGGAAACGGCATGCTCTCGCCGGTCTCCCGGTTAAATAACTGCTGCTGATTCTTGGCCTTCTTGGTGTATGTTTTCTTTTCGGACGCCTTGGCATCCTTTCCCGACGCCGCCTTGTCCATCTCCTCCTGCATCGAGATGATGTAGGTGACGGCTTGCGGACGGTCACCACTCACGGTGGCTCGCTTGAGCGCTTTCAGTCCAATCTCACGATAGGTCTCAAACTGCATGGCAGACATCTGCAGCAATTCCGAGCTGTTCTTGAAACCGTCGTCCGACGCGGTTTCCGGGGGCAGCTTGTTCGCGAGGGCATAGGGCAGACCAAGCAGGTCCTGCAGGGCGTAGTTGTATTCGTAATTCGTCAGCCGGCGAAATGACGAATGCTGCCCGCTGTTACGGCGTATGAGGGACGCCGTATTCAGTTCCCCGCTGAGCCAGTCAACGATGCGTCCGCGATCCGCATCCGCAAGTGCATAATCCGGTTCGTCCTTGGGGGGCATCTCTGACTTGCTGAGGGCGTTGAACACCTCGCGCCACCGCTCCACGTCAGGGCCGGTCAGCAGGTCCGGATTCAGTTGGTCGATGCGAAGTCTGCCCTTGGATATTTCGGGACCATGACAGGCCAGGCAGTTCTTTTTCAGGATCGGCCCCACCGACTTTTGAAAGAAAGCGACGTTTGCCTTGGTAATGATGCCGGGGCTTCGCGCGACTTCCTTGGTCTCCTTCAAAAAACTGGATTTTACGCGTCCAAGTTCTTTGGCCGTTTCCAAAGTGATCGGAGTCTCCTGCCCGCTGGCAGCCAGAATCGCCCAGGCGCTTCCGAGCACCAGCAGCACCGTGTTATTTAGAGGCTTCAACTGATAGGTATTTGCTTTTGGACGCCGCACGGTTCACAACACGGCCAGCAGCTTTTTCAAGCAATGCCCATGAAGTTGAGGAGGTGCTGATCTGACAGGCAGTTGGAATGATACTCGCCGTTCATGCCGGCGAGTGTGGCGCGGCCTTTGTCGAGCATGCGCGGCAGCAGGGCGTAGCCGCCGAGACGGCTGCGCGGACTGCGTGGTGGGCGTTGGGTGACATCGGGAGCGGACAGTTTTGAGCTGCTCATGTTTAGCGAGAACGTGGCACGCTGGAAAAAGGTGGCAATGCGAAAACAGCTCCCTGGAAACTGCTCGCTCACCAGAGTCGTTCCGCCTGCACCGTCTCAATCCTGTCCTGCACTTCCTTCGACAACTCAGGGCAGAAATCGAGGCCCGTCTGTCGTTCGATCTCCCGCACGCTTGTCAGGAACTGCGCCAACGGTTCATGGCCGGTGGCCGTCTGTGGCGCGATGAAGGCCAGCACACGAGGTTGCCCGTTCTCCTCATCAAGAATGATCCGATAGAACGCGGCGGGAATATCCACCCCGTTGTGCAGCTTCTTCGGCTCGCCGGTGAACACCGGTCCCGTCACGACCCATCCCTGACCGTGGACGAAGCCGGGTGCCGACCCTACGTCAGCCACGGAACCAAGCTGGTGGTCATCGACCTGGACAAGGAGACGGTCGTGGGCGAAATCGCAGACACTCCCGGCGTGCATGGCATCGCCGTGGCCGGCGAGCTGGCGCGCGGCTTCACCAGCACCGGCCGGAGGACAAGGCCAGCATCGTGGACCTGAAAACCTTGCAAACCATTTCCAAGGTCGCCACGGGCGGCAACCCGGACGCCGTTCTCTACGAGCCGGGGCAGAAAGACGTTTACACCTTCAACGGACGCGGAGAATCCGCAGCGGGCTTCGCGGCGGAATCCGGGAAGGTGCTCGTGACCATCGAACTGGGCGGCAAGCCGGAGTTTGCGGTGGCCGATCCGCGCGTCGGCCGGGTGTGTTGCGATCTGGAGGACAAGAGCGAACTGGTCGCCGTTGACATCCAGACCCATCAGGTGGTGAAGGCCTCCGCAAAGGCCGTTTCGAAGGCGGCGACGTGCTCCTGCAGGACGCGCAGCTCGGCCACCAGCAGGCCCACGACGCGCACGGCGACTTCGACCACGGCGGCATCGCCGGTGAGCCGGCGGGCGGAACGGACGCGCTGGATCCGGCTTTGGATGAGCTCGGGCCGGCGCACGTTGTGGCGCTGGTAGAAGCTTTTGAGCGCGGCGTCTTTGGCGGCCTGCACGTCGGTCAGCCGCGGCCACTTGTCCAGGAAGTCCAGCGCCAGCGTGGCGGCCAGGTTCTCCCCGGCCAGTTCCAATGCCTGCGGATAATAGTCGCGGAGCGTGCTCAGGAGCTGGTTGGCCAACCACGACTCACCCGCTCACCTGGAAGCGCCGCGCCAGATACTCAAGACATTGGGCGCGCATGTGATTGGCAACCGCTTCACCGGGCAGTAGATGTCCCACGCGATGTCCGGATAAAGTTCCAGCGGGTGGTCGCTGACGGCGAAACCGAACAGATCCGTCTCCCGGCGCAGGCGTTCTAGTCGCGTCGGCTCGTTCAGCGGGACACCTGGAAACTGCTCCAGACCGGGTGGCGGGAGCAGCCATCCCTGGCCGGGCTCCGTCGTCGCGCCGAAGGTTTTGACGAGATGCTGCGCCTGCCAGTATTGGCGCGTGCGGGTCGCGCCGAACTCATCGAAGGCACCGGCGCGAATCATCGCCTCAAACTCCTCGCCACCCGGCCCCACCCGCCGGAAGAAATCCAGCACCGAGGCGAACGGTCCGTGCTCCCGCGCCGCGAGCAATCGTTCCGTGGTCCGCTCGGTGAGTCCCTTCGCACGGGTCACCGGCACGCGGATGGACTGGCCATGCGGCACAAAGGCCGGCCCCGGCTCGTTGACCGACGGCGGCAGGAACTTGAGGCCCAGCCGGTGACATTCCAGCACATAGACCAGCGGGTGATAGAAGCCCTTGCCGTGTGTGAGCACCGCCGCCATGAACTCCGCCGGGTGGTATCGTTTGAGCCACGCCGCCTGATACGCCTCCACCCCGTAGGCCGTGCTGTGCGCCTTGTTGAACGCGTAGCCGTTGAACCCGGTCACCAGCTCCCACACTTCGGCAATCTTCGAGTCGTCATGGCCCTTCGCTTTCGCCGCCGCTGCGAACTCCCCGGCAATCTCCGCCACTACGGTCCGCTTCTGCTTCACCAGCGCCCGGCGCAGCACATCCGCCCGCCCCGGTGACAGGCCCGCAAACGCCTCGCAGATTTGCAGGATGTGCTCCTCATGCACCACCAGCCCGAACGTGCTCCGCAGGCACGGCTCCAGCGACGGGCTGCGCTCGTCCAGTTCGATGCCCAGCATGGGGCGCATCGTTGTGGATTCGCAAAGCAGGAAGTCCACATGCTTGCGGTCGTGCGAGCATCGCACTCGCTTACGTGGTTTTGCAGACCACTGCCTGGACTGTTCGGCCAACGGCCAACGGGACTTGATCAGACTTCGATCGCCGTTGCGTGATCGAAACCTGTGTGCGGCTCAGTCGGATAGGCGAAGCCGCTTGTTCGACAAAACAGCCTCACTCGTGGCGGAGGGCCTCGATTGGATCGAGCCGGGCAGCCTTCCGGGCGGGGACATAGCCAAAAACCACCCCCACCGCCGCCGAAAACGCAAAGCCGATCAGAACGATCGGCGCGTTGAAGACGAAGGGGACTTGCAGCATGCCAGCAAGGAAGGTGGAGGTCAACAGGGCGAGCACAATGCCAATGAGTCCGCCAAGGGAGGAAATTACGACCGACTCCACCAGGAATTGCAGCAGCACTTCGCGTTCGAGCGCGCCGATGGCCAGACGCGTGCCGATCTCGCGCGTTCGCTCGGTCACGGAGACGAGCATGATGTTCATGATGCCAATGCCGCCCACCAGCAGGCTGACGGCGGCCACGGCGCCCAGAAGCATCGTCATCATGGTGGTGGTGCCTGAGAGCATGGAGGCGATTTCCTTCATGTCCATGACGTTGAAGTTGTCGTCCTGGTTGGCGGCAAGATGGCGGCGGGTGTGCATCAGGCGGCTGATGTCCCGGCGGACGCGATCCGTGGAGACTCCATCCTGCACCGAGATTTGAATCATGCTGACGTCGTCGTTGCCGGCGATGCGGCGTTGGAAGGTGCGGAGCGGGACTGCAATCACATCGTCCTGGTCCTGCCCCATGGTGTTCTGGCCTTTGGCTTCGAGCAGTCCGATGACTTCGCAGGAGAGTTTTTGCAGGCGAATCCGGCTGCCGATGGGATTCCGCCGGCCGAACAGCTTCGTGCGAACCGTCTCGCCGATGACACAGACCGCCGCGCCCAGCCGGACCTCGCTGGCGGTGAAGGCGCGACCGTCCTTCATGCGGCGATTGCTGAGCGGGAAGTATTGCTCGGTGGTGCCGGTGACTGTGGTGGCCCAGTTCTCGTTGGCGTAGATGGCGGTGGTGGAACGGCTCGAGACCGGGGCCACGGCGGCGAGGGAAGGAACGTCCCGGGCGATGGCTTCGGCGTCGGCCAACTTGAACGGGGCCGCGCCGGAACTCTGTCCGGGGCCCATGCGTTTGCCCGGACTGAGCATGAGCAGATTACTGCCGAGGCTGGCGATTTGATCAGTGATCTTCCGGGTCGCACCGCTGCCGAGGGTCACCAGGATGATGACTGACGCCACGCCGATGATGATGCCCAGCATGGTGAGGATCGAGCGCATGACATTGCGCCGGAGTTCGCGCAAGGCGAGCAACAGGGCGTTTCCGAGCATGGCGATCATACAGTCTGCTCCATCCTCGCGTCGTCGCGCTCGACCAGGCCATCCTTGAAATACACGATCCGCTTGGCGAAAGCGGCCATGTCCGGCTCGTGCGTGACCATCACGATGGTGATGCCCTGGTCGCGGTTAAGCGCGGTGAGCAAGTCCATGATCTCGACGCTGCGGGCCGAATCGAGGTTTCCCGTCGGCTCATCGGCGAGCAAGACGGTGGGTTGGGTGACAATGGCGCGGGCGATGGCGACGCGCTGTTGTTGTCCGCCGGAGAGTTCGCCGGGGGTGTGATCTTCCCAGCCGGTCAGGCCGACTTGTTGGAATGCCTGCTTTGCCTGCGCATGCCGCCCCGCGCCGGTGTGGCGATAGATCAGCGGCAACTCGACATTCTCGATCGCCGACGTGCGTTTGAGCAGATTGAAGCTCTGAAAAACGAATCCGAAGTAGTGTCGTCGCAGCAGCGCACGCTGATTGCGGGTGAGCGTGCCGACCTCGATGCCCTGAAACCGATATTCGCCACCCGTCGGGGTGTCGAGACAACCCAGGATATTCATGCAGGTGCTCTTGCCTGAGCCGCTGGCACCCATGACGGCGACGAACTCTCCGCGCTCAATGCGCAAGTTCACGCCCCCCAACGCCTGCATCGCGGCGCTGCCGGTGCCATAGACCTTGGTCACTCCCCGCAGTTCGATGAGTGGAGCACCGTTTTCAGGCTGGGGCGCAATCGCGTTCATCGGGTGGCGCTGACTTCATCCGTGACCAGTTCCATGCCGCTCTCGATCGAGCCGCTGGCGACTTCGGTGTGGAGACCGTCGCTCAGGCCTTTCGTGAACGAGAGGGCGGCGAGCTGCCCGTTGCGGACGGTCCAGACGCGCTGCTCCTTGATCTTGGTGTCCGGCTCCTCGATTTTGCTGTCGTTCATGCCGGGCGGACGGGGAAGGAGCATTCCCACCAAGCCACCGCCGCGCGAGGAGCCGGACGCGCCTTTGGTGGACGGCGCGAATCGCAGGGCGGCGTTGGGCACCAAGACAACGTTGTCCCGCTGGTTCACCGTGATGACAGCGGTGGCCGTCATGCCCGGCCGCAAAGCGAGGCTGGAGTTGTCCACCTTGAGCACGGTCTTGTAAGTCACCACTCCCTCGACGGTCTGCGAGCCGTAACGCACTTGCGTGATGCGCGCCGGGAAGGTCCGGTCAGGATAGGCGTCCACGGTGAAGTTGGCGTCCTGCCCTGCCTTGACCTGACCAACGTCGGCCTCATCCACGTCCACCTGCAATTCCATTTGGGAGAGATCCTCAGCCAGGGTAAAGAGGGTCGGTGCCTGGAACTGCGCGGCCACGGTCTGGCCCGGCTCGACGGCGCGTTTGAGAACCACGCCGTTGATGGGCGACTTGATGACCGCCTTGGTGATGTCCGTGCGGACCACATCCAGCGCCGCCTGCGCCTGTGCTACCGACGCCTTGGCGCTGGCCTCGTCGGCCTTGTGGCGGGCGAGGTTGGCCTTCGCGGTGTCGAGATCGTTTTGCGACGGCGTCTTCCCACCGCTCAGTTCATGGACGCGATTGAGACGACCGAGTTGAGCCTCGGCTTCCTGCACACTGGCCTGCGCCTGGAGAACCTTGGCGCGGGCGGCTGCGAGCGCAGCCTCGTTTTGCTGGGCCTGCACATCGAGCCGGGTTGTATCGAGCCGGGCTAACACCTGGCCGACTTTCACCTCGGAGTTGTAATCCACGTCCACCGACTTGATGGTGCCGGAAACCTCAATGCCTACATCCACCTTCTTGAGCGGCTCCAACGTTCCGGTGGCGCTCACGGTGACGACGAGGTTGCCGCGTTTGGCGGGCTCGGTGACATACTTCACGAGCTGCGGCTTCCTGCCCTGCAAGGTGAAGAGCAGGACTGCGACCAGCAGCGCGGCCAAGGCTAAAAGCCACCAGCGGCGGCGGCGAGGTTTCGCTTCGGAGAGACCGAGCGTCTTGGCGACCTCTTCGGTTTGAAGTGTGGGAGTGTTGCTCATGGCTGTTTCGATGAAGAGGTTTGTTTTGCAGCCACGGGGACGGCACTGGGTGTCCACCCGCCGCCGAGGGCTTTGTAGAGACCAATCAAGTTGGAGGTGACCTTGGCCTGGCTGACGGCGAGTTGGTCCTGCGTGGACAACAATGACTGCTGGGTGTCGAGCACGGTCTGAAAACTGACCAGCCCAGAGTCGTATTGGAAGCGGGCCAGTTCAAAAGCGCTTCCGCCAGCCTTCGCCGCCGCAGCGAGCGAATCGCGGCGCGTCTGCTCGTTGGCATAGGCGATCAAGGCGCTTTCGACATCCTTGAGGGCGGTCAGGACCGTGCTCTCGTAGAAGCTCAACGCCTCTTCCTGCTTCGCGGTTTGCAGCTTGATGTTCTGCCGGATGCTTCCGCCATCGAAGACCGTCCACGCGGCTTTGGCCAAGCCTTGGGCCGCGCGGGCACTCGCGGAGTAGAGGTTGGCGTATTCGAGAGACTCCAGCCCGAGGGTTCCGGCCAGGGAAAAACTCGGATAGAGCTGCGCCTTGGCGACGCCGATTTGGGCCGTCTGCGCGGCGAGTTGCCGCTCGGCGGTGCGGACGTCAGGGCGCCGCCGCAGCAGATCGGCCGGCATTCCAACGGCCACCCCGACCGGTGCGCTGGGAACGGGTTGCTGCTCCGCAAGCAGGTCCCGTAACGCGCCGGGCGGTTGACCGAGCAGGACGGCCAGACGGTATTTCGCCTGCTCAAGGCTGGTGCGCAGGGTGGGCAACTGAGCACGAACCTGCTCCAGACTTTGCTTGGCTTGGTCCTCGTCCAGTTGTGTGGTCAGCCCGGCCTCGCGCCGCCAGCGTGTGATGTCATACGTCCCGGCACGAGTAAGCACGCTCGACTCGGTGATCGAAAACAACTCCTGATACGACCGAACCTCCACGTAATTGAGCGCCACCTCGGCCAGAAGGCTGACCTGCACATCACGCAGACTTTCTTGAGATGCCTGCCAGCTTGCGGTGGCCGACTCCAGCGAGCGGCGCTTGCCGCCGAAGAGGTCCAGTTCCCAACTGGCATCCAGGCCTGTGGCGTAAAAATCTGTGGTTTGACCGTTCCCGACTTCCTTGCTGGCCTTGGTTCGACTGGCCGAGGCATTCGCGCCCACGGCGGGAAAGAGACCGGCTTTGGCCATGCCTCGCTGGGCACGGGCCTCTCGCACGCGGGCCTCGGCTTGGCGAATATCCAGATTGCCCGCTCGCGCCCGCTCCACCAAATCCGAGAGGATCGGGTCGTTGAACACAGTCCACCAGCGCTCGATGAGGTTGGTGTCGGCGGCGTTTCCCGTGAGGCCACCCTGAAGCTCGCTGTTCCAGTTGGCTGGCGTTGCCGTTTGTGGTGGCTTGTAATCGGGTCCCACGGTTTTGCAGCCTGAGCTGCCGAGCAAACAGGAGGCGAAAACGACCGCAAGGCAGATGAATTTGGCAGCTTTACGTTTCATCGCGTCTGTCCTTTGGGAGTGGCGCCCGGAAGGCTGCGGCTGCAAATGCCACAAAGCGCTGAATGTAGGTCTCGGCATCAACGCGAAACCGGGGGAGTCCGGGCGGCGGCTTCCGATCCAGCAGCAGCAAGGATTGATGCAGACCGCCCATGAGCAGGTGCATCCGCCAGAAAACATCGTCGGGTGAAAGATTGGGCATGGCCCGTGACAGTGCGGCGTCAAAGCGTTTCACTACCGCCGTAAAGTGGCTCCGCATCACCCTTTCCATGACCGGATTCGGATCCACAAAGCACCGGGCCATCAATTTGCCAAATGTGATCCCGCCGCGCTTGGGATCCATCGCTTCCTCCACCACCGGCCGAAATATAGCTTCGAGGACGGCTTCCAATTTTGGAGGCCGGCCGCCCGCAGCCCTTTCGACAGCTTCAAGCGCCCGAAGTCGTTCCTGGGTGCTCGGTATCAGTCGCCGCTCGAAAACCGCCTCGATGAGCCGGTCCTTGGTGCCGAAGTGGTAGTTGATGGCTCCGAGATTGGCTTCAGCCGCCGCGATGATGTCCCGAATTGACACGGCATCGAGGCCACGTTCGGCGAACAGGCGCTCGGCCACCTCGAGCACCCTTTCCCGGGTCTCGGCGGGTGCCTTCTTCGCCTGTTCTCTGATTGATGCGCGCTTTTTCATTTTCATACGACCGTATTACCCATACGACCGTATGAACGTTTGTCAACTCTCCGCTTCGACAGGGTTCTTCAACGGCTCGCCGGTAATACGAGTTCCAGCTATTCCGCTTTCGCCGAGATTCGGCCTCCTGGCGGCCCCTTGGTCACTATTCAGACGGGCTAAAACGGCTGTATCAAGCCCACTAGATTCTGCTCTGGGTCATTGAACATGGCGAAGGTGTAGCCATCGGCGACCGTCCTCGGCACCGCCATGCTCGTTAACCTTGGCCAAGGCGTAGTCAATGTCAGCCACCTGCAAGTAAAAGGTGATGCCTTTTCCCCAGCCGACGACGCCGGGCTGCGCTTGGCCAATTCCACCGAGCAACGCGCCGCGCCACCAGGTCTTCGCGGCATCATACTGCGCAACGGAGCCTGCACCCCGGCAGCCGACCAACCGTCGCGTAAACGTTGGTGCCCCCGCCAGGAATTGAACCTAGATGTCAGCGCACGGCGCGCCCCGGCCTGAACCGACGCCATCAAGGCGATGTGCGTGTCCGTTCGCAGAGGCCGGGGCTACCACCCAGGCAACGGCGATACAACTGCTCCACCGCGTCCGCCATGTGCTCCACGCCGTGCCGCTCCTCCACCTGCGTGCGGCCACGTTCCTGCATCACGCGCGTCGCGTCGCGATTTTCGCACGCCTCGCGAAGCACCGCCGCCAGCGCCGCGTCGTCTCCGGCGGGGAAAATCCGTCCGGTCACGCCCGCCTGGATGGCGATGGGAATTCCGCCGGCATCGCTGCCCACCACGGACGTCCCGCAGGCCAGGGCTTGCAGCGCAACTTGTGGAATCCCCTCGTGCAGCGACGGGATTACCAGCACATGCAGCGCCCTGAGAATCGCAGGAATATCGTCCCGGTGTCCTGTGAACTGCACGGCATCGTCGAGACGCAGCTTCGCGATTTCTTCCTCGATGGGCCGTTTGGAGAGTCCGTCGCCGACCAGCACCAGCCGCACCGGAAATCCCTGGTCGCGCAGCCGCCGCGCCGCACGCACGAGCGTCACATGCCCCTTGGCTTGGCGCAGCACGGCCACCAGGCCGACGAGCGGCCAGCCAGCCTGGCCCGGGGGCGCGGGGAACTCGGCCCTGGTGCCGGCCGGTGAAAAGACGTCGAGATCAATGCCCGTGGGAATCGTGCTTACGCGCGCCTCGGTGAAGCCGAACTCACGCCGGAATTGCTCCGTGATTTTCGGGCTGGTGGTCACGAGCTGGTCCGCCAGCGCCTGATACACGACGCGGCTCACCCAACGGCTGGCAATCGGCACTTCGAAATGCCGCGCGCGCACAATGAGCGGCACGCCCGCCAGCCGGCCCGCGATCCCCGCCCGCCAGCCGTCGCGCGAACTGTGCGGGCAAGCCACGTCTACCCGCTCCGCCTTGAACCAACGCGCCAGCCGCAGCACGGCTGCGGGCAGTCTCAACTTGCGGTCGTCCAACGCCTGCGGCGCGAACCCGCGCTCGCTCGCCTTCGCGAACACCTGGCTGCGTTCCGGCGCGGCGAGGAGCATCCGGTGCCCGCGCCGACGCAGTGCCTCCATCTCGGTCAGGATGCGGATTTCCTGCCCGCCCCAGCCCAGCGAGGTTTCCGTGTGTGCGATGGTGAAGGTCATCGGAGGCCATCTGAAATGCCAATCGTCCGTTGCTTTTTGGGCGGTGCGGTTGCAGCAGCCCCCGTTGCCTCCAAGGCACCCAGAAGGTCGCTGACAAGAAACGGCTTGCGCAACAAGGCGCAGAAACCGGCCTGAGTGGCTGCCTCACAAGTGAAATCACCGCGACCGGTGGCCAGCAAGATCTTCACGGCCGGTGCAATCGCATGCACCAGGCGGCACAGCTCCAGGCCGTCCAAGCCCGGCATTTCCAAGTCCGTGATGATGCAGGCGAATGCGTGCGGTGCCGACCTGAATGCCGCCACCGCCATGAGGCTGTCACGGTAGCACGCAACCTCAACCTCGTAGTGGCGCTGAAGTAGCGTCCTCATCAGACTCAGGGCGCGTTCATCGTCGTCCACGAGCATCCAGTGCGTGCGGTGCGTGAGGTTCATTTCGGAATTCAGGGTGTTCATGACTGGAATCCTTGCAACCGATACTGTGTGGGGGAATTGGGCTGGCGGCACTTCCGCAGCCTTGGAAGGACAAATTTGGTCACGAGGAAATCAGTCCGTGAAACCAGCTGGGCGGTGGACGCAGCACGGCAAAGCTTCCAATCCAGCTCCGACACGGCTAAGGACTGGGGTGGCAAGCAGCCCTGTGCGCGGGCTTCCAGCCAACTTGTGAACTGCCCGGCCGCGAGAATGCGCTGCATCGCCGACCGAAGGCTCAGATGCAATTCGCGGGCTTGCCTGTGCCTCCGTTCCAACACACTCACGATGGACTTGGAAACCGGCGTCGTTTTCATTGGCGGAAGCTTGTGCGTGATTTGATTAAGCCTCGATTAAGCCTCGATTAAGGCGGGCCAATCTGGCTTCGGGGAAAGTCCCTAGAGTCTATCGCATCGAATCATCAACCGGGAAGCTGTCACCGCATCCCTCCGGTGCCGGAACTGCTCCCACCCAGACCAGAACTCCCCGTCGAACCACTGCCGCTGCCAGCCTGGCCACTCGTTCGGGAGGTCTGGCTTTGCGTGCCGCCAGTCGTAGTGCCCCGTGTGGTCGTGCCGTTGACAGTCGTGGCCTGCCGTGATGACGAGCTGCCATTCAGCGCGGGGAAGAGACCTTGCAGGATTGCTTGAATCTGCGCGGGGTCGCTGTTTTCCACTGGGATGACGAAAACTTTCTGCTTCCGCGCCGGGTCGCCGTCGAGCTGCGCGATGATGCCGGCGATCTGGTGCATAAGGACCGGTGTGGCGCTCACAAGCAACGAGCCGGTGCGCGTGTCTGCGACCGTGTTGACACGGCCCTGCTTGAGCCGGCGCTCGCTCGCGCCGGCGGACGCGCCGTCGCCATCCGCCGCCGCATTGCCACCAGCCAGAAAACCGCCCGGCCCGCCGAACTGCGGGCCACCGCGGCTGCCCTGATTGCTGCCCGATGAAGCGTCGGGAAAAAGACTCTTGAGCGTGCTCGCCAGGTCTTCCGGCTGCGCGTTCTTCAGCTTGAACACGCGCAGTTCGGTTACGTCCTCGACTGGCACGTCCACCTGTTTCACCACGTCCTCGATGAGCGGCATCTGCTCCTCCGGCGCGGTGACGATGAGCGAATTGCTCTGCTCGTCCATGGCGGCCACCACGCGCGGCGTGGAGACCCGACCGGTGCTGCCGCGGGTGCCGTTGCCCGCGTCGCCGCCACCGAAAGCATTCGGGCCAAAACCGCCCGGTCCGCCAATAGGACCACCGGTGAAGGTTTGTTGAACTTGGTTGCCGCCGGAGCCGCTGCGGCTGTTGTCCGCTGCAAACAAATCCTTGAGCACGGTTGCGAGCGCCTTCGCGTCGGCGAACTTGAGAGCGAAGACCTTCACGGCGGAGAAGGCAGCGATGGGCGTGTCGAGCGCCTTCACGACTTCCACCATGCGGCGGACATTGGCCTGGGTGTCGGTGAGCACGAGCGCGTTCGCGCCTTCGTTGGCACTCAGGCCGGAGGCGGACGCCAGCAGCGGGTCGAGGTTAGCCAGCAACTGCTGCGCGTTGATGAACTTCACCGGGATGATCTGCGTGACGAGATCGTCGGTGGGCGGGATGTCGTCCGGGTTGTCGCCACGCCGGACGTGCGTGTTGCGACGCCTCGCTTCGTCGAGACTGACGATGGACAGCGTGCGTTCGCTGCGGATGGCCCCGAGGCCGTTGCGGGCAAGCGCGGAGTTGAGCACAGTCACAGCCTCGTCGCGGGTGAGCGGGTCGCTGCTCCACACAGTCACCCGACCGCCGATTTCCACCTTCGGCGTGATGACGAAACCAGCGGCCTCGCCGAAGTAGTCGAGCACCTGCTCCAGCGGCACGCCGCGGAAGTTCAGCCGCAGCACCTTGTCGGTTTCAGAGGCGGCCTTCGCGACTGCGGGCGGGGCAGCGTTCGCGGGCGCGGGCGAAGTTTGTGCCGAGGCGCTCGCCTGCCAGCCGAGCGCGACGGTGACGAGAAAAATGCGGGTCGGATGCGTTTTCATGGGTTTAACTAGTTGGTGGTTTCGTCACAGCCGCCGGCTTGTCCACTGCCCGCCGGCGGCGGCTGCGCGCACCACGGGTTACTTCAACAGCCCTACCACCACGGCCACAGCTTCCTGCCGCACGGAGAGAATCTGGCGGAGTTCCTCCTGCGCCTGCTCCAACTGCACTTCCTTCGCGCGCCGCGTAGCGCGCAGCTTGGCGAGCTTGGCTTTGACTTCCTCGGTGGGAGCCTTGGCTTCGAGCGACTTTTGCAACGCCTCGGCCTCGGGGTCGGCCTGACGGTTGAAGCCGCCGGGTCCGCCCGGCCCGGCCACGTTATCGCCACCGGGCGGACGACCGCCATCAGGGCCGCCTCGCCTGCCGCCGAATCCGCCCGGTCCACCGGGGCCGCCAAATCCCGGCCCGCCGAACATTCCGCCGGTGGCGCGGCGCGCATCCATGACCTTCGCGATGCGCTCGGAAATCAGCTTCCACTCCGCGTCGTCTTTCACTTCGAACGTTTCGCGGAGTCTTTCCAACATTTGTCCGCGCATCTGCTCCGGGTTAAAGGCTCCGGGACCGGATGGTTCCTGGGCAGGTAACTTACCGGTGCCGAGGGTGAGCGTGATCGCAATTGCGAGTGCGGCAATGGTGCCGAGGGAGGGGGCAATGGCGGCGGCGAATGTTTCAAAGATTCGAAAATCAGAGACGGTTTTCATGATTTGTCTGGTTTGCGGCAACTACACCGAGCGTGCCAATTACGGGCGGTCAGTGCAGTGTGAGATGCGTTGTGCTTCTCATGCCGCAACACTGGCATGGGCTGCATTAAGGTGGGGTTAAGCGAAAATGAAGCTGACTTGCCTGGCATCCTCATGGTCGGCAACCGAAGTTCCGGCCTGACCTCCGATACGATACGGAGCGCCTTGGAAACGAGATTGCAGCCTTAATCTTGTCTTAATCCTGCCGTGCTAGGCTGCCGCCGCTAAAAAAGCACCACGCATGAAGTTTTCAAAAGTTCGATCCCAATTCATCTTGAGATTCAGTGCATCCTCACGCGGTGGAGTTTTGGTTTTTTGCCTCCTGCTTTGTGTCGGGTTTGAACTAAGGGCGCAAATTTACTCCTTTTCCACGTTGGTGAGCAGCAGCACCGGCCTCTATGGTCCCATCGGCGTCGCAGTGGATGGCTCAACGAATGTTTACGTGGCGGACACCTACAATCATCTGATTCGAAAGGTCACTCCGGCAGGCACTGTGTCGGTATTGGCGGGCAGCGGCAGTGCTGGCTCGGCCAATGGACGGGGAAGCGCTGCGTCTTTCTACTATCCCGAGGGCATCGCGGTGGACGGGGCCGGTAATGTCTATGTGACCGACACTTTCAACCACACCATCCGTGTTATCACTCCGGCAGGTAACGTTTCCACCTTGGCCGGCTACCCGGGCTATGCCGGCAGTTCGGACGGAACTGGAAATTACGCTTATTTCAACAAGCCACACGGAATCGCCGTGGACCGGAATGGAAGCACCATTTATGTGGTGGACAGCGGCAACCACACGATCCGCATCGTCTCGGGCTACGGCGTGGTGACCACGCTCGCGGGCTACCCACTGAACACGGGCATCGCCGATGACACCGGCGGCTACGCGCGGTTCAACAGTCCGCAGGGGGCGGCTTTGGATCTCGCCGGCAACCTGTATGTGGCGGACTGCTTGAACTCCAGCATCCGCAAGGTGACGCCCGGCGGGGTCGTGACCACGCTGGCGGGCAAACCCCAACAGCGTGGCTTCATCGATGGAACCGGACAATCTGCCCAATTCTACTATCCCATTGGCGTGGCGGTGGACGCCGCCGGCAACGTTTATGTCGGGGACACCTACAACAACGCCATCCGCAAGGTCACCCCGGCCAGAGTGGTGACCACCCTGGGAGGCAACCCCAATCTCTACAACGGGGACGGCATCGGCACGGCGGCGGGCTTTTACAGTCCCACGGGTATCGCGGTGGGCGGCAATGGAAATCTGTATATCGCCGACAGCAACAACAACTTGATCCGCATGGCAACAGTGGTGCCGCCCGTGCTCACGCTCACAACCAACCCTGGACAGACGGTGGCGACCATCCTCTCAGGCGGGTTCGCGGTAAACGTTGTGCTCACCAACTCCGTCAACTATCGGATTCAAGCTTCGGGCGATCTTAAAAACTGGATCGACCTGACCCACATCGTTGGCGCGAGTGGCACCTATGAGTTCTCTGATTATCTTGTCACTCCGGTGCCTTCCCAGCGATTCTACCGAGCCGTCACACCATGACTAGTCACCCAAAGCTGGCGGTTCAGAGTCCGGTGAAAGTCCAGCCACCGGCCAGCACAACCTGACGATGAGAATCTTGGTGGTCGAAGACGAACCGCGCTTGCAGCGCAACCTCGCCAAGGCGTTGCGTGAGGAGGGCTACGCCGTGGACACCGCCGCCGATGGCTTGGAAGGCGCGTTCAAGGCCGGTGATTACGACTACGACGCCATCGTGCTCGACGTGATGCTGCCGAAGATGGACGGCTGGGAAATGCTCGCCCGCCTGCGCGCGACAAAGAAGACGCCTGTGCTCCTGCTCACCGCGCGCGACGCCACCAGCGACCGCGTGCGCGGCCTCGACACCGGCGCGGACGATTATCTCGTGAAGCCCTTCGACTTGCCGGAGCTGCTCGCCCGCGTGCGCGCGCTTATCCGACGCTCGAAGGGCCAGGCCAGGCCCCAGATTGCGCTGGGTGACATTGTCATCCACCCGCGCACCCGCGCGGTCACGCGCGCAGGCGTGGCGGTCACGCTCACGGCGCGTGAGTTCGCCATTCTCGAATACCTTGCGCTCCATCGCGGCGAAGTCGTTTCACGCACGACGCTTTACGAGCATCTCTTCGACGAAAACGACGACACGCTCTCGAACCTCGTGGACGTTCACATCTTCAGCATACGAAAGAAGCTCGGTCACGACCTCATCGCCACCCGGCGCGGCCAGGGGTATTGCATAGAAGCCTGACCATGTTCACCCACTCCCTTCGCTGGCGGTTGCAGGTGTGGCATGGGCTGCTGCTGCTCATCGTGCTCGTGACCTTCGGCTGCACGGCCTACTACCTAGTGCTCGACAACCGCCTGCGCCGCGTGGACCAGGAGTTGCAACATCGCGCGCTGCCGCTGGCCGGAATGTTCGGGCGCTTCGGCGGACAGGGGCGGGGAGAGTGGCCGCCGGGCAAGTCTCGTCCCGAAGAGCCCGGCGACCTGGGCAACTCGAAGCCGGGCGAGCCGCGTCCGCCCGAAGGGAAGCGCTTCGAAGGCCGGGTTGTCTTCAGTCCCGACGGCCCGCGCGGGATTTTCTCAGGGGACTTCCGACTGCCGCCCGGCATGCCTTCGCCGTTTGAAGACATCGTCGCCAGCGGTTACTACATCGTCGCCTGGTCGCGTGAAGGCGAGGAATTGCGCCGCTCCACCAACGCTCCGCCGGACCTTTCCGCTCCCAGCCTTGGCGATGCTCCCGATGGACGGCTGGCGCGGACGCGCGGTGAGTTCCGCGAGTTTGCTTTGCGCGCGCGCGCGGGTGGTGTCGTGCTCGTCGGTCACGACATCGCCCCGGATCTCGCGGAGCTGCGCCGGCTCGCGTGGCTGCTGTCGCTCGTCGGCGGCAGCGTGCTGCTGCTCGGCCTCGCGGGCGGCTGGTGGCTCGCGGCGCGTGCCATCCGGCCCATCGAGGACATCAGCCAGACGGCGGTGAAAATCGCCGGTGGCAACCTGGCCGAGCGAATTCAAGTGATGGATCCAGATAACGAACTGGGCCGGCTGGCCGGCGTATTGAACTCCACTTTCGCGCGCCTGGAAGCCGCCTTCGCGCAGCAGAAGCAATTCACCTGTGACGCGGCGCACGAGCTGCGCACACCGTTGGCCGTGCTGATTTCCGAGGCGCAGACCGCGCTCACCCGCGAACGCACTCCGGCTGAATACCGCGAGGCCATGCAGGAATGCCTCGCCGTCGCGCAACAGATGCGGCGGCTCACGGAATCGTTGCTTGACCTGAGCCGCTTCGACTCTGGTCGTGAGCAACTGGCGATGCAGTCCGTTAACCTCGACGTGGTGGTAGCCGATGCCGTCGCTCTCGTCCGCCCGCTTGCGGAGCAACGCGGCTTGAAGCTTTTGTGCAGCATCCGCCCCGCCCTCTGCCGCGGCGATGCGCAACGCCTAGGGCAGGTCGCAACCAACCTATTGGCCAACGCAGTCTGCTACAACCGCCCAGGAGGTGAAATTGTCGTCGAAGTGTCTCCCGAATTGAACCATGCCTTCCTCGAAGTGAGTGACACGGGACAAGGCGTCACCGCAGAGGACTTACCGCACATCTTTGAACGCTTCTACCGCGCTGACAAGGCGCGCACGGGCACCGATGGCCATGCGGGTCTTGGCCTGGCCATCTGCAAGGCCGTCGTGGAGGCGCATCGCGGCACGATTACTGTAAGGAGCCAGCCGGGCATCGGCAGCGCCTTCTCGGTGCGTCTGCCTACAAGGTAAGCACGGAACCCGCTCTCTGGCATCCAGACGCGCAGTGAAGCGTATGACCTGGCCGCAATGATGGTGTCGGCATCGGTGCCAATAAGTTCCGATGGGGATGGATCTTTCTTCGTGCAACAAACCACGCTGAAACTCTGCCTGCTGCGTATCACCGTGGAGGCGCACGTTGGCGATCGTGTCCCGCTATTGCGCGGCGGCGGGATTGACCGCCGCGAAGGCGGGGACTTGATGCTCTTGTGCGCGGACCACCGGGTGCGTTTGCTCACGGCCACCCGGTTTGAAATTCGTCATCGGACCTGGCCGGCGATGGCGCGGCAGACCCAGCCATCCCCAGCGTCGCAGCGAGGCAAGGGGTTACTGCCCGCCGGATTTCGACTTAAGTGCCTTCACCTTCCCCATCTGGCCTTCTGTGCCGCCACGATCGCCGCCCGACCGGCCGCGCTCATCGTAGTGTTCTTTCGCTGCTTGGTCGTCATAGGAGCGGTGGCAGGGACAGGGGCAGAACCAGCGGTGCCTTTCTTCTTCGCCCACCTGGCCTGTTGAGCTGCCCGCATCTTGGCCTTGGTGGCTTCGCTGAACGTCCGCTTGCCGCCTCGCTTCGCAGCGGTAGCAACAACCGCGCCTACACTCTGGCCGAGAACTTGGGCGATCTCGGCGAGTCTGGCTTCGATCCGGGCCTTCTCGTTGACCAGCGCGGTGTGGAGCTTGAGGTATTTCTTCAGGTCACGATTCATGTTGTGGAGGGTGGCTCAAAAGAGGGCTACTGCAAACCGACATTCCCTTGAAATTGCCCGGGATAGTGACGGCAATATGATGAAATCGCCAGTGAACGCTTGTCGTCGAAGACCGCATGATACGCCCTGGCCTTCTGTGGATTTGCTGTTGGATGGTTGCGTCGCTCGCCCCCTTGGCTCACGCGGCTGACAGTTGGGTGGACATTTCCACCCCGTTGCTCACGCGGTTGACCAACAGCGGCGTCAAGGCCGCGTGGCCCGGCGGCTGTTCCGGCGTGGTGGTGAACCGAACGAACGGGGACGTGACCATCAAGGTGGTCGGCGCCGGCCTGTGGCGCAGTGCCGATCAGGGCGCGAACTGGCAGCGGCTGGATGGCGAGACGATCTCGGGCCGGGACGAGACCGGCTGGGCCACGAGCGCGGACCAGAACGCACCGGGCCGCATCGCCAGTTTCTCGCTGGATGGCACCGCGGGCTGGACGAGCGACGGGGTGAACTGGAAAAAGTTCACGAGCCTGGGGCGCAACTGGGATTTCGGTTCAGTGGACTGGGCGACGCCGGTGCCCAAGGTCATCCTCGGCGCCAAGCACGAGACCTCGCCGCCGGGTGAAGTCTATCTGACCCAGGATGGCGGCGTGACGTGGAATCAGCTTGCGATTCATCTCGCGGGAAAGCCGGACCGCCTTTCGATGGCCGGCGTCCTGGATGCG
The DNA here is from genome assembly GCA_964496695.1 of uncultured Klebsiella sp. GTDB lineage: Bacteria > Verrucomicrobiota > Verrucomicrobiia > Limisphaerales > SXTU01 > SXTU01. The sequence goes on from CAZCBE010000023.1 coordinate 54,323, forward strand.
ACCACGATCATTTACAGCACTGGCGACGGCATCCATCGCAGCACGGACGCCGGCGGCACCTGGACAAAGGTTTCGCCGGTCAATCCGCAGACGAGAATCCCCGTGCTCTTTCAAGGCGCGCATTATCTGGGGGGCACAAACGGGCTGCTCGTCAGCGAGGACAAAGGGGCGAGCTGGCGGGCGCAGGGAGCGGCGGTCAACATCTGGCAGGGCCCGTTCTTTGGACGGGACAAACGCGAACTGCTGGTGGCCGGCAAGGACGGTGCGTTCGTGACGAAGGACGCGGGCGAGACTTGGAAACGGGTGGCGAGCCTGAAGCCGAAGGACAAAGGGTTCGCTTTCACACCGAACTGGTTTGGCTGCTATGCATGGGACCCGGTGAAGAACCTTCTCTACGCGTCGGCGATGGGGAACCCGGTTTACAAGCTGGAGTTGTGAGCGTGCTGCGGGAGATCAGAATCTTTTGTCCGAAGTGCCAGTGGGTCCCGCAGCCTTCCGGTCTTTGGATGTTGTCAGCGTGCGTGCGGGATCGGCAGCTGCACCTGTTGCAGTGGAGAGGACTGCGATGCCTCCGCACAGCTTGGATGCGGGTGCGAACAGGGAAGACATGACTCGATTCTGTAGTAGACCTTTCCACGGATTGAATCAGAAACGGCGTCTGCCTGTTTTGAGCCGCCCGATTGGCTCCATTGCCAACCGGAAATGCTTTCATGGGGTTTCAGGCTGCAGGCACACGCACCGGTCAATTTCGAGCCACCCTGCCTGCCTCAATCGAGTCCAAGAACTCACGAAGAGAATTCCACACCGTAAAATTCTCCCGGGCCACAAGGGCGTGTAGCGGCCAGCGTTCTGCCGTGGCGTGCTTCACTAATAGCTCCACGCTGAATGGCCCTTCCGAACGGCCTTGATGGAACACCCAGACCAGCTTCGTTCGGTCTGCCCCAGTCTCTTCCGGAGCGCCGACCAAGGCACAGGACCAGATGCCCGCTTGCTCCTGCAAACCCTGCGCTGCTAGGTCCGCACGGTCAGACCAAACTTCGTAGGTGCCAGCCAAGCCCTCGTCGGTCTGGTTGCCGATCCACGCGATGACCATTTGCATGGCAGGCACGCAGGTGGTGAAGCGCACATTGTCTCCTTGGATGCTGCCATGGAATGGTCCGCCGCCTCCAAGCTCACCATAGAGGCAAAGTTCCCCGTGGATTCGGTTCTCGGCGACACCGTGAATGCGCAACAGCAAGTTCGCCGACAGGCTGACGGTGGAATTGGCGCAGGTGCCGACCAGCCAGCCATGCAGACCATGGCAGGGTTTCATACAAGCAGCGTATCGAAGAGGTTCATGCGTGGTTGTTCCCGGCGAGAGCCAGTTCCTTTTGTGCTATCTGCAAGCTACTGCCGAATCGTGATCCACCAAGTAAGTCATCATCGCTTTGCCGTGGGAGACGGAAGCCGGGGGATCTCCAAACGCGATTTGCTTCCCCACCGGTGCCAGGATGATCCGCAGCCAACCTTCGGACCCGTCAATGGAGCTGGTCCGGGATTTGGAATCATCGCTTGCCTGTGGGGTTAAGCAGCCAGGCCCCCCACCGCCACGATAGCTGACCTATCCGCTGATCCAGCGTGTCGTTGTGGCGATTGATGAACTCCATCAGGGTCATTCCTCTGGCATCCGGTTTAACCCGGTCAAATCGCAGTGGTCTTCCTAATTGAAACTGCTCGGGCTCATCTTGCCGGTGGTCGTTTCCACCCAGCCCAGGCAGTCGGTCTTGGTCACCGTCCGCACGTCCAGTATTTCGAGCTGCGGCCAGGAGCGCTTGAGCGCAGCTATCCGGTCAGCGGAACTGCGCTTGGTGAGCGGCTTGCGTTCGGGGTTGCCTTAGATTCGCTCCAACACGGTTTCCAGCGCCTCCCCGACCGTCATGACACCTCCCTGATTCTCCACCTGACGGGCCGCCCGCGCATGGTGCTCCTTGAGGAGGTCGGCCAGCCGCAGCTGCGCGATGCTGATCTTGCTGGTGTCCAGGGATTTCCAAACGAGCTTGCCGCGGGACCGGAAGCGGGCATAATAGCACTCCGATGGCACGTAGCGCATCAGGTTTGCGTATTTGGTTTTCATCCACACCCGCTTTGGTTCCGCAGCCGGGGCAGGGGATTGTTGCTTCACGCAGCAAGTAGAGAAAACCAGTAGAGAAAACGCAAGCTGAGGGCGTTCAGTTCAGTTGTAATCGCTTGCAGTTTAGATAGTTGGGCGAGTGGCGCAGTGGTTAGCGCAGATGCTTTACACGCATTTGGTCGGGGGTTCGAATCCCTCCTTGCCCACCATCCTTTTCCGCGCCTTCTGGCTCAGCCCAGCTCACGGATCACATCCCCGCCCGTTTGTAGAGGCCTGGCGCGCCCGGTGCGATCATCGAAGAAGCCGTTGGGATCAATCCCAAGCAGGTGAAAGATCGTCGCCGCCAGGTCTTGCGGACGCTGCGGACGGTCCGCCGGGTAGCCGCCGATGCGATCGCTCGCGCCGATGACCTGGCCGCCGCGCACGCCGCCCCCGGCCAAGGCGACCGAGAAGCAATGGCCCCAGTGGTCGCGTCCGCCGCTGCCGTTGTGCTTGGGCGTGCGACCGAACTCGCCCATGGCCACCACGAGGGTTTCGGCGAGCAGACCACGCTCCTCCAGGTCCGCGAGCAGGGCAGGGAAGGCGGCGTCGAACTGCGGGCAGAGCACGTCGCGCACGCGTTCGGCGTTCTTCTGGTGCGTGTCCCACAGCGGGTTGCCCACGTCGGCATCGCCGGCTTCACGGGGCCAGTTCACCTGCACGAGGCGCGCGCCGGACTCGATCAAGCGCCGCGCGAGCAGGCAGCTCTGGCCAAACTTATGCCGCCCGTAGCGGTCCCGTGTGGCCTGGCTCTCCCGCTCCAGCTCGAAGGCCGCGCGCGACGTGGCGCTTTGCACCACGTCGAACGCCCGCTGCTGCATCCGGTCCAGCGCACCAACGGACTCGCTGCGGGCCGCCGCAAGGAAGTGATCGTCCACCTGGCGCAGCAGGCTCACGCGCTCGTTGACGCGCAGCGAGGAGACGCCATCGGGCAGCTTCAGCCCGTCAATCTCGAAGCCCGCCTGCGCGGGGTTGCACTTGAAGACCGTCGGATTCCACATGTGCCCCATGAAGCCGCCGTCCTGTCCGGGCCACGTGATGTTCGGGTTGTTATGAATCATCTCCGGCAGCAGCACCGAGGAGAAGGGCGACCGCTCGCTGGGCTTCAACGCCCCGATCACCGCCGCGAGGCTTGGCCAGTCGCTCGAACTCGGCGGCTGGCTCTCGGCCTGCGACTCGTGCCGCGTGCCGGTGAGCATCCAGTAGCCGCTCGTCGAGTGGCTGTTCACATCCGTGAACATGGAGCGGACCACGGCCATGTGGTGTGCGAGCTTCGCCGTGTGCGGCAGCAGTTCGGAGAAGTGGATGCCGGGAACGCTGGTGGCGATGGGCTTGAACTGGCCGCGTATCTCGCGTGGTGCGTCGGGCTTCGGGTCGAACGTCTCGTGCTGCGGCGGTCCGCCCCCGAGGAACAGGATGATGCAATGCTTCGCCTTGCCGAAGGTGCCGCTGGTGACAGGCGCGGCACCCGCGCGTGAGCTGGCCAGCCCGCCGAGTGAAAGCCCCAGGCACCCCAATCCGCCGACCCGCAGCCACTCACGCCGGGAAACTGATTCGCGCAGGACAAGCGAAGCAGGATCGCATGGCGGCTGAGGAATCATCGGTGCGTCCTACTTCTTCTCCTTCGCATACCGCTCGAAAGCGGCCGCGATGTTGGCGGCCTTCTCGTCGCCTTTGTGGAAGAGGAACCGGTGGCGCAGGAAGAGTTTCTCGCCCTGCTTGAGGGTGTGCGGGCCGTTCGGGTCGGCCTTGTCCAGCGTGCCGAAGCAGTTCGCGGTGAAGAGGCCGTAGGTGCGGACGTGCCAGCTCGTCGGGTAGCGGAAGCTGGAGGGGTGGTTGAACATCGCCACGCCGACCGTCTCGCCGTCCACGGGGCCGGAGTAGTCCACCCAGGGGGCGCGCTTGCTCCACGCGTCCTTGTCCGTGATGCCGGTGCTGGTGACGATGCGGCCGCCTACCTTCGTGTCCACGGCCATCGTGTGCGGGACGCGGATGCTCAGGCCGGCGTCCTTGGCGTCGCCGAACTTCACCTCGCCATCCTTGGCGATGAACTCCTGGTCCCAGTCAATCGAGCGCGTGTCGCCCTCGACCCGGAAGGTCAACGTGCGGATCTCCGTGAGGGACTTCTCGCCCTTCGCGTTTTCGTAAACGTTCTCGCTCACGATGACCGCCTGCTTCGCGTCGGCCTTCACTTCCTTGAACGCGAGGTGCTTGATGAACCCGAGCTTGGTCATGGCCTTTGCGAGCGCGGCCTTCTGTTTTTCGTTGAGCTTGTCGTCCGGCGTGTCGCCGGTCGCACTGCCGCGTTCCATCCAGGAGTCGAAGCCGTTGATGTCCTGGTGGCCGAACACGATCCCACGGTGGTGGTAGTGGTCCTGGTATTTGCCCTTGGCCTCGCTCTCGACCTGCTGCATGGGGAAGGCGCGGGTCATGGACTTGCCGGTCGGGCCATAGACCGGGAAGAGATACGGCTTGTTGGCCTGGTCAATGACGTATTCGGCGAAGGGCTGGCCGTCATACTTGACCACCACGCCGGTGGCGGACTTGTCAGCGGTGAAACCCTTGCCGGCGGCCTGGGCGGAAACCACGGCTCCGAGCGCGAGCGCGCAGGCGGCATAGGCGAAGGAGCGGCGGGTGAAGTGGTGGGTCATGTGCATGGTTGGATTGTGGCGAGGTTGGACGGCGGACGGGAGCAAAAAGTTCGGGGAACCTTCGAGGCCCCACAAATGAGGAAGCAAGCGAGGCTGAACCACTGACCGGCACTAACTGGCACTAATCCAAAATTCCGAATAGGTGTCTGCGAAACCCGCGAAAAAGGGGAGGAAATGGGGCTCATTCTTTCCGCAGATTTTTCGCGTGTTTCGCGGGCATGACTTCACAATTCGGATTAGTGCAGGTCAGTGCCGGTTAGTGGTTTTCATCTGGATTTCACTCACACGAACTTGCCCGGGTTCAGTATCCCCTTCGGGTCCAGCGCACGCTTTACCGCGCGGTGGAGCTGGCGCACGTCCTCGTTCGCCGCAAGCGTCCACCACGGCTTCTTCGCGAGGCCGATGCCGTGCTCGCCGGTGATCACCCCGCCCCAGGCCAGGATCTGCTTGAAGAGGTCGTCGAGCGCGGCGTCGGCACGGGGGCGGGCGTCCGGCCGGGTGTAGTCCACCATCACGTTGACGTGGATGTTCCCATCGCCGGCGTGGCCGAAGCAGGCGATGGGCAGGCCGTGCTGTTTTTGCAATTTCGCGGCGAAGCGGAACAGCTCCTCCAGCCGTCCGCGGGGCACGGTGATGTCCTCGTTGAGCTTGGTCAGCCCCGTGTCGCGCAAGCTGTAGCTGAACTCGCGCCGCAGCCCCCAGAGCGACTCGACCGCCGCGCCCCCGAAGGCACGGTTGATGAAGACCGGCTTCTGTGCGGCCACGAGCTTCTCGATATCCGCCAGTTCCTCACGGACGGACCGCTCCTGCCCGTCGAGTTCCACGAAGAGCATCGCGCGGCACCCGGCGAGTTGTTCGCTCTTGGTGCGTTTGCAGGCGGCGGCGAGCGTGAACTCATCCGCGATCTCCAGCGCGCAGGGCAGGAAGCCCGCCTCGAAGATCGCCGCGAGCGAACGCGCCGCGCCGCGGGTCGTGTCGAAGCCCACGCCGAGCAAGGCCCGGTAAGGCGGCAGCGGCAGCAGCTTCAACGTCGCCTCGGTCACGATCCCCAGCAGCCCCTCGGAGCCGACAAAAATCCGGTGCAGGTCAAACCCCGTCTTGTTCTTGTGGCACCGGCTGCCGAGCCGCACGAGGCGGCCATCAGCGAGCGCGACTTGCAGACCGAGCACATAGTCACGGGTGACACCATACTTGAGACAGCGCGGGCCGCCGGCATTGGTGGCGATGTTGCCGCCGAGCGAACAGTCCGCGCGGCTCGCGGGGTCGGGCGGGTAGTAGAGCCCGCGCTTCTCCGCCGCCGCCTGCAGCTTCGCGGTGATGACGCCCGGTTCGACCACCGCCACGAAGTCGCGCGGGTTGATCTCCTTGATGCGGTTCATCCGCGCCACCGAGAGCGCGATGCCGCCCTGCACCGGCACGCAGCCGCCCACGTAGCCGTAGCCCGCACCGCGCGGCGTCACGGGCACCCGGTGCTCGTTCGCGATGCGCAACACCGCCGCGACGCCCTCGGGCGTCTTGGGCCGGGCGACGATGTCCGGCGGGTGCGCGGCGAACCACTTGTCGCCCGCGTGGGCCTGGCGCGTGGCGTCGTCCACATGGAGTTCGTCGTCGGCGAGGACGCGGCGCAGGGCGGTGAGGGCAGGGCGGAGATTCACGGGAGAGGGGGAAAGTCAGCCAGCCACTGGACATGGCTGGCGTGCGGATTCACTGGACGCGGACGACGTTGCTCCCTCTCCCCAGGGGAGCGGGCCGGGGTGAGGGGGAAGCGGGCACACGGACACTGCGCCCATCCTGTCAGCCGATGCGGTGACTGGCCATGAGCACAGCGATTCCTCCGCGCAATCCCAATCCTGCTCCCCGTTTTCATTCTCCGCTCCCATCATCCCGCACCAAGGCCAGCGCCTCCCCCGCTTCCACCTCCGGCACCTGCACGCTGATGCCTCCGGCTGCCACGGCGTATCCCTCCATGCTCAGCGCGGACAGCTCATCCCGGACGAAGGGGTGAAGCCCGGCGGCTTCCAGGCGTGACCGCACCAGTTGGGCCTCAGCCGAGTTGAAGGCGGTGAAGACGGTGACGAGTTCCATGGCTCAGGCGGCGTGCGCGTGCGCGTGGGCCGTTCCGGGGACCACTTTCGGGTCGGCGAAGACCATGACACCGGTGGTGTTCTGCAGCAGGCTGATGACCTGCACTTCGATCTGCTGCCCCAGGTATTTCTGCGCGTTGTTCACCACCACCAGCGTGCCGTCGCTCAGGTAGCCCACGCCCTGGCCCTTGTCCTTGCCCTCGCGGACGATCTTCAGCGGGAAGACTTCGCCGGGCAGGATAACCGGTTTCAACGCGGCCGCCAGTTCGTTCAGGTTGACGTATTTGACGGACTGCAGCTCGGCGATTTTGCCGAGGTTGTGGTCGTTCGTGTAGAGGCAGGCATTGAGCGACTTGGCCAGGCGGATCAGCTTCGCGTCCGTCTCCGTCTCCTCCAGCACTTCGGCGTCGTGGATTTTGACTTCGTTGGCCTTGTTGCGCTGGAGGCGGGCCAGCATGTCCAGCCCGCGTCGGCCGCGTGCCCGGCGGAGCGGGTCGGCGGAATCCGCGATAAGCTGAAGTTCCTTGAGCACAAAACGGGGCACGACGACGATGCCTTCCAGAAACCGCGCCTCAATCAGGTCGGCGATGCGGCCGTCAATGATGACGCTCGTGTCGAGCATCAGGAGGTTGTCGGGCTGGTTTTCCCGGGAGAAGCGCACGTAGGGGATGATCAGGGAGAAGTCCTCCTTGTTGCTGCGCATCGCCATGATCATGCCGATGTAGCCGAAGCTGATGAACAGCCCCATGCGGATCAGCCCGCGCGTGACCTCGTCCTCCTTGTCCATGCCGATGAAGAGGCCCGAATTGTCGAACATCCAGCCCACGGCGAAACCCAGCAGCAGCCCAAAGGTCGCCGCCGAGAAGGCCCGGAGGGAGAAGCCCTTGAGCATCTCGTCCAAAGCGATGAGCATCCCGCCGAAGCCAAAGCCGATCAGCGTCCACAGCCGCCCGCCCTCCAGCCACTCGGGCCGCACCTGGCTCACGGCGAAGCCGCCGAGCGTGCACAGGACCAGAAAGAGGATGCGAACGACCCAGAGCGACATGGTATGAGAGGAGGGGGATTGGGATTAGGACGATGATCAGGAGGGGCTGCCGGCCTCAATCATACTCATAATCATGCTCGCATCCTAATCTATATTCCCGGCTTCGCTAGTTGGACTTCTGCCGAGGTGAGAGCAGCGGCGCCGGGGGGGCGCTGTTCGTCGGCCGGGGCGGCTTGGGCTTGTAGAACAAGCCGTGCGCGTTGAGATTGCTCATCAGGACGGCGCCGTTGCTGGCCAGCACCCGTCCGTCGCCGAGGAAGCCGTTCAGGTTGTTCATCACCCCGTGGGCGCCCATGGTGAGCGTGTTGACGTTGGAGACGGCACCGTTCACCTGCCCGCTGATTGCCGGGAGGTCGGCCGCGAGCTGCTTGAAGCCGCGGGCGAGCGCCTCGTCCTTGAGCAGGGCACCGGCCAGCCCGCGGCCGGCCTGCACGCCGTCGAGCAGATTGGTCACCTGCGCGGACGCGGTTTCCAAGTTGCGCACGGCGGCCTGAATGGATGCACGGTTGCTGCCCACGGTGTCCTGAAGATCTGCGCCGACCCTATTAAGCTGCTCCGAGAACCGCAATACATTGCTGATGGCCACCTGGATGGGCGCAGTGTTCGTGACCAGCAGCACATCCACGCGTTCCAGCGTGCCGATGGCCTTGTTCTCCAGCGCGATGGCCCGCTCGGTCACGGTGCGGGTCTGCTCGGCCACCACCCGGAAGTTCGCCACCATCGCGGCGAAGTTGGTCAGCGTCTGCTCGGCCAGCACGGTTTTGTTCACCCGCTCCACCGCCAGGTCAATCTTCTGCGCGGCCTGGTCCAGCCGCTGCACCAGCCCGAGCGCGTCCCGGGCGGCGTCCTGAATGTTGAAGGGCGCCCGGCACTCGCGCTGGGCCGAGCCGTCCTTGGGCAAGGGCGGCAAGGCATTGGCCGTGGGGGCGATGGAGACGTATTGATCGCCGAGGAACCCCTGCGCCTCGATGAAGAACACGGCATCCCCCGGGATGTCGTATTTCGCGTCCACCCGCAGAAAAATCATCACGGACTTGCTGTCCTTCGCCAGTTCGACATGGCTCACGTTGCCCACCTGCACGCCGGCGAGCAAGACGGACGCCTTCTCCTTGATGCCGCCCACCGTGGTGGTCTTCAGCCGGACCAGGTAGCTCGGCTTCAGCAGCGACAGACCCTTCGAGAAGTTCAGGACGAGCACCGCCAGCAGCACCAGGCCGATGGCGACAAACCCGCCCACTTTCCATTCGATGCGTGACTGGCTCATGGGGAAATACGTGCTGCGTGTTGCGTGTTGCGTGCTCCACGCCGAACGCGTCCGAACGTGCGCACGCAACACGCAACACGCAACACGGTTGGCTCTGAATTGTGAGAATGCCGGTAAGTCATCATCAGGCCGTCTTCAAAACGCATGTTCCTTCTCATCCGAGATTCCCCGCACAAACTTGCTCACCACCGGGTCGGTCACCGCCATCAGCTCCGCCGGCGTGCCGCTCAGGTAGATGCGGCCCTGGTGCAGCATGGCCACCCGCTGGCCCACCGTCTGCATGCTGCGCATGTCGTGGGTGATCACAACCGTCGTCACCTTCAGCCGCTCGCACACCCGGACGATGAGCTTGTCAATGCTGTCCGAAACCACCGGGTCCAGGCCGGTCGTCGGCTCGTCGTAGAACACCACCTCGGGCTGGTAGATAATAGCACGCGCCAGCCCGACTCGCTTGCGCATTCCGCCCGACAGCTCGGCGGGCTTCTTTTTCTGGATGCCGGGCATCTCCACCATTTCCAGCGCCTCGGCCACCCGGCGGGCGATTTCGTCGGGCGTGTGGTTGCGCTCCCGGTCGAGGACGAAGCCGATGTTTTCCTCCACGGTCAGCGAGTCAAAGAGCGCGGCGCTCTGGAACAGCATCCCAAACTTCCGCCGCACCCGGAGCAGTTCGCGTTCGTTCAGGTGCGCGATGTCCTGCCCGTCCACGAGCACCTGGCCTTCGTCCGGCTGCGTGAGGCCGACCAGATGCTTGAGCAGCACGCTCTTGCCGCCGCCGCTGCGCCCGATGATCACCAGCGACTCGCCCTTCGCGATCGTAAGGTTCACCCCGTCCAGCACCTGCTGGTCGCCGAACCGTTTGCGGAGCTGGCGGACCTCGATCATGGCGTAACGAAGGGCGGGCATCCCTGCGGCAGCGCAGGCTTGCAGCCTGCTGTTTCGCAGGTTTTCAACCTGCGGGGGCCGCGCACATTTTCCAACCGGCCGGCCGCCAGCGTCGTCGGTCGGCTGTTGGCCGGCGCACCAGCCGGCTGCCAGCCCCGGGCCGCTTTCCACGTTTCTCGGCGCTCTCTGCGACTCTGCGTTGAAACGAATCCCATTCCGACTGCGTCGTTCCGGCTGGGCCTTGAGTGGCATTCAGATTTGGCCTTCGGTCTCATGTCATCGCCAGCAGCCGCGTGAGCAGCATCGTCAGGAAGAAGTTCGACATCAGGATGGCGATGGACGCATACACCACCGCCTCCGTGGTCGCATGGCCCACCCCTTCCGCCCCCTGGCCGCAGTGCATCCCCTTGTAGCACCCGGTCGTCGCGATGATGCCGCCGAAGATGAAGGACTTGACGAAGCCCATCAGCACGTCCCGGTGGTCGGTGAAGCGCTGCATGTTCACGATGGAATACCCCGGGTCAATCTGCAGCAGATGCACGCCCACGAGATACGCCGCGAGAATGCCCACCGCCACGCTTTCCGCCGTCAGCAGCGGCACGGCGATCATCGTGGCCAGCACGCGCGGCACGACGAGGTAGTCAATCGGATGCGTCGCCAGCGTGCGCAGCGCATCAATCTGCTCTGTCACCTTCATGGTGCCCAGCTCCGCCGCCATGGACGCGCCCACGCGTCCCGCCACCATCAGCGCGGTCAATACCGGCCCCAGTTCGCCGCACATCGAGACGCTCACCACCGCGAGCGTCGCGCTGTCCATCTTCACCTTGTGAAACTGGAAGTAAGTCTGCGCGCACAGCACCATCCCGGTGAACGCCCCCGTCACCAGCACCACCGTCTGCGATTTCACGCCAATGTGGTAAAGCTGGTTCACCAGGTCGTTCCCGGAGAGCCGCTGCGTCGTGAATGAGCGCACCACCTCCATGACCATCAGGCTGAAGCGCCCGAGGCCGGTCAGCACACTTTGAATCACCTTTGCCGGAACGTCGGTCATGCCGCACCAGTTGGGTAACAGACACGCACCTCGCTGGCGAGCCTTCCCTTCATCGGAAAAGCCGATATGCATCCACTGTGGTCGTCCGTGGGTAGGGCGCGGTGTCCTCACCGCGCCGCCGAGGTTCCGTGGCCTGCGGGTGCTCGGCGGCGGCCGATACCCTTCAAATGGGTTCGTTTGGTAAAATCGGCCTGGCCCCCGCCATCTTCGTCTTTCCTGAATCTCTGGCTCTCGCCTCCGGCTCATGGTCCAAGCTCTTGCACTCCTCAAAATTCCCATCTGTGGTCGCCTTGAATCTGCGGGAACTCTTCTCTGCTTCCAGGGCACACCCTCCCAAACGGCAGTTGCCGGTCTCCGACCCACCCCGACAATGGGTTCGTTTCGCAAAACAAGTCCCCCAGTCCCACCCTCTGCGTCCGTCCCGCCTCTGAGGTGCAAATCCTATCCCCTGACGTCCGTTGCATATTCGTGGTTTCTCCTCCCCATGGCTTCGTTCCGCATTTTCCCGACCTCATCTTTATGACCCCTTTCCCTCCCCAGCGATGGCACCCCATCCCCTGGACTTTGGCCCTCGGCCTCCGGCCTTCCGTCTCTGAAATTTGAAATCTCGAATCTGAAATCCCTCATCCGCCTCAACCCTGCCACTCCTTCCTCCCCGTGCTATTGAGTGGCGCAAATAATCCGTTCGGCCAGTGAAAGCTTCGTGCGGTGAGACCCTGAACGCCGTGCCGGTGGCTTGCAGCCACCGCGTTGCGGGTGGAGGGCTTCAAACTGGTTCTTCCTGCTGTGGCCTGCGGACGTCGGCTGCAAGCCGTCGGCACAGGTTCATGGTGGGGGCATGCTGCGGAGTAGCGCACGCTGGGCATCACCACGCCTCCTTTCGCCAGTCCATGACCCCGTTTTCCTGCCTCAACTCGCATTGCCACGGCAAAGAACTTGACCCCCCTTTGCCCGCCCCTACAGTCCGCCCAATTTGTTTGCGACTGGATGAAAGCAATTCTCGCTCTTGAAGATGGTTCAGTGTTCCACGGCACGGGTTTCGGCGCGCAGGCGTCGGCCTGTGGCGAGGTGTGTTTCAACACCTCCATGACCGGTTACCAGGAGATCCTCACCGACCCGTCCTACAAGGGGCAGATCGTGACGATGACCTACCCGCTCATCGGCAACTACGGCGTGAACGCCCAGGACGTCGAGTCGTGGCGGCCTCACGCCTCCGGCTTCGTCATCCGCGAACTCTCCCCCGTCGTCAGCAACTGGCGCGCGGACTGGTCGCTGGAGGATTACCTCGCGCAGAACGGCATCCCCGGCATCCAGGGCATTGATACCCGTGCCCTCACCAAGAAGCTCCGCGTCCGCGGCGCGTTGAACGGCTTTCTCTCCACCGACCCCGCCGTGACCGAGGCCGAGGCGCTCCAGCGCGCGAAGGAATTCGTCTTCGACGGCGTGGACTATGTGAAGGAAGTCACCCACCCCAAGGCCTTCGCTTGGGACCCGCAGGACCAGCAGAGCGCCGAGTTCGACGTCGTGCGCGGCATCTCCAAGGCGGACGCCCGCCAGCACCGCAAGCCCCTCCCGGCGGCGGACATCCCCATCGTCGCCTTCGACTACGGGATGAAATACAACATCGCGCGCAACCTGCGGCAGACCGGCTTCCAGGTGCAGATCCTGCCCGCCACCACCAGCGCCGCCGACGCCCTCAAATACAAGCCCGCCGGCATCTTCCTCAGCAACGGCCCCGGCGATCCCGCCGCCCTCGACTACATCGTCCGCGAGGTGAAGACGCTCGTGGACACGGGCATCCCCATCTTCGGCATCTGCCTGGGCAACCAGCTCCTCGGCCAGGCCTTCGGCGGCAAGACCTTCAAGCTCAAGTTCGGCCATCGCGGCGGCAACCAGCCGGTGAAGGACCTCGAGTCCGGTCGCGTGGAAATCACCTCGCAGAACCATGGCTACGCCGTGGACCCCGCCTCGCTCCCGTCCGATGTGTCCGTGACCCGCATCAACCTGAACGACCAGACCGTCGAAGGCATGCGCCACAAGACCAAGCCCATCTTCTCCGTCCAGTATCACCCGGAAGCCTCGCCCGGCCCGCACGATTCGAACCCGCTCTTCGCCGAGTTCCGCCGGATGATCGAAAAGAAGTAAGTAGGAGACGACGTGCGGAGTCTCTGATTTTCTGCCCGCGGATAACACGGATGACGCGGATGGAAAGCTGGGCTCGTCTTTATCCGTGTCATCCGCGTCATCTGCGGGCCACCAACTCATGGGCTCAACTCTCTCCGAAGCGCTTCACGCCCTCCTCACCCAGCCCGGCCCCGCCGCGCTCGGCCCTGAGCCGCGCAAGGGCACCCAATCCGCCAGCGCGCTGAACCAGTCGCTGGACGAACTGTTCCGCCGCCACAGGGACCCAGCGAGGGCAGAACTAATCCGCGCCCTCCTCCTGCTCTGGCACGACCATTCCGATGCCTCGCACGTCATCTGCCAGGCCATCGAAAATCCTGATGGCAGCCTGGTCCACGCCATCCTGCACCGCCGCGAGCCGGACTACTGGAACTCCAAGTATTGGTTCCGGCGCGTCGGCCAGCACCCCTGTTTCTCGGCCCTGTCGAAGCGCGTCGCGCCCTTGCTCGCCTCAGAAGCCAAACTCGCCGCGCAACTCCTTCCAGGAGGCAAGTGGGACGCCTTCGCCTTCGTGGACGCCGTGGAAGCTGCTGCCGGCAAGTCACCCAACGCCCGCCACCACCTGCTCCGCGCCGTGCAACAAGCCGAGACCGAGGTGGCCTTGGCCTACTTCCTCCAGTCGTGACGCCCAACGCCCCAGCCTCGACTTGGCCGAAACGTTACCACTGGCTTCGACTACCGAACGCCCGCCGCCTCTTCACCCTCTCCCCCATCGGGGGAGAGGGCTGGGGTGAGGGGGCAGGGCGTGCGAAGTCGGATGACGTCCTTTTCGTCTGCACCCGCGCACGGAGTCCCGGCTTCAGCCGGCGGAACGCTGCACAGTTCAAGACGCTCCGCGCGCAGCGTCATGGTGGACCGAGGCATCGTCAGCACCCTCGACCATCGAGCGCCCGCCGCCGCTTCTCCCTCTCCCCCATCGGGGGAG
>CAZCBE010000024.1:0-66862 GCA_964496695.1 uncultured Klebsiella sp.
TGATCGAACCGCCACTGAAGGCCTTGGAATTGTCCCCGCCAAAGTTGAGCACGCCACTCGACGCGACGGTCAGCCGCCCGGCCATGCTGCCGGCGGTCCACAGCAGGGTCTGGGTTCCAGTGCCGCCGCCGAGGGTCAGGGTGTCGAAGCTGGCACTGGTGTCCAGCGTCACCGAGTAAGTGCCGTTGGCGTTGATGATCGCCGTGTCCCCCGCCCCGGGCACGAAGCCGCCGCTCCAGTTGGCACCGTCACTCCAGAAGCCGCCGGAGGTGTTCACCCAGGTCCGGGTGGCAGCCTCCAAACCGGCGGGGTGGAGCAGCGGAGCCAGACAAACGAGCCAGAGCAGCCAGCTCCAGCAGATTCGGTGGGAGAACGTTGCGATCAGCGGGCGAGGGGTGGCATTCATGGCATGAAAAACGAACCAACTTCATTCCGAGCTATGCCACCATGCCATAGCAAACATGGGAGCCCCGGTAAAGCCGGAATTCAGCTCTATCTTCTAAAGATGACGCCACTTAAATCAGGTGTGCGCCGCCCATCTGCTGGGCGTAAATCAGCTTTTGAGCACAGCGCCCGGCGTCATGTCTCGCCAGGGCAATGGGTGGCCGCTCTCCCTCACCCCGGCCCTCTCCCGCTGGGAGCGGGAGAAGCTTCGCCGCCGTCCTGACTAATCGAAGCGTCCCTTTGCCAACCCGTGCGGACGGCGTCGCCCCCTCTCCCAGCGGGAGAGGGCTGGGGTGAGGGAGAGCGGCTACGAAATGCAGAGATGCGCCCTCCCGCTGTGCCCTCCGGATTCACTGCTCAAAACCTGATCTGCGCCCGGAGTATCTTTTTCGGGCCTTTCCCGCGTGACTTTCCCCTTGTCGGCCAACAATGTTCGCCCCGTTTTATGAGCAAGCAGTCTCCCACCTCTCGCAGCGGTCGCTTCGCCAGCGGCCCCGGCGAGGACGTCGCACGGTTCACCGAATCCATCTCCTTTGACTGGCGGCTGTGGCGGCATGACATCCAGGGCTCCATCGCCCACGCCACGATGCTTCAGCGCATCGGCGTGCTCAGCCGTGCGGAACTGAAGGCCATCCAGACGGGACTGATGGCGATTGCCAAGGAGATCGAGGCCGGCAAGTTCACCTGGAAGCCGGAACTCGAGGATGTCCACATGAACATCGAGGCGGAGCTGACCAAGCGTGTCCCCGCCGGCGCGAAGCTCCACACCGCCCGCTCACGCAATGACCAGATCGCCCTCGACGTCCGCATGTGGCTGCGCGACGAGATCGTCGAGTTCGCGCAGGAACTGCGGGACCTGCAGCGTTCGCTCATCGAGTTGGGCGCGGCCAATGCGGTCGTCATCATCCCCGGCTACACCCATGTGCAGCGCGCCCAGCCGGTCTATTTCGCGCACCACCTGCTGGCCTACGTCGAGATGCTGGACCGCGATCACGGCCGGCTCCTCGACTGCTTCAACCGCGTGAACGTCTGCCCGCTCGGCAGCGGCGCGATTGCCGGCTCCACGCTCCCGCTCGACCGCGAGTTCGTCGCGCAGGAACTCGGCTTCGTGGATGCCAAGGGCCGCCCCCAGGTCACGCAGAACTCCATGGACGCCGTGAGCGACCGCGACTTCGCCATCGAGTTTTGCTCCCTCGCCGCTTTGGTGGCGATGCACCTCTCGCGGTTGTCCGAGGACGTGATCCTCTGGGCGAGCACGGAGTTCAACTTCATCAAGATCGCCGACGCCTACACGACTGGATCGTCGTTGATGCCGCAGAAGAAGAATCCCGACATTGCCGAACTCACGCGCGGGAAGACCGGCCGCGTGTATGGGAACCTGATGGCGCTCCTCACGCTGCTCAAGGGCCTGCCGATGACTTACAACCGCGACCTGCAGGAGGACAAGGAACGCCTCTTTGACACCGTGGACACGGTGCGCGCGAGCGCCCGGCTGACTGCCGCCATGCTACGCCACACCAGCGTGAACGCCGCCGTCTGCGCCGCCGCCGCCAGTGATTCCGCGCTGCTCGCGACGGATCTGGCGGACTATCTCGTGCGGAAGGGGATTCCGTTCCGCCAGGCGCACCATGCGGTCGGTGAAATAGTTGCGATCGCCGAAAGGAATGGCTGCACACTCGCCGAGGCGACTGGCATGGGAGTAAAATTTGATGGAGTCGAGCTGACCATTGATCCCGCAGACGTCTTCGACCTCAAGAAGGCGATGGCGCGGCGCAACCTCACCGGCGCACCCGGCACCAAGGAAGTAGCGAAGCAGCTCGCGCGGTGGAAGCAGTTGCTGAAGTAGTTGCGCACCCTTCAGGCCTTCTTTACAAAGCACGCCTTCAGCCCGACGGAGATCCCGTCCATCTTGCAGGAGATCTCGTGGTCGCCATCCACCAAACGGATGCCTTTGGCCTTGGTCCCGCCCTTGATGACCTGCGAGGAGCCTTTCAGCGGCAGGTCCTTGATCAAGGTGATTGAATCGCCATCCACCAGCACGTTGCCGTGAGCGTCCTTGACCACGCGCGGTCCGGCGGGCGCCTCGGGCTCCGGCGTGCGCTCCCACTCGTGGCCGCAGGTCACGCACTCCCAGCGCTCGGGGTGTTCCAGGACATCGGCCATTTCGCACATCGGACAGGCAGGTTTGCTCATAAAAGAGCCAGCCTAGCGTCGCACTGTGGCCGGGTTCAATCGCGCACTTGCTGCACGGGCGCATGTTGACCCAGTCGCGCGCGCGGCCATCAGCTTTTCCGCTCCCACCGGAACTTGCGCTCCCCCTCCTGGATCGGCAGGTCGTTGATGCTGGCGAAGCGGAACTTCATGCAGCCAAGTTCGTCGAACTCCCAGTTCTCGTTGCCGTAGGCGCGATACCACTGCCCGGAGTCATCATGGAATTCATACTCGAACCGCACCGCGATGCGGTTGCCGGTGAAGGCCCACAGCTCCTTCTTCAGCCGGTAGTCCAGCTCGCGGTTCCACTTGCGCCGGAGAAACTCGACCACCTGCGCGCGACCGTTCACGAACTCGGACCGGTTGCGCCAGTGGGTGTCCTCCGTGTAGGCGAGCGACACGCGTTCGGGGTCACGGCTGTTCCAGGCGTCCTCGGCGGCCTGGACTTTCTGGCGCGCGGTGGCCTCGGTGAAGGGCGGCAGGGGCGGGCGTGGGTTCATACGGGCTTGTGTTTCAACTGAGACTCCAGTTCGGCGATGCGCCGCTCCAGCGGCGCGGTCACGGCGCGCACCTCCTCCTCGGTGTAGCGCGGGGTGATGTGCTGCGAGCAGTTCCAGTCGAAGCTGATCACGTCCACGAGGAACAGCCGCTCGACCTTGGGGCGCAGTTCCGGCGCAGGCGTGAGCCGGTCCACGAGCGCGGGCTGGTCGCGGGCGTCGAGCACCCGCGCATGGCCGAGCAGTTTCAACCGCTCCCGGCGCGGATAATCCATGAGAAACAGCGCGACGCGGTCGTTGGCCGCGAGGTTGCCCGTGCTCAGGAGCTGGCGGTTGCCCCTGAAGTCGGCGAAGCCCAGCAAGTGCGGGTCGAGCACCTTGAGAAACCTCGTCGGGCCGCCGCGATGCTGCACGTAAGGCCAGCCGTCACGGTTCACGCTGGCCAGATAGAAACTGTCGCGCCCGGCGATGAACGCCATCTCCTCCTCGCCCAGCGGATCGCGTTCAGGCTGGGGCGGGACGGTTTGCGCCCGCCCATAGTAGTGCGCCTGCGCGGCCAGCACCTCCGGGGTGAAGCAAGTTTCAAGATAGCGACCAGCCATGCATGGTGAGGGTTGAGGTTGATTTCTGGTGACGGCTCACGGCTTGCCGCCAAAACTCACATGGTCATCCAGGTCGAGGTAATCAAACCACGTCTTCATGTCCTCACGCGTCTTGCTCAACGCACCGATCCGCGTGGCGAAAAGCTCAAGCGTTTCCAGGTCACCGTCCGGCCCGCGCTCATTGTGGAAGGCGCTCCAGTGCTGGATCTCCCAGGCCTCGCGGCGCTGCGGGGCGGCGGCCTGCACCCACTCCAGAATTTCGCCGTCACCCTTGCCGGCGGCCAGTTCGGCCTTCAACGCCTCGGGCGTGATCCCGGTGAAGCGAAACCAGTGCCGGTCAATGGGGTTGTTGTATTTGTATTCGCCCGCCGTGTCGGCGAGGTCAGCGCGCCCCTTGTCGAGGATGCGGGCCAGGAGGACGTAGCCGCCGAGGCGCACGCGCGGACTGCGCGGGGGTCGCTGGGTCAGGTTGGGAGCGGGGTTCAAGTTTCCATTCATGCCGGGCAGTGTAGCCGGGGTGGCCACGTTCTGCAAAGTCGCCGAAGCGGGCGGCCGGGCGGGCAGCCGCCTGGCTGAAAAAGAGCGGAGCACCGAGCATGGCTCGGTCTGAGCGGAATGCTCGGCGCTCCTTCTGCGGCGACTCATGCGCCGCCAGGCCAGGGCTTATTTGTCGTAGGTGGCCTGCGCCGACTTGCGGGCCGTGTCCAAGTGGATCAACGCAGTCTCGAAAGACCTCCGGGCCTGCTCCCAGGTCAGCTCGTCCGCGTTGGCCAGGTTCTCAAACAGCGGGTCGATGTCCGCCCGCTGATCCCGCAGCGAATTGACCGTCTGTTCCGCAACCGCATCGCTCTGGAGCGAGGCCACCGTGTTGCCCAGCGCGGCGATTCGTTGATCCATCTCCAGCAGGCTCAGATAGGTGGCGGCCACATAGACGGCCCGTTGGCCGGGGCTTTTGACCTTCACCTCCGTGATCCTTTCCGGCGTGAACCTGACAGCCTGTTTGGTATGCTCACAGCCCGTGAGCACCAAGGTGGCCGCCAGCGCGGCCAGGAGAAATATCGCTTTCATGGTTTTGCCTTTCGGTTTGGAAGTTAACTGCACGAATGGATCTGCCGCAGGCAGGTCCGTGAAGAGTTGGACCCCGGCCAAAAGACGCCGTTCAAGAACATCTGGCTTGCGCCCCACCGTCCGCGTTCCTCTGGCAGAAGCGCCGCGGCAAACATCAAGTTGAACGCGATGGCTTTGACGCGCGCCAAGTTCCGATGTGGATGGCGAGCTCGCTCGTCGAGTTCGTGCGCGCGCTTTCCCCTCACCCCGGCCCCTCTCTCTGGGGGAGACGGAGAGTCACCGCCCGCGTTCGTGGAAAACGCGCCCGCTCATTGCTCCGTGGCAGGCTGACTGGCTCCCTGCCCACGAACCTCCCGGCGCGCACCCTTGCCCCGGCGCTAATGGATACGGCCTCGCCGAACCACTGGCGTGCTCGGGTCTCCCGCTCCTCCATGGAATGGAGGAAAGGGCCGGGGAGAGGAGGGGCGGCAGGTCCAGTTGCGTTGGGAGCGGGTCGAAGCACCCCTCTCCCCGGCCCTCTCCCCGCTCGTGCCTCGCAGGGCGAGGGAGACGGAGGTGCGTCGTAGCAGGAATGCGGTCGCGAACTCGCTGCCGGCCACTGGTCCCGGCACGAAGGGGAGGTTCAAGGGCTGAAATCGCGGCAGTTGGCAGGCCGTGGGTTCTCTCCCGGAGGGAGAGGGCTGGGGTGAGGGGAAAGGAACCATCCGTGGTTCCAGCGGCCTCTCCATGGCCCGCATCCAGGCTTGATATAGCTGGCACGTTGCAGCAGCGACTTATTTCTCGGTGATGTTGTCGTGAGTCACGAGCTTGTAGGGCTTGGAGATTCCCTCCTCTGCAAAAGCAAAGACGGTCGCGGCGTCTGCCGCGGCCGTCCTTGCACATGCCGTCTGAGCAAGGGCTCAGTCGGTCACGCCTACGACGAGCTTAGTCGCCGTAGGTCTCCTTCGCGTCTTGATAGACGCGCTCCAGTTCAGCGAAGGCCATTTCATAGGCCTGCTTGGCGTCATCCCAGGCTTCCGGGCTCGCTTTCTTCAGCTCCTCGAACAGCGGGTCCACCTGGGCGCGCAGCTCGCGCAACGACTCGATCGTCTGCAGGGCCGCCTCATCGGTGTTGAGGGACAGGATCTTGTCGTTCAGCTCGTTGATGTTCTGGTCCATGCTGGCCAGATGTTCCGTCTGGAAGGCCACGAACTGGTCACGCATGTCAGCCGGGTAGGGCTGGGTGACGTCCGCGGGTTCCTTGGGCTCCTGCTTCACAATCTCCGTCGGTTCCGGCATGGGCGGCAGGGCGGTGGTTTCCGTCCTGGTGGCCTGCTCCTGGGCCGGCGGGGCATTGCGGTCGGAGTCGGACTGTCGGCTCAGTTTGGACTCATCACAGCCGGCCAGCACGAAGGCTGCGGCCAGCACGGCCAATGGGTATATGGGTTTCATGACATTGCCTTTCACTTTTGGTTCGTTTCTCACGCACCCGCGACCGGCGGGTCCGTAAAGAGTTCGACATCCGTAAAAGTAGCCGCGTTCAAGAACAAAATTAGCCCGGCAACTCTCTTGTTTCCCTGCCGGCGGGTTTATGCCATGTTTCGTCGAGCCAGCTTCAACCGCCACTCCAACCTATGTCGCTTCGTTCCGTCCTGCGCGAACGCGCCGGATTCACCCTCATCGAACTGCTCGTCGTCATCGCGATCATTGCGATCCTGGCGGGCATGCTCTTGCCGGCCTTGTCGCAGGCCAAGGCGAAGGGCAAGGCCATCAAATGCGTGAGCAATGTCCGCCAGCAGATGATGGGCAGCATCCTCTACTCGGATGACAACCGGGACCTCCTGCCGCCGGGCCACTTCCGCTGGGTGAACGGCGCCACCATCACCGAGACCTGGGCCGAACACCTGATGCCCTATCTCGGGACCACCAACATGTTCCGCTGCCCCAGTGCGCCGCCCAACGTGGTCGAGCGGGTCTGGGGCATCTGCATCATTCGCAACAACTACGCGCTCAACTTCGACATCGGCAAGCGGGCCACGGAGGTCCCCACCTCGAAGGCCATGGTGGTGCGGCCCAGCGGGACCGTCTCCATGACCGACGGCGGCACCCTGGCCGTGGCTTCGCCCTCCGGGGCGGTCGCCGTGACGACCGCCTCCACCTACAAGCCCGGGTGCTGGATTCTGATCCGGCCCGCCGGCAGTGACGTAGGATTTGGAGACATTCAGGCCACAACCATGGGCTCAGGCAATTCGCCGGACTGGGGCGGCCCGCATCTGCGCCACAGCAAGCGCAGCAACGTGAGCTTCGTGGATGGTCATGTGGACACGATGGAATCGGCCACCTGGTATTACTCCAACACGCCGTGGACCGACCCCGCGCTGGGCGGCCCGTGAAGCGTTCGTGAGGCGGATACGCTGGTCCGCCGGCAAGCGCGGAACGCGGCGTTCACGCCGCAGAAAGCTGCGGTTGCTATAACAGGTTCGAATCATCTTGGACCTGCTCCCGTTTCTGCGGCCTGAAGGCCGCGCTCCTTTCCAAACGCACCTCCGGTCCAGGGTTGCGGCGGCGGCGCGGCGCTTGGTAGCATCGCCCTCAGCATGGATACGGCCAAACGCTTTACGGTCCGCGCCCGCTCCGCGCTCTTCGGGATGCAGGAGGGCGGCCTGCTGCTGGTCATTCTCCTGCTCGGCGCGGTGCTGACTTTCTTCGGCGGCACGGTGAAGGTGCCCAAGCTTCAGGTGAACGCAGCGGGCGAACGCGAACGAGTGTTCACCGAGGTCAACGGCGAGAAGGTGCTGGTGCTCGAGGAGAAGAACAAGTTCCTCAACGCCGCCAACCTCACCCAGCTCGCCAAGGACACCAGCTTCATCGGCATCATGGCCGTGGGGGCCACGCTCGTGATCATCGCGGGCCAGATTGACCTGAGCGTGGGCGCGATCTACGCCCTGGCCTCGGTGGTGGGCGCGATGGTCTTCCGCGCCTTCGGCCCCGGCGGCGCGCTGGCTGCGTCCCCGCCGCATGAGGCGCTGCTGATGGGCATCTTCACCTGCCTGGCCGTCGGGACGCTCTGCGGTGTGCTCAATGGCGCGATGGTCACCGCGCTCAAGGTGCATCCCTTCATCATCACCCTGGGCACCATGGCCATCTTCCGGGGCGAGGCCTTTGTCATGACGGGCGGCCAGTCGGTCGGAGATTTTCCCGAGGCCTTCCGCTACATGATCCGCTGGGAGACCGGCGACGGTCTGAGCCTCGTGCCGCTCGTCGTGCTGCTGGCGGTGGTGGCCATGGGCACCTTCTATCTCAGTTTCCTCGCCCCCGGGCGGCATGTCTATGCCGTGGGCGGCAACGAACTCGCGAGCCGGTTCAGCGGCATCCGCGTGTCCAAGGTGAAGCTCAAGGTGTTCATCTACTCCGGGCTCACGGCGGGCGTCGCCGCGCTGCTGGCCATCGGCTACTACGGCAGCGCCACCAGTGGCGATGGGCAAGGCTACGAACTCGACGTGATCGCCGCCGCCGTCGTGGGCGGGGCCAGTCTCTCCGGTGGTAAGGGCTCCGCGCTCGGTGCGCTCTTCGGCGCGCTCATCATCAAGATGATTGATAACGGCATCGTGATCCTCGGGATAGACCAGAACTACAGCCGCATCATCATCGGCGCGGCGGTGATCCTCGCGGTGGTGCTGGACCAGTTCAACGGCTGGTGGACCCGGCGGCGGATGGCGCGGATGGCGTGAGGCGGACACTCTTGTCCGCCGTTCAAAGTCGTTCCGATGGCATCGGGGACAAGAGTGTCCCCTTCACGCCCGCACAAAACTCTCCGCCAGCGCCACGGCCTTCCGCATCGCCTTGGACTTGTTCACCGTCTCCTGAAACTCGGACTCCGGATCGCTGTCCGTCACCCAGCCGCCGCCAGCCTGCACGAACACCTGGCCGTCCTTCACCAGCGCGGTGCGGATGGTGATGGCCGTGTCGCAGTTGCCGTTGAAGCTGAAGTAGCCAACGCACCCCGCATACGGTCCGCGCGTGGTGCCCTCCATCTCGGAGATGAGCTGCATCGCACGGATCTTCGGCGCGCCGCTCACCGTGCCCGCGGGGAAGGTCGCGCGCATGAGATCGAACGCGTTCTTGTCCGCCGCGAGATGCCCCTCGACCTGCGACACGATGTGCATCACATGGCTGTAGCGCTCGATGACCATCAGCTCCTTAACCTGCACCGAACCGTAGTCGCACACGCGCCCGATGTCGTTGCGCGCGAGGTCCACGAGCATGACGTGCTCGGCGCGTTCCTTCGGGTCGGCCAGCAACTCCTTTTCCATCGTGAGATCCTCGTCGTGCGTCGCCCCGCGCGGACGCGTGCCGGCGATGGGCCGGATCTCGATCAGCCGGTCCTCGCAGCGCACATGGATCTCCGGGGACACCCCCACGAGCGCGAAGCCGTCCAGCTCCAGCAGGAACATGTAGGGCGAGGGATTGATCGTGCGCGCGGCGCGGTAGAGATCGAGCGGGCTGGCCTTCACCGGCGCGCTGAACCGCTGCGAGCCGACCACCTGGATGATGTCGCCGGCGGTGATGTGCGTCTTGGCCTCCAGCACGTTGGCGATGAACTTACCCTTCGGCGTGTTCGACTCGAAGGGCGCGGGCGCCAGCTCGCTCGGCAGCGTGGCGGGCAGGTTTTCCAGCGGCTGCTCCAGCAGCGTGACGAGGCGGTCAATTTCCGCGACCGCGTTTTCGTAGGCCTCGGTGGGTGAAGCCGCGTCGTCGAGCACCGCGTTCACGAGGATCGAGATGGTTTGCTGCGCGCGGTCGAAGATGAGCAGCTCGTCGGCGATGAGGAAGTAAAGCGTCGGCGTGCCCAGCTCGTCCTTCGGCGGACGCGGCACAATCGGCTCCACGTCGTGGATGAACTCGTAGCCGATAAAGCCCACCGCGCCGCCGGTGAAGCGCGGGAGGCCCGGGACGTTCACGGGACGGAAGCGCGCCAGCACCTGCTCCACCACTTCGAGGCCGTCGCGCACGCACTTCTCGCACGGCTCGCGGCCGGGCGCGGGGATGCCGAACTTCTCCGTCACCTTGCCCTCGGAGATGACCTCGATGCGGCTGCCGGTCTGCTTGATGATCGCGCGCGGGTTGCAGCCCACGAACGAGTAGCGGCCCAGGTGCTCGCCGCCCTCGACCGACTCGAAGAGAAACGATTCGCCCTGTCCGCGAATCTTTTTGTAGGCGGAGAGCGGCGTCTCAAAATCCGCGAGGATGCGACGCGTGACAGGGATGAGGTTGCCCTGCGTCGCGAGCTTCAGAAAGTCATCCAGCTTCGGCGAATACATATCGTGCGGGCCACCCTACCCGAAGAGGGACGCGCGGCGGAAGCATCAAGAGGCGAGGGGGGGGAGCGCAACGTGATCTCGGAGCGCGGCCCGGGCCGCAAGCCTGGCGTGGCCGTGCGACCGTTGCGGTATGGAGTGCGGTGATTTGTCACCGCACTCCATGGCGCGCGAACTCCTCCCGCGCGACGCGGTTCGGTTTTGGCTGATTCTGTGCCTGGCCTGTAATCACGCCGTCTGCGGCTTCGCCAGCGCCGCATCTGTCTTTGCAGCGCCGTCCGCACCCGGCCCCTGCCCGCTCTTCCAAAACCGCGTGGGCAGGCAGCCCAGGCCGATGAGGATGAGCTGGCTGAGGTTGAAGATCATCAGCCACTTGAAGGCCGCGTCCATGAAGCCGTAGCTATGCAGGCCCACGCCCAGCATGTTCGTGCCGAACCAGCTCCAGGCCGTGACGATGTTGCCGAAGAGCGCGAGGTTCATCAGGCCGCGCTCGCGCACCAGGCCGCCCCAGCGCGCATGCAGGATGAGCGCGTTCCAGATCACGATGAGCAGCGCGCCGTTCTCCTTCGGGTCCCAGCCCCAGAAACGGCCCCAGCTCTGGTCCGCCCAGATGCCACCGAGGATCGTGCCCACGAAGCTCAGCAGGGTGGCGAAACAGACGATGCCATAGACCATGCGCGGCAGCGTCTTGGCCGTCACCTCGTCGAGCGTGCGGGTGAAGACGCCGCGCAGCACGTAGATCATCGCCAGGAACCCGGCGAGGAAGGTCGAGGCGTAGCCGATGGTGATGGTGGTCACATGCGTCGCGAGCCAGAAGTTCGTGTCCAGCACGGCGCGCATCATCTCCATGGTGTCGCCGGTGGAGGAGGTCTGCGCGAGGTGATGTGCGATGATGAGCGTGATGAAGCCCACCGAGGAGGCGGTCACGCTGCCGATGCCGTTGCGGAAGATGCGTTCGAGCACGAGCCCGAGCACCACCGCGCCCCAGCCGACGAAGATGGCCGAGGAGTAGAGGTTCGTCACCGGGGGACGGCCTTCCAGGAACATGCGGAAGAGCAGGCCCGTGGTGTGGACGACGAGCGCGAGCGACACGAGGCGGTAGGCGGCGCGGTTCAGGTTCTCCGACCAGTTCAGCCACGAAGCGGCGGCGAGGATCAGCGCGATGACATAGATCATCATGCTGCGGTAGAACGGCGAGAACTGGTTGAAGAGCGCTTCCTGCCGGCCCTTCTTCACCTCGATGTCGAGCTTGCCGGCGAGGAAGGCGCGGTAGTCCGCGAGCGCGCGGTTGAACTCGGCGGGCTTGCCCTGCGCGTAGGCGGTGGCGAGCGCGGCATGAGCATGCACGGCGGGCGGGACTTCGCCGGCGCGGATGCCGTTCATGAGCGCCTGGCCGATGTTCGTCCAGTCGGACTTCTTCTGGCCTGGCTCGGTGGGCGGGACGAGGAACGGGTAGGCCATCTGCCCCATCATGGCATAAGGCTCCGCGTAGCCGAGGAAGGTGTCGAACATCGCCTTGTCATATTCCTGGCCGGATTGCTGGGCGCGGATGGCGCGGAAACCGGCGGGAAGGAGCTTCTCAAACTGCGCCAGCTCGGCGGCGAAGTCCTGGGTGTTCTCGGGTTTGAGACTGTTCTTGAGCCGCAGGTAGGTTTGCAGGCCGTTGTGCAGGCTCATGAGCGAGCGCTGGTAGGGGGTGCGCAGCTCCTGCTTGACCTCGCCGACCTTCTTGGACTCGCGCTCCATGACGCCGAGGCTGGGCTTGATGTCGGCGAAGGTGTAGTAGCGCAGGCCGGAGCGGTCCACGCCCTTGTCCTGCAGCTTGAGTTCGCCGATCAGCTCGGCGTGGTGGATGAGGAAGATGGCCCGCGTGTCCGCCAGCTCCGGCTTGCTGAAGACTTCGAGGAGCCACTCGGCGGGCTTGAGCTTCGCCGGGCGCTTGCTGAACTGATACCAGTTGCGCTCGCTCAGCGGGCCTTGCAGCGTCTCCCACCGGCCCCAGGTGCCATTGGCCCCGTTGCCCTCCAGCGGCACGTCCGTGTTGCCACGGATGACGAGCAGGCTGTTGCGGGCGAGGGAGTCAAAGGGCTGCACGCGGCCGTTGGCGAGGACGGGGAGCTTGGCCCACTCGCGGAGCTGAAACTCGTCCGGCTTGTCCGCGCGCGGCTTGAGGGAGAAGGCGGCTTCGATGGCGAAGACGGCGAAGAGAAGCCAGGGCCAGTGCTTTTTCATACGAGGGAAGGGGTTTGCCACAAAGAGGCACAGAAGGCGCAAAGAAGGGAAACGGGCACGAAGCGGCGGATTCCCTCGCCCCCACCGGGGGAGAGGGTTAGGGTGAGGGGGCGGGCGGAAGTTCGCAATGAGGCGACGGGTTTACCACGCGTTGGGAATGGCTTACTGACTTCCATCGCCTCTTTGCCTGCTGGACGCCATGCCCCCTCACCCCGGCCCTCTCCCCCAGTGGGGGCGAGGGAGAAGAGGCGGGTCGCCTCCGATACTTTCAGGTTGCTGCGCACGGCGTTCATTTCTTCGCGGCTTCCGCGCCCTTGCGCGGCTGCTGCTTGGCCGACTTCCCTGCGGTCTCGGCGGTGGCCACCGCTGGTTTGATCCGCTTCCGGGCGAAGCCGACTAGGTGAATCATGAATTGGACGGTCAGCCCCACGCCCACTATCAGGCAGGCAAAATAGGGCGTGAGCCAGCCCGGGTTCTTCACGATTTGGAAGATGGTCACCTTGTTGGCGAGCCGGTCGTTCTCGGGGTCGAAGCCGGCCTGGTAAAACGTCAGCCCCTCGTAACGCAGCGGGTTGTTCATGAAGATCTCCGTCTCGCGGTTCTCGTTCTTCGCGGGGTGGACGATGCGCACGCGGCTGCGGAAATCCTTGGGCAAATCGGTGCCGGGGTAGCGTTCGTGGGTGAAGTTCAGCAGCGTGAGGCTGTAGGGCTTGTAGTAGCGCGTGAAACGCATGGCCATCTCGAAGGCCTTGCCCCCGACCTCGAACTGCTGCTGGAGCAGGTTGTGCCGTGAGGAGACGAGCCAGATGCCGAGCGACTTGCCCTCGGCCACGACTTCGACGGCGGCGGCGGGCAGGTTGCGGCTGTTCATGTCGGCAACGAGCGGGAGCGGGACGACCGCCGCCTTGCTCATGCGACCATGGGTGGCGGGATTGACGACGGCGTTGGCCGGCAGCTTTTCCCACAGCTCGGCGCGCGGCCAGAACTGGCGGATGCGCAGCTTGAAGGGCAGTTCGGGGCGCGTCACCTCGCTGGGCTTGGCCAGCTCGGCTTCGGGGATCATCACGGGCGAGGCGTCGCGGCGCTGGGCCAGGTCGGCAATCGCCAGGAGGTTTCCGCCCATCGCCGGGGCAAAGATCAGGGACGCCGTGTAGGTCTTGCCCGCGACGGTGAAGATGGCGCGCTCGGCATCGCGTTCGCCACGGGAGGGCGCGGCCACAAGCCAGGTGCCGGCGACGCCGTTGGTGGTGACGGCGTCGAGCCAGACGGCGGCGCGGGTGTCGCGGCCGGCTTCCTCGGCCGGGATGGCGCGGAGGACGTGGTTGGTGAGCAGGCCGTCGGTGGCGGCCACCGGCACGGCGTCCGCCGGCGGGACGTTCATGAGGATGGCGTTGGGCCAATACTCACGCACCTTCACCGTGAAGGGGAGGCTGGGATGGCGCAGCTCGCCCTTGGGGGCCAGCAACGATTCCGGGATGGCCACGACTTCGAAGTCGTTCGGCAAGGACTGGTTGACGAAGGCGAGTTCGTTGGCGTGGAAGTCCTCGGAGTAGTTCCGGGTCTCGCCTTCTTCGAGGCGCATCGAGCTTTCCGTGGAGAGCATGTCCGTGGCGAGCTGGCCGAGCAGCAGCAGGATGACGCCGAGGTGCGTAAGGAAGATGCCGGACCGTGCCCAGGTCCACTTGAAGCGGGTGAAGTGCGCGGTGAGCAGGCTGGCCAGCAGCGCGGAGCCGATGGTGTAGCCGCCGGGCAGGATGAGCCAGGGCATCTTGGTGCCAAACAGCGTCGCCCCGACCACGATCCAGCTCTTGAAGAAGCGGACCTGGGCGTTGTAGAGGCCCTCGTGGACCTGGGCGAGCGTGCCGATGAAGATGAGCACCAAGCCGAGCGCCAGCAGGACGACGGTGAGCTTCAGCGAGGCGAGGAATTTAATGACGCGGTCGAACATGAAAGGGGAGGCAATGACCAATGTTCAATTCCCAATGCCCAATGAATGTCCAATGACGAATGCCCGACGCCCAGGCCGCGCTTGGGCGCGCGCGTGCCGTTGGGCATTGGGCATTGGACATTCACTGGTCATTGGGAACTGGTCATTGGGAATTCAGTTCTTGGCCGATTTGACGAAGGCGATGAAGGCGTCCTTTTCCTTGGCGACGACGGCCTTGTCACCCATGAACTTGTAGAACCAGGTGCCGTTGCCGGACGGGACCACGAGCACGATCATGCCGGCGGGGTCGCCGTCTTGCGCCGTGGTGCCGGAGAGCTCCACGATGCGCGCGCCCTGGCCGAGCGCGGGGAACGCCGGGGCCTGCTTGTCCACTTCGCTCTCGGCTGCAGGTGCCAGGCTGAGCTGGCCACGCCAACGGTCAAGGTTCGGCTTGAGCCCGCCGCCCAGGCCGCCGAGGAAGACGGCGGTGACTTCAGCGGCGGCCTTGCCCTCGCCGACGGTATATTTCACCGCCTGCATGGCCCCGGGAGTCTGCGGTTTCCAATGCGCAGGCGCGGTCCAGCCGGGCTGGCCGGCGGCCGGGCTGGGCGCGGGCTTTGGCGCGGCCAAGGATGCAGCGGGGGCGGAGGGCGCGTCGTCCGCGGCGGCGTGGAATTTCAAGGTCTTGAGGAAGCCGATGAACGCGGGCTTCTGCTGTTCCACGAGCGCGGCATTGCCGGTGAGCTTGATGAACCACGAGACGCCGTCCTGCTTCTGCAAGGCCACGATGATGCGGTCGGCGCTCGGGGCGGCCCCGGACTTGATCGCGCCGGTAATGTCAAAAAGCTTGCCGTCCGCGCCCGCGATGGTGACGGCTTGGACGAGCTTGGACAGCTCGTCCTCGCCGAGCGGGGGGAGTGCAAGCTGCTCGCGCCAGAGGTTCACGAACTGGAGATCGGTGCCGCCCATGCCGGGGAAGGCGACGATGGCGGCCTCGGCCTTTTGGCCGTCCTTGCCCGCGATAGTGAAGGTGGCCGCGCGCGAACCAGCGGCGGGCGCCTCGCTCCACCCGTCCGGGAGCCGTTCCCAGTGCGCGTGCGGCCGGGCACCCGGGGATGGCGCGGCGGCGGCGGCAGTCTCAGCCGCCGGGGGTGCCTTGGGCACGCGATAGACGGTGATCTCTTCCTTCTGGCAGCCGGTGAGGAGCAGTCCGGCAGAGGCCAGCGCGGCGAGGGCCGGCCGCCGATTCAAAGATGGCAAAGCGTAACGTGTCACGAGTCCGTAGAATGTAGCTGGCACGCTGGCAGATTACCAACCCAAGCGTGCGGCCAGAGTAAGACAGCCGCCTGAAAGGGGATGTTCAGGAAACTTCGGGACTGGCCCGAAAGGGCCATCGGCAAAGCAAAAGACGCAAAGGGTGGTTGGTCACGCCTTTGCGTCTTGCTTGGAAAGCCCGCGTTCTCAGCCCGCGTTCATCCCCAGCAGGAACATGATGTTGCTCGGCGTCTTCTTGAGCTTGTTGAGCAGCAGTTCCATCGCCTCGACCGGCGGCACGCCGGTGAGGGCACGGCGGAGCAGGACGACTTTGTTGTATTCGTCCGGGTGGTAGAGCAGCTCTTCCTTGCGGGTGCCGGAGCGCTCGACGTTGATGGAGGGGAAGATGCGCCGGTCAACGAGGCCGCGATCCAGATGCACCTCCATGTTGCCGGTGCCCTTGAATTCTTCAAAGATGACTTCATCCATGCGGCTGCCGGTGTCCACCAGCGCGGTGGCCATGATGGTGAGCGAACCGCCTTCCTCGATGTTGCGCGCCGCGCCGAAGAAGCGCTTGGGCTTGTGCAGCGCGTTGGCGTCCACGCCGCCGGAGAGGATCTTGCCGGAGTGCGGCTGCACCGTGTTGTAGGCGCGGGCGAGCCGGGTGATGGAGTCGAGCAGGATGACGACGTCCTTCTTGTGCTCGACCATGCGGCGGGCCTTCTCGATGACCATCTCGGCGACTTGCACGTGACGCTCAGGCGGCTCGTCGAATGTCGAGGCGATGACTTCGGCGGGTTTGCAGGAGCGCTCCATGTCCGTGACTTCCTCGGGGCGCTCATCAATCAGCAGGATGATGAGGTAGGCCTCAGGGTTGTTCTTGATGAGGGCGTTGGCGAGCTTCTGGAGCAGCACGGTCTTGCCGGTGCGGGGCGGGGCGACGATGACGCCGCGGGTGCCCTTGCCGATGGGGCAGACGAGGTCCAGCACACGGGTGGACAGCTCGGTGGCGTCCGTCTCGAGGATGAAGCGCTTGTTCGGGAAGAGCGGCGTGAGGTTGTCGAAGTGCGTCTTCTCCTTGGCCTTGTCCGGCTCCATGTGGTTGACAGACTCGACCTTGAGCAGGGCGAAGAACTTCTCCTTCTCCTTGGGCGGGCGGATCTGGCCGGCCACGAGGTCGCCGGTCTGAAGGTCAAAACGGCGGATCTGCGACGGCGAGACGTAAACGTCCTCCGGGCAGGGCAGGTAGTTGAAGGCCTGCGAGCGCAGGAAGCCAAAGCCCTCGCTGAGGACTTCCAGCACACCCTCGGCGAAGAGGCCACCGGCTCCTTCGGCGTTCTTCTTCAGGATCGCGAAGATGACCTCCTGCTTGCGCAGGGTGCCGTAGTTCTCCACGCCCATGTCCTTGGCCATCTTGTTCAGATCGGCGATGGAGAGGGCCTGCAGCGTCGAGATGGCGATGGTCGGGCCCTTCAGCTCGGGCGCGGTGCGCTCGGGCGGCGCGGCGGGCGCGGGCTTCTGCTGCTTTGGCTGCTTCTGCGGTTTGGGCGCACCGGCCGGCGGCGCGGACTCAGCGACCGGTGCGGGTGCGGGCGCGGGTGCGGGCGCGGGCGGCGGCGCAGTGACGGCTGAACTGCTGCCGAGCGTGAACTCTTCCACGGCGGCGGGCGCAGGCACGGGCGCTTCCTCCTCGGCGGGGAACATGGACTCGGTCTTGGGGGCGGCGGGCTCGGGGGTGAATGGCAGGACCGGCGCTTCAGTTTCGACGGGAGCAGGAGCGGCAGCGGCGGCGCGTTTGGTCTTGGCGGCCTTCGGTTTGGCAATGCGTGGCATACTAATGGAGCAGAAACTAGATTATGTTGGCTGGCGGGCAAGTGACCCCTGCCGGTGAGCCATGATTCGACTCACTGCCGCAGAAACGCGTTCAATCAAACGCGGATGCTGCCGGGGAATTTTTCTGCTGGGGATTGACCCGCGCCGTTTTTCTAGGCGGCGGGAATCTTGCGGTTAATTCGCAGGCAACGTGTCGAACGAAGCCCTGCGTGTCAATGTTTTTGATGCGTCCGGACAACTGGATGCGCGGGTCATCCTCCGGAGCGTGGTGAATCAGTAAGGCAGCGGGAACTTCGCCGTCAGCTCGCGCACGCGGGCGCGGACCTTATGCGCGTTCGCGACGTTCTTCAAGTCGAGCAGCACCTCGGAAATCATGTCGGCGATGGCCGCCATCTCCGCTTCCTTCATGCCGCGCGTGGTGACGGCGGGTGTGCCCAGCCGGACGCCGCTGGCCTGGAACGGCGAGCGGGTTTCAAAGGGAATCGTGTTCTTGTTGGTCGTGATGCCGGCCTCGTCGAGCGCGATCTGGCTCTCCTTGCCGGTGATGCCGCGCGCGCCCACGTCCACCAGCATGAGATGGTTCTCGGTGCCGCCGGAGACCAGGCGGAAACCGTTGCGCATCATGCCGGCGGCGAGCGCCTTGGCGTTCACCGTGATCTGCTGCTGATACGCCTTGAACGTCGGCTGGAGCGCCTCGTGGAAGCAGACCGCCTTGGCCGCGATCACATGCATGAGCGGGCCGCCCTGGATGCCGGGGAAGACCTGCGAATCAATCTCCTTCGCATACTTCGCCGGGCACAGGATCAGGCCGCCGCGCGGGCCGCGCAGGGTCTTGTGCGTGGTGGTGGTGACGAAGTCCGCGTGCGGCACCGGGCTGGGATGCACGCCCGTGGCCACGAGGCCGGCGATGTGCGCGATGTCCGCGAGGAGCATCGCGCCGACTTCCTTGGCGATCTCGCCCATGCGCTTGAAATCAATGACGCGCGGGTAGGCGCTCGCGCCCACCGTGATCATCTTCGGCTTGTGCTCGCGGGCCATCGCGGCGAGCTGGTCGTAGTCAATGCGCTCGTCCTCCTTGCGCACGCCGTAGTGGACGATCTCGAAGAACTTGCCGGAGAAGTTGGCCTTGTTGCCGTGCGTGAGATGGCCCCCGTGCGAGAGGTCCATCGTCAGCATCTTGTCGCCCGGCTTCAGGAAGGCGAAATAGACGGCCATGTTCGCGCCGGAGCCGGAGTGCGGCTGCACGTTTGCGTGCTCCGCGCCGAAGAGCTGCTTGGCGCGGTCAATCGCGAGCTGCTCCACCACGTCCACGTTCTCGCAGCCGCCATACCAGCGCTTGCCGGGATAGCCCTCCGCGTATTTGTTCGTGAGCACGGAGCCCTGCGCCTCCATGACGGCCGGGCTGGTGAAGTTCTCGCTGGCGATCAGCTCGATGTTCTCCTGCTGGCGCTGGCGCTCCTTGCTGATGGTTTCGGCGATGGCGGGGTCCACCGCCGACAAACGCAATCCAGTGTTCTGTTCCATTTTCTTGACTCTTCGTTCATGACGCCCGCCTTCGAACTCCGCGGCGAGAAACGCGTCCACAATTTTTTTGCCCTCGTCGGGCGAAGTCTGCCGCTGGCCCAGGCACAGGACGTTGGCGTCGTTGTGCTGGCGAGTGAGGCCGGCCATGTCCTCGCTGAAGACCAGCGCGGCGCGCACGCCGGGGATCTTGTTGGCCGTGATGCTCATGCCCACGCCGGAGGTGCAGCAGAGCAGGCCGAAGTCCGCATTGCCCGCCGCCACCTGCTCGCCGACGAGCTTGGCGTAGTCGGGATAGTCCGTGGATTCGGGCGAGTTCGTGCCGAAATCCAGCACGCGGACGTGCCGCTGCTCCAGATGCCGCTTGAGCGTCTCCTTGAGCTGCAGCCCGCCGTGGTCCGCGCCAACGGCGAAGGTCACCGCGCGGCCGCTACAGTCGCTGTCGTCGTTCTGCTCGACGAAGCGCAGCATGGACTCAATGCCCTGCTCGATCTGGTCGCGGCAGTTCAGATACACGTCCAGGTTCCCGCCAATCGGATCGGCGATGTCCTTTTCCCAGAAGTCGAGCGTGTCGTCGAACTCGCGCAGGACGAAGGTCTTCTCCTCCGCCTGGGGATAGAGCAGCGTGACCGCCTCGACGTGGCCGCGCGTCATGCCAAAGATGAAATCCGCCTCCTGCACCATCGCGCCGGTGAGCATGCGGCTGCGCTGCGCGGTGATGTCAATGCCGAGCTGCCGGAGCGCGGTGGCCGCGTGCGAGCTGGGGGACTGGCCGTTGATCGCGCCGACGCCGGCGGAGATCACGCGGTAGTCCCCGCGGCCCTTCACAGCATGACGGAACAGGCCTTCAGCCATCGGGCTGCGGCAGATGTTTCCGGTGCAGACAAACAGGATGGTTTTCGTGCGCGCCAAGCGGGTTCAAGATGACGGCGCAAGGGAGGAGGCGTCAACGGGGAAATCGGCCGGGCACGGTGAGGGGGCAAGTGCGCAGCGAAATTCCAAGCTCCAAATCCCAAGCTCCAAATAAGCTCCAAGTTTCAAATTCCAAATGGCCCATTGCCTTGGCGGGGTGGCGTCATGTCCATGGCGCCGCACCCACGGTTGCGATTGGAGCTTGGAACTTTTTTGGAACTTGGGATTTGGATTTTGGAGCTTAACTCCTCAATCCAACGGCCTCGTGAGTGTCCCAACTCGCCCCGCCCCCGGTCACTTCAGCAGCACTTCCGCGATCTGCACCGCGTTCAGCGCGGCACCCTTGAGGAGCTGGTCGCCGGAGACCCAGAAGCAGAGGCCGTTTTCCAGCGCGCAGTCCATGCGGAGCCGGCCGACCGCGCAGTTGTATTTCTCGGCGGTGAAGAGCGGCATCGGATAGACTTTGTTCGCCGGGTCATCCACCACGTCGAGGCCCGGGGCCTTCAGCAGCACGGCCCGGGCGGCCTCGACCGTCACGGGCTTCTCAAACTCGGCGCTGACCGCCACCGAGTGCGCGCGATACACGGGCACGCGCACGCAGGTCACGCTCGCGCGGAACTTGGCGTGGTGCATGATCTTGCGCCCCTCGTTTTCCATCTTCATCTCTTCCTTGGTGTAGCCGGTGTCGAGGAACGAATCCACCTGCGGCAGCACGTTGAAGGCGATCTGGTGCGGGTAAACTTCCTTCGTGACCGGCTGCTTGTTCACGATCTGGTCCACCTGGCGCTCCAGTTCCTCGATGGCCTTGGCCCCAGTGCCGGACACGGCCTGGTAGCTCGACGCGAAGATGCGCGTGACGCCAAAAGCCTGGTGCAGCGGATACAGGGCCATCAGCGTGATGGCCGTGGTGCAGTTCGGGTTGGCGATGATGCCCTGGTGCCTGGCGCAGTCCGCGCCGTTGATCTCCGGCACAACCAGCGGGACGGTCGGGTCCATGCGGAACGCGCTCGAATTGTCCACCACCACGCAGCCGGCCTTGGCCGCGATGGGCGCGAACTCCTTCGAGATGCTGCCGCCCGCGCTGAAGAGCGCGATGTCGATCCCCATGAACGAGTCCTTGGTCAGCTCGGTGATGGCGATGTCCTGCCCGCGGAACTTGAGCTTCTTGCCCACGGAACGCGCGGAGGCGAGCAAGGTGAGCTTGCCCACGGGAAAATTCCGCTGCTCGAGCGTCTTGATCATCTCGACGCCGACCGCGCCGGTCGCGCCAACCACTGCCACATGAGGATTAGGATTCATGTCAAAGGGCGCGCACTATACCGGCGAGCAAGCGACTGTCAAATGCGCGGAAACAAAACCACAGCAAGCCTCGGCGCCCTCGCCCTTGCTCGGAGGAAGGAGCGGGTGGGGGTGAGGGGGGCCCTCTGGCGGCGGGTTCCCGACTCGCCTTGGAAATGAGTATTCGTCTCCATCCCATTCACCGCTTCCCCAGCGCCAAATCCCACACCCCCGTCAAATAGTCCGGCATCCCCAGCCGCTCCGCCTCCGTCCGGAGCACAAACCTAACCTCCTGCCCCTCATAGCAATACACCGGGCTGGTCCCATCATACGCCGCCCACCAGAAACTCAGGTGAAACTCCCGGCCCGTATCCGCGCTGAGGTAATCAAACTCGATCAGCGGCTCCAGCGCCTGGCAGTCATAGCCCGTCTCCTCGAGAAACTCGCGGCGCGCACACGCCTGGCACGTCTCGTCCGGCTCGCAATGCCCGCCCGGAAACACCCACAGCCCCCGCGCGCTCAACCCCGGCTTGTCATCCCGATGCTGCAGCAGCACCGCCCCATCCCCCCGCAACAGCACCACGCCGCCGATGCGAGGCCGTTCATTGCCGGGCGATGGGCTGGACATGGGAGGAATGGCCATAAGCTCAACCGCTCAACGGAGCGCCGCGCCCCGTGGCGGCAGGCGTCCCGCCTGCCGTAGAGCCGGGCGTCCCGCCCGGCGGACCGGTCGCGCAACATGACAACGAACGTTCAAGGAACTCCGCACCCCATATCCGGGTGGCAAGATGCCACCCTCTACGGCAGGCGAGGACGCCTGCCGCCACGGGGACAGCGGCCACTGGTTCACTTGAGGCATTCGCAGAAAGTTGGCAGCATTGAATTCAGTTCACGCACCGCCGTGTTTGGCCACCAGTTCCTCCCGCATCTCCGCCAATCCCTCCGCCAGCCCCCGGCACTGAAACTCCGGAAACTCGCTCCTCAGCAGCCCCACATCAAAATGACGGCGTGAGTTGACCACCGTCGCACGCGGCTGCCGGATGATCTCCACCGGCTCCGGGCAAAGCTTGACGATCTGTTTAGCCAAATCTCGGAAGGTCACAGCCTGGCCTGTAGCGGCGTTCAGCACGCCTTCAGTCCGGCGCGCGAGGCAAAGGGCAATGAGTTTCGAGAGGTCACGAACATAGAGATGGTCGCGCTCCTCCTCACCTTCGCCAAACATGATAATTTGTCGCTCATTCAAGGCCGAGCGGAGAAAGCGATTGGGTCCATAGGCATTGTGCGTGTCCTTCGCACCATAGACGGCACACGGGCGGATGATGCACAGCGGCGTCCGTGCTTTGGCGGCTTCAGCCAGCAACACTTCTCGCTCTGCATGCATCCTTCCGTAAAGGCTGGTGGGTGTGAGCGGGGTCTCTTCAGTGAACGGTTTCTCTTGGTCCTCGAACACCCCGTCCGAACTCATTTCGATGACCTGTGCGCACGGTGACTCCTTGATGGCGTCGCAGACGTGCTTGATCATCGCCAAGTTCTTATCCGCCGTCGCTTTGTCCCGGCCCTTCTCCGGCGTCAGCGCGGAAGTCACCACCAGCGCATCTTCCGCCCGCAGCCGCGCCCGCAGCTT
Source organism: uncultured Klebsiella sp. (assembly GCA_964496695.1). Classification (GTDB taxonomy): domain Bacteria; phylum Verrucomicrobiota; class Verrucomicrobiia; order Limisphaerales; family SXTU01; genus SXTU01. The sequence goes on from CAZCBE010000024.1 coordinate 22,701, forward strand.
CTCCGCCGCATCCGGCTGGAGCAAATCCACCTGCGCCGAGCCGATCACCTCCACCGGCATCTCCTGCGTCGGCAGAAACTGCGCGAGGTCCCGTGCGATGAACCCGTTCGCGCCGAGGATGACCACGCGCTTGGGATTCGCGGGCGAAGGATTGTGGTGCTTGAGCATGAGTCGTGTCGCTGCCGGTCAGCGCGGGTCCGCCGCGCGCATCTGTTCCAGCCCTGCGCGCAGGCCCACCGGTGTCAGGTCAGGAAGCAACCGGCGCACCAGCGCCGCATCAAACGCGCGATAGCCGCCATGCGGCATCGGCCCCTGTCGCGGCGAGCCAGTCACCTTCACGCGTGGCTCGAACAGCGTCGCCGCCAGCTCTGCGATGGCGCGGAAGCTCGTGACGGTCCCGCTCACCGCGTTCACCACGCCCGTCGCGCGATGCACCACGCAGCGCCGGACAATCTCCGCGACGTCCTCGATAAAGATATGGTCCCGCTGCTCCTCGCCTTCACCGAAGAGCACGATGTCCTTGCCCGCCCGCGCGAGCCGCAGGAAGCGGTTCGGCCCATAGCCGTTGTGCGGATCGCCCGGCCCGAAGATCAGCGTGGGCCGCACGATGGCCAGCGGAATGCCGGGCAGTTCATTCTTCAGCATCACCTCCCGCGCGAGGTGCATCACTCCATGCAGCGACCCCGGCTCGGCCGGGGAAGCCTCGGTCATCGGCGCGCGCGAGTCCGCATAGACCGCGTCCGAGCTGATGTAAACCAGGTGCGCGACCGGCTGCGCCTTCACCGCCTCGATGGCGGCCTGCATCATGCGCAGGTTGTCCAGGAGCATCGCGGTGTTCTTCACCGGCGCAAGCGCGGAGGTGAAAACCAGTGTGGTAGTGCTGGTGAGCTGCGCCGCCAGTTGCTGCGCCGCCTCGGGCGCGAGCAGGTCCACTTCCTTGCGCGTGAGCGGCACGACCTCCACCCCGTCGCGTCGCAGTCGCGCGAGCGCCGCGCGGCCCACAAAGCCGCCCGCACCCATGATGACGACGCGCGCAGGCGGTGCGCCCTGCAGTTGGTTAAGCGTGAGCATAAGCGGAGCGCCGGTCTCCGACCCGGCGCGTTCCAATACGAAGTCCGAACGCCGACGGCGCAGAGCGCGGCCCTCTGGGCCGCAGCGGCAGCCTTGCAAAAAGGGCTCCGGGAATTCCTACGACCTTCCCTGCTTCCAGCCGCGCTCCGGGGGTAGTGCGTGGACGCACCACGCATCGCACACATTCCCATTCGTGTTTTACGTTCAGCCTCATTTCGTTCCCGTTCCCGCTCCCAGCCTCGGCGACACGCCGAGCCGGTAATAATCAAACCCCAGCGCCGCCGCCTGCTCCCCATCCAGCACGCCGAACGGATCCAGCAGAATCTTCCCCGGCATCGCCGCGCGGATCGCCGCCAGGTCCAGCTTCCGAAACTCCGGCCACGGCGTGGGAATCACCAGCACCTGCGCGTTGCGACACGCCTCCAGCGCCGTCTCGCGCTGCGCGAACTGCGGATACGCGTTCGCCGCCAGCCGCACCACCGGGTCGTAGGCCTGCTTGCGGCACTCCGAAATCCCGGAGAGGAACTGCAGCGACGGCGAGTTCTTCGTCGAGTGCGTGTTCTCCTTGTAGGCCAGGCCCCAGACCGCGACGGTCACGCTGGAGAGCGCGAGCCGGTGCCGCGCGCAGGCCTCGCGGAACGTCCGCGCCGTCCAGTCCTTCCGATGCGCGCTGTTGCGCTGCCACGCATCCACGATACCCGTGTCCGCCAGCGAGCCTTCCGCCAGCCGCTTCACCGTGACGAGGTCGCGCTCGAGATTCCCGCCCGCGATGCCCAGCCCCGGCCCGAGATACGCGTGCGGGCCGATGCGCTTGTCGAGCCGCAGCGCCGGGACGATCTCCGACCAGTCCGCGCCGATGCGTTCGCAGACCTCCGCGAGGGTGTTCGTGGTGGCCACGGACGAGACGAGGAAGAAATTGATCGCGATCTTGGCCAGCTCCGCGCTTTCGTAGCGCATCGCCAGCACGGGGCAGCCAAACGCCTCCAGCCACTGCGCGTAAGCCGCCGGCAGCGGCGTGCGCGGGTCATCGCACCCGACGATGTAGCGCTCCGGCTTGAGCGCTCGCTCGACCGCGTTGCCGAAGACGAGCGTCTCGACCTGATAGTGCAGATGCCCGCCCAGCGGCATGCCCTGTCCCTTCAGCGACCGCGTGAAACCCGGTGGCACCTGGCACAGAATCACCGCCGTCGCATCCGCGGCGAGGTGCGGGGCTGTGTGCGCAAGCAATTGCCGCAGCGGGCCGAGATCACTGCGGTTCCCCGCGTCTGTCGGCACATCGAGCGAGTAAAAGACCACGCGGCATTTCGCGAGTGCAGTGACATCGGACGTGAAGTTCAGCCGTGCGCGATTCGCGTTGAAGAGTTCCTCCAGCCCCGGCTCGGAAACGGGAAACTGCCCTTGTCCCAGCCGTTCGCACAGCGCGGCATCGCGGTCGAACCCGACCACGTCAAACCCCTTCGCCGCCGTGGCGAGGCCATAGACGATGCCGAGATGCGAGAGGCCGACGAAGCCGATCATGGGTTCTTTCGTGGGTTATCGGACCCGGCCTGCGAACCGAAGCGCTTTGGAGTGCGGTGACTTGTCACCGCTTTCCGCAGGCGACTTGTCGCCGTCGAAGTCCGATTCACTCTCGTTTGGCCGGGCCGCCCCGGCTCGCGCCAGCCGGAGGACGCTCGGATAAACCGAGCACCAGCGAACCTCGACGGCGACAAGTCGCCTGCGGAAAGCGGCGAGAACTCGCCGCACTCCATAACTCGCGCCGTGGCTCGGTCGCACCCGTAATGCTGTGCTGACTTGATCATGCGGTGGTCACCTGGCGGGCTAGCGCGTCGAGTTGCGCGCCGATCCACAGGTCATTCTCCCAGTTCCCCCCGCCCGTGCGGCAGAGCGCGAGGAAGTGGTCATACTCCAGCTTCCACGTCGGGTCGGGCTGCTCCAGCGTCTCGACCGTTTCCTCCGGCCGGCCGCTGGGGAAGATGCGTTTGCGCACCGTGAGCGTGCTCGGTCCCCACTTGCACAGGCACTGGATGTGCGCGCTGCCCAGCTCGCCGTAGAGATCGAGCGAGAACGTGTTCCGCCACGAGAGCAACGTGGCCTCCATCTCCCAGACCGCCGGGCCGTCGAAGCCGTAGATCACATGATCGGGCGATTTGTTCTCGAAGCGGTTCACGCTCCAGATGCGCCCTGTGTCCGCGCGCGGGCCGAAGAGAAAGTGCGCCATGTCCAGCATGTGCGAGCCGAGGTCCGGCAGCACGCCCGCGCCCTTGTCGCGCCACACCGAGTTGCGCACGTCGCGCGCCGTGCCGTTGCCGTAGAAGATGCGTGTGAGATAAACGCGGCCCAGCGCACCGGAGTCCACGACCTGCTTCACCTTCGCAATATGCGGCTCGAAGCGGTGATTGTAAGCCGTGTAAGCCGCCGCCTTCGTGCGCTGCGCATGCGCGATCAGCTCCTGAATCTCGCTGGCCGGTGCCAGCAAGGGCTTCTCCACGAGCACATGCTTTCCGTTCGAGACGAGATGCCGGAGAATGGGGACCTTCGCATCATCCGGCACGCACACGCAGGCGGCGTCGTAGCGGTCGAGCGGCACTTCCTGGATCGTCTTGAAATCCACGCCCGCCGCCACCGGGTCCACCACCGCGACCACACGATCCCCCGCGACCGCGCGGCGTTTGCGGCCCTGCACCCCGAGGCCGATGATGACCACTCTCATACCCGATCCGAGTGAAACTCGGTGATATGTGGCCGGTGTGTGGCGTGCTCCACTCCCTCTCCCTTTGCGGAGCAAGGGGAGAGGGTTGGGGTGAGGGGTTGCGTGCGTGGGCGAGGGTGGCCGCACCCCTCATCCGGCCTCCGGCCACCTTCTCCCCTCGCTCCGCGAAGGGAGAAGGAGCACTGCGCACCCTCATGTATTCTACCAGCGTTCATCAGGACTTGGCGTCATTCGTAACGCGCGCGTTTCTCGACTTCCGCCAGCTTCTTGAGCACGTCCGCCGGGGCCACCGGGTTGTTGCCGTCCTGCTCGCAAGCCACGGCAGCGGCGATGGAGCCGAGGATGCTCGCGACCACGTTCGAGCCGGTGACCTTCAGCGACAGCGTGGCGTAGGCCAGCAGCGCATCGCCGGCGCCGACCGCGTCCACGACGTTCCCGGCGAAGCTGTCCACCGTGAAGAACGAGCGCACGTTCGGATCGGGCGAGCGGTAGGTGATGAGCCCGCGCTCGCCGAGCTTGAGGATGAGCGTCTTGCAGCGCGCCTTCTTGTAGAGGTCCAGCGCGAGCGGACGCACGGTCGAATCCTGGTCGCCGAGGGAGAAGCGCGCCTCACGCTCGTTCGGCGTGATGAGATCGAAGTCCTGGAACTCGAGGATGTTGCCCCAGCGGTTGGCCACCTGGCTGTCCGCCACGCGCATGGCACCTGCCGGCACCGCAGCGGTGAGCGGCGGGATGGTGTGCTTGTTGAAGAGGCCGTGCCGGAAGTCGCTGAACACCGCGACATCCACGGGATGCGCCGCGAGCTGCGCCCTGAGCTTCTCGAGAATCTTGTCGGAGATCGGGCGGTTATCGAGCTTGTCCACCTTCAGCATCCGGTAGCCATTGGTGATGAAGGCGTTCTTGTGCGTCGTGGGCCGCGTCGGGTCCACCACCGCCTCGACGGTGATGCCGGCGGACTTGAGATCTTCCACCACGAAGTCCTTGAGCGCGTCATTGCCCAGCATGGTGGAGAAGACCACTTCGCCGCCCGCCGCGCGCATGTGCTTGGCCACCACGGCCGCGCCGCCGGAGAAATCCACCGCGCGCTCATACTTCACGCTGAAGGTCGGCGTCTTGGCCGTGCCGCCAATGAGCGTGCAGTAGGTGTAGCCGTCCACGATCGTGTCGCCGATCACATGCACGCGCACGCCGCGCATCTTGTCGAGCGCGGTGCGGAGGTCCGCGAAGCCCAGGCCCTCGGATTCGAGCAGCGCGTGGAGCTTGTCCACCGCGAGATTCGGCGGCGTCATGTCAATGATCGCCGAGGAGGACATGATCAGGTCGCCCGGGGTGAAGACCACTTCGCCGCCGTAGCTTTCGAGCGTCGCGATCTCCTCCTTGGTCTTCGGGTGGACGCCCTCGGACGAATACTCGTAGCCCTTCGCGAAGAAGTCGGGCTGGATGAACTTGAGGTTCTCGATGGGCGTGGCGTTCTCATCCACGATCACGTAGTCCACGCATTCAAGCGCGGCCAGGTTCATCGCGCGCAGCTCCTGCGGGACGAACGGGCGGAAGTTGGCCTTGTTGATGTGCGCGTCGGACGTGAGGCTGGCGATGAGCCGGTCGGCCTTGCTCTTGGCATACATCAGGTGCCGGATGTGGCCGGGATGCACGAGGTCGAAGGTGCCATGGCACATGATGACGCTGTGCGAACGCGGACGCGGGCCGATGGCCTCGCGCAGTTGCTCGCGCGTCATGATCTTCCGACGGTAATCGGGCTGCTTGTCAGACGGAGTCATGCAAAGGAAATGTCAGTCGTTGGCCGGGATGCTAACGGTCCCCCGGCAAAAGGCGAGGCGAAGTAGGCGGCCGGTTTCGGGGGGCGTATCTGGACACTGTCCCCGCCCTCGCCCCCCGGGCAAGCGAGGACGCTTGCGGCACGGCCGGCCGGAGGCCGGCGCTACGTGTCGCCGGCGTCCGCGCCGGCTCGGCTTCGGGGCCAGTGCCGAGATGCGCCCGTTTCGGGGCGACCGGACACCGCGCCTCGCCCTTCAATGCCGTGCTCCGCGCTCCTGCATCCCCATGGGGAGAATACCCCATGGCCAGAGTTGGGCTGATCCCGGCAACGTCCCATGGCGGGGAGACGCAAATTTGCCGCCGCTCAACCTATGAATGACGCCACCATCGCCGTGCTGGTCCTGACCGCAACCCTGGGCGCCTTTGGCTTTGTGACCGTGCAGGTGAAGGCCAGCCGGGCCCGGCGTCAGCACTCGCTGGGCGACATGTATAAGCCTGGCCACAAGCCACCGGCGCCGCCGCCGGCAGCGGAGTGAAAGCCATCCCTTTTGGCTATCCCGGCTGACTCCTAAAGTATACTCTCTCCAGATTGAACCCCCCCGGCCTCCACTGATTCTGCCGCCTTGCGCCTTGCAGCCGAGGCGCGGCTGAAGGCGCAGACCGCCGCCCGCGAGCCGCAGAGCGAGACCGATCTCCGGCGGCTGCAGCACGAACTCGAGGTCCACCAGATCGAGCTGGAGATGCAGAACGAGGAACTCCAGACGGCCCTCGCCGCGAATGCCGCCGCGCTCGAACGCTACACCGACCTCTACGACTTCGCGCCGCTGGGCTATCTCACGCTGGATCGGACCGGCACGATCCTCGCCGCCAACCTCACCGTCGCGCGGCTCCTGGGCCTCGACCGTTCCCGCCTCCTGGGCCGCCGCCTGGCCCTGCATCTGGCCGAGGCCGACCGAAGCGTATTCCACAAGTTCCTCGAAACCACGTTCACCAGCAGCTTGCGGGAAGGCTGCGAAGCGGCGGTCCCGCGGCCCGGCGCGGCGTCCCGCCAAGTGCGGTTCGAGGCGGTCGTCGCCGAAGACGGGCGGGAGTGCCGGGCCGCCGTCATGGACATCACCGAGCGTCATTGGGCGGAGGCCGAGCGGGTCCGCCTGATCGAGGAACTGACGCACACCCTCTCCGAAGTGAAAGTCCTGAGCGGCCTGCTGCCCATCTGCGGCTACTGCAAGCGAATCCGGGACGACAAGAATTACTGGCAGAGCGTCGAGCATTACATCGCCACGCACACCAGCGCCAAATTCACCCACAGCGTCTGCCCGGAGTGCGAGAACAAGATCGTCCAGCCCGAGCTGGAGGCGCTGCTCCGCCGGGCGGGCCTCAAGCCCTGAGCCGCCGAGCGCCGTTGCACTGGCCGCGACCGGGTGCGTGGGTTTTCAGCCCCGGAGCCGGCGCGATGTAACTGGGAGTCGGTGGACACTTCTGACTCGGGCAGGGAGACTGCCGCTGGTGCGGTTGGGCTGACCAGTGACCACCGTCGGCCACGGCCGGCCGGAGGGGATCGCGCGTTTTCCGGCTCATTAACATTTCGATTGAATGCTGGTCTCAGCCTGCCAGTCGGCTGCCAGTGTGGCGCAGGATGGTCGGGTGGACCCAGTCCCGATCAGGAAGGCCTCCTCCCAGATCCATGAACCGGATGCTCCCTGCTTGATGACCCATGAACATCCTCATCGTTGATGACAGCAGCGACATCCGCAAGATGCTGCAGCGTCTGATGACGCAGGCCGGCCACGTCGCCCTGACCGCCGAGGACGGCCTCGCCGCGCTAAAAGTGCTCGCCCGCGAGCGGATGGACGTCGTCCTCACCGATGTGATGATGCCGGGCATGGACGGCTACCGCCTCTGCCAGACCGTGCGCGGCATGGAGGGGATCAAGGACATCCCCTTCATCTTTCACAGCTCCGCCTACACCACGCCCGCCGACAAGAAACTGGCGCTCGACCTGGGCGCGAATGCGTTCCTGAACAAGCCCGCCTCCGTGGACGAAATCCTGGAGACGCTGCGCCGCGTGACCAGCGAGCCGCGCGCGGCCCGTCCGCTCGCCGCCGTCGCCACCCCCGAGGTGGAAGTGATGCGCGAATACAGCGACCGCCTGGTGGCCAAGCTCGAGCAGCGCAACACGGAACTCGCCGCCGCCGAGGGCAAATTCCGCACCCTCGTGGAGCAGTCCATCGTCGGCATCTACCTGATCCAGGACGACCAGTTCGTGTATGTGAACCCGCGCATGGCGGAGATCCTCGGCACCTCGGTGGACGAGCTGACCGCGCGGCCGGTGTATGAGTTCATCGCGCCCGCAGACCGGGCGGTGGCGCGCGAGAACGTCCGCCGGCGCATCGCCGGCGAGGTCGCGAGCATCCACTATCAACTGCGGATGCTGCACCAGTCCGGCACCGTGCTGGAGGTGGAGGCCCACGGCAGCCGGACCGACTACAACGGCCGGCCCGCCGTGATGGGGACCCTGCTGGACATCACCGAGCGCAAGCAGGCGGAGGCGGCCCTGCATGCCAGCGAGGAACGCTACCGGGCGCTGGTGGACCTGGCGCCGGCGGGCATTTTCGTCATCGTGGACCAGCGGTTTGCTTATGCGAACGACGCGTTCTGCCGCATCGTGGGCGCGGGTTCGCCGGCGCAACTGCTGGGGCGGCCCGTGCTGGACCTTTACCCGCCGGAGGTTCACCACGCCATGGGCGAGCGCATCGCCCGCAGCGTCGCCGCGGACGAGCCGGAGCCGTTGCTGGCGCAGCCGTATGTGCGGCTGGACGGTTCACGCGTGGAGGTGGAGACCATCGCCCGGCCCATCTCCTTCCAGGGCCGGCGCGGTCTGCAGGTGATGGTCAACGACGTCACCCAGCGCCTGGCGGCGGAGCGCGCCATGCACGCCGCCGAGGCCAAGTATCGGAACCTCTTCGAGAACGTCATCGTGGGCGTCTTCCAGACCACCCCGGGCGGCCGCTACCTCGCGGTGAATCCCGCCCTCGCCCAGATGTATGGCTACGCGTCCGCCGAGGACATGCTGGCCAGCCTCACGGACATCCAGCAGCAGTTGTATCTCGAACCCGGCCGGCGCGAGGAGTTCAAGCGCCTCATGGAAGCTCGCGGCGAGGTCTCCGGCCTCGAGTCACCCATCAAACGCAAGGACGGGAGCATCATCTGGATTTCCGAGACGGCCCGCGCGGTGCGCGATGCCCGGGGCCAGGTGCTGCACTACGAGGGCATCGTTGAGGACATCACCGAACGCATCAAGACGGCGGAAAAGGTGCGCGAGCACGCCGCCCTGCTCGACCTCACCACGGACGCCATCATCGTGCGTGACCTCGCGCTGCGCGTCACCTACTGGAACAAGGGCGCGGAGGGGCTTTACGGGTGGACCCCCGAGGAGGCCGTCGGCCGGCTGACCACCGAGCTGCACGCCGGGAATGCCTGGGAAGGCCGCGCGGCGGCGCGCCAGCAGGTGGAGGAACAGGGAAGCTGGCAGGGCGAACTCCAGCACCGCACCAAGGCCGGCAAGGTGCTCATCGTGGACAGCCGCTGGACCCTGCTCCGCAGCGCCACGGGCGCGCCGCAGGCCGTCCTCGTCATCAACAACGACATCACCGAGAAGAAGCGCCTCGAGGCGCAGTTCCTCCGCAGCCAGCGCATGGAGAGCATCGGCTCGCTGGCCGGCGGCATCGCCCACGATCTCAACAACGCGCTCGCGCCCATCGTCATGAGCACGGAGATCCTCAAGCTGACCATCTCGGACCCCGAGGCCGGGCGCATCCTCGACACCATCAGCGACTGCGCCGAGCGCGGCGCGGGCATGGTCAAGCAGATCCTCACCTTCGCCCGCGGCAGCGAGGGCGAGCGCGGCAGCGTCCAGCCCAAGCATCTGGTGAAGGAGATGATCGAGATCGCCCGGCACACCTTCCCGAAGGGCATCAGCATCCGCACCGAGGTGGATGGCGAAACCTGGCCGCTTTTGGGCAATCCCACGCAACTCCATCAGATCCTGCTGAACCTCTGCGTCAATGCCCGCGACGCGATGCCCAACGGCGGCACGTTGACGATGGCGGCGGGGAACGTCCGCCTGAAGGCCACGGACGCCGTGCTGTCACCGGACGCCAAACCCGGCCCGTATGTGCTGCTGACGGTGAAGGACACCGGCACCGGCATGACCCCGGAAGTGCGGGCCCGCATCTTCGACGCGTTCTTCACCACCAAGGAGCCGGGCAAGGGCACGGGCCTGGGCCTCTCCACCGTGCAGAGCATCGTGAAGGAGCACGGCGGTTTCCTCGCGGTGGAGAGCGAGGTGGGCCGCGGCACCATGTTCAAAGTGTATCTGCCCGCCCAGGAATCCGCCTCCGCCACCGAGGAAGCCGAACTGCCCGCGCTGCCGATGGGCAACGGGGAACTCGTCCTGGTGGTGGACGACGAGGCGGCCATCCGCGGCATCGCAGCAGAGACGCTGGAGGCCTTCGGCTACCGCGCCGTGACCGCCGGAGACGGGGCGCAGGCCGTCGGCGTGTGCGCGCAGCATCTGGCGGAACTGCAGGTGGTCTTCACGGACATGGCGATGCCGATCATGGACGGCCAGGCCGCCATCCGGGCGATCCGCGTGCTCCAGCCCAAGCTCAAGATCATCGCCACCAGCGGGGCGGACGAGCTGTTTGATTCACCGCTGCTGAAGGAACTCGAAGTGCAGGCCTTCCTGCACAAGCCCTACGGGGCGGACGCCCTGGTGCGCGCGGTGCATGACGTCCTGCACCCGCCCGCCGCCACGTAACGCTGCGAACTAGCGCTGATAGGGCGCGGTGTTCTCACCGCGCCGCCGAGGGCTCGTGGCCTGCGAGTGCTCGGCGGCGGGCTGAGGACAGCCCGCCCTACCAGCGCTCCATCACTCCGCTCGCCCCTCATCCCTCACCCCGGCGGCCAGCCCATCGCCCGTCCGCCGAGGATGTGGCAGTGCAGGTGCGGCACAGACTCGCCGCCATCGCGGCCGTTGTTGATCACCAGGCGGTAACCGTTCGGAGTCAGGCCCACCAGCTTCGCAACTTCCGCCGCCTTCAACAGGAGATGGCCCAGCACCGCGTGGTCTTCTGCCGTGGCCTCGGCGATGCGCGGGATCGCCTTGCGCGGCACGATGAGGATATGCGTGGGTGCCTGCGGGTGGAGGTCGCGGAAGGCGATGACGTGCTCGTCTTCGTAAACCAGGTTCGCCGGAATCTCCTTCGCGGCGATGCGTTCAAAGAGGGTTTTGCTCATGGGCGATGCTGGATGCTGGATGGCGGTTGGTGGCAGGAAGCTTCACAGACCGACCAGTTCGAAACCGGCCAACATTTTTCGGGCGATGTCCCTTCGTCGCTCCACCGTCACCTGTCCACGCCGCTGTCGCAGCCGGGTCTTGGCCACAGTGAAAAAGACGTCGCATTGCACGATGGTCTTCCAATCCAGCCCGTCCGCCTCGTCCACGATGGCTTCCAGACCCACCGCGTCGCGCGTCGCGCGCTGCGAAGAGCACTTGAGCACCACCACGTCCGGCTTGAACTCCACGCGCCGCGCGCTGGATACGATGATGGCCGGATGCACACCAAACGGAAACTCGTAGTCCCAGACCTCCCACGCCTTCACTGCGGCTCCTCCCGGGGCAGGGCCGCGTGTAACTGCTCCGCCGTCAGCGGCTCGTCATCTGGCCGCGAATAATACCGGTCCAGCTCCGCCGCCGGGATCGGCTCCAGCAACTCTGGCGGGATGCCCAGCAGCCGCGCCCGCACCTGCGGCAGCCCGAGCCGCAACGCCTGCCGGTGCATGTCTTCCTGCGACATCTGCGTGGCCCTGGCCAGTTCACGCAGTTCGCGCATCAAGTCCTCTTCCACCGACAACGAGGGGCAAGTCACGGTAGCCATGGGGTGAACCTAATCAAAACCTTCCGCCGGTCAACCTCGGCCTCCCAGCTGCAACGTGTGGCGATGCGTTCAAAGAGGGTTTTGCTCACGGGTGATGCTGGATGCTGGATGGGAGCGGCGAGTTCAAGGAGTCGTCGCTTTCCGCACTTCAATCTCCCAACTCTTCTCGCTGAAAAGGTTCAAGTCCACGAAGTCAACGTCCAGGTCCCTGGCTACGGTGGCCAGCAGGACTTCGCCGCACCCAACGCCGAACACCTTGTTCATTCGGTGTGCCATCTTGCTCGAGAAGATTTCTACTTTCTTCAGGCTGGAAAAGGCTGGCAACCGCTTCTTCCCATCAACGTCCAGCACACATGGTTCGAACGGCGCATCACTCAGTTCCTCAGCATCTTTCCGAATCTGCTCAAGCAACTCCTCTTGCGTATAGCTGCTTGCGTCGAGGAAACGCTGTGGCTTTCTTGGAATCAAAATTCTGCGCGTCTTGAGATACTCGTTGAGTTGACCGACGTTCTCCTTGTAAGCGACGCGCTCCAAGTCGTCCTTCCCCGTAATCGTCTCGATTAGTTTGGCGAGCATAGTTCAGTGACTGAGCGACCTGCATCAGCATCCCGCATCCGCCCCACCAGCTTCGCCCTCAACTCACCACCAGCGCGCAGTCCGCCCGGTGGTTCTCATCCAGGCACTGGCGGAGGAAGCCCACGATCTGGTCGCTCATCGCGCGGCAGCGGTCGCACCAGCGGCGCGCGCCCACGAGGCGTTTCACACAGTCGTGCAGGCCGTTGAAGCGCACCAGGCGCGGGGACTGGCTGAGCTGTTGGCGCATCTCCTCGCGCAGGCGCGGGAAGAAGAGCAGCTCCCCGCCGTCGCTGGTTTCCGCCGCGAGCGCGTCCAGGCTGGTCTCCGCCACGGGGCCGGTCAGGTCGGGCGCGGGCATGGGCTTGGCCTCCGTGCTGGTGACCATCAGGCCGAGGCCGCGCAGCACTTCCTCCAGCGCGGCGGTGAACTCCGCGATGGTCACGACGGTCTGCTTCCGCTCGACCTTGAAGTAATGCAGCACGGCGGCCGCCGCCTCCTTCACGATCTCGTGATCGAGCTGCTCGACCGCTTCGCCGATGACCTCGACGCTCACATCCTCCACCGAGCAGGGGATGTGTTCGCCGTTGGGGGTCTCAAATACCAGGCAGTGGGAATGTAGCTGTATCACTTTTTGCCTCCAGTCGTTTGAGCGCGTCGAGGAAGTCCTCCGCCTCCTCGAAGCGCCGGTAGATGCTCGCGTAACGGACGTAGGCGACCTTGTCGAGTTCGCGCAGGCGGGCCATGACCAGCTCGCCCAGCGCCTTGCTCGGCACCTCGGAGTCGAACTCGTCGGTGACCCGGTCGGTGATGTTCTCGGCCAGCGCCTCGATCTCCTGCGCGGGCACGGGCCGCTTGGCGCAGGCGGCCTTGAGGCTGTTGAGCAGCTTCTCCTTGTTGAACTCCTCGCGGCGGCCATCCCGCTTCACGACCATCAGGCCCGCGTGCTCGATCTCCTCGTAAGTGGTGAACCGGTGCGCGCACTTGAGGCACTCGCGACGTCGGCGGATGGTGGAGCCTTCCCGTGAACCCCGGGAATCAATCACTTTGTCATCCACACAACCGCATTTGGGGCAACGCATATCAGCCTCACCACTTCAAATAGAGGCTGGAGGGTAGGTAGCACACTGCTAATGGTAGGGGCAAGGAGTTTTGCCGAATGCACCGGGAAAAATCCGAACTCCAAATTCCAAGAACTTGGACGCTGGCAGTTGGCTCAAACTCTTCACGGCAGACCAAGCTGGCAACCTCCTGATACCAATTCCCAATGACTATCGCCGGAATCGCTGATGCGGGCTGCGACGCGCTCCGGCTCCCTCTCCCTTCCTCGGAGGAGGGGATAGGGGTGGGGTGAGGGGTGGCCTCGGGCAGCAATCTGCCGACTTGCCTTGGGATTTGGTGTGAATCGCCCGCAGACCGTTTCCTTGGAATTTGAAGCTTGGAACTTCTTTGGAATTTGGAATTTCTCCCCGGCTACCGCTTCCACCCGCGCAGCCGCAGGGCGTTGCCAATGACCACCACGTCCGACAACCCCATCGCCGCCGCGCACAGCACCGGACTCAGCAGGCCCAGTGACGCCAGCGGGATGGCGGCCGCGTTGTAGAAGAGCGCCCAGAAGAGGTTCTGCTTGATGGTGCGGAGGGTCGCCTGCGCGAGGCCCAGCGCGTCCGGGATGGCCTGGATGTCGGAATCCAGCAGGATGATGTCCGCCGCCTCGCGCGCCACGTCGCTGGCCCGTGCCACCGCGATGCCCAGGTCCGCCTGCTCCAGCGCCGGGGCGTCGTTGATGCCATCGCCCACGAAGGCCACCCGCTCCCCGCGCCCCTGTAGCTGCTGCACGATGCCCGCCTTCTGCTCCGGCCGGATCTCCGCGAAGACATTCTCCTTCGCGATGCCCGCCTGTCCGGCGATGGCCGCCGCCGTCTGCGCGTTGTCACCCGTCACGAGGAAGACCGTCTTCCCCTGCTGCTGCAAGCCTGCGACCACCTCGGCGGCGTGGGCCTTCAACTGGTCGCGCAGGGCGAAGAGCGCGAGCAGTTCGGTGCCGCGCGACAAGCCGAGGACAGTCGCGCCTTGAGCGGTCCATTCGGTGACGAAGGCCGCCGCATCCGCGCCCGGTAGGGCGAGACTCTGTCGAGCCCCATCTGCCAGCGGAGCTGGCGCGAGCGCAGCGAGCATCGCCGGAGCCACCCCGCACTCGCTCAACCACCGCAACGATCCCAGCCGATACCCCACCCCGTCCTGCGTGGCCTCAATGCCCGCCCCACGAACCTCCCGCCACGTAGCCGCCGACGTGAGGAGGCGGACTCCCTCACGGTTGGCACCCTCCGCCTCCTCACGTCGGCGGCTACCGGCCGCCGCGATCGCCTTGCTCAACGGATGGCTAGACGGAGCCGCCAGCTCGGCCGCCAATCCCAGCAACGCCACTTGCGCCCGGTCTTCTCCCTCTCCCCCATCGGGGGAGAGGGCCGGGGTGAGGGGGTGCGTCGTCCGAGGTCCCGAGGCGCTGCTTTGATCCTGTCCCTCGCTCGGAGTCCCGGCTTCAGCCGGTGAGACGCCCGTGCTATCCAGACGCTTCGCAGGCAGCCCACCGACATCCGGACGCCTCGCCGCCTGAAGGCGGGACTCCATGCTGGGGGAGAGGGAACTGAAAAGCCGCCGTCCCGCCTCCGTGCCCTGCACCGCCGCCACCGCCAGCTTCCCCTCCGTCAACGTCCCCGTCTTGTCGAACAAGATGGCCGTGATGCGTCCGCTCTTCTCCAGCGCCCCGCCATCACGGATCAGGATGCCCCGCCGCGCCGCCGCGTTCACTCCTGCCATGATGGCTGCCGGTGTCGCCAGCCCCATCGCGCACGGGCACGCGACGATCAGCACGCCCGCCGCATGGGTGAACGCCGCCGCCAGCGGGGACGCGGGGAAATGCTCCGGCTTCAGGAACGGCAGCAGCGTGGTCGCCACCTGCAGCGCATTCTCGTAGGCCAGTCCCCACCACAGCCCTGTCCCCAAGGCCACCAGCACGACGATGGGCACAAACACCGCGCTTACCTGATCGCCCAGCTTCTGGATGTTTGCGCGACTCGACTGCGCGCGCTGCACCACCGCGATGATCTGCGCCAGTGCGGTGGCATCCCCGGTCGCCGTCACGCGGAAGACGAGCCGGCCATTCTGGTTCACCGTGCCGCTGAAGAGCTTCGCCCCGGGCGTCTTCTCGACTGGCAGCGACTCGCCCGTGAGCATCGCCTCGTCCACGGCGGACTGGCCTTCGAGCACCTCGCCATCCACCGGCACGCGGTCGCCTGGGCGCAAGGCGATGCGGTCACCGGCCTGGAGCTGCGCCACCGGCACTTCGCTCTCCGCCCCGGCCGCGTCCAGCCGCCGCGCCGTCTGCGGCGCGAGGTTCAGCAGGGCTTTCAACGAACTTGCGGCGTGCGCGCTCATGCGGGCCTCCATCCAGTGGCCCACGCTGATGAGCGAGATGATCGCCGCCGCCTCCATGAAGTAGAGATGCCCGTGCCAGCCGGTGAGCAGCGCCCAGGTGCTGAAGCCAAAGGCGGTCGTGGAGCCCAGCGACACCAGCGTGTCCATGTTCGAGCTGCCCACGCGGAGCTGCCGCCACGCGCCGACGTAAAACCGCGCGCCGCACATGACCTGCACCGGCAGCGCGAGCGCAAAGGCCACCCATTGGAACCACCGTTCCATGCCAAGCCGGAAACCCCATTCGCCCAGCATGAGCACCAGTGTGACGGCCCCGCCGAAGGCCACGTTGAACTGCCAGCCATTGAGCGGCGACCACGCCGAGCGCCCCTCGCCGGTTGGCGATTGACCATCGGCCATTGGAAATGCTGCGACCGCCTTCGCCTCAAAACCCACCGCTCCCAACGCCTTCACCACAACTTCCGCCGACGGCGTCGCCTCCGGTCGCCAGCGCACCGTGGCGCGCGGCGGCTCCAGGCTCACGACCGCACTCGCGATGCCCGGCACGCTCTGCAGCGCCGTCGTGGCCTTGCGCACGCAGTTCTGGCAGTTCAAGCCCGCCACGGAAAACTCGTTCGCCCCCGCTGCCGGTGCGGGTGCCTCAACCTGGTCTGGACAGCAACTGCTCATCGCGGCCCGAACCTAACCCGTTTCCCCCGAAAGGCGACACCGCGAAAGTCGCGAAGAGCCGCGCTTTGCGCCGACTGGCCAGTGATGGGTAGGGCGCGGTGTCCTCACCGCGCCGCCGACAACCCACACGCTGCAGGACTTCGGCGGCGCGCTGAGAACAGCGCGACCTGCCAACGCCTGGAAGTGTTTGAGCCACCCGGATGTTCAGCACGAAGCCGGAGCAGGATTAGGATCAGGATTACGAGCAGGAGGAGAAGTCCCAAGCCCTCGTGCTCCTGATCTTGATCCTAATCCTGCTTCCCTTTTGCTCCCGGTCCGGAGGGTCCTCCGCACCGAAACTTGAAACTTCCCTCCCGCCACCCGTGTCGTATGGTTCGTAGCGCAGCCCAAGCCAATTTTGTAACGGCGGGCTGCCGCAAACGTCACCTCAGCATATCCGGCTTATGATAATGGCAGACATCCTCAAGATCTTCCTCCTCATCCTCGGCGGCCTGCTCATCTACCTCGCCTTCTGGCTCGCGGTCGAGGCGCTCTTCCCCGCCATCGTGGAGCGCGCGCGGGATCAATACCGCCGCCCGTGGAAGCTCACCTTCGCCGGCCTCGCCATGGTGGCTCCGCTGCTCGGGCTGGCGTTCGGCTTCTCCAAGGCCGCCAACAACCCCCTGATGAACATCGTGGCCATCACCATCCTGGGCGTCGTGCTCCTTGGCGGCCTCGCCGGCTCCGCCGGCCTGGCCAAGCGCATCGGTGCCGGCCTGCCCTCGCCCATTGACGAGACCCAGCCCTGGCGGCGCGTGCTGCGCGGCGGCATCGTCCTCACGCTCACCTATCTGCTGCCGTTCATCGGGTGGATGGGCCTGAGCATCTGGACGCTGGTCTCTGGTTTTGCCGCACTCGTGTTCGCCGTCCGCGAAAGCAAGGCCGTCGCTGCCACGCCGCCCGCCACACCGCAGACGGAACCCCCCGCCATCCCGGTCACCCCGGCTGCTGCATGAATGGTCCGATGACCAACGAAGCCCGCCCCTGGAGCGCGGCCCTCTGGGCCGCAGCGGCCACCTTGCAGAACGCGCCCCGGGCTTTCCTAAGCCTTTCCCTGCTGCCAGCCGCTGCGGCCCAGAGGGCCGCGCTCCGCAGCGTTTTGGAGGACGGTGAGTCGTCGCCGTCAGCGTATGGGAGGCACCGTTTTGACAATGACGCCTCGTGCTGGCGCAAGCCGGGTGCGCACCGGACAACATGTGCGCGTTCAAACTTCGACGGCGACACGTCGCCTGCGGAAAGCGGTGACGAGTCACCGCACTCCATAACACGCACGGCGCTCGCTACACCCCAGATTTTCACCTCCCGGGTCTTCCACCCTTCCACACCATGAACCTCTCCCGCCGCCACTTCTTCCAGACCGGCAGCGCCGCCTCGCTCGCCGCCGTCGCCGCCGGCTGCAACAAGCTCGAGGTGCCCGAGGCCCTGCTGTTCGGCCGCCGCGCCGCCGCCCCACCGGACGGCCCCTACGCCACGCCCGCCGGCCAGGACATTGACCTCGTTTCGCACGCGTTGAACCGCCTCACCTTCGGCGCGCGCCCGTGGGACTACCAGCGCGTCCGCAAGCTGGGCGACACCGAGCAGGCCGCCTTCGCCGCGTTCCTCGACCAGCAGCTCGCGCCCGAGAAGATTGACGACCCGAACTGCGAGAACGCCACGCGCCGCTTCGAAGTCCTCCAGGAGCCGCTCGGCGAACTCTTCGAGTATCAGGACAAGCACCTGCTCGATGCCCTCGTCCGCAACACCGTGCTGCGCGCGGCCCTGAGCGAGCGCCAGCTCTACGAGGTGATGGTCAATTTCTGGAGCGACCACTTCAACATTGATCCCTCCAAGGGCGACGCCAAGTGGCTGAAAGTCGCCGATGACCGCGACGTCATCCGTGCCCACGCGCTGGGCAAATTCCCCGACATGCTGCGCGCCTCCGCGCTCAGCCCCGCGATGCTCTGGTATCTCGACGGCCGCGTGAACAAGAAGGCCGACGACGCCGACAAGCCCAACGAGAACTACGCGCGCGAGCTGATGGAACTGCACACCCTCGGCGTCCACGGCGGCTACACGCAGAAGGACGTGATGGAAGTCGCCCGCTGCCTCACCGGCTGGACGGTGCGAGAGACGCAACGCTCGAAGCTCGGCCTGGGCAGCGTCGAGTTCAAGCCCTTCCAGCATGACCGTGGCGAGAAGGTCGTCCTCGGCCACGTCATCCCGGCGATTCCGAAGAAGGCCACCCCCGCTGAAATCGAGGAACTGGGCCGCGCCGAGCTGGGCACCGTGCTCGGCATCGTTGGCCTGCACCCGTCCACCGCCAAGTTCATCGCCACCAAGCTCTGCCAGCGCTTCATCGCGGACGCGCCGCCCGCCGAGGCCGTCAGCGCGGTCGCGGAGAAGTTCATTGCCTCCAGCGGCGACATCCCGGCCACGCTGCGCGCGCTCTTCGCCACGGAGGCCTTCCTCACCACGCGCGGCACCAAGTTCAAGCGCCCGTTCCACTATATCGTCTCCACCCTGCGCGCCACGCACGCCACCACCGACGCCGGCCGCGTGATCCAGGACTACCTCCTGCGCATGGGCCACGCGCCCTTCCACTACCCAACGCCCGACGGCTACCCCGAGGAAGCCGCCCCGTGGCTGGGCACCCTCCTCTGGCGCTGGAACTTCTCCGTCGGTCTTACCAAGAACGAACTCGACAAAGAAACCCGGATCGACACCGACAAGCTGAAGGCCAGCTTCGCCACCGAGGAAGGCCTGATGGCCCACCTCCTCGGCCGCGCCCCGGCGACGGATGAAATCACCGCGTGCAAGGAATCCGGAGCGCCGTTGGCGCTGCTGCTGGCGTCACCGGGGTTTCAGAGGTGCTGACCACCATGCGAACACGTCGCGGCATGCAGATAGACATTCGGCTCAAAACGCAGAAGCCGACGCATATTTGCATTCAAGTTCTAAATCCAAATTCGAAACGCTGGCGAATTGGCGGCGCAGGGATATTCATTGCGCTGGCACTTGCCTTCCTGCCGCAAACTGGTGCTCTCAAACAAGTGACTGAGACCTTGTTTTTGATCAGCATGATATGCCTGTTAAGTCCGATGGTCAGTGTTCGCTCGGAGCAAGCCACCAAAACCGAACCAGATTTAGAACCGCACTGAGCGCGTGATGAGCACCCAAACCTCTTTGACCAGCAGCGGGCCTCAGAATCCCAAAGGGATTCCGGCCTCCAGCCCAGGGTTGCGAGGCACGAGCTACCCTGGGAACACGTCCTCAAACCTCGTCCAACCCCAACGGGGTTGCGGCCTGTCAGTGTCTTGTGTTCGGGCTGAAAGCCCGTCCGGTGACAGCCCGGGCTGGAGCCGAGCAGCGCGAGGCGGAGGCCCGGGTTTATCGTCCCATGTCGCCACCGCCCTGACAGGGCGGCACTCTGCGCGGTGCGGGAAGGCGTCCCGCCCTGACAGGGCGGCCATACGTCGTTGGCCAGACTACCCGGGGCTTCACCCCGGGCTGTCACCGGACGGGCTTTCAGCCCTGATTCCACGCCTCCGTTCCTCCATCGGCATTAACCCGAACTCCGAAGCGGGCGAACCCCGGCGGCGAGGAGCGCGGCCTTCAGGCCGCAGAAA
Organism: uncultured Klebsiella sp.; assembly: GCA_964496695.1. Lineage (GTDB taxonomy): Bacteria > Verrucomicrobiota > Verrucomicrobiia > Limisphaerales > SXTU01 > SXTU01. Next base: position 42,521 of record CAZCBE010000024.1, read on the forward strand.
CGGGAGCACGCCGGTGGTGGTTCGAACGCACTTTTCCCGTCGCAGCCTTCTGCGGCGTGAACGCCGCGCTCCGCTCGAGGCCGGCGCGTGTCCGGCGCTCTCTGTCTCGGAGTCCGGCATTTACCCGTGCCCATCCAATTGTCACCGCGCCCTCTCCTCCCTCGCCCCCATCGGGGGAGAGGCCCGGGGTGAGGGGGCAAGGCGCACAGCAGACCAAGGCGCGGCCAAATGCCAATCCGCTCCAGCCCGCCTTGAATTCGCGCACGCAACTGTTTCCTCCGCCCGCCCCCTCACCCTCACCCTCTCCCCCGATGGGGGAGAGGGGATTTGCGCGCCGGCCATTTCACCATCGCCTTCATTTCTGTTCCCCATCCGCGTTCATCCGCGTTGTTCCGCGGGCACCCTCCCATGAGCACCCAAGCCTCCCTCACCGGCAACGGCGATAATCTCAAAACCCTCGTCGTCGTCTTCCTGCGCGGCGGCGCGGACGGCTTGAACATGGTCGCGCCCACCCACGACGACGGCTATTACCGCGCCCGCCCCCGCATCGCCATCAAGGCTGCGGACGCCACCAAGCTCGACGGTGATTTCGGCCTCAACCCGATTCTCAAGGACCTCGCCACGCCGTATCGCGACGGCTCGCTGCTCGTCGTCCATGCCGCCGGCTCCGAGGACGCCACGCGCTCGCACTTCGAGGCGCAGGACCTGATGGAGCGCGCGGGCGAAGTCGCCGGCGGCTGGCTCGGGCGCTACCTGCGCTTCCGCGGCGCGACCACCACCGGCGCGCTCTCGGCCATCGCCGTGAGCCGCGCGCTGCCCGAGAGCCTGCGCGGCGCGCCCGCCGCCACGGTGATGCGGTCGCTCGAGGACTTCACGCTCGGCAAGGGCGGCGGGCAGTTGCAGGACAGCCTGGAGAAACTCTACGCGAAGGAGCAGGACGCCCTCGGCACCTCCGCCCGCGACACGCTGGGCGCGCTGCGCCGCATCGAGCAACTGCGCAACACCACCTACTCCCCCGCCCACGGCGCAAACTACGAGCGCGACGACTTCGCCCAGGGCATGAAGCAGGTCGCGCGGCTCATCAAGGCGCGCGTCGGCCTCGAAGCCGTGTCGCTGGACATCGGCGGCTGGGACTCGCACATCACGCAGAGCGCCATCATGGACCCCGAAATGCGCAAGCTGAACACCGGCCTGAGCGCCTTCCACCGCGACCTGGGCCGGATGATGGAGCACGTCACCGTCGTCGTGCTCACGGAATTTGGCCGGCGGCTCGGCGAGAACTCCGCCTTCGGCACGGACCACGGGCGCGGCAGCGTGATGTTCGTGATGGGCGGCGGCGTGAAGGGCGGCCGCGTGATGTCGCAATGGCCCGGCCTGACCAAGGACGTCCTCGAAGGCCCCGGCGACCTGCCCGTGACCATCAACTACCGCGACGTCCTCGCCCCCATCCTGCAACGCCACCACCCGGCCACCGACCTGGCCAAGGTGTTCCCCGACTACGAGCTGAAGCCCCGGGTGGTTTATGGGTGAGGCGTTCCAGATCATGGGCTTCGCCGAGATCGCCTTCTGGTGCGCTCTCCTCGTCGTCTCCTTCGTGATAATTTGGCGTTGGATTCAAGAACACCGGGGCCGCAGGAGCGAGCCCTGCGGAGAAGTGGACGCGGACGGAGGCGGCGCGGATGCAAGCTGGGAGACCGGTGCCAGCGCCCATGACGAAGGCCCCGGCCAAGGTCACTGAAGCATTTCCGGCTGGCCCCGCGTTTTGCCGGCAGGGCACGCCGCCACGGAACCAGCCTTGGTAGGGCGCGGTGTCCTCACCGCGCCGCCGAGGTCTTGTGGCCTGCGGGTGCTCGGCGGCGGGCTCAGGACAGCCCGCCCTACCCGCCGGTGCGCTTTCCTACTCTTAATCTTAATCCTCCCCAGGCTCCGCAATTGTCATCGCCAGGGTTTTTCTCTGCGCCCTCTTGAGGCTCAGTCCTTCGGCGGCTTCACCTTGGCGCCCGGGTCATTCTTCTTGGGCCGGTGTGTCTCGTATTCGCCCTTCCCCAGCTTCTTGAGCACCGTGAAGCCCGCGTTGGTCGCGTCCTTCACATTGAACTTCTTGAAGATCTTCGGGGAGTAGAAGGTGCCGAAGAGCTTGCGCACCGGCTTGCGGCACGCCGGGCATTCCGTGAGCGGCTTGGCATCCAGCGGGCGGCGCAGGGTGAAACGACCGCCGCAAGCCACGCAGTTGCCATCGCAGAGTTCGTATTCGTAGAGGGGCATGGTCTTAAATCGTGCTCGTAATCCTGATCCTGCTCCGTCCTTCGACTGCCAGGAGCAGGATTAGGATCAAGATTAGGAGCAGGAGGAAAAAGTTCAACCCGCCACGCACGCCGCAAAACCTGCGCGGATGCCCGCCTCGTCCAGCTCCTTGCCGATGAAGACAAGCTGGTTGCCCCGCTTCTCGCCCACGTTCCAGAAGCGCTCCGGCTCCACGTCGAACATCATCTGCACGCTCTGGAAGATTACGCGTTTGGGCACGCCCTGGATGTGCAGGATGCCCTTGGCGCGGTAGATGTTCTCCCCACCCTTGGCCAGCAGCTCGTTCAGCCACGCCTCGGTGCGCTTCAGATCCAGCGGTCGCTCATCGAGGATGTGGAAGGAGCGCACTGCGTCATCGTGCCGGCCCATGTGGTCGTGGTCATGCTCGTGCCCGCACTCCTCGCCGTGTTCGTGATCGTGGGCGCAGTCGTGGTCGTGCGCATGCGCGTGGTCATGATCGTGATCGTGTCCGTGCTCGCAATGGTCGTCGCAGTCGTGGCCGGCCTCGCCATGGGCGGGCTTCTCCACCGGCAGCTCGAGGGGCGAGGTCAGGTCGCGGGCGTGGGTGTTGAAGATCTTGCCCATGTCCACCTGCGACTTCAGCGTGCGATGAATCTTGGCCAGCGGGTTGATGCGGCGGATGCGCTGCTCCACGCGGTTCAGATCGGCCGGGGTGGCGAGGTCCGTCTTGTTCAGGAGGATGATGTCGGCAAAGCCAATCTGCGGGATGGCCTCGGGGGCCTTGTCCAGCACGCTCTCCAGATGCCGCGCGTCGGCGACGGTCACGATGGCATCGAGCCGGAGCTTCTCCTGAAGCTGGGGCAGGTAAAACGTGTGGGCGATCGGGCTGGGATCGGCCAGGCCGGTGGTCTCGACCAGCACGTAGTCGAAGCGCTTCTTGCGCTGCATCAGATCAACGAGGGTCTTCACCAGGTCACCGCGCACGCGGCAGCAGAGGCAGCCGTTGTTCAGCTCCACGACCTCCTCGTCCGCGCCCACGACGAGCTGGCCGTCAATGCCCACCTCGCCAAACTCGTTGATGATGATGGCGCACTTGTAGCCGTGCGGCTGGGTGAGCAGGTGCTTGAGCAGGGTCGTCTTGCCCGCACCGAGGAAGCCGGTGAGGATCGTGACGGGAATGGATTTGTCGGGCTTTGCGTTGGCCATAATTTAGCGGAGCGCAAGGTAGTGGAGCCGGCGGACGGGTGCAACCCGGGGAATTGGGCCGCCCCGGCGCGCGGCGCATCCGCGCACTGCCCCCGGAGCGCGGCACTCCGGGCCGCAGCGGCCACCCTGCAGAACGGGCTGCGGAGCTTCCCAAGCTTTTCCCTGCTGCCAGCCGCTGCGGCCCAGAGGGCCGCGCTCCGCCGTCGTCGGGGGCAGTGTCAAGATGCGCCCCCCCGGCGCGCGGCATTCATGCCGCTTCAACGCGCGAGGTTTCGGACTGACCTCACGCCGCGCCGCGTTCGGACGTTGAAGCGACGTAAACGTCGCGCGCCACGCGCCGCCGCCCGGCCGAGCCCCGCGGCTTGTGCCCAGGTGAAATTTCCCGCTTGCCAATTCAAACACTTGTTTTAAATATGCGTTTGAAATGGCCGCCGCCCCGCTACCCAAACCCGACCCCACCCGCCAGGCCTTGATCGCAGCCGGCGGCGCGGTCTTTGCCGAAGTGGGCTTCCACAACGCCACGGTGCGTGAGATCTGCCGCCGGGCCGGCGCGAACATCGCGGCGGTCAACTACCACTTCGGTGACAAGGAAGCGCTCTATCGCGAGGTGCTGGCCTACTACCAGACCCGCGCGCTCCAGAAGTTCCCCCTCGACCTGGACCTGCCGCCCGGAGCCGATGCTCCGGCCCGGCTCCGCGCCTTCATCCGCGCCTTCCTGCTCCGCATCTTCGACCCCAGCAGCGATGCGTGGCATGGCAAGCTTATCGCCCGCGAGATGATTGATCCCACCAGCGCGCTGGATGCCATCGTGGTCGAGAAGATCCGCCCGCAGGCGCAGTATCTCGGCGGCATCGTCACCGAACTGCTCGGCGGCCAGGCGGACCCCGACACCGTCCGCTTCTGCTCCTCCAGCGTGGTGAGCCAATGTCTCTTCTACCACCACTGCCGCCCCGTGGTCACCCGGCTGTTCCCCGAGCAGAAGTTCACGCCCGAGCAAATCGAACGCCTCGCCGACCACATCACCCGCTTCTCCCTGGCCGCCATCACGGAAGCCGCCCATCCCCGTAGCCGCCGACGTGAGGAGGCGGAAAGCCCATCGGTCTCCCAGCCGTCCGCCTCCTCACGTCGGCGGCTACCGGCGAGCAAATCACGCAACACGTAACACGCATCACCCCAGTGTATCACCTCGCGCTCAAGATGCTGCTCGGCGACCGCGCCAAATACGCGATGCTCATCGGCGGGCTGACCTTCTCGGCATTGCTGATGACCCAGCAGAGCGCCGTCTTCTTCGGCCTGCTCAAGTGGACCACCAGCCACCTGAGCAACATCCGCGCGAAGCTCTGGGTGGTGGACCGCAAGGTCGAGCAGGCCAACGAACTCAAGGCTCTCCGCGACACCGATGTGAACCGCGTCCGCTCCGTCACCGGCGTCGCGTGGGCCGTGCCGCTCTACATGACCATCCAGTCCGCCAAGCTCGCGGACGGCAACTTCAAGCCCGTGCAGCTCGTGGGCCTGGACAACACCACGCTCGTGGGCCGTCCCCCGGTGATTGTCAAAGGCCGCCTCGAAGACGTGCGCCTGCCCAACGCCATCATTCTGGATGAACTTGGCATCAAGCGCCTGAGCGTGGGCCGCGCCCGGCCGCTGGACATCGGCGACACCTTCGAACTGAACGACAAGGAGGCGCGCATCGTGGCCATCTGCCGCGCGGAGCGGCACTTCTTCGGCTATCCCTACGCCTACTCGACCTACACGCAGGCGCTGCAGTTCGCGCCCAAGCAGCGCAAGATGCTCTCCCTCGTGCTCGCCGAGCCGGCGGCGGGCTGGACCATCGAGCGCGCCGCCAAGCAGATCGAGGCCGAGACCGGGATGAAGGCCTACACCGAGGAGGAACTCTTCTGGGCCACCGTCTGGTGGTATTTCCGCAACACCGGCATCCCCGCGTCCTTCCTCACGATCATCGTGCTGGGGTTCATTGTCGGCTCGGCAATCTCGGGGCAGACCTTCTACACCTTCGTCCACGAAAACCTCCGGCACATCGGCGCGCTCAAGGCGATGGGGGCGAGCAACGGCCTGCTCGCACGGATGCTCCTGCTGCAATCCTTCACCGTGGGTTTCATCGGCTACGGCATCGGCGCGTTTGTCACCGTCATGTTTGGGCGTGCCGTGCTGGAGAAGGGCCAGCCGCCCTTCATGCTGCCGTGGCAGCTTCCCGCAGCGACCTTCTGCATCGTCATGTGCATCTGCGGCCTGTCCGCCCTGATCGGCATCCGCAAGGCGCTCAAGCTGGAACCGGCCATTGTCTTCCGGGGATGAGGATGAAAGCTCCAAGCGACAAATTCCACGTATCCGGGTTCGAACGGGCCAAAAGGCAGAGATCTGTTGCATCTCGCTGCTGCCACCGAGTGCCGGCGGAGCGCGGGTCTGTGACCCGCAGCAACGCCCGATTATCCGCTCCACGGGCAGACACGAACGGCAACGAGCAAATGCTGCTGCGGCGGGTCGCAGACCCGCGCTCCGAGGCCGGTGCCGAGCTGCGCCGGTCGAGGTATTCGCTGCCCTCGGAGTTCTTCCGGCCCGCTCTGCCCAATCGAGGTGCCTTCCCCCTCACCCCGGCCCTCTCCCCAAGGGAGAGGGGGAATCGCCGCCTGCGCGTCCGGCAATCGGATGCGCTCGGAAAACTCGACCGACGGGATACGTTTCTCCCTCTCCCCTGGGGAGAGGGCCGGGGTGAGGGGGAAGGCCGCGCACTACCATCAACGTGCTCCCCTGCTCCCTGCCGTTTCCAGCCCTTCGGATTGGGAATTTCCTAAAATGTCCGCCTCTTCCACCACCACGTCCGCCCCGCTCGCCGTCCATGTGCGCGGCGTGACCAAGACGTTTGGCAAGGGCGATGCCGCCGTGCCCGCGCTCAAGGGCGTGGACTTCACCGCACGTCAGGGCGAGCTGCTCATGATTGTCGGCCCCAGCGGCTGCGGGAAGACGACGCTGCTCAGCGTCATCGCCGGCACGTTGAACTTCGATGCTGGCGAGATCGAGGTGTTCGGCTCCTCGCTGCACGCGATGAAGCCGCGCCATATCACCGAGTTCCGCAAGCGCAACGTGGGCTTCATCTTCCAGCAGTTCAATCTCATCCCCACGCTCACCTGCATCGAAAACGTCAGCGTGCCGCTGCTCATCAACGGCGCCTCCCGCCGCGTGGCCGAGCAGAAGGCCGAGGCGATGCTCGACGAGATGGGCCTGCCGGGCCGTGGGAACGAGCGGCCCACGAACCTCTCCGGCGGCCAGCAGCAGCGCGTGGCGATTGCGCGCGCGCTGGTCCATGAGCCGCGCCTGATCATCTGCGACGAGCCGACCAGCGCCCTGGACAAGGACACCGGCGGCCACATCATGGACCTGCTGCGTGCCGTCGCGCGCCACCCCGAGCGCAGCGTGATCGTCGTCACCCACGACAACCGCATCTTCAAATACGCCGACCGGCTCACCGAGATGGAAGACGGGCGGGTGCAGCGGGTGCATGACCAGGGCGGGAACTATGAGAATGACCAATGACCAATGACCAGTTCCCAATGACCAATGAATGCCCAATGACGCAACGTCCTGCCGCAGCTCAAGCGGCCTGGCCAGCCATTGGGCATTCGGCATTGATTGGTCATTGGTCATTGAAAATTGGGCATTCGTTCACCACGCCGCCCACCACCTGACGTTTCTCCCTATGATCATCTTCCGCCAGTTCACCTTCTACGTCGCCATCGCCGGGTTCATCGGCATTTTCCTGCTCGTGAAGCAGATGCAGCAGAAGCCGCCCACGCCGCCACCGGCGGTCGAGCCGGCCCGCTCGCCCTTCCCGGCGTCGGTTGCCGCCACGGGCATCCTCGAGTCCGTCCGTGAGAACGTCAAAATCGCCACGCCCAAGGCCGCCTTGCTCCAGCAGGTCGCCGTCGAAGTCGGCTCGAAGGTGAAGGCCGGCGACATCCTGCTCCAGCTCGACGACCGTGAGGCCCGCGCCCGGCTCAACACCTTGCGCGCCCAGCTCGAAGCGCTGCGCGCCGGGCTGAAAACCGACCGCGTGATGCAGGCCGATGCCGCCGACCAGCTCGCGCGCGCCGAGCAACTGGCCAAGGACAAGGTCATCTCCGTGGACGAGCGCAAGCGCCGCGAGTTCGGCGCGCAGAACTGGGACGCGCGCATCGCCCGGAGCGAGGCCGACCTTAAGGCCATGGAAGCGCAGATCGCGCAGTCGCAGACCGAGCTGGACGTGCTCACCATCCGCGCGCCGCGCGACGGCACGATCCTTCAGGTCAATGTCCGCGCGGGCGAGTTCGCCGGCACCACGCCGACGGAGCCGCTGATCGTGCTGGGCGAGGTGGAGAAGCTCCAGGTGCGCGCCGAGGTGGACGAGCAGAACGCGCCGCTCGTCGAGGCAAACCGCGCGGCCATCGCCTATCTCAAGGGCGACACCCAGCGCCGGCTGCCCCTGCGCTTCGTGCGCATCGAGCCCTTCGTCATCCCCAAGCGTTCGCTCACTGGCGACAGCGCCGAGCGCGTGGACACGCGGGTGCTGCAGATCATTTTCGAGCTGGACCGTCCCGAGGTCCCGCTCTACGTCGGCCAGCAGGTGGATGTGTTCATCGAGCGCACGCCCACACCGGTCGCCTCGCTTCCCGCCCAGCCCAAGCAATGAATCTTGAACCGGCCTGCCCGAGCAGGCTCACTCTACCACGCACATGAAACGTATCCTCCTGCTGTCCGTTGCGATCGCCTCCGCCGCGTTGGCGCACGCCGCCGAAATCCCGGTGATCACGAACGTCCCGCCCGCCAAACCAGCCGCCAGCGCCTGGCCCACCACCCCGCTTTCGCTCGTGGACGCCGTCGAGGTCGCGCTGCGCCAGAACAGCGCGGTGCTCAAGAGCCAGTATGATTTGGAAGCCGCCTATGGCGTGGTCATGCAGACCCGGGCCATCCGGTTGCCGCGCGTCGGTGGCACGATCAACCACACGCTGACCGACCAGGGTGCGATCGAGCAGTTCCCGTTCGGTGGCGGCACGCGGACTCCCGACCAGTCCTGGAACGTGCGGGTGCAGGTCACCCAGTCCATCTATGAGGGCGGCCGCATCGAGTCCGCCAAGCGCACCGCCGACCTCACCCGGGAGCAGGCCATCCTCCAGCATCAGACCGTCCTTGCCGACACGGTGCTGGCCGTGCGGGTGAACTACGACGACGCCCTGCTGGCCGTGCAGCAGATCATCGTGCAGGAGGCCAGCATCGAGCTGCTCAAGAAGGAGCTGCAGGACAACCAGCGCCGCTTCGAGGCCGGCACCGTGCCGCGCTTCAACGTGCTGCGCGCCGAGGTGGAGCTGGCCAATGCGCGCCCCAAGCTCATCCGCGCCCGCAACACCCTGCGCATCGCCAAGAACAACCTCGCCAACCTCCTCGGCTACGACGTGCCCCGCACCGCGGTGGAGGACATCCCGCTCCAGCTCAGCGGCAAGCTGGAGGCCGATCCGACCACCATCGAACTGCCCGTCGCGCTGGCGAAGGCGCTGGAGCAGCGCACCGAACTGGCCGCGCTGCGCAAGGCCGAGCGCCTGCGCAAGGAGGCCATCACCACCGCCGAGGCGGACCGCAAGCCCAGCGCGCAGATCTTTGCCGGCGTCGGCTCGCACAGCTCGCGCTTCAGCCAGCATCTCACGCGGGACGTCTCGGGCTGGGACATCGGCTGGCAGGCGAGCTGGAACCTGTGGGACGGCTGGCTGACCAAGGGCCGGGTCCAGGAAGCCACCGCGCGGCACCGCCGGTCACAGGAGGACATCGAGGACATCTCCCGCCGCATCGAACTCGACGTGCGCACCGCCTACTCGAACTTCATCGAAGCGAAGGAAGTGCTGGAATCGCAGAAGAAGGTGCAGGAGCAGGCCGAGGAAGCCCTGCGCCTGGCCAACGCCCGCACCGAGGCCGGCACCGGCACGCAGCTCGACGTGCTCAACGCCCAGACCGCCCTCACCGAGGCCCGCACCACGCAGATCCTCGCGCTCCGCGATTTCTCCGTCGCCCGCGCCCGCCTCGAACGCGCCATGGGTGTGACCTTGAAGACGGATGGGAAGTGATGCCGGCCACGAAAATTGTTTGGTAAAGCAAACGCGTGGCTGACTTCGTGGCTGCCAGGGCAGACATCGTGCCGTGGCTTCATGGGCTTTCCCGTTCGCTGTTCAAAACCTGATTTGCACCGTGACGTTCTCCGCGAAGCGAAACTTCCCTTTGTCGGCCAACCCGTGTTAAGTCGCCGCCATGCGCAGCTACCAGAATTTCATCGGCGGTGAATGGCTCCCCGCCCAGTCCGGCCAGACCTTCACCAACGCGAATCCCGCCGACACGCGCGAGGCCGTCGCGCAATACGCCCAGGGCGGTCGCGCGGACGCCCTCGCGGCCATCACGGCGGCCCAGGCGGCGTTCCCCGGCTGGGCGGCCCAGACCTCGGTGGCGCGCGGACGCGTGCTCAGCAAGACCTCGCAGCTCCTCGAAGCGCGCAAGCCGGAACTGGCCGAACTGCTCACCCGCGAGGAGGGCAAGACGCTCGCCGAGGCCACCGGCGAGGTGCAGCGCACGGCGGACATCTTCCGCTTCTTCGGTGGCCTGAGCTACCTGCTGGGCGGGCAGACCATCCCGCACGATTTGCCGAGCCAGCTTCTCTACACCCGCCGCGAACCGCTGGGCGTCGTCGCGCTCATCACGCCGTGGAATTTCCCCATCGCCATCCCGGCGTGGAAGATGGCCCCCGCGCTGCTCTGCGGCAACGCCGTCATCATCAAGCCCGCCTCGCAGGCCCCCGCGATGACGTGTGAACTGGCGAAAATCCTCGCCGAGGCCGGCCTGCCGAAGGGCGTGCTCAACGTCGTCACCGGCGACGGCCGCTCCGTGGGCGGCGAACTGGCGACCAATCCCAGCGTCGTTGCGCTGTCCTTCACCGGCTCGCTTGGCGTGGGTTCGCAAATCTATCAGCAGCTCGCGCCCCGCATGGCCCGGGCGCAGATGGAGATGGGCGGCAAGAATCCCACCATCGTCCTCGCGGATGCCGACCTCGACCTCGCCGCGCGCCTCGTGGCCATCGCGGGCTTCGGCCTCACCGGCCAGGCCTGCACGGCGACGAGCCGGGTGATCGTGGAGCGGAGCGTGGCGGAGGCGTTTGCCGCGAAGCTGGTGGAGAAGGCCAAGGCCATCGTCATCGGCAACGGTTTGAAGACGGGCGTCACGATGGGCCCTGCTGTGAGCCAGGCGCAGCTCGAAGGCAACTTGAACTATGTGCAGATCGCCCAGCAGGAAGGCGCGTCGCTGCTCTATGGGGGCGCGCGTCTGACGGACGGCGACTTCGCACACGGTTACTTCATGCAGCCCACCGTCTTGGGCAACGTCGCCCCCGCCGCGCGCATCGCGTGCGAGGAAGTGTTCGGGCCGGTCGTCGGCATCATCCCCGTGGACAGCTTTGACGAGGCCCTCGCCGTGGCGAACAGCGTGGACGTGGGCCTCAGCGCCAGCCTCGTGACGCGCGACCTGAAGAAGGCGATGCTCTACACTGAGCGCATCCAGGCGGGCGTGGTGAAGGTGAACCAGATCTCGACCGGCCTTGCGCTCCAGGCGCCGTTCGGCGGCGTGAAGAAGAGCAGCACGGACTCGTTCAAGGAACAGGGGGCGGGCGCGGTGGAGTTCTACTCGAAGTTGAAGACGGTGTATCTGGACTATTCGGCGTGAGGTGCGCGGGGCGCGGCCGCCCCGCTTCGCTTGCTCGTAATCCTGATCCTAATCCTGCTCTGTCTTTGGCACTGGGTTCAAGGAGAAGGGTGGCTGGTGCCTGCCCGCACCGGGCTTATACCAACTTCGAGAAAAGTCTGGTAAAACGAACGCGCCCCTGACTTCACGGCCGTTCTCCCTCACCGCAAGGATTCGACCAGTGTATTCCCGCAATTGGTATTATCCTTGCACTGCCCCCCGGTCGCGCCCCGCCGGGCAAGCGAGGGCACTTGCGGCACGGCCGGTCGGCCGGAGGCCGGCGCTACGTGGCTGGCGTCTTCGTCGGCTCGGGTTTGGGGGCAGTGTCAACCTGCGCCCTCGGGCGCATCTCAGTTTCTTGCACCCGGGATGCCACGTTCTGCGCCTTCTCCCTTCGCGGAGCGAGGGGAGAAGGTGGCCGGAGGCCGGATGAGGGGTCGCCGCTGGCGCCGACGCAGCCACCCCTCACCCCAACCCTCTCCCCTTGCTCCGCGCAAAGGGAGAGGGAGTGGAAGGCCAACCACGTCGCAGCCCTGCTTGCTTTCTACTGCCGTGTTGCCATTGCAACCGTTGGGCTTCGTTTGGACCAACAGGCACCGGGTTCAAGCCCGGTGCCAATCAGATGACTAGAAACAGAGCTGCGCCCTGCGCCCTCCTCCGCCCCATCGCAGGATTGCATGAACAACCCGGCGGCCTAAACTTCCAACCAACTCAGCACCTGAACGACCACACTATGAACGCCTCCGTCTCCCGTCGCCGTTTCGTCTCCGCCGTCGCCACCACGGCCGCCGCGCTCGCCGCCCCGCGCGTGCTCACCGCCCAGAAGTCGGACAAGCAGCTTGTCATCGGCACGGGCGAGCACCGCTACGAAGTGCTGCACAACTGGGCCCAGCTCCCTGCCCAATACACCTGGCAGACCACCCACAATGTCGCCGTGGACCGCGACCAGAACCTCTACGTCATCCACGAGGGCCGCGAGAACCTCAAGGACCACCCCTCCATCTTCGTCTTCGACCCGCAGGGCAAGTTCATCCGTGCCTTCGGCAAGCAGTTTCAGGGCGGCGGCCACGGTCTCGAAGTCCGCACCGAGGGGAAGGAGCAGTTCCTCTGGGTCACCGGCTACCAGCAGGTCAAGAGCTTCGCCAAGCTCACCCTCAAGGGCGAAACCGTCTGGGAAAAGCACGCCCCCATGGACTCCGGCGTCTATCTCAAGGACGAGGACACCAAGCCCATGAAGCGCTGGGGCCGCGACGCCTTCATGCCCACGAACTACGCCTTCCTCCCCGACGGCGGCTTCTACCTCGCCGACGGCTACGGCTCCTATCGCATCCACCGCTACGACAAGGCGGGCAAGTGGCTCGCCAAGTTCGGCGAGCCGGGCACCGGGCCCGGCCAGTTCAACACCCCGCACGGCATCTGGCTCGACGACCGCCCCGGCCGCAAGCCCTCCGTGGTCGTCTGCGACCGCGCGAACAAGCGCCTCCAATGGTTCGACTTGGATGGGAAGCACCTCAAGACCCTCGACGGCTTCATCCTCCCCGCGAACATTGACTCGCATAAGGACGTCCTCCTCGTCCCCGACCTCAGCGCCCGCATCACCCTGCTGGACAAGGATGACAAGGTCATCACCCACCTCGGCGAAGACCCCGAGTGGCGCGCCGCCGTGCTCAAGGACGGCATGAAGCTCCGCCGTGAGGAAAAGGGCGAAGGCTGGGTTTCCGGCAAGTTCCTGCACCCCCACGACGCCTGCTTCGACGCCGCTGGGAACATCTTCGTCGCGGAATGGGTGAACACCGGCCGGGTGACGAAGCTGCGGAAGGTGAGTTGAACGTGAAGCGCGTGATCAGTGATCTGTGCTTGGTGATTGGCTTTCGGTCTTGGTGCGCGTTCCTGTGGCGGGCGTTGACCGTTCTGCTGCTAATCACCGGCCATGACTCTGCCCTCGCCGCCCCGGCACGCCCCAACATCCTGCTCATCCTTGCCGACGACCTCGGCTACGGCGATGTGCAGTGCTACAACCCGCAGCGCGGCAAAATCCCCACGCCCAATCTGGACCGCCTCGCCGCGCAGGGGATGCGCTTCACCGACGCGCATACGAGCAGCGGCGTATGCTCCCCCACGCGCTACACGCTGCTCACCGGCCGCTATCATTGGCGCACGCGCCTGCAGACGGGGATTGTCACCTATTTGGAGGGCCCGCTCATCGCTCCGGACCGGCTGACACTCGCGGGGCTCCTGAAGCAGCATGGCTATCGCACCGCTGCCATCGGCAAGTGGCATCTCGGCTGGGAGTGGGCCATCCCAGCGGATCAGCGTCCGCTGTTCGCCCCCGCGCGCGCCCAGGCCCATACGGTCACTGACGCCCACCTCGCCGCGTGGAAAGAGGTTTACGCCAAGCCCATTGGCGGCGGCCCGATCACCCGCGGTTTCGACACGTATTTCGGCACCGACGTGCCGAACTGGCCGCCCTACGCATTCATTGAGAACAACCGCACAGTCGGCAGCCCCAGCGCATTCCTGCCCGCCACCGATTTGGGCAACAACCGCGCGGGCCTGCCCGGTCCCGCGCTTCCCGGCTGGAAGCTCGAAGGCATTCTCCCCGCGCTCACTGACCGCGCGTGCGCCTTCATCGAGCGCAGCGCACGGCAGCCCGAGCCATTCTTCCTCTACATGCCGCTCACCACCCCGCACACGCCGCTGGCCGTGAACCAGGAGTGGACCGGCAAGAGCGGACTGAACGCTTACGCCGACCTGGTGATGGAGACGGACGCTGCCGTCGGTCGCGTGCTGGCGGCGCTGGCGGCAAGCGGCGCGGCGGACCGGACGCTCGTCATCTTCACCAGCGACAACGGCTGCGCGCCCTATGTCGGCGCAAAAGAGCTGGAGGCGAAAGGTCATTTCCCCAGCGGCCCGTTGCGCGGCTACAAGGCCGACGCGTGGGAAGGCGGGCATCGCGTGCCCTTCATTGTCCGCTGGCCCGGCGTGGTGAAGGCCGGCGCCCGCTGCGACCAGCTCGTGATGCAGGCCGACTTCATGGCCACTTTCGCAGACCTCCTCGGCACGAAGCTCCCGGCCAACGCGGGCGAGGACAGCTTCAGCCTCCTGCCGCTGCTGCGCGGTGAGGACCAGCCCATCCGGCAGTTCGCCATCAGCCACTCGCTCAACGGTCTTGCGACGCTGCGGCAGGGCGATTGGAAAATCCTCTTCGGCCCGGCAGGAGGTGGCTACGGCGGCGCACAGGCAGAGGCGAATTCGCCGCGCATCCAGCTCTACCACCTCGCCACCGACCTCGGCGAAACCAAGAACCTCGCCGCCGAGCAGCCTGAGCGCGTCGCCACCCTCACCGACGTGATGACCAAGCTCGTCAACGACGGTCGCTCAACGCCCGGTGCGATCCAGCCCAACGATGTCCCCGTGAACTGGAAACGCTTCCTCGACCCCAGCTCAGCACCCAAGAAAGCCCAGCCCAAGAAAGGCCAAGCCCAGTGAAACCTGACTTCGAATTTGAGCCGCAGACGGACACAGACGAGCACCGGCGGGCCGACGGAACGCCGAGCATCGCTCGTCAACGGCGCCCGGGCAGACCAATGGCCAACGATTCACGGCAACCCGTGCGTCGCGGAGGCGCGAGTTTGGGGCTTTCGGCCCGCTTGGTTCGCTTTGCGTTCCTCGGCGTTCTTTGCGCCTCCGGGTTGAATTCCCTCGGCGCGTCCAAGCCGAACGTCCTCCTCCTTTGCGTGGACGACCTCAAACCTGCCCTTGGCTGCTACGGCGATGCGCTCGCGAAGTCCCCGCACCTCGACCGACTGGCCGCGCGCGGCGTGCAGTTCAACCGCGCCTTCTGCAACCAGGCCGTCTGCTCGCCTTCGCGCAACGCCCTCATGACCAGCCTGCGCCCGCAGACGCTCGGCATCTACGACCTGCCCACGCACTTCCGCAAGGCCGCGCCGGACGCGGTGACGCTCGGGCAGTTCTTCAAGCGCCACGGCTGGCGCACCGAGGGCCTCGGGAAGATCTTCCACGTCGGCCACGGGAACATTGACGACGCCGACACCTGGAGCGTGCCGTCCTGGCGGCCCAAGGGCGGCGGCTACGCGCTCAAGGAAAGCACCGAAGGCGCGCGCGACAGCAACATCGGCCCCCGGGGTGCGGCCTACGAATCCGCTGATGTGCCCGACAACCAGTATGGCGACGGAATGATTGCCGACGAGGCCATCCAGCGCCTTCGCGCCGCGAAGGCGAAGCCCGGCGAGCCGTTCTTCCTCGCGGTCGGCTTCCTCAAGCCGCACCTGCCGTTTGTCGCGCCGAAGAAGTATTGGGATTTGCATGACCGCAGCGCCTTCAAGCTCGCGCAGCCGCAGACCCCGCCCGTCGGTGCGCCGGGCTACGCGCCGCAGTTCGGCGGCGAGCTGCGCAATTACAAGGACATGCCGACGAAGGGCACGCTGCCCGCCGACCTCCAGCGCACGCTCATCCACGGCTATTACGCCGCGACGAGCTACATGGATGCGCAGGCGGGCCGCGTGCTCGACGAGCTGGAAAAGCTCGGCCTCGCGCAGAACACTATCGTCGTGCTGTGGGGGGATCACGGCTGGCACCTCGGCGACCACGGCATCTGGTGCAAGCACACGAATTACGAGCAGGCCGCGCGCATCCCAGTGCTCGTCGCCGGGCCGGGCGTGAAGGCCGGTGCAAAGTCCGCCTCGCTCATTGAGACCGTGGACATCTATCCCACGCTCGCGGAACTCGCCGGCCTGCCCGCGCCCGCCGGTCTGGATGGCCGCAGCTTTGCCGCCACGCTGCACGACCCCGCCGCGCCGCACCGCGACCACGCCATCCACGTCTATCCGCGTGGTGCGCCGGACCAGGGCAGCGTGCTGGGCCGCGCCATCCGCACGGAGCGCCACCGCCTCGTCGAATGGAAGAAGCAGGGCGCGCCCGCCAACACCGCCGAGCTGGAACTCTACGACTATCAGGCCGACCCGTTGGAAACGAAGAACCTCGCCGCCGAGCAGCCCGAAGTCGTCGCCCAGCTTCGCGCCCTGCTGGCGAAACATCCCGAGGCCAAGCCGCAGATCAGCGCCCGTGAGGGGGACACTCCTGTCCCTCGTCCGTCCGCCCCCAAGGCCAAGCAGGACCGCAACGCCATGTTCGACGCGCGCGACAAGAACAAGGACGGCAAGCTGACGCGCGAGGAATTCCTGGCCAACCAGCCCGACCCCGACAAGGCCCCCGCCCGCTTCGACCAATTCGACGCGAACAAGGACGGCGTCCTCAGCCGCGAGGAGTTCGTCACGAGCGGTGGGAAGAACAAGTGAAGGCGAAGGCAGCCAAACTAACGGTGGAAATCCCTGTGCCGACGCTCCTCGGCTACTTCGCCAAGCCGACTTGGAAGCGGCCTGACTGGCTGAAGGCCCCGCAAGTGGAGGAAATTTGCAGCGTGAGCGAATGCATGTCCCGAGGCGATTGGGATTGGATTAACGAGTGGCGGCACAACGGAATGTGGGTGTTTGATTCGCCCGACCTGGCCTGGAGTGTTGTTCCGGAATCCCTTCGCGCACAGTGTGGCCTCTATGCCTACCGCATGTTTCCGTTCCGCTATTTTCTCGGGCAGAAAGTTTCCTCCGCCATCCCGGAGGTGAATCCGATGCCCTTGGACGGATCGTTTATCAACCTCGGCTACGATCTGGTTTCTCGTGAGTGTCACACCTTGGTTTCCCCAACTTGCGGTGGCCAATTCGACCACTCTCCTCTCTCCTGCAATCACCTCGCCGAGTCGGTTCCCACCAACCGCTACTGTCTGCTGGACACCGTCGAGGAAGCCTTTGCCCTCGCACCGACGCTTGAAGTCCCCGGCCAGCCCCCACGCGGCGAGCCCGGTCCTTACCACATCGTCGAGGTCTGGCGGCAGCGGCGGGCTTGAATCAGAGTTTTCATGAAGCCGAACTTCATCAGCGTGGAGTTGGAGGTGGCTTCGGTGGCCAGTCTCGCGCCACTGGCCGAAGCGCTCGGCAAGCACATCAGAGTGCTGAACAACGCCAAGTTCCGGCGCGTTCACTTCACCTCGTTTGAGGTTCACTCCGCCATCCGCAAGGCCCAGCCATCACTGGAACGGATGCTGGCCGAGTTGTGCGATCATCTCGAAGCATTGCCGTCGGCAGCGGATCGAGCATGGAAGAAAGCCCGCCGCCGCACATTCAACATCGGCATCGCGTCGGGCGATACGCGTCCAGAACTTGTGATGGTAATCTCGCCAAAGACGTTAAGGCGGGTTGCCGCTCGTGACGCATCCATCACCATCACGGTTTATCCGGTCATGGAGTGATCGCAGGAACGCGTGCATCCGATTCGCATACGGTGGGCCTTGTAGCTCGACATTCCAATGTCGAGTGCTGAAGGGTCTTCGCACACGCGAGTCTCGACATTGGAATGTCGAGCTACCTTGTTGCGCCACCCGGCTGTCCAGCTCCTCGGTGAGGGGCCGAGTCTCTTCCCTTCTTTGGCGGTAGTGAAAATGGATTCGACTTCGCAACGGCCTCGCGGAAAGTAGCTCCGAAATCACATGACACATTTCATCAAGACTTGGCTCCTGCTGGCGCTCCTCACCGCCACGACCACCACCGGTGGTCTAGCCGCCGCCCCCGGCAAGGCCAGCTACTACCTGATCGGCAATTCGCTGACGTGGGACACCGTGCCCCCGCTGCTGTCCGGTGATGTGCAGTGGCACGTGGATTGTGGCACGCATCTGCGCCACGTTTACAACAACCCTGGCAAGCCCTGCGTCACCAACTCCACCCTCTGGCCCACCGCCCTGCGCGACAAGCAATACGATGTCATCTCCGTGCAGCCCCACTACGGCTCGACCCTCGCGCAGGATGTCGAGACCATCGGGGCGTGGATGAAGCTGCAGCCCAAGGCGGTGTTCGTGATTCACTCCGGCTGGGCCAAGCAGGTTCTGCGGGCGGACGAATTCGCCAGCTACAATGCCCCGGACGCGATGGTGCACAGCCCGGCTTACTTCCGGGCGCTGCTCGCCGAGCTGCGCCGGCAGCATCCCGGCCGCGAGCTGCGGCAGACATTCGCGCAAAACCTCCTCGCACAGATCGCCGAGGACATCGCCGCCGGGAAGGCGCCGATCAAGCAACTGGTGGAGTTGTATCGCGACGACATCCACCTCAAGCCCGACAGCGGAAAATACCTGATGCACAATGCCATGCGGCTCGCGCTCGGCCAGCCGCCGTCGGCCGCGGGCTTCGAGAAGGCCGAGCCCGCGATGAAGCAATATCTCGACGGCGTGCTGGCCCAGCTAAAGACCGCGCCGGCGGACAAGGCGTTGCTGGCGCAGATCGTCTCGGCGAGCGAAACGGTGAACCGCGCCGCGCTCATCGCGAAGGTGTCGGACCCGAACTTGCAGCGCAAACTGACGGCGTTCCTGCCTGAGATCGAACGGGCGGCCAAGGCCCGGCCGCTCACCCTGGCGCTGGAGGCGGAGATCAAGGAGCTCGGCGGCCAGCTCGTCTGCACGCCCAGCGCGCCGCAGTGGCTCTACCTCGCGACCGGCGACACGGGCATGGACATCTTCGAGGTGCCCGCCGCGATTGATCTCTACAACGGCAACAACCCGCTGAAGGGCAAGGGCGGACGCAACGAGCGCGTGACGGATGACTGGCTGAAACGGATCGCCGGCGTCACCACCTTGCGCAAGCTCGACCTCGCGAACTGCGCGCTGCAGGGCGACGGCCTGCAGCATCTCGCGAAGCTCACCGGCCTGCGGGAACTGAATCTCACGCTCACGCCGGTCAAGGACGACGCCTTGAAGCATCTCGCCGGGCTGACCGAGCTGCGGATTCTCGGGCTGGCCTCGACGCAATGCACCGGCACCGGCTTCGCGCATCTCAAGGCCTTGCGCAAGCTGGAGAACGTGAACTTCCACTTCACCCCGCTCAACGACGCCGGCCTGCTGGCGATTGCGGAGGTCCCCATTTCAGACCGCCTGTGGTTCGCCCATACCAAGTTTACTGACGCGGGTGCCGCCAGCCTCGCGAAGCAAACCCAGCTCAAACGCCTGGGCATGGGCAGCGCAGACAAGACCAGCTCGGGTGAAGCCGTGGCCGCGTTGACCAAGCTGCCCCTCGAAGACCTCGCCCTGCTCGACCAGCAGGCCACCGCCGTCGGCCTCGCCCATGCCGCAAAGATCGCCACGCTCCGCAAGCTCGACGCTTCCCACGCTCCCACCGTGGGCAACGACGCGCTGAAGCTCGTGGCGCAGATGCCCGCGCTGGAGGAGTTCAAGCTCGGCAGCGCCCAGGTGGACGACGAAGGCCTGCAAGCCCTCGCCACCGCGAAGTCCCTCAAGCGGCTCTCGCTCAGCGGCCTGAAAAAGGTCACGCCCGCCGGCATTGAGCGGTTGAAGCAGGCCCGGCCTGGGTTGGTGATTGAAGCGAAGTAAAGATGGTGGCTATCGGCAGATTCTGGCACTCGCACCATCCGACGGCGATGCGCTCCCTGCTCCCTCTCCTCCATGGAATGGAGGAGAGGGCCGGGGAGAGGAGGTGCGTTATGTCGAAGCAATTCGATGCGCTATTGAAGCTCCCCTCTCCCCCTGCCCTCTCCCCGCTCGTGCCTCGCAGGGAGAGGGGGTTTATCTCGGATAGTGCGTGTGCCAAGTGCGTCCGGCGATTGTCCGGCGTATCTCGATACTGCCCCCGGAGCGCGGGTCTGCGACCCGCAGCGGCCCGCCCTTGTCCATGGCTCTTCGTGTAGGCCAGCGGGGACGCCCAATCGGACGTTGCTGCGGGTCACAGACCCGCGCTCCGGGGGCTTTCGGGGCAGGGTCAAGCTGCGCCCGCGATTGTCCGGCAAAGCACGGACATCTTGAAGCGGATCACTGCCTGTTTCATCCTTCGCGCATGATTCACGCGGCTCTGGGTTTTGCGCTCCTTTGCGTTTACTGCGGCCTGACTTTTGCCGCGCCCGCCAAACCCCATGTCCTCTTCATCCTCGTGGATGACATGGGCTGGGGTGATCTGGCGGCGAACGGCGGGGCGGGCGTGCCGACGCCGCGCATGGACCAGCTCGCGCGCGAGGGCACGCGCTTCACGCAGTTCTATGTCGCCTCGCCGATCTGCTCGCCGTCGCGCTGCGGGCTGATGACGGGGCAGTTTCCGGCGCGCTGGCGCATCACGAGCTTCCTCCAGACCCGCGCGGGCAACGCCGAGTGCGGGCAGGCGGACTTCCTTGATCTCAAGGCGCCGTCCTTCGTGCGCGCGTTCAAGCAGGCGGGCTACGCCACCGCGCACATCGGCAAGTGGCACCTGGGCGGCGGGCGCGACGTGGCGGACGCGCCGAAGTTCTCCGCCTATGGCTACGACGTGGGCCTCGGCACTTACGAAAGTCCCGAGCCCGCTGCCCCGCTTGGGCTCAAGAGCGTCCCGTGGGGCAAGGAGCGCGAGCCGCAACAGGTCGCGCGCCATGACCGCACGCGCTGGATGGTGGACGAGACGCTGGCCTTCACGAAACGCAGCGGTGCGCAGCCGTGGCTGGTGAATCTGTGGCTCGACGACGTTCACACACCGTATCGCCCCACGGACGGCAAGGACGACCGCGACCTCCCCGCCCGGTATCGCGAGGTGCTGAAGGAAACCGACCGGCAGGTGGGCCGCCTGCTCGATGGCCTGCGGGCGCAAGGTGCGGAGTCCAACACGCTCGTCCTGCTCGCGGGTGACAACGGTCCCGAGCCTTCACTGAGCCGCACCCGCACCGGCGGCCTGCGCGGCATGAAGTGGAGCCTCTACGAAGGCGGCCTTCGCACGCCGTTCGTCGTGCGCTGGCCGGGCGTCATTCCTGCCGGCAAGGTGAACGATGCGACCGTCGTCAGTGCCGTGGATTTCTTCCCGACGCTCTGCGCGCTGGCCGGCGTGTCCGCACCCGCCGGCGTGAAGTTTGATGGCGAAGATTTGTCCGCCGTGTTCAAAGGCGGCGCGCAACCCCGCGCGCAACCGCTCTTCTGGGAATACGGTCGCAAGCCCGCGCCGGAGGGCAAGTCCGCCATTCGCGCCTTCCCGTATCCGGGCGAGCCGGATTCCAAGTCCCCCAACGTCGCCGTGCGCGACGGGGTGTGGAAACTCCTCGTGAACGCGGATGGCACTGGCACGGAGCTATACCATCTCGGCACCGATCCGAACGAGGCCAAGAACCTCGCCGCGACGGAACCGGCCGTGACCAAACGCCTGACCGAAGCGGCGCTGGCCTGGCGAAAGTCACTGCCGTGACCCCGTTCGGAGTCCCGCCTTCAGGCGGCGAGGCGTCCGACGTCTGCAACGTTTCGCGCGAAGCATCAGGGCCAAGGTGGCGTTCCACCGGCTGAAGCCGGGACTCCGAACTCCGTCTCCAGTCCTGTTTCCTTGAAGATCGCCCGCGAATCTCCAAGACTGCGCGGCAATGTCCAACACACCTGAGTTGCACGATCCCTTCCGCGAGGCGCGCAAGGAAGCCGGCGTTCTCCAATGCCCGTTCCATGGCGAGCAGATCGCCATGATCCTGCGTCACGCCGACGTGCGCGAGGCGGCGAAGGACTGGCAGAAGTTCAGCTCGGACGCGCCCTTCCGCGTGCCGATCCCCTCGGAAGAAGCGGTGCGGACGATGCGTCAGTTGCCCATCGAGACGAACCCGCCGGAGCACGGGGAGTATCGCGCCATCGCCGAACCGTTCTTCCAGCGCGCCAAGCAGCCGGACGTGATTGCGAAGGTGGATGCCTTGATCGCGGAGCGGCTTGTGGACGCCATCGGCCGCGAGTCCATCGAAGTGGTGAACGAGTTCGCCCTGCCCATCCAGTCGCGCGCGCTCACCTACCTGCTGAACATGCCGGAGTCCGAGGCGGACGTGTGGATCGGCTGGGGCATCCATGTCTTCAAGGTCAGCGGCGGCCCGTTCAAGAAGGGCAACACGTTGGAGAACTACCTGCATGCGCAGTTCGACCGCGCTGAGGCGAACCCGGGCGAGGACTTCTTCAGCGCGCTGACCCGCGCGACCTACCGGGGCAGGCGGCTCACACGCGAGGAGATGATGGGCTTTGGCAACCTCACCTTCGCTGGCGGGCGCGACACGATCATCCACAGCATCTCCTCCATCCTCGGCTACTTCGGCCAGCATCCGGAGGCCCTCGAATACCTGCGGCAGGACCCGCGGCGCATCGTGCATGCGGGCGAGGAGTTTTTCCGCGTCTTCATGCCACTCACGCATATTGGCCGCGTGTGCCCGGTGGACACGGAAGTTCATGGCGTGACCGTGAAGGCAGGCGACCGCGCGTCCCTGGGCTGGGCCTCGGCGAACTTCGACGAGACCGTGTTCGACGCGCCGGAGGAAATCCGACTCGACCGCAAGCCCAACCCGCACCTGTCCTTCGGCTTCGGCACGCACCTGTGTCTCGGCGCGCCGCACGCGCGGCTGATCGTGCGCAGCCTGTTGCAGGCGCTGGTCGCGCGCGTGGCAAAGGTCACCGTGCTGGAGGCGCACGAGCATGTGGAAAAGGAAGCGCGCTACGAACGCTCCGTCGGCTATGACTCGCTGAGCGTGAAATTGACTGGGCGAAGCGCCTGATTCCGGCGGGGTTTCCGTAACGCCACGACCGCCCGCAGCGTCCACTCGTCCACGAAGCCATGAACCTCCGCCTTCTGCTCCTTGCCCTGCTGGGCGCCCTCTGCGGCCAGTCCCTTGCCGCGCCCACGAAGCCCAACCTCATCTTCATCCTCAGCGACGACCTCGCGCAGGGCGATCTTGGCTGCTACGGACAGAAGCTCATCCAGACGCCGCACCTCGACCGCATGGCGCGCGAAGGCACGCGCTACACGCAGGGGTATTGTGGCACCAGCGTGTGCGCGCCGAGCCGCACCTCGCTGATGACCGGCCTGCACATGGGGCACTCGCCGATTCGCGCCAACCGCGAACTGGGCACCGAGGGCCAGAAGCCATTGCCTGCCGGCACGGTGACCGTCGCGCAGATTCTCAAGTCCGCCGGCTACGCGACCGCCTGCGTGGGCAAGTGGGGCATGGGCATGTTCGACACCACGGGCAGCCCGCTGAAGAACGGCTTCGACCACTTCTTCGGCTACAACTGCCAGCGCCACGCGCACAGCTACTTTCCCAAATATCTCTACAACGACGACCAGCGCATCGAGCTGCCCGGCAATGACGGCAACACCAAGGTTGAAGGCAAAGGCGCTGTCTATGCGCAGAACCTCATCGCCGACGAGACACTGAAGTTTGTGCGGGCCAATAAGGAAAAGCCGTTCTTCCTCTACTACTCCATCACGCTCCCACACGGCACGTTTCAGATCAACGACCAGGGCATCTACAAGGACAAGCCGTGGACCGAGGTGCAGAAGAACTACGCTGCGATGGTCACGCGCCTCGACGCCGACGTGGGCCGCCTGCTCGCGCTGCTGAAGGAACTCAACCTCGACGACCAGACGCTCGTGATGCTCGCGGGGGACAACGGTTCGTCCTTCGACCCGCAGTCGCCGCAGGGCAAGCTGTTCGAGCAGGCGAGCAACGGCCTGCGCGGCTTCAAGCGCGGCCTCTACGAAGGCGCGCTGCGGCAGGCGGCCCTCGCCCGCTGGCCGGGCACGGTGCCCGCCGGACGCGTGAACCATGAGCCGTGGGCCTTCTGGGATTTCCTCCCCACCGCAACGGAGCTGGCCGGGGCGAAGCTGCCCGAGGGCTTCAAGCCCGACGGCCTGTCCCTGGTGAGCTTCCTCAAGGGCGGTGCGGCTCCGCAGCGCGAATACTTCTACTGGGAATTGCACGAGGGCGCATCGCTCCAGGCCGCGCGCTTCGGCGACTGGAAGGCCGTGAAGAACGGTCTCAGTGCGAAGACCGAACTCTACGATCTGAAAGCCGACGCCGGTGAAAAGACCGACCTCGCCGCCGAAAAGCCCGAACTGGTCGCCAAGGCCGAGGGCATCTTCAAGTCCGCCCGCACCGACCATCCCGACTGGCCGCTTCGTGATCGTCCACCGGGCAAGGGGAAGGCGAAGCAGGAGAAGAAGTGATCCGTTTTCAGCCCGAACTCCGAAGTCGGAATGGGTAGCACAGGCTACCAGCCTGTGC